>NZ_JBFAMP010000006.1:0-244859 GCF_040674455.1 Streptomyces sp. NPDC049837 | reverse complement strand
CGTCGAAGGTGAACAGGTCGTGCGACCAGCCGGCCAGCCAGCGGGCCGCTTCCTGGACGAACTGGACCAGGTCGTTGGCCCGGTTGGCGTCGAACAGGTACATCAGGATCCACAGGCCGATGATGGCGGCCATGACATCGGCGACTACCGCGATCGCGGTCGCCGCCTGCGCGCTTCCGTTCCGATGACGGGGAGACATGCTCGACGGGTTGCCGCTCACCGGCCCGTCAAACGCTAGGCGTTGAGGTCCGCGAGTACCCGCAGCGTCGCCGGGTCCGGTGCCGTCACCAGAAGGTCCGTCACCGGGCCCTCGCGCCACAGCGCCAGGCGCTCGGCGATCCGGGCGCGGGGACCGACGAGGGAGATCTCGTCGGCGAAGGCGTCCGGGACGGCCAGCACCGCCTCGTCGCGGCGCCCCTGGGCGAACAGCTCCTGGACGCGGCGGGCCTCGGCCTCGTACCCCATGCGGGCCATCAGGTCGGCGTGGAAGTTGCGGGTGGTGTGGCCCATGCCGCCGATGTAGAAGCCGAGCATCGCCTTGACCGGCAACAGGCCCTCGGTGACGTCGTCGCACACCTGGGCGCGGGCCATGGGTGCCACCATGAAGCCGGCGGGCAGGTCCTTCACGTCGTACACGTCGGGGCGCAGCGGAGACCAGTACAGCGGCAGCCAGCCGTCGGCGATCCTCGTCGTCTGGGCGATGTTCTTCGGGCCTTCGGCGCCCAGCAGCACGGGCAGCTCCGGGCGGAGGGGGTGGGTGATCGGCTTGAGGGGCTTGCCGAGGCCGGTGCCGTCCTCGCCGGCGTACGGGTGGGAGTGGAAGCGCCCGTCGAGCGTGACCGGCCGCTCGCGGCGCAGGACCTGGCGGACGACGTCCACGTACTCGCGGGTCGCGGTGAGCGGCGATGCGGGGAAGGGGCGCCCGTACCAGCCCTCGACGACCTGTGGTCCCGACAGGCCGAGCCCGAGCATCATCCGGCCGCCCGAGAGGTGGTCGAGGGTGAGCGCGTGCATGGCGGTGGCCGTCGGCGTCCGCGCGGCCATCTGCGCGATCGCCGTGCCGAGCCGGATGCGGCTGGTGTGCGCCGCGATCCAGGTGAGCGGGGTGAACGCGTCCGAGCCCCACGCCTCGGCGGTCCAGACGGAGTCGTAGCCGAGGCGCTCGGCCTCGCGGGCCAGGTCGAGGTGGCCGGGGTGCGGGCCGCGCCCCCAGTAGCCGAGTGCCAGTCCGAGCCGCATGCCGCCTCTTCTCTGACGGTACGTCAGTTCCGGGGCCCGACTGTACGGGAACGGCCCCCCGCCCGGAAGGGCGAGGGGCCGCGCCGTGACCGTGGGTGGTTAGCCGCGCTGGATGCCCGTGGTGTCCTGGAGCACGCCGCGGCGGCCGTCCTGCGTCTGGGCCACCAGGCCCTGGCCGCGCTGCTCGACCGCCAGGTACCAGGTGCCCGGCGCCAGTTCCGCGATCGGCGTCGGCGAGCCGTCCTCCGCGTACAGCGGACGGGCCACCGGGACGGCGAACCAGAACGGCGAGAAGTCCGATGCCCCGGCGGGCGCGGGCGCGGGCTGGGCCGGACCGGGCTGGCCCTGCGGGGCCGGCTGGCCGGCCTGCGACGGCTGCGGCTGGCCCGGCTGGCCGCCCTGCGTGGCGCCCGGGTAGCCGTAACCACCCTCCGGCTGACCGCCGTACGGCGGCTGCTGGGCGCCGGGGTAGCCGTAACCGGCCGGCGGCTGGCCGCCGTACGGCTGCGGCGCCTGCGGACGCGGCGCGCCCACGAGCGGGGCCTTGAGCGCCGGGACGAGCGGGGAGGCGATCGCGGCCGCGGCGAGCGCGATGGTCGCCAGCAGGCCCAGGATCATGCCCGCGCCGGCGTCGGCGTCCATGTCGATGATGGTCCAGAACGCCGTCCACAGCGAGAAGATGCTGAAGGCCACACCGAACTGGCCGAGGTCGATCCCCGCGACCTTGCGGCCGGGCATCGCGCGCCCGACCACGATCAGCGCGGCCCCGATGACACCGGAGAGGAACATGCTCATCAGGAGGCCCAGGCCGTCCCAGGCGTTGCGGCTCTCGAAGTCCGAGCAGTCGACCCCACTGGGGCAGTCGAAACTGGTGAGGTCGAGGAACGAGGCGATGAACAGCACCACCGCTGCTCCGATCACCACGCCATCGCCTCGAGTGAGGGAGCGGATGTTCACGTGTAAGAGTCCTTCGTCGGTTCGTCTCGTCGGGGTGGCGCGAAGCACGGGGGTGGCCGGCCCCATGGTACGGATGCGGTACCGGCCCGGGGCGACCCCGGGCCCCCGGCAGGCTACCGTCCGCCGGGCCTAGCCCCGCAGGTAGGTGCTCACGCCGGCCGCGATTCCCTGGGCCGCTTTCTGCCGCCATGCCGCGTCTGTCAGCAATGCGGCGTCCTTCGGGTCACGCATATTGCCGCATTCGATGAAGACTTTGGGCACGGTTGAGAGATTCAGTCCGCCGAGATCCTTGCGTACGTCCAAACCAGTACCCCCGCCCACGTAGTTGGCCGGAGCGCTTCCGGTCGCCAGCGCGAACTCCCGGGCGACGCGCTGCCCGAGGGCGCGCGACGGCACCACGATCCGGGCCGTGTCGGCCGCGCCGTCCTTGACCAGTGCGGGAAGAATCACGTGGAAGCCCCGGTTCCCGGTGCCCGAGCCGTCCGCGTGGAGGGAGACCACGGCGTCGGCCTTCGCGGCGTTGCCGATGCGGGCGCGCTCGTCGATGCACGGCCCGAAGGGGCGGTCGGCGTCCTGGGTGAGGGTCACCGTGGCGCCCTGCCGCTGGAGCAGCGTGCGAAGACGGTGTGAAACATCCAGGGTGAATTCGGCCTCCGTGTAACCGGAGTTCGTGGACGTACCGGTGGTGTCGCATTCCTTGCGGTTCGTTCCGATGTCCACGAGCCGGTTGATCTCCCGGGGGTGATCGAAGTTTCCCGGATTGTGACCCGGGTCGATCACCACGGTCTTGCCGGCGAGGGAGAGCGGGGCGGCGGGGGGCGGCGTGCTCCGCGCCGGGCCGGGAGTCACCGGCCCGGGGCCCAGCGCCCGGGGCGCCGGGCCGGCCGCGCCGCTGGTCGTGTTCCACGCCAGCCAGCCGGCCGTCGCGGCGGCCAGGGACGCCGCGACGGCGAGCGTGACCATGAGCTTCGTGCGGCGGGGCGTGGCGGGGCTGTCGTCGTCGTGCACGGGCCGATGCTATGCGCTGCTCCCCGGCCGCACGGCCCCGCTCACACCGAGCCGCGCCCGGATTCCCCTCGTCGGACCCCGGGGGCCCCGGGCCGTGCGGCGCTGCGGTCAGATGCCCGGGCCCGTGCGGCGCAGCACGCGCAGGGAGTCCGTCACCGACACCTCGGTGAACGCGCCCGACTCCAGGGCGCGCAGGTAGATGCGGTACGGGGCCTGGCCGCCGTCCGCCGGGTCGGGGAAGACGTCGTGGATGACCAGCAGCCCGCCGTCGGCCACGCGCGGCGCCCAGCCCTCGTAGTCGGCGGTGGCGTGCTCGTCGGTGTGGCCGCCGTCGATGAAGACCAGGCCGACCTCGCCCGCCCACACCCGCGCGACCTGGGGCGAGCGGCCGACGACGGCGATGACGTGCTCCTCCAGGCCCGCCCCGTGCAGGGTGCGGCGGAACGCCGGCAGCGTGTCCATCAGCCCGACTTCCGGGTCCACCACCGTCGGGTCGTGGTACTCCCAGCCCGGCTGCTGCTCCTCGCTGCCCCGGTGGTGGTCGACGGTGACGGCCACCGTGCCGGCCGCCCGCGCCGCGTCGGCGAGCAGGATCGTGGAGCGCCCGCAGTAGGTGCCGACCTCCAGCAGCGGCAGCCCGAGCCGCCCGGCCTCGCCGGCCGCCGCGTGGAGCGCCAGGCCCTCGCGTACGGGCATGAACCCCTTGGCGGCCTCGAAGGCGGCGAGCGTCTCCGGCGCGGGTGCGGGCGCGGCGGGCACGGCCATGGGTTCCTCCTGGTCGGACAGTCCTACTGGGCGGTCACATCGTAGGCGGCCGGGACTTCCGGCCTACGTCCATATCCGGATGTACGGACCGCACCGCACCTGCGACCATGACAGCCATGTCCGAGCCGCGTACCGAGACCGCCGCCCAACTCCCCATAACCACCGACCCCGCGCGCCCCGCCGCCCGCACCTGGGCGGTGCTCCTCGCCGCCTGCGCCGGTCAGTTCCTGGTCGTCCTCGACGTGTCCGTCGTGAACGTGGCGCTGCCGTCGATGCGGGCCGACCTCGGGCTGTCGGCGGTCGGGCTCCAGTGGGTGCTCAACGCGTACTCGATCGCCTTCGCCGGATTCATGCTGCTCGGCGGGCGGGCCGCCGACCTCTTCGGGCGCAAGCGGATGTTCCTGGTGGGGCTCGGGCTGTTCACCGCCGCGTCCGTGGCCGGCGGGCTCGCCGTGGAGGGCTGGCAACTGCTCGCCGCCCGCGCCGTGCAGGGGCTCGGCGCGGCGGTCCTCGCGCCCGCGACGCTCACCATCGTGACCGCCGCCGTGCCGCCGGGGCCCGCGCGGACCCGGGCGATCGGCACCTGGTCGGCGGTGGGCGCGGGCGGCGGTGCGGCCGGCGGACTGGTCGGCGGCGTCCTGACCGACCTGCTCTCCTGGCGCTGGGTGCTGCTGATCAACGTCCCGGTCGGCGTGCTGGTGATCGTCGGCGCCGCGCTGTGGATCCGCGAGAGCCGGACGGAGGGCGGGCGGCGGCTCGACCTGCCCGGCGCGGTGCTGGTCACCGCCGGCCTGGCGGCCGTCGCGTACGGCATCGTCCAGACCGAGGAGGCAGGCTGGGGCGAGGCGGCGACGCTGCTGCCGCTGCTGGGCGGGGTGGCGCTGCTGGCGGCGTTCGTGGCGGTGGAGGCCCGGACGGACGCCCCGCTCATGCCGCTGAAGGTGTTCCGGTCCAGGGCCGTGTCGGCGGCCAACGTGTCGATGCTGGTGAACGGCTCGGCCTCGTTCGCCATGTGGTTCTTCATGACCGTGTACGCCCAGAACGTGCTCGGCTACACGCCGCTGGAGGCCGGTCTCGCGCTCGTGCCCAGCTCGGTCAGCGTCATCGTCGGCTCCAAGCTGGCGCCGAAGCTGATGGTGACCACCGGGGCGCGCAACCTCGCGGTGATCGGCACGCTGATCGCCGCCACCGGGTTCGGCTGGCAGTCCCTGATGGACGCGCACGGTACGTACGCGACGACGATCCTCGGCCCCGGCATCCTGATGATGCTGGGCATCGGCCTGACCATCACCCCGCTCGCCTCCCTCGCCACCCAGGGCGCCGCCCCCGGTGACGCGGGCCTCGTCTCGGGCCTGATCAACACCTCCCGCACCATGGGCGGCGCCCTCGGCCTGGCCGCCCTGTCGACGGTCGCCGCGTCCCGGATGGCGGGCGGAACGGGCCCGGAGGCCCTCACGGCCGGGTACGCGCTGGCGTTCCGTACCGGCTCGGGCATCCTGCTCGCGGGGGCGGTGCTGATGCTGCTGTGGCTGCCGCGCCGGGCCGAGGCGTAGGCCGCCGCAGGGCCCCCGCCCGCCCCCCGGTCACGGCAGCCCCCTGCCCCCTCCCGGCGCGGTGCCCCATACTGGCGGCAATGACGAACCGATCCGCGCCCCGGCGCCACCTCGCCACCAGTCCCTTCAAAGCCCCCGTCGCCGCACCGATCAAGCACTTCGCGGTGGGGGACCGCGTCTCCCACGACAGGCACGGCCTCGGCACGGTCATCGCCGTCGAGGGCCAGATCGCCACGCTCGTCGACTTCGGGTCCCAGCAGACCCGCATCGTCAGCCCGTACAAGGGCATGGACAAGCTCTGACCGCCCGCCCATCGACCTGCGACAGCTATACCTGACACATCGTCAGGACTCTTCCCAACCCCAGGGGCTCGCGCTATACAGGAGGCCACCGGCGCTAGAACGCGTTCTAGAACCGGCCCTTCACGGCCTCGGCGCGGTCGACGGTGCGGACGGCCGTGCCGAGGTCTTCCGTCGGTCCGCCGTCCAAGGAGCCCCATGCCCATCGACGCGAACCAGGCGATCTCGGCCGAGCCCCGCTCCGCCGAGATCACCTGGGACCACAAGGACGTCCAGCTCTACCACCTCGGCCTCGGCGCCGGCACACCCGCCACCGACCCCGACGAGCTGCGCTACACCCTGGAGTCGCGGCTCCACGTCCTGCCCAGCTTCGCCACCGTCGCGGGCGCCGGCATGGGCATGATGGGCGGCCTCGCGGCCCCCGGCATCGATGTCGACCTCGCCGCCGTCCTGCACGGCGGACAGCGCATCGAGCTGCACCGCCCGATCCCCGTCAAGGGCCGGGCCGTCACCACCGCCCGCGTCGCCGCCGTCTACGACAAGGGCAAGGCGGCCGTCCTGGTACTCCGCTCCGAGGCGGCCGACGACGACGGGCCGCTGTGGACGAGCGACGCCGAGGTCTACGTACGCGGCGAAGGCGGCTTCGGCGGCGAGCGGGGACCGTCCGCCCGCCTCGAAACCCCCGACCGCGCCCCCGACCGGACCGTCGAACGGCACGTCCGCGAGGAGCAGGCCCTGCTCTACCGGCTCTCCGGCGACTGGAACCCGCTCCACGCGGACCCCGAGTTCGCCAAGCTCGCCGGCTTCGACCGGCCGATCCTGCACGGCCTGTGCACGTACGGCATGACCCTGAAGGCCGTCGCCGACACCCTGCTCGGCGGGGACGTCGCCCGTGTCCGCGCGTACCGCACCCGCTTCGCCGGCGTCGCGTACCCGGGCGAGACCCTCCGCATCCGGATGTGGGAGGGCCCCGGCCGCGTCCAGGCCGTGGTGACGGCCGCCGACCGCGACGACGCCCCGGTCCTCGCCGACACCCTCGTGGAAACCGCGTCCTCGTAAAGGCCGCGTCCTCGCAAAAACCGCGTCCTCGTAGAAACCGTGTGAAGGAGCCGCACCATGCGCGCAGCCGTACTGCACGAGACCGGACAGGACAAACTCGAAGTCCTCGACGACGTCGAGGCGGTGGGCTTCGGCCCCGGCAAGGTGCGCATCCGGGTCAGGGCGACCGGCCTGTGCCACTCGGACGTCTCCGCGATGAGCGGCGTCCTGCCGCAGCCCGCGCCCTTCGTCCCCGGCCACGAGGGCGCCGGCGAGATCCTGGCCGTCGGCGACGGGGTGACGGCCCTCAAGCCCGGCGACCGGGTGCTGCTGTGCTGGCTGCCCGCGTGCGGCGCCTGCCCGTCCTGCAAGCGCGGCCAGACCCAGCTCTGCCTGGCCGGGTTCCTCAACGCGGGTACGCCCAACTTCAAGCGCCCCGGGGGGGACGTCTTCGGCTTCGCCGGCACCGGCACCTTCGCCGAGGAGGTCGTCGTGGACGCCGGCTGCGCGGTGCCCATACCGGACGACGTCCCCTTCGACGTCGCCGCGCTGATCGGCTGCGGAGTGACGACCGGGCTCGGCGCGGCCATCAACACCGCGCGCGTGGAGGCCGGTTCCTCGGTCGCCGTCATCGGCTGCGGAGGCGTCGGCATCTCCGCGATCCAGGGCGCCAAGCTCCAGGGCGCGGCACAGATCGTGGCCGTCGACCCGGTGGCCTCCCGGCGGGAGGCGGCGCTGCGGTTCGGCGCGACCGAGGCGGTGGCCCCGGAAGAACTCCCCGACGCCAAGCAGCGGATCACGGCCGGCGAGGGCTTCGACTACGTCTTCGAGGTCGTCGGCCGCTCGGCGACGGCCCGCACCGCCTACGAGGCCACCCGGCGCGGCGGCACGCTCTGCATCGTCGGCGCGGGCGCCATGGACGACTTCCTCCAGCTCAACATGTTCGAGCTGTTCTTCGACGAGAAGCGGATCCTGCCCTCGATGTACGGCGGCGGAGACGTGCTCCGCTCGTACGAGAGGGCCATCGCCCTCTGGCGGGCCGGCCGTATCGACCTCGCGGGACTGATCACCCACCGGGTGCCGCTGGCCGGCATCAACGACGCGCTGGAGCAGATGCGGACCGGCGAGGCGCTGCGTACCTGCGTCGAGATCTGAGGAGGAGATCCCATGACCATGCCTCTACGGGACCTCTCCGCGATCATCACCGGTGCCGGCCGGGGCCTCGGCCGCGCGGAGGCCCTCGAACTGGCCCGGCTCGGCGCCGCCGTCGTCGTCAACGACTACGGGGAGGGTTCGGCGGACGCCGCCGACGAGGTGGTCACCGAGATCCGGGCGGCGGGCGGCCGGGCGGTGGCACACGTCGGGGACGTCGCCGACCACGCGACGGCCGGCGCCCTGGTGGACCTCGCCGTGACGACGTACGGGCGACTGGACATCCTGGTCAACAACGCGGGCATCCTGCGCGACCGGATGGTCTTCTCGATGAGCGAGGCCGAGTGGGACGCGGTGATCCGCGTCCACCTCAAGGGCCACTTCAACACCACGCACTTCGCGTCCGTCCACTGGCGGGAGCGCGCGAAGGCAGCCGGGGCCCCGGTCCACGGCCGGATCGTCAACACCTCCTCCGAGGCGTACCTCGCCGGCTCGGCGGGACAGCCCAACTACGCGGCCGCCAAGGGCGGCATCGTGGGCCTGACCACCTCCACGGCGCTCGCGCTCGCCAAGTACGGCGTCACGTGCAACGCCATCTGCCCCCGCGCCCGCACCCGGATGACCCGGGACGTCTTCGCCGGCTTCAAGGAACCCACCGGCGGCCAGGAGCTGGACCCGCTGTCCCCGGACCACGTCGCACCCCTCGTCGGCTACCTCGCCTCACCCGCCGCCGCCGGCGTCAACGGCCAACTGCTCGTCGTCCACGGCGGGATGGTGGCCGTGATGGAGGCGCCGAGGGTGGCGGCGAAGTTCGACACGGCCAAGGAAGCGTTCTCGTACGAGGAACTGGACGCCCTGCTCTCGCCCTACTACGCCGCCCGCCCGCCCGGCGAGACGTTCGCCGCCACCCAAGTCCTGTCCCTGGCGAAGGACTGACGAAAGGGGCCGCCCCGGAGGATCTCCCCGGAGCGGCCCCTTGTCAGGCTGTCGTGCCGTCAGGCCGCGCTGTTGTGCGGGTCCTTGCGGTGACGGCCGTGCGGCTGCGTCGACACGTCCTCGGTCGACGCCGCGCCCCCTCGGTGCTTTCCGGAGCCGCCGGCGTCCCCCTGCGGTCGCCCGTGGGTCGTGTCGGTGCTGGCTTCAGACATGTGGGAAGTTCACCCCGTAGTGATCGCTGACGATGTTGCGGCCCGAGAGTCTATCCACGGGCTGTGCGGCCGGTGAGCGGTGCCTGCTGCAACGGCACCGGCTTGCACACACCAGGAGTCACCGCGCGTCCGGACGGTTCCCCGCCGGCGCCTTCCGATTGTGCCGATTGTGTGGCGGGATGCGGTACGCGCTCCTCCGGCACCGCCATGGCCGCCGCCTCCACCCGCGCCAGGCCGCACGGCACCGCCCGCGTCGCGTACGGCAGCCGCAGCACCCCGTCCCGGCTCCACAGCCCCGCCCCCGCCAGCCACCCCTCCGGTGCCGCCAGTTGGTGCAGGCGCCGTCCCGCCGGGCGCCACACCCCCACCCAGCTCCCCGCCGCCGCGTCGATCCGCAGCGCCACGGCGCACGCCTCCGGCGTCAGCATCTGCCCCGGCTGTATCGCGAACGGCGTCACCGCCGCGTCGGGCAGCCGCAGACACTCCGGGAATCGCACCGGCAGCGTGCTGCCCAGCACCCCCCAGCCCAGCCGGTGGTGGCCCGGTGACGGCGCGTCGGACCGGATCAGCAGCAGCCCGCTGTCCGGGTCGGCCAGCAGCACCCGGTCGTCGCTGCCGTCCGTGATCTGGAGCAGCGGGGTCACCTCGCCGCCCCGCTCCAGATCGACCGCGACCGCCTTCACCGGCCCGCCGCCGGCCGGCCGCCGGTTCAGCGCCAGCATCCGGCCCGTACGGTCCAGCCACGCCCCGCCCGTACAGTGCCCTGCGACCTCCGCGACGTGCTCGGGCCCACCCCCCGCCCCGCCCGTCACCCGCCAGACGCCCGTCGAGTGCTCCCGGGCCGTCAGCGCGTACACCCCCACCCCGTCCGGCGACGGCGGCAGCAGCCGCAGCGACGCCGACTCCACCGCGCCCAGCAGCAGTTCACCGGTCCGCGGCCCGGTCGGATACAGCAGCGAGAAGACGTACCGCCCGCCCGTCCGGCGCCCGATCAGCACCCGCCCGTCCACCAGCGGGAGGAGCTGCGCGTGCGGCTCCTCGGGCTGCGCGGCCGGAAGCGGCACCGCGTACGGTTCCGGCCCGTCGAGCGTCCACCGCTCAGGGAAGAGCGCCTCGCCGTCACCGGCCAGCCGCGCCGCGTAGGCGCCGTTCGCCGCGATCGTGAAACCCGCACGCGACACCGCGCCGTCGTCCTCCGCGGTGGTCTCGATGGCACAGGCTGTCATCGATTCGTCACCTCCGGCGACCGAAAGTAGTTATCGCACTTCCAGCCGAACAACGAGAGCCTCCGCGCTTCACCTATAAGGGTGGCGATGTCCTGGTTCGCCTGAGAAAGGGGGTGCATTTGTGCTGGCAGGGCCGGGCATGCTTAGGGTTAGGTCTGCCTAAGTAACCCCGCGTCGTCACGCGGTGACCCCCCAGGAGCACACATGTCCGTGTCCGTACGCCGCCGTGGTACCGCGGCCGTCGTAGCCCTCGCCGCCGCGCTCTCCCTCGCGGCCTGCGGAGGCGGTGACGGCGGCTCCGCCGACAAGGCGAAGGGCGACGACGGCGGCAAGAAGTCCGTCGCGCAGGGCGGCAAGGACTTCGGCGACGCCGCGGCGAAGACCGCCGCGATGGGCACGGACGCCAAGGCCGGCCAGTTCCCGCGCACCATCACCCACGCCATGGGCAAGACCGAACTGAAGGCCGCGCCCAAGCGGGTCGTCGTCCTCGACGTCGGCGAGCTCGACAACGTCGTCTCGCTCGGCATCAAGCCCGTCGGCTACGCGCCGAGCGAGGGCGACGACGGCATCCCGTCCTACCTCGCGAAGGACGCCGGCAACCCCAAGAGCGTCGGCACCATCAACAACCTCAACCTCGAGGCGATCCTCAACCTGGAGCCCGACCTCATCATCGGCAGCCAACTGCGCGCCGCCGACAAGTACAAGGAGCTGTCCCAGATCGCTCCGACGGTCTTCTCCATCCGCCCCGGCTTCACCTGGAAGGAGAACTACCTCCTCAACGCCGCGGCCCTGGACAAGACCGCCGAGGCGAAGGCGAAGCTCGCCGCGTACGAGACGAAGGCGAAGAAGCTCGGCACGGACATCGGCCCGAAGAAGCCGACCGTCTCCATGGTCCGCTACCTCCCGGACCGCATCCGCCTCTACGCCAAGGCCTCCTTCATCGGCACGATCCTCGAGGACGTCGGCCTGCCGCGCCCGAAGAACCAGCAGATCAACGACCTCGCCACGGAGGTCGGCCCGGAGAAGATCGACGCCGCCGACGCGGACTGGATCTTCACGGGCGTGTACGGCGACCCGAAGAAGACCAAGCGGGACACCACCCAGGCCAACCCGCTGTGGAAGAACCTGAAGGCCGTCAAGTCGGGCCAGGCCAAGGACGTCCCGGACGAGACCTGGTACCTCGGCCTCGGCGTCACCGCCGCGAACGAGGTGCTCGACGACCTCCGCGCGGACCTCGTCAAGTAACCCCACCACCCACCGCCCCGCACCCGGCCGACGGCCGGGGCGGGGCCGTGCAGGGTCGCCCCCGCAGAGGTTGGCGGCGAAGCCGGGGCTCCCTTACGAGAGAGCCAAGGCCGCCGGCCTCGAGGAGGTGAGCCCGGAGGGGCCCCGCCCCCCACCCACGGGGGGTGGCACGGCCCACCGAGCCGCACCGCCCCGGGGCACCGGGAACAGGCACCGCCCCAGTCCGTTGTGCCCACCCTCCCCCAAGCTCTCGGCTTCGCTCGAGCAGGGGGAACCCCCATCGCCCTGCGGAACGACTGCCCACAACGGGGAGGGGGTGAGCCCTGCGGGACGACTGCCCACAACGGGGGAGGGACCCCCAGTGGAACGACTGCCCACAACGGAAGCGGCGAGCCCCGGAGCCAGGGCGGGCGGCGTCGGTGCAGGCTGGGAACGCGGGCAGGTAGCCTTTCCTCCGTGCCCCGTCTGTCTGAAGTCATCGCCGAGCTCGACGCCCTCTGGCCGCCCGAGCGGGCCGAACAGTGGGACGCCGTCGGCACCGTCTGCGGCGACCCCGACGCCGAGGTCACGCGCGTGCTGTTCGCCGTCGACCCCGTACAGGAGATCGCCGACGAGGCGATCGCGCTCGGCGCCGACCTGATCGTCACCCACCACCCGCTCTATCTGCGCGGTACGACGACCGTCGCGGCCGGCCACTTCAAGGGCCGCGTCGTCCACACGCTGATCAAGAACGACATCGCGCTGCACGTCGCGCACACCAACGCCGACACCGCCGACCCCGGCGTCTCCGACGCCCTCGCCGGCGCGCTCGACCTGCGTGTCACCGGGCCCCTCGTACCCGAGAACGGCCTCGGCCGGATCTGCGAGGTCGACCCGCCCGAGACGCTGCGAGAGTTCGCCGCCCGCGCCGCCAAGCGGCTGCCCGCCACCGCGCAGGGCATCCGCGTCGCGGGCGACCCCGACGCCACCGTCCGTACCGTCGCCGTCAGCGGCGGCTCCGGCGACAGCCTCTTCGACGCCGTACGCGCGGCGGGCGTGGACGCGTTCCTCACCGCCGACCTGCGCCACCACCCGGCCTCCGAGGCCACCCAACACTCACCGCTGGGGCTGGTCGACGCCGCCCACTGGGCCACCGAGTGGCCCTGGTGCGAGCTGGCCGCCGCCCAGCTCGACGAGATTTCCGACCGCCACGGCTGGGACTTGCGCGTCCACGTCTCTAGGACGGTCACCGACCCGTGGTCCCACCACTCTTCTTCTGGAGCCCCCAACTGAACGCCGCGCCCGCCGACCAGATCCGACTCCTCGACGTCCAGTCCCTCGACGTACGCCTGTCCCAGCTCGCCCACAAGCGCAAGTCGCTGCCCGAGCACGCCGAGATCGAGTCGCTGAACAAGGACCTCACCCAGCTCCGCGACCTGCTCGTGGCCGCGCAGACCGAGGAGAGCGACTGCGCCCGCGAGCAGACCAAGGCCGAGCAGGACGTCGACCAGGTGCGCCAGCGCGCCGTCCGCGACCAGCAGCGGCTGGACTCCGGGGCGATCACGTCCCCCAAGGACTTGGAGAACCTCCAGAAGGAGATCGTCTCGCTGGCCAAGCGCCAGGGTGACCTGGAGGACGTCGTCCTGGAGGTCATGGAGCGCCGCGAGTCCGCGCAGGAGCGCGTCGCCGAGCTGACCGAGCGGGTCTCCTCCGTCCAGGCCAAGGTCGACGACGCCGTCGCCCGCCGGGACGCCGCGACGCAGGAGCTGGACAGCGAGGCCGCGTCCGTCACCAAGGAGCGCGAGCTGGTGGCCGGTTCGGTCCCCGCCGACCTGATGAAGCTGTACGAGAAGATCCGCGAGCAGCAGGGCGGGGTCGGCGCGGCGCGCCTGTACCAGCGCCGCTGCGAGGGCTGCCACATCGAGCTGAACATCACCGAGATCAACGACGTGCGGGCGGCGGCGCCCGACACGGTCGTGCGGTGCGAGAACTGCCGCCGCATCCTGGTGCGCACGGCGGAGTCGGGCCTGTAATGACTGCCGCCGTGCGGGCCGTGCGGGAACTGATCGTCGAGGCCGACGGCGGCTCCCGGGGCAACCCGGGCCCGGCGGGGTACGGGGCGGTGGTCCTGGACCCGGTGTCCGGGGAGCCGCTGGTGGAGGCGGCCGAGTACATCGGCGTCGCCACGAACAACGTCGCCGAGTACAAGGGCCTGGTGGCGGGGCTGAAGGCCGCCCGCGAGCTGGCGCCGGACGCGACGATCAGGGTCCGGATGGACTCCAAGCTGGTCGTGGAGCAGATGTCGGGGCGCTGGAAGATCAAGCACCCGGACATGAAGCCGCTGGCGGCGGAGGCGGCCCGGATCTTCCCGCCGTCGCAGGTGACGTACGAGTGGATCCCGCGCGAGCTGAACAAGCACGCGGACCGGCTCGCCAACGAGGCGATGGACGCGGGCCGGCACGGCAAGCAGTGGCAGCCGTCCACGTCGGCGGCCGCCCTCGACGCGGGTGCGGCGCGCGTGGTCGGCGACGCGGCGGCGGGCGCGGCGAAGGCCCGCGCGGCGCTCGCGGGAGCGACGCCCAGCGCGACCGGCACCTCCACCGGCACCGGCACCGGCACCGGCACCGCGCCCGAGCCCCTCAGCGCCGAGCCGGCGGCCGGGCAGGACCCGCTCGCCGTAGCACCGGACACCGCGCCCGCATCCTCCGCAACCGCGTCCTCCGCGCCCGCCGCCGCGGCCGCGAGCCGTACCGCGACCGCCGCAGGCACCCCGCCCGTCGGCTGGGCGGCCACGGCGGACCTCGGGGCGCCGGCCACGTTCGTGCTGCTGCGGCACGGCGAGACCGCGCTCACTCCGGAGAAGCGTTTCTCGGGCAGCGGCGGCAGTGACCCCGACCTGTCCCCGGTCGGCCGGCGGCAGGCCGACGCGGTCGCGGCCGTGCTCGCGGCGCGCGGCACGATCCAGGAGATCGTCTCGTCGCCGCTGGCCCGGTGCCGTCAGACCGCCGCGACGATCGCCGCCCGGCTCGGCCTGGACGTCCGGATCGAGGACGGGCTGCGGGAGACGGACTTCGGCGCGTGGGAGGGCCTGACGTTCGCGGAGGTACGGGAGCGGTACCCGGACGACCTGGACGCCTGGCTCGCCTCCCCGAAGGCCGCCCCCACGGGCGGTGAGTCCTTCGCGGCCGTCGCTCGCCGGGTCGGGGCGACCCGCGACCAACTGACCGCCCGTCATGCGGGCCGCACGGTCCTGCTGGTCACGCACGTCACGCCCATCAAGACGCTGGTCCGCCTGGCGCTGGGCGCCCCGCCGGAGTCCCTGTTCCGCATGGAGCTTTCGGCGGCCTCGCTCTCGGCGGTGGCGTACTACAAGGACGGCAACGCCTCGGTGCGCCTCCTGAACGACACGTCCCACCTGCGGTGAGCGCAGGCGGCCGCTGGCACGTCACCCGCGACGTCGAGGAGTTCCGGCGCGAGGCGCGGCCGTACCTCGACGCCGACCCGGCCGGCTGCACCCTGCTGCTCACCGTCGGCGAGACGGTGCGGCGGTACGGGCCCCGGGCGTACGGGGACGAGGACGCCTGGTTCGGGTGGTGGCGCCGTACCCCCGGCGGGCCCGTCGAGGCGGGGTTCGTACGGACCCCGCCCCACCACCCGCTGCTCGGGCCCATGCCGGACGAGGCCGCCCGGCAGCTCGCCCGGATCCTGGACGGCATCCACGGCGTGCGGGGCGGCGACGGCCCCGCCCTGGCGTTCGCCGCCGCGCGGACCGGCGACCGTACGGACGGGTGGAGCGTCGTCCGGCGCACCAGGCTGTTCCGGCTCGGCGACCTCACGCCGCCGCACCCGGCGCCGCCCGGCGCCTCCCGCCTGGCCACCGCCGCCGACGTACCGCCGGCCGCCGCCTGGATGAGCGCCTTCGCCGCCGCCATCGGCGAGGACCCGGCCGTCGACCACACCGCGAACGTCGCCCGCCGCGTCGAACAGGGCGGCCTCCACCTGTGGGAGGACGGCGGCCGGCCCGTCTCGATGGCGGCCCACTCGCCGCTCGTCGCCGGGCAGGTCCGCGTATCGCCCGTCTACACGCCACCCGAGCTGCGCGGTCGCGGTTACGCCGGGGCCGTGACCGCCACCGTCAGCCGCGCCGCCCGGGACGCGGGTGCCCGCCAGGTGCTGCTGTTCGCCGACGTGGCCAACCCGACCAGCACCGCGCTCTACCAGCGCCTCGGCTACCGCCCGGTCGCCGACCACGTCGACGTCGCGTTCACCTGACGCCGGCACACCCGCAGCGTCGACGCCTCCCGCGCCAGCGACTCCACCCGGGCCCAGTCCCGCGCCGCGAGCGCGTCGCTCGGCAGCATCCACGTACCGCCGACGCAGCCCACATTGGGCAGGCCCAGGTACGACGGCGCCGACGCGGCCGAGATGCCGCCCGTCGGGCAGAAGCGGGCCTGCGGCAGCGGGCCGGCCAGCGACTTCAGGTACGCGGTGCCGCCCGCCGCCTCCGCCGGGAAGAACTTCATCTCGCTCACCCCGCGCTCCAGCAGCGCCACGACCTCCGAGGCCGTCGAGACGCCCGGCAGGAACGGCACGCCCGACGCCTCCATCGCGTCCAGCAGCCCGCCCGTCCAGCCGGGGCTGACCAGGAACCGCGCCCCCGCGCCGACCGCGTCGGCCACGCCCCGCGCCGAGACGACCGTGCCCGCGCCGACCACGGCGTCCGGCACCTCGGCGGCGATCGCCCGGACGGCGTCGAGCGCGGCCGGTGTCCGCAGCGTCACCTCGATCGCCGGCAGCCCGCCCGCGACCAGCGCGCGGGCCAGCGGCACGGCGTCGGCGGCGTCCTCGATGACGACGACCGGCACGACGGGGGCATGGTCCAGCACGGACGGGGCGGCAGTCATGGGCCCCATCCTGCCGGGCAGCACCACATCCCGCAACGGACGTTGCAGTCTGTGCAATCAGTGGATCTCGTCCACCAGTACGTCCAACTTCCCCGCCGCCGGCGTCTCCACCACGTACCCCAGGTCCCGCAGCGCCTCCACCAGCTCGGCCGGCGACCCCGGCGCCGCGCCCGCCTCCAGCAGGCTCCGCACGATCCGGCCCTTCGTCGCCTTGTTGAAGTGGCTGACCACCTTCCGTGTCGGCGCGTGCAGCACCCGCACCGTCGCCGTCCGCGCCGCGACCTCGCCCTTCGGCTTCCACGCCGTCGCGTACGCCGCCGACCGCAGGTCCAGCACCAGCCCGTCCCCGGCCGCCTCAGGCAGCACGGCCGCCATCGGCGTACGCCAGTACGCCCCGAGCGCCCCCAGCCCCGGCAGTTTCACGCCCATCGAGCAGCGGTACGACGGGATCCGGTCGTCCACCCGTACCGCGCCCCACAGCCCCGAGAAGACCAGCAGCGACTCCCGCGCCCGCTCCCGCGCCGCCGCGTCCAGCGTCGCCAGCCCCAGCGCGTCGTACAGCACGCCCGTGTAGATCTCCCCGGCCGGCCGGGCACCCGCCGTCCGCAGCCCGGCGTTCTTCGCGACCTCGCCGCGCAGCCCCTCGCTCAGCCCGAGAACCTCACGCGCCTTGTCCTCGTCGGCGGCGCACAGCTCCACCAGCTCCTCCAGCACGGCCGCCCGCGCGGCCGCGAGCCCCGGCAGCGACAGGGACCCCGGCTCCAGCGGCGCGCCGCTCCCCGATGCGGCCTTTCCTTCCGAGGGCGGCAACAGCACGAGCACGGTGGTTCTCCTTCGGTACGTACGGAACGGGGGTGCGGCCCCGCGCCAGCGTACAAAGTGCCGCACCGTGCCCCGCGCCATACGCTCGACCCATGCCCCGCCGCCAGATGCGAGTGACCGGCGCGGCCGAGGCGCCCCTGCGGGCGGCCCTGCGCGCGCTGCGTACCCAGCTCGACGTCCCCGACGCCTTCCCGCCCGCGGTCCTCGCCGAGGCCGAGGCGGCCGCCAAGTCCCCGCGCCTGCCGGGGCGGGACGCGACCGACATCCCCTTCTTCACCATCGACCCGCCCGGCTCCACCGACCTCGACCAGGCCATGTACCTCGCGCGCCGCGCCGACGGCGGCTACCGCGTCCACTACGCCATCGCCGACGTCGCCGCCTTCGTCACCCCCGGCGGCGCGGTCGACACCGAGGCCCACCGCCGCGTCCAGACGCTCTACTTCCCCGACGGCCGCATCCCCCTCCACCCCGCCGTCATCTCGGAGGGCGCCGGCAGTCTCCTCCCCGGCCGGACCGCTCCGGCCCTCCTGTGGCGCATCGACCTCGACGCGGACGGCCGCCGCGTCGCCACCGACGTCCACCGCGCCCTCGTCCGCAGCCGCGCCCGGCTCGACTACGCGGGCGTCCAGCAGCAGCTCGACGCGGGCACCGCCGAGGAGCCGCTCGCCCTCCTCCGCGAGATCGGCACGCTGCGCGAACGACTGGAGATCGAGCGCGGCGGGATCTCCCTCAACGTCCCCGAGCAGGAGATCGTCGAACGCGACGACGCCTACTTCCTGGAGTACCGCGCCCCGCGCCCCGCCGACGCCTGGAACGCCCAGATCTCCCTGCTGACCGGCATGGCCGCCGCCGACCTGATGACCGCCGCCGGCACCGGCATCCTCCGCACCCTCCCCACCGCGCCCTCGGGAGCCGTCGCCCGGCTCCGGCACTCCGCGAAGGCCCTCGGCATCGACTGGCCGCACCACGTCTCGTACGCCGCCCTCGTCCGCTCCCTCGACCCGCGCGACACCCGCCACGCCGCCTTCCTCCAGGACTGCACCACCCTCCTGCGCGGCGCCGGCTACACCGTCTTCACCGACGGCAAGGCGCCGGTACCGGCCGTCCACGCCGCCGTCGCCGACGAGTACACGCACTGCACCGCCCCGCTGCGCCGCCTCGTCGACCGGTACGCCGGCGAGCTGTGCGTGGCCGCCGTGGCGGGGCAGGACGCCCCGGAGTGGGTACGGGCCGCCCTGCCCGGCCTCCCGCAGCGGATGGCGGAGGGCTCACGCCGAGCGGGCACCGTCGAGCGGGAGTGCGTCGACATCGTGGAGGCCGCCCTGCTCAAGGGCCGGGTCGGCGAGGTCTTCGACGCGTACGTCATCGACGTCCACGACCGGGACCCGGCGGTCGGCACCGTCCACCTGGAGGCCCCGGCGGTGGTGGGTCGCGTGGAGAGCGGCAACGAGGCGCTCCCGCTGGGGCAACGGCTGCGCGTACGGCTCACGCAAGCCGATCCGGGGCGGGCGAAGGTGCTGTTCGCCCCGGCGTGAGCGCCCGCCCGAGCGCGGCCACCAGGGCCCGCGCGTCATCGGCGTGGCACCGCACCGTACGCACGTCGTGCCGCTTGCCCAGCAGCCGCACGGCCGTGACCGGCTCGGCGAGCTCGATGGTGACGGACGTCTGCGAGGCCACCGCCAGATTGAGCACCCCGTCCTCCTTCTCGTGCGAGAACAGCAGCTCGTGGCGCACGGCGGCGATCCGCTCCAGCGGTATCGACACATCGACATGCCCGCCCTGCCGCACCCGCAGCACACCCCCGCCCAGCACGTGCGGGCGGGTCACGGACGCGGCGTGCAGCCCCACCACGAACAGCACGGTGTACACGTCCAGCACCAGGACCACCGCGTGGACGACCGGCCGGGACGCCAGCAGGTACGACATGCCGGCCGTCTCCACCACGCACACGAAGGCGAACCCGTACATGTACGCCGCCTGGTCCCGCGCGTGCCCGAACGCCCGCAGCCCCGGGCCCGTCCCGTGCGGCCGCCGCGCCACCCACCGCACCAGGCTCACCATCAGCCGCAGCTCGTGCCCGATCAGCCGCACCACCGGCTCCGGCACCAGCTCGTACACCGCCTCCCGCCGGGACAGCCCGCGCCGCCGAAGCCGCACGAAGACCAGGACCTCAGCCCCCAGCAGCGCCAAGGCCGCCAGCTCCGCCGCCACGAGCGCCGCGCCCGGTATCCGCACCCCCGCCACCAGGAGGACCGCCAGCACCACCTCGGCGGGCAGCACCGCGTACGCGACCCCTCGCAGGACCCGTCTCACCGCGCACGCTCCCCGGCGATCCGCAGCGCCCGCCGGACGGCCTCGGCCTGCGCGGCCGAGAAGTCCGCGAAGAACGCCCCGGGGAACGACCCGTTCTCCAGATCCCCCAGGTCGTCCGGCACCACCTCGTCCGGCAGCAGCGCCGCCAGCGCCCGCGCGGCCTCCTCCACCCGTACGTCGTCGGCCGCCGCGTCCGCGAGCGCGTCGAGCAGCGCGTACACCTCGTACGCCCGCTCCATCGCGCCCGGCTCCTCGGTCATCCGCCGCATCGCGCCCAGCAGCCGGGCGCCCTCCTCCTCCGGCATCACCGTGTCCAGCAGGGCGAGCATCTCCCGGTCCCGGGCGGCCATCGCCGGCTCGGGCCCCGGCAGCTCCGCCGACGCCCTCGCCATGTCCCCGAACAGCTCCGCCAGCCCCGGCGACACCGGCCCCTCGGCGGGCAGCCGCCCCGCCCTGGCCTGCTCCAGCAGCACCCCCAGCCGCTCCCGCCGCGCCCCGATCTCCTCCTGCTGCCGCGCCAGATCGGCGTCCAGCTCCTCCAGTACGTCGACGAGCTCCCGCCCGGCGTCATCGGCGAGCACGTCCCGCACCTCGTCCAGGCCCAGCCCCAGCTCGGTCAGCCGCCTGATCCGTGCGAGCAGCACGGCGTCGCGCAGCGTGTAGTCCCGGTAGCCGTTGGCCAGCCGCCGGGGCTCGGGCAGCAGCCCGAGGTGGTGGTAGTGGCGTACCGCACGCGATGTGATGCCGACGAGGCCGGCGATCTCTCCGATCCGCATGACACTCAGTAGAAACGTTGACGTCGCGACAGGGTCAAGCGCGCGCCGGCCGACCGGTACCATGGTCGACACGGCAGACGAGCCGGGCGGACGGCCGCGTGGAGACCCTTCGGGGCTCCCCGAGGAACGTCCGGGCTCCACAGGGCAGGGTGGTGGCTAACGGCCACCCGGGGTGACCCGCGGGACAGTGCCACAGAAAACAGACCGCCGGGGACCTCGGTCCTCGGTAAGGGTGAAACGGTGGTGTAAGAGACCACCAGCGCCTGAGGTGACTCAGGCGGCTAGGTAAACCCCACCCGGAGCAAGGTCAAGAGGGGGTGCCTCGGTGCCCCTGCGCGGACGCATCAGGGCTGCCCGCCCGAGTCCGCGGGTAGACCGCACGAGGCCGGTGGCAACACCGGTCCTAGATGGATGGCCGTCACCCCGACGACCGCGAGGTCCCGGGGCACAGAACCCGGCGTACAGCCCGACTCGTCTGCCTCATCCCCACCTCGTCCCCCTTGGCTCCAGCCGCACCACCCTGAGCTGCTCCGACTGAAATTCCCGGCATGGGCGGGGATAATGATGTTCGGGGCCAGGTCTCATCGGGGCCGCAGGGAGCCACATTGATCCGTGTTCTTCTCGTAGGGAAGACCCGCCTGGTGCGGGGGGCGCTCGCCGCTCTGCTCTCCCGCGAGGAGGACATCGACGTCGTCGCCGAGGCCGAGGGGGACGGCGACGTCCTGGCGAGGGCGCTGCTGTGCCGGCCCGATGTGGCCGTGATCGACGTCGACTGCGAGGAAGGCGAGGAGTTCGCCGCGAACGGCGAGCTGCCGGCCCGACTGCCGGACTGCCGGATGCTGCTGATGATGGCCTCGCCGACTCCCGACCACCTCCGCCGCATGCTCGATGTGCACGCCGCCGGGGTCATCAGCATGAACGCCCCCGCCGACCGCCTGGTCCATGGGGTGCGCAAGCTGGTACGGGGACAGCGGTTCATCGACCCGGAGTTCGCGCTGGCCGCGCTGGAGGCGGGTGACAATCCGCTGACCCCTCGGGAGGTGGAGGTCCTGCGCCTGACCGCGGACGGCACGCCCACGGCGGAGATCGCCGCGAGGCTGTCGCTGTCCGTGGCCACGGTCCGCAACCACCTGGCGGCGATCACGAAGAAAGCCGGGGCGCGGAACCGGATCGACGCGATCCGGATAGCGCGGGAGTCCGGCTGGGTGTGACCGGGGACGTGGCCGGAGCCGTGGCGGGCGAGGGGTCCGCCGCGTCCCAGTGGCCGACGAGGTCGCGGTAGAGCGCGGAGCCGGCCATCAGCTCCTCATGGGTGCCGACGCGGACCCGCGTACCGTCCATGACCAGGACCCGGCCGGCCCGCAGCGCCGAACTGATGCGGTGGGCGACGACGACCAGGGTGCCGGGGGCACGGGCGAAGGCCCTCTCGGCGACCGCCTCGGCGGCCGGGTCGAGGTGGCAGGTGGCCTCGTCCAGCAGCGTCAGGCGCGGTACGGGGAGAAGGGCCCGCGCCAGGGCGATGAGCTGGCGCTCGCCGGCCGACAGCCGCTTCGGGTCCAGCGGCACGTCGTAGCCGCCCAGGCGCTCCACGAGCGGTGCCGCGCCGACCGCGCGGACCGCCGCCTCCACCTCGGCAGGGGCGGCACCGGGCGCGAGGTAGGTGAGGTTCTCGCGGAGCGTGCCGGCGAAGACGTACGCCTCCTGCGGGATCAGCACCCGGTGCCGGGCCAGGTCGTCGCCGTCCAGGGCCGCCACCGGTGCACCACCCAGGCGCACCTCGCCGGCCTGCGGTGCGAGGACCCCGGCGGTCAGCGCGGCGAGGGTCGACTTCCCCGCGCCGCTCGGGCCGACCACGGCGAGGTGTTCGCCGGGGGACAGGACGAGGTCGAGGTCCTGGACGACCGGGGCGGCGGAGCGGGCGTAGCCGAAGGTGACGGCGCGCAGTTCGACGCGCGAGTCGCGGGGGCGCGGGGACGGCCCGGGGCGCGCCTCGGCGGCTGCGGACGGTTCGGGCGCCACCTCCGCGATCCGGCCCGTGGTGACCAGCAGCCACAGCCCGCTGCTGCCGAGTTCCTCGATGAAGTTCTGAAGCGCCGGATTCAGGCTCTGCGACACATAGGTGAGCGCTCCCAGGACCGCGCCCGCCGTCACGCCGTTGCGCACCAGCCAGGGCGCCCCGGCCAGGATGAGGACGAGCGGCACCCGGCCGCCGATCCCCAGGGCGGCCGTGCGCAGTGCGGTGAGCCGCGCCAGGGCCCGGGTGGCCCGCGCGGCGGCGTCCACCTCGGCGCCGGTCCGGGCGCGGACGCGCTCCTCGGCACCGCACGCGACCACGTCCCGCAGCCCGCCGGTCACCGCGCTCGCGGTCTCGGAAATGCCCTCGTTGGCCAGGATGACCGCCCGCTGCCTGGCCGCCATCGCCCGCAGGGCCGCGAGGAACAGCCCGAGCCCGAGGAGCAGCGGTGGCAGGACCAGGACGAGGAAGGCGGGGTCCAGGGTGGCCAGCCCCAGCGTCACGGTCACCACCGTGATGGCGAAGCCCTGGACGAACATGACGACCGCGCCGTACGCCTCCCGGGCGATCTCCACGTGCTCGGTCAGGCGCGCCACCCCGGCCGTGTCGGCGGGCCGCCCCAGCTCGGTGGAGCGGTGCAGCGTGCCGGTGGTCACGAGGGTGACCATCTCGTCCCGGAACGGCTCGACCAGCGCGGCCAGTCCCAGGACGGCGTGCCGGGTCGCCCACGCCCCGACGACGAAGACGACCGCCAGCACGCCCAGCCAGGTGAAGCCGACGGCGGGCCGCCCGGCGAGGAAGCCCTGGTCGACGGCGCGGGCGACGGCGAGGCCGGACAGGAAGCCCGGCACCGCCTGCACCAGGGACCAGCCCGTGAGCCGCAGGTGCTCCCGGCTCCGCCGGCGCAGTGCGGAGCGGAGGATCGCGCCGGGCCGCCCGTTCACCGCGCGCCTCCCGCCACCGCGTTCAGCGGCTCCTTCGGCGGGGCGGAACCCGGTTCCTTCCCCGGGGCGGGGTCCGGCCGGAACGCGGCGCGGTAACCGGGCTCCGCCCACAGGTCCCGGTGCCGCCCCCGCGCGCGGACGCCACCGTCGGCGAGCCACACGACGAGGTCCGCCCGGGCGGCGGTGGAGGCCCGGTGCGTGACGATGAGCCGGGTGCGGTCGGCCAGGGCGCCGGTGAGCACCTGGCTGATGTGGTGTTCCGTCACGGTGTCGAGGCTGGCGGCGACGTCGTCGAGCACAAGCACCCGCTCGGCTTGCGTGAACGCCCGGGCGAGCCCCACGCGTTGCACCTCGCCGCCCGACATGGGGGCGTCGGCGAGCCGGGTGCCGTAGCCGTCGGGCATGTGCCGGATGAACGCGTCCGCCCGGGCCGCCGTGGCATGGTCCACCAGTTCGTCCCTGGACGGGGTGCGCGGCCCGAAGCCGATCGCGTCGGCGAAGGTCTCCCCGAGCAGCGCGGGCCGCTCGAACCCGTACCCCACCGCCCGCCGCAGCTCGGTGCGGTCCACCCGGCGCAGCGGCACGCCGTCCAGCAGTACGTCGCCCTCGTCCGGGTCGACGAGCCGGCCGGCCAGCGCGGCCAGCAGCGACTTTCCCGCCCCGGAGCGCCCCACGACGGCGACCAGGGAGCCTCCTGGCAGGGTCAGGTCGAGGTCCTGGAGGACGGTGTCGCCGCCCACGCGCACGGTGACGCCGCGGAACTCCAGCCGTCCGCCGCCGTCCAGGGGCTCGGGGAGGCGCTCGGAGCCGTACTCCACGGGCGGTTCGGCGAGCACCTCGGCGAGCCGCCCGGCCGCCGAACGCGCCTGCACGAGCTGGTTCAGGGTACCCACCACCGAACTCAGGCCGGTGGCCATGACCACGTACTGACTGGCCGCCAGCACGTCTCCGGGCGTGATGCGGCCGTGCGACAGTTCCAGGCCCGCCACGGCGAGCACGGCGACCATCAGCAGGGGGACGATGAGCGTTTCCCGGGCCGACATCCGGGCCATGGAGCGCCACATCCCCATGCCGTGCCGGTGCAGCTCCGGCAAGGGGGCGAGCACGCGGCGCGTCTCGCGGTCCACCGTCCGCGCCGCCGCGATCGTCCGGCTTCCGGTCAGGGCGTCGGTGAGCCGTGCCGCGATCCTGCCCTGCGTGGTGAGGTAACGGTCGTTGAGGTCGGAGATGTCACGGATGAAGGCGCGTATCAAGGGCACCAGGACGGGCAGTCCCACGACGAAGGTGAGGCACAGCCAGGGGTCGATGAGTGCCAGGGCGACGACGGCGCCGACCGGTGGCACGAGGTTCATGACGACCCAGATGAGGCCGGCCGCCACCTGCCCGGTCTCGGAGGCGTTGCCCACGAGGCGGGTGACCAGGTCGCCCGGCTCGAACCGGCGGGTGGCGCGGGTGCCGAGCGCGAGGACGTGTTTCAGCAGCGTGTGGCGCAGCCACGCGGTGGAGCGGGCCTCGGCCACGTCGCTCACGAAGTCGTCCAGCGTTTCACAGACCACCAGGACGAAGATCAACCCGGCGGTCAGGGACAGCCACCGTGCCGCGTCATGGCCGCCGAGCACGGCGTCGAGGGTCTGCCCCATGACGGCGGGCAGCACGACACCGGCACCGCTGATCAGCAGTGACGTGATCACCATGACACCCACCCAGGGGCCACTCCGCCGGAACGCCGCCAGCAGCAGGCGGTCCGCAGCGCGTCGGTCCACGTGGTCCTCCTGACCGACCTCTGACCGATTCGGCCGATGGGTACGGCGGGGACGCTCCGAGCGCCCCCGCCTCTGTTCACAGGACGTTGACCCTGAGGAGTTTCTTCTTGCCGAGCTTGATCCTCACGCGGACGCAGATGAACGACGAGTTGGAGCCGGAGCCACCGTTGCCGAGTTCTGAGTCCGGCATGTCCAGGCCCTGCAGATCGAGGAGCGTCATGTGATGTCACCTCCCTTCTTCGCTGGGACGGATGGTTCGGCCGTGTGCCGCGTCCCGCCGGCGGCGGCCGGCGGAAGGAACGGCAGGTGTACGGGGGCGTCGTGGAAGGCGGCGCCCAGGGCGAGCAGCACGCCGGCGCTGCCGGTGGCCAGGTCCATCGAGAGCCGCAGGAGCTGCTCGCCGGGGAAGACCAGGTGTCCCCGGTGGGTGAGGGCTTGCCGCGAGAGGTGGCGCACATGGCCGGCGACCTCGGGGTCCCGCTCGGCGGCCGTGCCGGGCGGATGGGCGCGGCTGAGGCCGAGGATCATCCCGGCCGTGCCGCGGAAGAGCCCCGACTCGGCGGAGAACTGCGCCGACGCCGCCCTGCGGATCTCGGCGGCCGCAGTCATGAACCGGTCCTCCCGGCGGTGGACGAGGTAGTCGTCCAGGACGAGGCCGATCCCCGCGCTCCCCTCGGCGAGGTACGGCACGGTCCGCCAGCCCTCGTCGACGTGCAGCCCGCCGTTCTTGCGGACGACGCAGCGGCGCAGGTCCTGGTCCAGCGCGGTGGCGGCCGGCTCCAGGAAGGCCGGGTCGCCGGTGTGCTCGTACAGCCGGACGAACAGCAGGGCCGGTCCCGAGGAGCCGCGCATCAGTCCGGCGTACGGGTGTTTGCCGCCGCTGGTCTCCGGTACGCCGTCGGCCGGGCCGAGCCGGCCGGCCACGATCCCGGCGACGGTCATGGCGGCGTCGTGGAACGCGGGGTCGCCGGTGACGGCGGCGAAGTGCTGGAGGTTCAGGCCGATGCCCGCCAGGCCGCCATGCAGGTCGAGGCCCAGCTCCCGCCACTGGTCGTCGCCCATGCACCGGTCGAGGACCTTCAGGGCCTCGTCGCGGTGACCGAGGTGGTCGAGCACGTACGCGACACCGTGCAGGCCGTCGTAGAAGCCGAAGCGGGTCCCCGGCTCCGGGCCGAGGGCCTGCCGTACGAGCCACTCCTCGTACTCCGGGTGGCGCCCGGCACCGGTCGCGTCCAGCGCGTACAGCACACCGGCGGCGCCGTACGCGACGCCCAGGCCCCCGCCCGGCGCCCTGAACTGCTCGATGTCGCCCGGGAAGAGCCGGTCGTCGCGGTCCGGTGTGGCGGCGGCCAGGACGGCGGCGGCCATGGACTCCCGGGCGCGCAGCCAACTGTCGTGGTCTGCCTCCGGGCGCGCCCCGCCGTCGGCCTCTGCCGCCGTACCACTGCCGCCTCCGGTGATGACCCGCACCGCCTCCTCCAGGAAGGCGGGGGGTACCGGGAACGTCCGGCGGGCCTCTCTCGCCAGTTGCCCGGCCTTGGCCGTGTCCAGCGCGATCAGCGGGGTCAGCGGCATGAACATGTGCAGGCGCAGGCAGGCCAGGGCGTAGCGGTCGATGTCGAACCCGGTCACGTCCTCCGGCGCCATGAACCCGGGGGCGGCGAGGGACTGCGGGCGCTGCTCCGCCGCGTCCGCCGTGCCCTCGAAGTCGATCAGCACCACCCGGCCGTCGGGGCGGACCAGGATGTTGGACGGGTGGACGTCACCGAGGACCAGGCCCCGCTCGTGCACGGCGGCGACGGCCCGCTCCACCCGTTCCACGAGGTCGACGGCCCACGAGGTGTAGGCGACGGCCGCCGTGTCGTCGCCGTCCGACGGCGACAGCGGGTACCGCTCGCGGAAGACGTCGGTGAGCGGCTGCCCGTCGATGAACTCCTCGACCAGGAAGTGGTGGTCGCCCAGGACGAAGTGATCGCGCAGCGCGGGTACGCCGTCGAGGCCGCGAAGCCGCTCCAGGGCCTCCCGCTCGCGGTGCAGCCTGGTGACCGCGTCCGCACCGTCCAGCGTGAGCCCCGCGTACGGCCGGGCCTCCTTGAGGACGACCCGCTCTCCGGTGCGGGTGTCCTGACCGGCGTAGAGACCGCCGCCGTTGGAGAAGTGCAGGGCTTTCTCGATCCGGTAGGGCAGGTCGGCGACCGTCGTCCTGGCCCGCTCGGCGACGTGGGGTTCCAGGAAGGCGGGCAGCGTCACCCAGTCGGGCACCTGGAACACCGGCGCCCGCAGGTCCGGTACGAGCCGTCCCGACTCGTCCTCGATCGCCAGCACGGTCTCGCCCGTCGTGGGCGAGACGCAGTAGCGCTGGGCGAAGCCCCCGTACCTGACGTACAGCGGTCCGGACGCCCAGCGCAGGTCGCTGAGGATGTACGGGCCCGGCCGGCCGTGCAGGACGCCGTCCAGGTCGGTGAGCACCCGCTCCAGGGCGGCCTCGTCCACCGGGTAGATCGTCACGAACTTGCCGCTCGCGCCCCGCCACGCGTACTTGATGTTGGCGTTGAACAGGGCGTCCATGCCGTGGAGGAACTTGAAGGCGATCCGCCGGGGGACGCAGTAGTCCCACACCGCGTCGAGGATCTCCTGCGCGTTGTCGAGGCTCGCGGAGACGTGGATCTTCCAGCCCTGCGCGGGCAGATCGGCGCCGTCGGGGTGGTAGAACACCCAGTTTTCGAGCTCGGACCGCGTCCACGTGTCGGGCACCGGGCACCGGGCCTGCCGGAAGTCGCCGCCCCCGTCGTTTACGCCGACTACGCTGTCCGCGCCGTCGCTCTCGCCGTCAGTGACCGGAATCTCGCCGTCCGCCGGCCGGACACGGAAGGGCGTGTCGTAGAAGAGCGAGTCTGTGAGGCAGTAGGCCTCGTAACGCATATCCACGGGAGTCTCCACTCATGGGCTCGGGCTCGGTGCCCGTTTCCGCCCGGGATCACTAGCGAGGATTGCAGAGCCGACCGCCGCGAAAACACCACTGTTCCTCACGTGTGCGGTGGGCGAAGTCACTCGCGGGGTGGGAGAAACGCCCGGGTGGCGGCCCGTACGGCCCGGGTTCGCGCGTCACCGGGCGGGTACTGGGCCGGTTCGGTGACAATCCCGACATGGACCACACACCACAGGTCACCGCCGTCACCGTCGAACGGCGCATCGCCGCCCCGCGCGACCGCGTCTGGGAGGCGCTCACCGACCTGCACGGCATGCCCGGCACGCTGAGCGGCGTCACCCGGGTGGAGGTGCTCACCGAGGGCCCCTTCCAGGCGGGCACGCGGTGGCGGGAGACGCGCCGGATGTTCGGCAAGGAGGCCACCGAGGAGCTGTACGTGACGGCCTGCCAGGCCCCTTCCCGCTATGTGGTGGAGGCCGATTCGCGGGGCACGCACTACGTCTCCGAGTTCACGGTCCGCGAGACCGCGCCGGGCGAGACGCTGGTACGGACCTCCTTCACGGCCCGCCCGCCCGGCGGCCTCGGCGGCCTGCTCGCCAGGCTCCTCGGCGGTCTCGGGCGCAGGGCCGTCGCCAAGGCGGTCGAGCGGGACCTGGCGGACGTGGCGGCGGCGTGCGAGCGGCGCCCGGGCGGGGCCTAGGCGGGCCCAGGACCCGTCCGCCGGGGTGGACTGACGCGCCACGGGTGGCGCAAGGTCCACGGGGAGCGGGGTACGGGGGTGTACGGCTGAGGCACCCGCGTACCCGCTCACCCGAGGAGACCCCGTGACCATCGCCCCCAACCGGCTCACCGACCCCGCCGTACGTGTCTTCGTGACGGCGGTCAACGCCCACGACCAGCAGGCGTTCTACGAAGCGCTCACGCCCGACGCCACCATGTCCGATGACGGCTCCGACCGGGACCTCCGGCAGTGGGCCGAGCGGGAGATCTTCTCCGCCAACGGACACATGGACATCGAGTCGCAGGAGGCCGACGGCCGCGCCCTTGTCGTCAACTACCGCAACGACACCTGGGGCGAGATGCGGACGGCGTGGCGGTTCATGGTCGAGGGCGGGAAGGTGAGCCGTTTCGAGACGGGCCAGGCGTAGCGCCCGGGGTGACGCCCGGCGGGGTCAGCCGCGGCCGATGTAGGGCATCGTCGTGGCCATCACCGTCGCGAACTGGACGTTGGCCTCCAGCGGCAGGGCCGCCATGTGGGCCACCGTGCGGGCCACGTCCGCCGCGTCCATGACCGGCTCGACCGCCAGTTGGCCGTTCGCCTGGAGGATGCCGGTCTCCATGCGCCGGGTCATGTCCGTCGCCGCGTTGCCGATGTCGATCTGGCCGCACGCGATGCGGTAGGGGCGGCCGTCCAGGGACAGCGACTTCGTCAGGCCGGTCATGGCGTGCTTGGTCGCGGTGTACGCGATCGAGTGCGGCCGGGGCACGTGCGCCGAGATCGAGCCGTTGTTGATGATCCGGCCGCCCTGTGGCGACTGCTCCTTCATCTGGCGGTACGCGGCCTGTGCGCACAGGAACGCGCCCGTCAGGTTGACGTCGACGACCGAGCGCCACGTCTCGTGATCGAGGTCCTCGACCGGCGTGCCGCCACCGGCGAAGGTGCCCGCGTTGTTGAAGAGCAGGTCCACGCGGCCGAACCGGTCCCGGACGGCCGCGAACAGGGCCGTCACCGCGTCGGGCGACGTCACGTCGGTCGGGACGCAGAGGGCGTCGTCCGCGCCGGCGAGCGACGCCGTCTCCCGGAGTGGCTCCGCCCGGCGGCCCGCCAGTGCCAGGTCCCAGCCGTCCTCGGCCAGCGCCAGCGCCACGCTCCGGCCGATGCCCGAGCCGGCCCCCGTCACCACCGCGATCCTCCGTACAGCGCTCATGGGCCGCAGCGTACGGGAGAGTCCGGCACGCGGAACTCATGTGGCCGACATGTGGATGTTGTGTACCCGACAATCAGTGCTACTGAGATGCCCCTGACACACGCCATCAGGGGAGGGGCCCATGACGCCCGCAGACCGGTCCAGTGCTCACCACTCACCCGAACTCCGCGCCGCCGCCCGCCACTTCGGCCGCCGCGGCTTCCTCACCGTCACCGGGGCCGCCGCCGCGCTCGCCTTCTCGGTGAACCTCCCGGGCAGCGCCCACGCCGCCGAGGCCGATGCCCGGACGATCACCGAGGACCCGTTCACGCTCGGCGTGGCCTCGGGCGACCCCCTGCCCGGCTCCGTCCTGCTGTGGACGCGCCTCGCGCCCCGCCCCTACGAGCCCGGCGGCGGCATGCCCCGGGCCCGCGTCCAGGTCCGCTGGGAGCTCGCCCACGACGACCGGTTCACCCGGATCGTCAGACGCGGGCACGCCACCGCCCACCCCGAGCTCGACCACAGCGTCCACGCCGAGGTGTCCGGCCTCGACGCGGACCGCGTCTACCACTACCGCTTCCGCGCCGGCACCTGGATCAGCCCCGCCGGCCGCACCCGCACCGCGCCCCGCCCCGGCGCCCGCCCCGGCGAGCTGAAACTGGCCGCCGTCTCCTGCCAGGCGTACCACGACGGCTACTTCACCGCGTACCGCCACCTCGCCGACGAGGACCTCGACGCCGTCTTCCACCTCGGCGACTACCTGTACGAGTACGCCGTCAACGCCACCGGCGGCGCCCGCAACTACACCGACCGCCGGCTCCCCGCCCACTTCAACCGCGAGACCATCACCCTGGAGGACTACCGGCTGCGCTACGGCCTCTACAAGTCCGACCCCGACCTGAAGGCCGCGCACGCCGCGCACCCCTTCGTCGTCACCTGGGACGATCACGAGACCGAGAACAACTACGCGGGCGGCATCCCCGAGAACGACGTACCGCCCGAGGAGTTCCTGCTGCGCCGGGCCGCCGCGTACCGCGCCTACTGGGAGAACCAGCCGCTGCGCACCCCCCAGCGGCCGGCCGGCCCCGACATGCGGCTGTACCGGCGGCTGAGGTTCGGGAGCCTCGCCCAGTTCGACATCCTCGACACCCGCCAGTACCGCTCCAACCAGGCGTACGGCGACGGCTGGCAGACCCCCGGGCCCGAGTCCGAGGACCCCTCGCGCACCATGACCGGCGCCGAGCAGGAACGCTGGCTGCTCGACGGGTGGCAGGAGTCCGACGCGGTGTGGAACGTCGTCCCCCAGCAGGTCACCTTCGCCCAGCGGCGCAACGTCCCCACCCCCGACTTCAAGCTCTCCATGGACGCCTGGGACGGCTACCCCGCCTCCCGGAGGCGCGTCCTGGACGGCGCGGCGGCGGCCGGGATCGAGAACCTCGTCGTCCTGACCGGCGACGTGCACGTCGGCTACGCGTTCGACCTGAAGGCCGACTTCGACGACCCGGCCTCGCGGACCGTCGGCACCGAGCTCGTCGCCACGTCCATCGCCAGCGGCAAGGACGGCGCCGACCGGCCCGCCAACTGGGACAACCTCACCCGGGCCAACCCGCACCTGAAGTTCTACAACGGGCGGCGCGGCTATCTGAAGGTCACCCTGACCGGCGAGCGGGCCCGGGCCGACTACCGGACCGTCTCCGCCGTGACGACGCCCGGCGCGCCGGTGACCACGGCCGCCTCGTTCGTCACCGAGGCGGGTGACCCGGGCCTCAAGCCCGTGTGACATTTGAGGTTTCAACGACTGGCGTCGAGCTGAGAGCATAGGGCCGGACCTCACAACAGGAGATGAGATGCCGGAGAGCGGCCCGAGCACGCCAGGACACATACCGACCGAACGCCCGCAGGCCGCCACACCGGCCTCCACCGCGCCCGGTGACCCCCTGGGCGCCGGGGCGCCGCCCGCAGCCCCGCCCGCCGCCGCCCGGCGGGCGGGGCTGCTCGTGACGCTGGTCCTCGGCGGGCTCACCGCACTGCCGCCGCTGTCCATGGACATGTACCTCCCGGCCCTGCCGGAGGTCACCCAGGCCCTGCACGCGCCCGCCGCCACCATCCAGCTCACCCTCACCGCCTGCCTCGCCGGCATGGCGGCCGGCCAGCTCGTCGTCGGGCCGATGAGCGACAAGTGGGGGCGCCGCCGCCCGCTGCTCGTCGGCATGCTCGTCTACATCGCCGCCACCGCCGTCTGCGCCCTGGCGCCGACCCCCGAACTGCTCATCGCCTTCCGGCTGCTCCAGGGCCTCGCGGGCGCGGCCGGCATCGTGATCGCCCGGGCCGTGGTCCGTGATCTGTACGACGGCGTCGAGATGGCCCGCTTCTTCTCCACCCTCATGCTGATCTCCGGTGCGGCCCCGATCGTCGCCCCGCTCATCGGCGGCCAGATCCTCCGGGTCACCGACTGGCGCGGGGTCTTCCACGCCCTCACCCTCGTCGGGGTCCTGCTCACGTTCGTCGTCTGGAAGTGGCTCGGCGAGACCCTCCCGCCCGCCCGGCGGCACGGCGGCGGGGTCGGCGAGGCGCTGCGCACCATGCGCGGACTGCTCGCCGACCGGGTCTTCTCCGGCTACATGCTCGCCGGCGGCCTCGCCTTCGCCGCCCTGTTCGCCTACATCTCGGCCAGCCCGTTCGTCGTCCAGGAGATCTACGGGGCCTCGCCGCAGACCTTCAGCCTGCTGTTCGGCGTCAACTCCGTCGGGCTCGTCGCGGTCGGGCAGATCAACGGCAAACTGCTGGTGGGCCGGGTCAGCATGGACAAGGTGCTCGGCTTCGGCCTCGCGGTGATCGCCCTGGCGGCCGGGGCGCTGCTGCTGATGACCAGCGGGGTCTTCGGCCCCGTCGGCCTGGTGCCCGTCGCGGCCGGGCTGTTCGTCCTGATGTCGGCGATGGGCCTGGCGCTGCCCAACACCAACGCCCAGGCCCTGATGCGCACCCCGCACGCGGCCGGCTCCGCCTCCGCGCTGCTGGGCACGTCCTCGTTCCTGGTCGGCGCGGTGGCCTCACCGCTCGTCGGCATCGCGGGCGAGGCGACGGCGGTCCCGATGGCCGTGGTCCAGCTCACCTGCGCGCTGGGCTCCGTCGCCTGCTTCCTGGGCCTGTGCCGCCCGTGGCGGAAGGAACCACAGGAGCACTAGGGCGGCCAGTGGCGCAGGGCCCTCAGCCGCGCCGCCCGTAACCGGTCAGGTGGACGCGGTCGCGTGCGTCCGTCCAGCGGAAGACACCCACGCCGGCCACCTCCGCCGCCGGGAGCCGCACACTCGGCGCGAGCGCTTCGGGCACCCCGGTCGCCAGGTCCACGGCGACCGGGCTGCCACCGCCGGCCAGGGCGTCCGCCGCGCTGCGGGCGCCGCTCGCGCCGTACGCCACACCGCCGTCCGTGACGGTGGTCAGCGTCAGCGGCTTGGAACCGTCCGCCTCCTCGAAGCACCGGCCGGTCCGCGCGTCCAGGTCGAAGGCGAGGCTCCCGGCGATCAGGTACCGCCCGCCCGGCGACACCACCGCCTGCGGGTACTCGCCCGGTTCGATCGCCGGCCTCCGGCACTCCGCCTTCACCAGCGGCCTGCCCGTCCGCGCCTCGTGGACCGCCCAGATGTCGTGCGTGGCCGCCCGCGCCGCGCCCTTCTTGCCCCGCCACCGGGCCAGCACGTGCCCGGACGTCACCGAGGCGGGCACCCCGCTCGCGGGGTCCGCGCCCGCCGGGGCCCGGTCGCGGCTGAACCAACCGCCGGGCACCCAGAACCCCCGCGCACCGCTCACCAGCAGGCCCTTGGCCGTCACCCCGCGCACGGCGGTCAGCCGCCGGCACTCGGCGCAGCCCTTGGGGTGACCCAGGCGCTGCGGCGGGACGACGCTCACCTCGCCGGTGTCCGGGGCGACGACCGCGCTCCTCGCCCGGCCGTCGCTGATCAGTACGCCGGGCCCGCTGCCGGTCACTATCGGTACGTCGGCCCAGGGCACCTCCACGCGCCGGCGGGAGCCGTCGGCCGCGTCGTACACGTCGAGCGACACGAAGCTGCCGGCCGTGGTCAGCGGGTCGTCGCCGGTCCGGCCGTACGACCAGGTCACGAAGAACTGCCGGTCCTCCTTGGCCACGGCCAGCAGCCCGGGAACGGCCTCCGGGCCCCCGAGCGGCCGCCAGGGCCTGCCCGCCCAGCCGTGGCGCCCGGTCCGCGCGTCGAGGGTGCGGAGGCGGTACCGGGTGCCGTTGACGCGCTCCAGGTACGCGATCACTCCGGTGGCGCGGGCGATGACGTACTCGGGGGAGAGGCCGGTGACCTCCCAGCCCCGGGAGGTGTCGTACGCGCCGGGGACGGTGAGCCGGGTGACGGGCGGGGCGGACCGTGCGGCCCTCGTGGCGGAGGGGGCCGTGGGCTCGTCGTCCGTTCCGCAGGTGGCGAGCAGGACCAGCAGGGCCAGGACGGCCGCACCGGCCACCAGGGCCATGCGCACGATCCTCTGTCTCATGGTCCCCCACCCGGTCCGACGGGCGGCCAGCGTAGCAACTGCCGCAGGCCGCCGAGCAGTTCGCGTCGCACGGGCCGGGGCCGTTTCCGGCCGTTCCGGAGGGACCGGCCCGCCCGCCTACCATGTATCGGTGAACGCCCACCTCTCCACCGCGGAAGCCCTGCGCGGCGCCCTCGCCGGGCTGCTCGACGGGCTCCCGCCGACGCAGGCGGCGCAGGCCGTCGACCGGCTCATCGCCCACTACCGGGGCAGCGTCCCGACCGACGCCCCCGTGCTGCGCGACCGGTCCGACGTCGCCGCCTACGCCGCGTACCGGATGCCCGCGACCTTCGAGGCCGTACGGGCCGCCCTGGACGCGCTGCGGGAGGCCGCCCCGGAGTGGGTGCCGGGCACGCACACCGACATCGGCGGCGGGACGGGCGCGGCGAGCTGGGCGGTCGCCGAAGCGTGGGACGCCGCGGCGCGCACGACCGTGCTGGACTGGGCCGAGCCGGCGCTGGTGCTGGGCCGCGAGCTGGCGGCCGCGTCGGGCATCCCCTCCCTGGCGGGCGCCACGTGGCAGCGCGCCCGTATCGGCGCGGCGCTCCGCGTCGAGAGCACCGACCTCGTCACCGTGTCGTACGTCCTCAACGAGCTCACCGAGCAGGACCGCACCGCCCTCGTCACCGAGGCCGCCCGGGCCGCCCGGGCCGTCGTGATCGTCGAGCCGGGCACCCCCGACGGCTACGCCCGGATCATCGCCGCCCGCGACCTGCTGATCGCCGCCGGGCTGACCATCGCCGCGCCCTGCCCCCACAGCGGCGCCTGCCCCATCGAGCCGGGCACCGACTGGTGCCACTTCGCCGCCCGCGTCAGCCGCTCCTCCCTGCACCGCCAGGTCAAGGGCGGCTCACTGGCGTACGAGGACGAGAAGTTCTCCTACGTCGTGGCGACCCGGTTCCCGGTCGCGCCCGCCCCGGCCCGGGTCACCCGCAAGCCCCAGATCCGCAAGGGCCAGGTCCTGCTGGACCTGTGCACCGAGGGCGACGGGCTGCGCCGCGACACGGTGACCAAGCGGCACGGCACGCTCTACAAGGCGGCCCGCGACGCCGCGTGGGGTGACGCCTGGCCACCCCGCTGACGGGGTGACAGTGCGCGACCACGCGGGTGATGTCGTGCCGGTGGCAATTGCCCAGGAGGTCGCGGCGGAGTTGAGGTGGGCTCGTTCGCGCTCCTCACTCCCTGGAGGTTCCATGCTGCGCATCCGCTCACGCCGGCTCACCGCCTGTGCGCTGACCGCCGTGTCCGTGGTTCTCACGACCACCGCCCTGACGTCCACCGCCGGGGCGGCGCCCAAGCCCGCCCCGAAGGACTCCGTGAAGGTCCTCGACTGGCTCTCGGTCAGGCAGAACAGCACCAAGCCGGAGCGCCTGCGCGTCGGCGCCGACTGGACGAGCCACGGCCACCTGTACACCCACAAGAAGGGCCGGCTCGGCAAGAAGATCGGTGACATCTCGTCGCACTGCAGCATCGCCGACCGCAACCGCCACGGGTACGTCGCGCTGTGCCACCGGGTGCTGCGCACCGACCACGGCAGCATCAGCCTGAGCGACGCCTTCGACCGCTTCGACCGCTACCCGCACGGCGGGCGCTCGGCGGTGACCGGCGGCACCGGCGCGTACGCGGACGCCGAGGGCCAGGCCGAGATCACCCTCTTCGGCGAGGGCCGCGCCCGGTTCCTCATCAAGCTCGACGACTGACACCCGAGCGCACGGGGCCGGTCCCGCCCGGGACCGGCCCCGCCCTGTCACTCGCGCAGCTCCTGCGTACAGCACTTCACACTGCCGCCGCCCTTGAGCAGCTCGCCCAGGTCCATGCCGATCGGCTCGAAGCCGCGTTCGCGCAGCGGCCGGAACAGTCCGACCGCGGCCTGCGGCAGCAGCACGTGTCTGCCGTCGCTCACCGCGTTCAGCCCGAGCGCCGCCGCGTCCTCCTCCTCGGCGATCAGCGCGTCGGGGAAGAGCCGGCGCAGCACCGAACGGCTGCCGGGGGAGAACGCGCCGGGGTAGTACATGATCTCGCCGGCCGCGTCGTCCAGGACGCACAGCGCCGTGTCGAGGTGGTAGTACCGGGGGTCCACCAGGTCCAGGCCGATCACCGGCCGCCCGAAGAACTCCTGTGCCTCGTCGTGCGACAGGGGGCTGGAACGGAAGCCGCGCCCGGCCAGGATGTAGGAGGCGGTGACGGCGAAGTCGCCCTCGCCCTCGTTGACGTGGTCGGGTTCGTGGACGTCGGTGAAGCCGTGCGCCCGGAACCACTCCCGGTGCACCGCGGCCTCGGCGGCGCGCTCGGCGAAGGCGAACCGGGCGCCGAGCACCCGTCCGTCGATGACGGTGGCGCCATTGGCGGCGAACACCATGTCGGGCAGGTCGATCCGGGGTTCGAGCAGCTCGACGGTGTGGCCGAGGGACACGTACCGGTCCCGCAGGTCTTCCCATTGGGTCAGGGCGAGCGGCAGATCGACCGGTTTCGCCGGGTCCATCCAGGGGTTGATGGAGTACGTCACCTTGAAGTGCGCGGGTGGGCACATCAGGTAGCGGCGGGGTGTGGCGTCACGAGGCAAAGAAGGCTCCTCACGGACGGCGGCGCACGGTGTGTGCGTGGATGCCATGGTGCGCCGTGAGGAGCCTTCGCGCAGTGGTCCGTACGGGTGAGTTCACACGAGCGCTCATGAAGCGTCGGGTGTCGTACGTCCTTCCTTCAGCTTCCGCAGCAACTCCCGCTTCTGGGCGGCCGGGTCGATGCCGCGGCCGATGCCGCCGCCTTCGCCGCCGCGCAGCGCCCGGCGGGACAGCTTCTTGCGGGTACCGCCGACACCGAGCATGTTTCCTGCTCCACCACGGGGCATGGGTGGGCTCCCTTCGTCGTGCGTTCGTCCGTCTCGCTGACGTACTCAACAGTGGACGAGACGTATCGTCTTGTCAAGAGACGATACGTCTCGCCTCGCTCTCCTGCTAGATTGAGACGCATGGCTGAGACCAAGGCACCCGACTCCACGCGCCGCAGCGAGCGCTCCCGTCGCGCGATCTACGACGCCGCCCTCGCCCTCGTCGGCGAGGTCGGCTACGCCAGGACCACCATCGAGGGCATCGCGGCCCGCGCCGGGGTCGGCAAGCAGACGATCTACCGCTGGTGGCCCTCCAAGGCGGCCGTCCTCCTGGAGGCCTTCGTCGACCTCGGCGTCCAGGCCAACGAGGCGCTCGGCGGCGACGAGAACAGCGGGATCCCGGACACCGGTGACCTCGAGGCCGACCTCAAGTACGTGCTGCGCGCCACCGTCGACGAGATGAACGACCCCACCTACGACGCCCCCTCCCGGGCGCTCGCCGCCGAGGGCGTGGTCAACCCCGAGCTGGGCGCGCAGTTCGTCGAGCAACTGCTGGAACCGCAGCTCCAGCTCTACGTCAAGCGGCTCACCGCGGCCCGGGAGGCCGGACACGTCCGCCCGGAGATCGACCCGCGCATCGCGCTGGAGCTCTTCGTCGGCCCGCTCGCCCACCGCTGGCTGCTGCGCACCGAGCCGCTCACCCACGCCTACGCGGACAAGCTCGTCGAGTACGCCCTGTACGGCCTCGCCCCCCGGTGAGCCCGGCCGTGGAGCTCCTCACGCCCGGCGGCCCGTAGCGGGGTACGAATCACCCCATAGTCCACCAACGCGCCGGGTCACCCCCCTCCGGTTGGGGACTCCGGTCACCGGAGGCGCCGGATGGTGGGACCATGGCAGGGACCGCAGGGCCTGGCAGAGGTGTGAGGGGATAGATGGGCGACGGTATCGGCCGCTACCGCGGCACGGAGAACAAACTCGCGCAGTGGCTGCGCCGGCGCCCGAGGAAGACCGCCGCCGAGGCCCCGAGCCGCGAAGATCTGCTCCGGGCCACCGCCGCCGCAGGCCTGCCGCTCGCCCCCGCCGCGTACCCCGTCGGCTACCGGTGTTCGTGCGAGCGCATCGGCTGTCCCACGCCGGCCCGCCATCCCGTCTCCTTCGCCTGGCAGACCCAGTCCACCACCGACCGCGCCCAGATCGAGCGGTGGGCCCAGGGCCAGCCGCAGGCCAACTTCATCACCGCGACCGGCATGGTCCACGACGTCCTCGACGTTCCGCTGGAGGCCGGTCGCGCCGCGTTGGAGCGTCTGCTCGGCGAGGGCGTCGACGTCGGCCCGGTCGCCGAGTCCGGGGACGGCCGGATGCTGTTCTTCACCGCCACCCGCGGCACCCCCGAGGACGAGGACGAGTGGTGGCCGTGCGAACTGGACTGCCACCCCGAGACGATGGACGAGCACCCGGGACTGCGCTGGCACTGCCGCGGCTCCTACGTCCTCGTACCGCCCGCCCGCCTTCCCGGTGAGCTGGGCGTCGCCTGGGTGCGCGGCCCGGAGCACCCGCTGCCGGACCCGCTGACCCTGCTGGAGGCGCTCACCGACGCGTGCGCGCGCCACGCCGACCAGTACGACGAGCACGACGACCACCACTCGGTGGCCTGGCCGCTCAGCCGGTAGGGGCCCGGAGCGCTACGACCCCGTCGCCGACGTCACGCCCTGGAGCCGGCTCACGACCGTCACCTGGTCCGACTGGGCGCCGGCCGGCTTCACCAGCACCGCCTGGCTGGACACCCACTCCTTGGTGAGGGTGCTCCTGACCTCGCCGGTCATCAGCGCCCGCACGTCCGGGTTCACCTTCGGCCGGTAGCCCTTGGCCGCCACCTGACGGTCGTAGAACCGCGTCGCGAAGAAGACCAGCGCGCCGCCGTCCTCGGTGGTCAGCCCGAGCGGGGCGTAGTCACCGGTGTCCAGCGGCTGGTCCACGTACTGGGTGGCCAGCCCGGGCCGCTTGGCGACGTTCGCCCGCTCGTCGCGCCACATCGAGGTGTGCGGCCCGGCGGCGAAGTGGGCCGGCTTCCCGGTCTGGAGGTACGTCGAGTACTCCTCGCTCAGGTTCTTCGGCGCCACCGCGAGGGCGGCCGAGTCCGGCTCGGCGGGCTGGGCCCACCCGTCCTGGTCCGCCTTGAACCGCGGCACGCCGCCGGCGGGGAGGATCTGCAAGTACGCGACCTCCCACAACTGGTCGGGGCCGTTGCGGACGAAGACCAGCACCCAGCGGGTGTCGTCGGCGCCCTGGTCGGCGTCCCGGTTGGAGTCGGTGTCCGCGACGAACCAGCGGGGCCAGCCCGCCTTCTTCGGTATGGCGTACCGGACGTCGGTGAGCTCCAGCGGCCGGTGGTCGGGGTTGCCGCCCGGGCTGGTGATGCTGCGGGCCTTCAGCCCGGCCTGGTTGATGGCCCCCAGCGCGCCGGTGACCCGGCCCGCGTCGAGGGCGGGGTCGTAGGCCTTGTCGGCCTTGTTGTACGCCTCGGTGAAATCCTTCAGCGCCCGCGCGGCCTCGTCCTTCGTCGCCGTCGGCACGACCTCCAGCTCGCCGTGCACCGTCACGCACCCGCTCGCCGTCAGCGCCAGCACCGCCGTCGCCGCGAGCGCCGCCGCCACCCGCCCTGGGACCCGCCTTCTCATCGGTTGCCTCTGCTCCTCGACCCCCACATGACCGTCCGAACCCTACCGGGGTCCGGAGCGGACGGAGCGCCGGGTTCAGGTTCCCTCCGCCCGGTCCCGTACCGGAACGACGAGCGGCGCCCCGCCGCGCGGGTGCGGCAGCACCTCGACCGGCTGCCGGTAGACCGCGCTCAGCAGCTCGCCGCGCAGCACCTCGCCCGGCGGCCCGTCCGCCACGATCCGCCCGCCGTCGAGGACGGCCACCCGGTCCGCGTACGCGGCGGCCAGGCCCAGGTCGTGCAGGACGACCACCACCGCGTCCCCGGCGGCCGCCCGCTCCCGGCACAGCCGCAGCACCAGCTCCTGGTGGCGCAGGTCCAACGCCGCCGTCGGCTCGTCCAGCAGCAGCAGCGGCGCCCGCTGGGCCAGCACCCGGGCCAGCGCGACCCGCGCCCGCTCGCCCCCGGACAGCGCCGGGAACGGCCGCCCGGCCAGGGCGCCGACCTCAGTGGCGGCCATCGCCCCGGCGACGGCCTCCTCGTCCTGCTCCTCGCACCCCGTCCCCGCCCACGGCGCCCGGCCCATGCGCACCACCTCCGCGACCGGGAACGGGAACGCCAGCGTGGCCGCCTGCGGCAACACCGCCCGCCGCAGCGCCAGTTCCGCAGCGCCCCACTCGCCGACGGCACGCCCACCGATCCGCACCTCGCCCGCCGCGCACACCAGGTCCCCGGCCAGCGCGCCCAACAGCGACGACTTCCCCGCCCCGTTGGGCCCCACCAGCGCCAGCACCTCACCGGCCCGTACGCCGGCGTCCACCCCGTCCAGGACGTCCCGGGCCCCGAGCCGTACCCGTACCGCACGTGCCTCGGCCGCCACCGTGCCGGGGGAGACGGGCTCCGGCAGCTCGCGCCCCCGTCGCGGGAACCTCACGCCCAACCACCCTGCCTCCGCCGCGTCCTGCGCAGCAGCCAGAAGAAGAACGGGCTGCCGAGCAGCGCGGTCAGCACGCCCAGCGGCAGCTCCGCCGGGGCCGCGACCGTGCGCGCCGCCAGGTCCGCCGCCACCAGCACCACGGCCCCGCCCAGCGCGCTGCCCGGTACCAGGAACCGGTGACCGGGGCCCGCCGCCATCCGCAGCAGGTGCGGCACCACCAGGCCCACGAACGTGATGACGCCCGCCACGGCCACCGCGGCCGCCGTCAGCAGCGCCACCACCAGGATCAGCACCACACGCAGCCGCTCCACGTCCACGCCCAGGTGCCGGGCCGGGCGTTCGCCGAGCGCCAGCAGGTCCAGTTGGCGGGCGTACGGCGGCGCGAGCGCCAGTCCCACGACCGCGCACGGCAGCACGGCCAGCACCTTGGGCCAGGTCGCCTGCGCCAGCGAGCCGAGCTGCCAGAAGGTGATCTGGGTGATCTGCGCGTTGTCGGCGAAGAAGACGAACAGCCCGATGAGCGCGCCCGCGAAGGCGTTGACCGCGATCCCGGTGAGGATCAGCGTCACCACCTCCGTACGGCCGCCCTCGCGTGACATCGCGTACACCAGCAGCACGGTGGCGAGCCCGGCCACGAAGGCGCACGCCGAGACCGTCCACGTACCGAGGAAGCTCCAGCCCAGCGCGATCGACCCGACCGCGCCCACCGCCGCGCCCGCCGAGATGCCGATGACACCGGGCTCGGCGAGCGGGTTGCCGAACACGCCCTGCGTCAGCGCGCCCGCGCAGCCCAGCGAGGCGCCGACGAGCAGTGCCAGCACCACGCGGGGGAGGCGGATGTTCCACAGGACGCTCTCGGCGGACCGCTCCAGCGCGTGACCGCCCACACCGACGCGGCTCCGTACGGAGGCGAGGACGTCGCCGAGCGGGATGTCGTACGCCCCGAGCCCCGCCGACAACAGGGCGAGCAGCAGCAGGGCGGCGAGCATCGCGACGGTCAGGAGCCAGGCGGTGCGGGCGGTGGTGTGGGCGGTGGTGTGGGCGGTGGTGTGGGCGGTGGTGTGGGCGGTGGTGCGGGCGGTCACTTCACGCCGTCCTCGTACAGTTGCCGCACGAGCGAGGCGAGCACCTGGTCGGTCCTCGGCCCGTAGTTGAGCAGGACGCCGTCGTCGATGGAGACGATCCGGCGGTCCATGGCCGCCGGGGTCTCGGCGACGCCCGGCACCTTGAGCAGCCCGTCCACGCCCCCGACCGAGTCCAGGCCCTTGCGCATCACCAGCAGCGCGTCGGGCGCGGCGTTGGCCAGCGCCTCGCTGGTGATCGCGGTGAAGTCCTTGGTCAGGCCGGACTCCTTGCCGGCGTCGACCGCTCCGGCCGCCTCCAGCAGCGAACTCGCCCCCGACTCGCGGCCGCCGAGCAGATAGACGGACGCCGAGCCACGGAGATAGAGGAACGCCACCCGCGGCTTGTCGTGCCCGTGCGCCGGGATCTTCTTCTGTACGGCGCCGATGCGCGCCTGCGTACGGGACTTCAGCGCGGTGCCGGCGGCCGGGACGCCGAGCGCGGCCGCGACGGCGTCGATGCGCGGGCCGACGTCGGCCAGGGCCTTGGCGGGCTTCACGACGACGAGCGGGACGCCCGCGTCCCGGATCTGGGAGAGGGCTTCGGCGGGGCCCGTGGTCGTGTCGGCGAGGACGACGGTCGGTTTCAGGGACAGGACGTTTTCGGCGGACACGTCATGACCTCGCGTCACCACGGGGAGGGCCGCCGCCTGTTCGAAGGTGGCGGTGATGTCGCGGGCCACGACGTGCTCACCGAGTCCGAGCGTGAAGACGATCTCGTTGAGTGAGCCGGTGAGCGGCACGATCCGGTCGGCGGAGGTGACGGTGACCCGTCTGCCGTCGGCCGAGGGGACGGTGACGGGCAGTCGGCGCTCTGCGGTGGGGGTGGTGAGCGGTTCGACGCGGTCGGGCGCGGCGGCGGGTCCGGTCCTCAGGTCCGTACCGCTGCCGTTGCCGCCGCAGCCGGTGAGGGTGAGGGCGAGTGCCGATACGGCCGATATGAGGGCGCCGGTCAGGCGGGATCTGCGCACCGAAGCACCGTCCTGTCGTCTCTTGTTGTTTCCGTCGCGCGGACGTAGCTTAGGTTAGCCTTACCTCAGTGGCCAGCCCTTGGAGGGGGATCCATGCCGCCGTCGTCCGGACCGGCCCGCACGCAATTCCAGGTACTCGCCCTCGCCGTGGTGGCGGCGCTGGCCGCCGTGCTGCTGCCGGCCACCACGGCACAGGCGGCGGACCGCACGGTGCAGGGTGGCAGGCTCGACTGGGGCATCAAGTCCTCCTTCCAGAGTTACGTCACCGGGCCCATCGCACACGGCAGTTGGAGCTTGACGGGCGGCGCCGGGACCACCGGCGGCAGCCGGTTCCGGTTCCACTCAGCCCAGGGCTCGTACGACCCGGACAGCGGCGCCTTCGATGCCGCCTTCTCCGGCGGCGTCCACTTCCTCGGCCACCGCAAGGCGGACGGGACGCACCAACTCGACCTCACCGTCAGCCGCCCCCGCGTCCGCGCCGAGAACGGCAACGGCACCCTGTACGCGGACGTGGGCGGGAGAACCGTCCCGTTCGCCTCCCTCGACCTGTCCGGCATCGACATGCGCGGCGGCGGCTCACCGATCGCCCTCACCGCAGTCCCGGCCACGCTCACCGCCGAGGGCGCGCGGGCCTTCGCCGGGTACTACACGGCGGGCACGCCCCTCGACCCGGTGAGCCTGTCGGTGGACCTCCGAGCGCCTCGCCCTTCCACGCCGTCCTCGTCCGCCACCGCGACGGAACCGTCCGCCACCGCGACGGAACCGTCCGCCGCCGCGACGGAACGGCCCTCCGCCGGCTTCCGGGACGCGGCCGTCGACTGGGGCGTACGCCGCACCTTCCGCGAGTACGTCACCGGCCCCGTCGCCAAGGGCCGCTGGACCCTGAGCGGGGGCGCCCAGGACGGCGGCGCCCTGTTCCGCTTCCCGCGTGGCACGGGCACGTACGACCCCCGTGACGGCACCCTGGACGCCGGCTTCGCGGGCAGCGTCCGCTTCACCGGCAGCCACCTGGACCTGACCCTCACGGCGGTCGCCGTCCACGTGAAGGGCGGCCGGGGCACGCTGAGCGCCGACGTCACCAGCGCGGGCCGGACCGACAAGGCGGTCCCGCTGGTCACCTTCGCGGCCGGGCGCCTCGCCCCGGCGAACGGCCTCGCGGCCGTCACGGAAGCGCCCGCGATCCTCACCGCACGAGGGGCGGAGGCGTTCGGCGGGATGTACCGGGCCGGCACCGCGATGGACCCCGTCTCCCTCGCCGTCGCCGTCGGCGCGACGGCCCGCGTGCCCGCCCTGCCGGACCTGGGCAGCGACACCCCTTCGCCCGCCGCCGCTCCCCGTGCGGGCACGGCGACCGGATCCACGACCACGTACGTCGCGGCAGGCGCCGCCGCCCTGCTCGTCGCCGCGCTCACCGCGTACGCCGTCGTACGCCGACGCCGTACGCGCATCCACTGACCCCCCTTACCGCCACCCCCCCGAGGAGACCAACGACCATGCGCTCCACAGCCCTTGCCGCCGCCGTCGCCACGGCGGCCGCGCTCGGCCCGATCGCCCTCGCCGCGCCCGTAGCGGCGGCCGACCCCGCCGCGCCCGCACCCGCGGCGGCCGCGCCCGCGCTCGAACTCAAGGACGGCACCCTGGACTGGGGCTTCAAGGAGTCCTTCCGCAAGTACCTCGCCTCTCCCTTCGCGCACGGCCGCATCACCGTCGAGGACGGCGCCGAACAGTCCCCGGACAACGGGCCCTTCAGGTTCGTCGACGGCACCGGAACGTACGACCCGGCCACGCACGCCACCAGCAACACCTTCCGGGGCGGCGTCCACTTCGAGGCGCACCAGGGCGTCCTCGACATCAAGCTCTCCGACCTGAAGCTCTCCACCAAGGGCTCCGCCGCGCCGACCGGCGAGATCACCGCCGACGTCGTGGCGAAGAACAAGGACGGTGTCGTCGAGACGAAGCAGGACGTCGCCATCGCGGCGCTCGACATGACGGGCATACGGCCGGGCCAGGGGCAGGGCGGTGCCATGGTCTTCAAGGACATCCCGGCGAAGCTGACCAAGGGCGGCGCGGAGGCGTTCGCCGGTTACTACAAGGAGGGCGACCAACTGGACCCGGCGACCCTGACGGTCAGCCCGGCCGCCAAGCCGACACCCACGCCCACGCCCACGCCGACCCCCACCCCGACGCCCAAGCCCACCCCCACACCGACCGCGACCGTGACGGCCGCACCGACCGTGACGGCGACACCGACCACCGCGCCCAGGCCCACCGCGTCACCCACCGCGCCCGCCTCCCACGTCGTCGGCGGCAGGCTGACCTGGGGCGTCAAGCAGTCCTGGCGTACGTACGTCACCGAGACCTGCGGCGGTACGGTCACGCCCGCCGGGGGCGCCGCCGCGAACGGCGCCGCGTACGACTTCCGCTTCGGCCGGGCCGACGTGGACGCGAAGGCCCGTACCGCCGACGCCGCGTTCGACGGCAGCCTGCGCTTCGCGTGCGCCGCGCACACCATCGACTGGACCATCGGGGACGTGAGGATCCAGGCGTCCGGCGACCGCGGCACGCTGCTCGCGGACGTCACCACCGCCAAGGGCACCAAGAACGACGTGAAGTTCGCCGACCTCGATCTGACCAAGGCCGACTACGCGGCGGTGAACGGCGTCGTGTCCCTCCGGGACGTCCCGGCCACCCTCACCGCCGACGGCGCGGCGCAGTTCGCCGGGCCGGGCGGCGAGGCGTTCTACAAGCCGGGTACCGCGATCGACCCGGTGACGGTGGTTCTCTCGCTCGACAAGGCGGCCACGCTGCCGCCCGCGACCGGAGGAGCGGCCTCCGGCGGTGGCGGCACGGTTGGCGGGGGTGGCGGCACCGTGGGAGGCGCGTCCGGCTCCCTGGCCACGACCGGCGCCGGTCTGCCCGCCGGGTCCGTGACGGCCGCCGCCGCGGCCACGGTCGTGGCGGGCGCCGCCGTGGTGTTCGCGGTACGCCGCCGCCGTACCGCCTGACCGGTCATGGGCCGCGTGCTTCAATGCCCGGGTGAACAGTGCATACGAGGTGCTCGCCGTCTTCTGCGGAGGTGACGGCCGCCACGGCAACCTCCTCGGTGTCGTACGCGACGGACGGCTCCACCCCGACGAGGCGTCCCGGCAGGCGTTCGCCAAGCAGCTCGGCTTCAGCGAGACGGTGTTCGTCGACGACCCCGAGCGCGGGGTCGTCGACATCTACACGCCCGGCGTGCGGCTGCCGTTCGCCGGGCATCCGCTCGTGGGCACCGCCTGGCTGCTGGACCTGGAGGTGGTGAACCCTCCGGCGGGGGAGGTGTGGGCGCGCCAGGACGGCGAGTTCACGTGGATCACCGCCCGGGCGGAATGGGCGCCGGCGCGGACGCTGCGCCAGTACGGGTCGGCCGGCGAGGTCGACGCGCTGGACGTGCCGCCGCCGGGCGAGTGGGTCTACGCCTGGGCGTGGGAGGACGAGGCGGCCGGCCGGGTGCGGGCGCGCGCCTTCCCGGGGCGGGGCGACGGGATCGACGAGGACGAGGCGACCGGCGCGGCCGCCCTGCTGCTCACGGCCCGGTTGGGCCGGGCGCTGAACATCACGCAGGGCCGGGGGTCGCAGTTGCTCACGGCCCCCGGCCCCGACGGCACGATCGAACTCGGCGGCCGCGTACGGGAGATCAGGCGCTGAGCGGGAACTCGTCGCCGAGCTGACGGAACACCGCGCCGTTGAACTCGAAGGCGCGCTTGCACTCGTCGATGATCCGCTGCTTCTCCAGGTCGTCGGCGTTCACCCGGTCCAGCAGCTCCCGGTAACCGCGCTTGAACGCGGCCGGGTTGGGGATGCGCTCGAAGACGTAGAACCGGACGCCGTCGCCCTTGCGGGCGAAGCCCCACGTCCGCTCGGCCTTGTCGCGGATGATCTGGCCGCCGGACAGGTCGCCCAGGTAGCGCGTGTAGTGGTGCGCCACGTACCCGGCGGGCCAGGTGCGGGCGCACTCCTCGACGCGGGCGGCGTACGCGGTGGTGGCGGGCAATGGGGTGGCCGTCTCCCGCCACCCCGGGCCGCGCAGGTGGGCCAGGTCCCGCTCCAGCTCGGCGGTGCGGAAAAGCTCCGGCTGGATGAACGGCCCCGCGACCGGGTCGTCCCGCAGCGCGTCGGCGGCTCCTTCCAGGGCCCGGTATACGAACCAGAGCTGCTCGGTGTAGCGGGCGTAGGCCTCCACGCCGAGCCGCCCACCGAGCAGGTCGCTCATGAAGGTCGAGTTCTCCGCTTCCGTGTGCTGCTGGTGCGAGGCGGTGCGGATGAGCGTGGAGAACGGGGTGGCGGTGCCGCTTGCGTCCAAGGCGGGCCTCCGGGGACCGAGGGGACGGGGACGTGGCAGCCGTGACCGCCACTACCGCCGATCTTCCTACTTAGGCTTACCTAAGTCAATTGGTTCCCGACGGTCTGTCGGTAAAACGGTACCCGCCGTGGGCGTCAGGGCAACGTCAGAATCTCGGCACCCGTGTCCGTGACGACGAGCGTGTGCTCGAACTGCGCGGTCCGCTTGCGGTCCTTCGTCACCACCGTCCAGCCGTCGTCCCACATGTCGTACTCGTGCGTGCCGAGCGTCAGCATCGGCTCGATCGTGAACGTCATGCCGGGCTGGATCACCGTGGTGGCGTGCGGGGAGTCGTAGTGCGGGATGATCAGGCCGGAGTGGAACGAGGAGTTGATGCCGTGCCCGGTGAAGTCCCGCACCACCCCGTAGCCGAAGCGCTTGGCGTACGACTCGATGACGCGGCCGATCACATTGATCTGGCGACCGGGCTTGACCGCCTTGATGGCGCGGTTGAGCGACTCGCGGGTCCGCTCGACGAGCAGCCGCGACTCCTCGTCGACCTCGCCGCACAGGTAGGTGGCGTTGTTGTCGCCGTGGACGCCGTTGATGTACGCCGTGACGTCGAGGTTCACGATGTCGCCGTCGCGCAGGACGGTCGAGTCGGGGATGCCGTGGCAGATGACCTCGTTGATCGAGGCGCACAGGGACTTCGGGAAGCCCCGGTAGCCGAGCGTCGACGGGTAGGCGCCGTGGTCGCACATGTACTCGTGCGCGACCCGGTCCAGCTCGTCCGTCGTCACGCCCGGCGCGATGTGCTTGGCGGCCTCCTCCATCGCCTGCGCGGCGATGCGGCCCGCGATGCGCATGCGCTCGATGGTGTCGGAGTCCTGCACCTCCGGGCCGGTGTACGGCGTCGGGGCGGGCTTGCCCACGTACTCGGGGCGGCGGATGGATCCGGGAACGGAACGGGTGGGGGAGAGCTCCCCTGGTACGAGCAGCGACTGGCCAGACATGCCAGCGAGTCTAACCAGGCCTCGCGGGGCACCATTGCGACAGAGGAAGGAGCCGAGATGGCCCTGTTCAAGAGGCGCACCGTCGGAAAACCGGGCGAGTGGTACTACTGCCTGAAGCACCAGAGGGTCGAGGAAGGCCCGGAATGCCGCGCGGCGGACCGCTTCGGCCCGTACGCCACGCGCGAGGAAGCGTCCCACGCGATGGAAACCGCCCGGGAGCGGAACCTGGAGTGGGAGACGGACCCCAAATGGCACGACACCCCCCGGGGCGGCGACGACACCCCCTGAGGGGCCCACCCCTGTCCCCGCTCCCGTTGTGGGCAGTCGCCCCGCCGGGGGCGGCCCCCCTCCGTTGTGGGCAGTCGCCCCGCCGGGGGCGGCCCCCTCCGTTGTGGGCAGTCGTTCCGCAGGGCGATGGGGGTCCCCCCTGCTCGAGCGGAGCCGAGAGCTTGGGGGAGGGTGGGCACAACGGGACAGGGGTGGTGCCTGTTTCCGGTGACCCCGGGTGCGGGCCGGTGGGCTGGGCGGTGACCCCCGGTGGGTGGGGGCGAGGCCCCTCCGGGCTCACCTCCCCGAGGCCGGCGGCCTTGGGTCACGCGCAAGGGAGCCCCGGCTTCGCCGCCAACCTCTGTGGGGGCGACCCTGCACGGCCCCACCCCGGCCGGATGCCGGGTGCGGGCCGGTGCCCTACCAGCGCTGCGGCGGTGGAGCCGTCAAGTGGTCCGCCAGGCGCGCCAGGCGGTCGCGGAAGCGGCGGCGGCCGGGCCGGGCGGCGGACGGGCCCGGCACGGTGTTCTCGCCGGCGGCGGCGCTCACCAGATGCTGGACTATGTCGAGGTCCACGTCGTCCGCCTCCGCCACCGACAGCGCTTCGTGCGCCAGCCCGTGCACCTCCCGGTCGCCACCGTCCAGCGACAGCACCGTCGCGCCGGCCCGCCGCGCGTCGTGCACCCGTTCCAGCAGGGCGCCGTCCGGCCGCTCCGGCGCCACCACCAGCAGCGTCGCGCCCCGCCCGGCCGCCTCCAGCCGCCCGAGGCCCACCGCCAGGTGCGCCGGGTCGGCGGGCCGCACCCGGTGCCGAACCAGCGTGGGCGCCAGCTCCGGCCGCCCCGACCAGGCCGCCTCGTCCACCAGGTGCGCGGCCAGGTGCCACGGCTCGTACCGGGCCGTGCCCACCAGCAGCAGCCCGCCGCCCTGCGGCACCACCGAGGACCGCAGCGCCGCGGCGAACCGGCGGGTCGCCGCGGGCCACTCCGTACCGGCCAGGACCTCACGCAGCAGTGCGACACGTACGGCATCCATGGCGCCGTATCGTGCCCCTGCTCGGGTGCTCCGCGCGGGCGTTCGGCCGCGCGTCACCCGGACGGGGGCGCGCCGCGTAGTGTCGGGACCATGACTACTGATCCGTACGAACTCCCCGACGTCTCCGGGCTCGTCGTCGGTGTCCTCGGCGGCACCGGCGACCAGGGCCGTGGCCTCGCCCACCGCCTCGCCCGCGCCGGCCAGAAGGTGATCATCGGCTCGCGGGCCGCCGAGCGCGCCGAGGCCGCCGCCGCCGAACTGGGCCTGGGCGTCGAGGGCGCCGACAACGCCGAGTGCGCGCGGCGCAGCGACATCGTGATCGTCGCCGTGCCGTGGGACGGGCACGCCGCGACGCTGACCGCGCTGCGCGAGGAGCTGCGCGGGAAGCTCGTCGTCGACTGCGTCAACCCCCTCGGCTTCGACAAGAAGGGCGCCTACGCCCTCAAGCCCGAGGAGGGCAGCGCCGCCGAGCAGGCCGCCGCCCTGCTGCCGGACTCGCGCGTGACGGCCGCCTTCCACCACCTGTCCGCCGTCCTGCTCCAGGACGAGACGGTCGAGGAGATCGACACGGACGTGATGGTGCTGGGCGAGAAGCGCGCCGACACCGACATCGTGCAGGCCCTCGCCGCCCGTATCCCCGGCATGAGGGGCGTCTTCGCGGGCCGGCTGCGGAACGCCCACCAGGTGGAGGCGCTGGTCGCCAACCTGATCTCGGTCAACCGCCGCTACAAGGCCCACGCGGGCCTGCGCGTCACCGACATCTGACCGGCAGCGGGGGCGGGGCGGGGCATGGGGGACACTGGACGGGCACGTTTCACGCCGTACCCGGACAGGAGCCGACCCCCATGCCCCGCCTCGCTCTGTACGCCCTCGCCGTCTGCGTCCTCGCCGTCGCCGCGGCGGTGGTCTCCTTCTTCCAGGGCACCTGGCTCGGTATCGTGTGGGTGCTGCTGGCCGGCGTCTCCTCGAACATGGCGTGGTACTACCACCGCCGCGCGAAGAACGTCACCGGCTGACGACCTCCTGGCAGAGCGCGTTCTGCTCCTGCCAGAACCGGTACAGGTCCTGCCCGCAGTACGTCTCGGCGTCCTGGACGCCCAGCGCCTGGAGGACCGTGTCGACCAGCCCGAAGAAGGCGTGGTTGATCTCCGGGACGAACAGCAGCGCGAAGACGGCGAGCAGCCCGAAGGGGGCGAACGGCTCCACCTGGCGGCGGATCTTGTACGACAGCCACGGCTCGATCACGCCGTAACCGTCCAGACCCGGCACCGGCAGGAAGTTCAGGATCGCGGCCGTCACCTGGAGCAGCGCCAGGAACGCCAGCGCGAAGCGGAAGCCGAACGGCACACCGTCCAGGGCGCCCAGCCAGAACGGCGCGGTGCACACGACGGCGAACAGCACGTTCGTCAGCGGGCCCGCCGCGGAGATCAGGCTGTGCTTCCACCGCCCTTCGATGCGGTGGCGCTCGATGAACACGGCCCCGCCGGGCAGGCCGATGCCGCCCATGATGACGAAGACCACCGGCAGCACGATGCTCAGCAGCGCGTGCGTGTACTTCAGCGGGTTGAGCGTCAGATAGCCCTTCGCGCCGATGGTGAGGTCGCCGCCGTGCAGGGCCGTGCGGGCGTGCGCGTACTCGTGGAGGCAGAGCGAGACGACCCACCCGGACGTCACGAAGAGGAAGACGGCGAGGCCCAGGTTGGCCGAGAAGCCCGTCCACACCGCCCATCCGGTGACCGCCATGATGGCGGCGATCCCGAGGAAGACGGGGCTGATCCTCCGGTCGCTGTGGCGGGAGGTGGCGGTGGCCATGGGCGGCGCTCCTGGAGGTCGGGCGGGCGAGGTACGGACCGGTCGACCGTACCGGACGGGGCGCGCGCGGCGGCGGGAAGGAGAATGGGGCGGTGCGCATCTCCGTACTCGGTCCCACGCAGGTCCACCACGCCGACGGCTCCGCCGTCCCGCTGGGCGGGGCGCGGCTGCGCGCACTGCTGACGGTACTGGCGCTGCGCGCCGGGCGGACCGTCCCGGCCGGGCTCCTGATCGACGAGGTGTGGGCCGGTGAGCCGCCCGCCGACGCGCCCGGCGCGCTCCAGGCCCTGGTGGGGCGGGCGCGGCGGGCCCTCGGGCCGGGCGCGGTGGTCTCGGCGGCGGGCGGGTACCGGCTCGGCGCCGACCCCGGCGACGTGGACCTGCACCGCTTCGAACGGCTCACGGCCGAGGGCGTACGCGCCCTGGAGGCGGGCGACCCGGCCGGGGCGGCGACCGCCCTGGACGACGCGCTCGCCCTGTGGCGAGGCGGGCCGCTCGCGGACCTGCCCGACCGGACGGCCGAGGCGGCCCGCTGGGAGGCGCGCCGCCTCCAGGCCCGCCGGGCCAGGCTCCAGGCGCTGCTCGCCCTGGGCCGCCCCCAGGAGACGCTGCCCGAACTGGCCGCCCTGTGCGGCGAGTTCCCGCTCGACGAACCGCTCCAGGAGCTGCGCGTCCAGGCCCTGCGCGCCGCGGGCCGCCCGGCGGAGGCCCTGGCCGCCTACGAGGCGGTACGCCAGGACCTCGCCACCCGCCTGGGCACCGACCCGGGCCCCGGACTGCGCGCCCTCCACGCCGAGCTCCTCCGCCCGGACGGGGACGCGCACGACCCCGCCGCCCCCGCGGCCGGCGCCCGTTACGAGCCCGCCCGCCCCTCCGCCGGCGAGACGTACGGGCCCGGAAGCCACGCGGCCGCCCACGGCGCCGGGGCCGGCCACGGCGGGGCGCCCCGCCCCGGCAACCTGCGGGCGCGGCTGACCAGTTTCGTGGGGCGCGAGGAGGACATCGGGGTCGTCCTCGACGACCTCGCGCGGGCGCGGCTCGTGACGTTGCTCGGACCCGGCGGCGCCGGGAAGACGCGGCTGTCGCAGGAGGCCGCCGAGCGTGGTGCGCGGGCGTGGCCCGACGGGGTGTGGCTGGCCGAGCTCGCGCCGGTCGAGGACCCCGACGCCGTGCCGGATGCGGTGCTCACCGCGCTCGGGGCGCGCGAGACGGTACTGCGGGGCGCCGGGGCGGAGGAGCTGCGCGCGGCCGAGCGGCACGGCGACGCCGGCGACCCGCTCGTACGGCTCGCCGAGCACTGCTCCCGGCGCCGCATGCTGATCCTGCTCGACAACTGCGAGCACGTCGTGGCCGCCGCCGCCGCGCTCGCCGAGCGGCTCCTGGGCGAGTGCCCGGGGCTCACCGTCCTCGCCACCAGCCGCGAACCCCTCGGCGTACCCGGCGAGACCGTGCGCCCCGTCGACCCGCTGCCCGACCCGATGGCGCTGCGGCTGCTCGCCGAGCGCGGGTCGGCCGCCCGGCCCGGGTTCGACGTGGCCGACGACCCCGACGCGTGCGCCGAGATCTGCCGGCGCCTCGACGGCCTGCCCCTGGCCATCGAGCTGGCCGCCGCCCGTCTCCGCATGCTCACCCCGCGCCAGATCGCCGACCGGCTCGACGACCGTTTCCGGCTGCTGACCACCGGCAGCCGCACCGTCCTGCCGCGCCAGCAGACGCTGCGCGCGGTCGTCGACTGGTCCTGGGACCTGCTCGACGAGCCGGAGCGGGCCGTGCTGCGGCAGTTGTCGGTGTTCTCCGGCGGCTGCGGCCTGGACGCCGCCGAGGCCGTCTGCGGCGGCCCGGACGCGCCCGACACGCTGGACCTGCTCGGTTCGCTCGTCGACAAGTCGCTCGTCGTCGCCGAACCCGCCCCGGGCGGCGGCGACATGCGGTACCGGCTCCTGGAGACCGTCGCCGAGTACGCCGCCGAACGCCTCGACCAGGCCGGTGACCGCGCCGCCGCCGAGCGCCGCCACCTCGTCCACTACCGGGAGCTCGCCCGCACCGCCGACGCCGAGCTGCGCGGCCCGGGCCAGCGCGCCGCCCTCGCCCGGCTCCAGAAGGAGTACGAGAACCTCCGCACCGCGCTGCGCCGTGCCGTCGCCGCCCGTGACGAGCAGGAGGCGCTCTGCCTGGTGCTGTCCCTCGTCTGGTACTGGCAGATGCGCGACCTGCGCATCGACGCCCTGCACTGGGCGGAGTCCGCCGCCGCGCTCGGCCCCGACCCGTACGCCCCGCCCATCGCCCCCGCCCCGCCCCTGGTCGAGCGCTGCACCGACGCCCCGCCGCCGATGGACGACGAACAGCTCCAGGAGGCGCGCCGGGGCGTCCGCCTGATCCAGTTGGTCAACATGGACCACCAGACGTCCACCTGGACCAGCCCGGAGGGCCTGGAGCAGTTGCGCCGCATGCGCAGCGCGTACCGGCCGGGCCTGCCGCAGACCTGCCGCATGCCCGGCATGCTCTGGTGGTACGCCGTGCTGCTCACCGGTGACCCCGCCGAGCTGCGCGGGCTGCTCGACGCCACCGTCGACGCGTGCCGGGAGTTCGGCTACGAGTGGGAGCTGGCCCACATCCTCCAGATGCGCGCCAACGTGCTGGCCAACCGGAGCGACTGGGCCGGTGACGCCGGCCGGGACGCCGATGAGAGCCTGAAGATCTTCGAGCGGCTCGGCGACTCGTGGGGCGCGGCCGAGGCCCTGGCGGCGCGTGGCGAGGCCCGCGAGCGGCGGGGCGAGTTCGAGGGCGCCGCCGAGGACTACGCGGCCGCCGTCGGCCACGCCGAACGGCTCGGCGCACAGGCCCAGACGGCGCTGCTGCGCGTGCGGTATGCCGAGACGCTCAACGAGATCGGGCGGGGCGCCGAGGGCGAGGCGATCCTGCGCGAGGTCCTGGCCCGGGGCCGCAGCGCGGGGCACGAGGCCGTCCCGGCCGCCCGGCTGTACCTGGCGCTGTGGCTCGGCCGCACCGGCCGCACCGGTGAGGCACGCGAACAACTGCGCCTGGTCAGGGAGGAGTTCGCCTACGATTCGCTGTCGCTCTTCGAGGGCTTCACGCTCGGCGTGCTCGCCTGGCTCGACAACCTCGACGGCCGGTACGCCGACGCCCTCCGGCATGCCGTCCGCGCCCTGGCCCACGCCCTGAAACCGCTGTCGATGATGGTCGCGCCGCACATGCCTGCCATTCACCTGGTCACCGCCGCGTGGGCGCTCGCCGGACTGGGCGGCCGCGACCGGGCGCGGACGGCGGCCGTGCTGCTCGGGACGCACGCCGGGCTCCTCCCGGACGGGCACGTGGCCACTCCGATGGAGCGCGAGAGCCTGGCCACGGCCACCTCGGAGGTCCGCGCCGCCCTCGGGGACGACGCCGCCTTCGACGCCGCCCACGCCGAGGGCGGCGGCCTCACCGCCGAGGAGGCCGCCGCCCTGCTGGACGCCGTGGACGCCATGGGCGCCACGGACGCCGTGTGACGACGCTCAGGTCCGCTTGCGGAACCTGGCGACCGCGAGGGGCGCCGTGACGAGCGTGATGCCCGCAGCCCAGGCGAGCGTCATCCACACCGAGTGGGCGACCGGCCCGCCGTTGATGAGGTTCCGCGCGGCGTCGGCCAGGTTCGACAGCGGGTTGTAGTCGGTGAACGTCTTCAGCCAGTCGGGCATCGACGTCGGCGGGGCGAAGATCGACGAGCCGAACTGAAGCGGCATCAGCACGAGCATGGCCACCCCCTGCACCGCCTGCGTCGTGGGCATGGTGAGCCCGAGCAGGATGAAGATCCACATCAGCGAGGCGCCGAACACCATCGACAGCCCCACCGCCGCCAGCAGGCCGAGCACCGACGTCTTGATCTCCATGCCCAGCAGGAAGCCCATGCCGAGCAGGATCGTGGTGGCGATCAGCATCCGGCCGACCTCGACGACGATCTTCGCGAGGAGGACGGACGACCGGGCGATCGGCATCGTCCGGAACCGGTCCATCACCCCCTTCTTGAAGTCGTCGTTGACCCCGGTGCCGACGGCCATGGCGATGTTGATGCCCATCATCGCCATCAGGCCGGGAGTGACGTAGTTGACGTAGTCCTGCTGGTTGCCCTTGCCCGCGATCGCGCCGCCGAAGACGTACACGAACAGCAGGATGAAGATGACCGGCATGAGCACGGCGTCGAACATCGACTCCGGGTCCTGCTTGATCTGGAGGGCGTTGCGGCGCACCAGGGCGCCGATGTGGCGGGCGTTGGCCCGCAGGCCGATGCGCCCCTCGGCGGGCGCCGTCGTCGTCACCGTACTCATGCGGCGACCTCCTCGGGGATCGTGTCGGACGCCGCGGATGACGTCTTCTCGCCGGTGATGGCCAGGAACACCTCGTCCAGGCTGGGCAGATGGGTGCCGATGTGCGCGATGCCGAAGCCGTGGGTGCCCAGCAGCCCGACCACCGCGGTCAGTTGCTGGTCGCTGAGAATCGGCACGTACAGCAGGCCCTCGTCGGGGACGACCGTCGCCCCCGCGACGCCGGCCAGTCCGCTGTCGCCCAGGGCCCTCGCCATCGCGGGCAGTTGGGCGGGGTCCACGGGCCGTACCTGGAGCGTGCGGCCGCCGACCTTGGCCTTCAGCTCGTCGACCCCGCCGTGCGCGATGACCCGCCCCCGGTCGATGACGGTCAGCTCGTGCGCGAGCTGCTCGGCCTCCTCCATGTACTGGGTGGTGAGCAGCACGGTCGCGCCCTCGGCGACCATCCGCTGGACCTCGTCCCACACCTCGTTGCGGGTACGGGGGTCGAGGCCCGTCGTCGGCTCGTCCAGGTAGAGGACGGCCGGCCGGCCGATCATGGACGCGGCCAGGTCGAGGCGGCGCCGCATACCGCCGGAGTACTGCGTCGCCGGGCGCCCCGCGGCCTCCGTCAGCGAGAACCGCTCCAGCATCTCGTCGGCGCGCCGGCGGGCGTCCTTGCGGGACAGGTCGAGCAGCCGCCCGATCATGTACAGGTTCTCCCAGCCGGACAGCTTCTCGTCGACCGACGCGTACTGGCCGGTCAGCCCGATGGTGCGGCGGAGCTGCCGCGGCTGGCGTACGACGTCGTACCCGGCGACGGTGGCCGTCCCGGCGTCCGGGACGACCAGGGTGGACAGGCAGCGGACGAGGGTGGTCTTGCCGGCGCCGTTGGGGCCGAGCACGCCGAGGACGGTGCCTTCGCGGACGTCGAGGTCCACCCCGTCCAGCGCCTTGGTGGCGCCGTAGTGCTTGACGAGGCCCCGTACCTCGACGGCGTTGGTGTCGGATCGTGTCATGCCCCCATGGGAGCAGCGGCCACCGACATCTCACCGACATCTCACCGACAGCGCGGACACGTCACCGACGGATCACCGACAGATCGCCGACGGACGCCGGCGGAGGGTCCTCAGGAGGACCGGACGGCGTAGTCGCCGAAGCCGACCCAGTCGAGCATGACGCAGGGCTCGTCGCCGAGCACCCATGCGTCGTGCCCCGGCTCGATGGCCGCGAAGTCACCGGGGCCGACCTCGCCCTCGGTGCCGTCGTTCATGACCACCTTCATCCGGCCGCTGACGACGTAGCCGGCGTGCGCGGCCTGGCAGCTCTCGGTGCCCGCGATGGGCTTGACGTGCTTGGACCACTGCCAGCCCGGCTCGAAGACCGCCCGGCCGACCGGGCCCCTGTCGGTGTGGAGCAGATCGAGCTTGCCCTTGCCGTCCTCGAACGGACGGGTCTCGTCTGCCGAGTCGAAGTTCTTGCGCACGATTCCGGGCATGTGTACCGCCTCCGGGCGGGTGCGAGACGTCCCCCGAGTCCTCTTCCAGGCTACGCCCGGCCCGACATGCCGACAGCCCGCCGATGGGGGAAGTCGGCGGGCCGTCGTCTGTACCGGGAGTGGCTAGTGGAAGGTGTGCTCCTCCTGCGGGAACGTTCCGCCGACCACCTCGTCGGCGAACGCCCGCGCCGCGTCACCGAGCGTCCGGCGGAGGTCGGCGTACTGCTTGGTGAAGCGCGGCACCTTGCCGCCGGTCAGGCCCGCCATGTCGGTCCAGACGAGCACCTGCGCGTCGGTGTCGGGTCCGGCGCCGATGCCGATGGTCGGGATGTGCAGGGACCGGGTGACCTCGGCGGCCAGTTCGGCCGGGACCAGCTCCAGGACCACCGCGAAGGCGCCCGCCTCCTGCGCGGCCTTGGCGTCGCGCAGCAGCCGGTGCGCGGCCTCGTCGCCGCGGCCCTGCACCCGGTAGCCCATGGTGTTGACGGACTGGGGGGTCAGGCCGAGGTGCGACATCACGGGGATGCCGGCCTGCACCAGCATCTCGGTCTGGGGCAGCGACCGCTCGCCGCCCTCCAGCTTGACCGCGCCGACGCCCGCCTCCTTGACCAGCCGGGTGGCGGACCGCAGCGCCTGCACGGGGCCCTCCTGGTACGAGCCGAAGGGCAGGTCGCCCACGACGAGGGCCCGCTTGGTGCCCCGTACGACGGCGGCGGACAGGATGGCGACCTCGTCGAGGGTGACGGGGACGGTGGACTCGTAGCCGAGGTGGCAGTTGCCCATCGAGTCGCCGACGAGCATGACCGGGATGCCCGCCTCGTCGAACACGGAGGCGGTCATCGCGTCGTAGGCGGTCAGCATGGGCCACTTCTCGCCGCGCTCCTTGGCGGCGGCGATGTCGTGGACGGTGATGCGGCGAGTGCCCTTGCCGCCGTACAGCGCCTTGCTGCTGTCGGCGGGCTGCTTCCGGGCAGCCTGAAGCGTCATGTGAAACGGCTCCTTCGTCATCTCGAGGCGCCCTTACGGCGTCCCCGGACCACGTCCATGGTGGCACTTCGTGCCGCGCGGGGGGAAGTGGGCTCACGGCCATCTCCGCGGCCGCGTCCCAGGGTCCGTTTGTGCGCGTTCTGTCACAGCCGCCGCCGGGGCCGCAACCCCCGGAACCCGGCGCGCCGCCTCATCGTCCTCGTGGCAGTACGGCCGTCTCCCCATCCCCTAGGGTCGGGTCCGGGGCGGGGCGTACGACAGAGCACGACGAGCAAGGCAGTGAGGACGGCGGCATGGCGCGGGTGGACGTGACGGAGACGGGGAACGGCAGCGCGCAGGGGCCGCGGCGCACCGGGTCCCGGGTCCGGTCGGTGGTCGACCGCTGGCGCCGTGATCCGGGCATCTGGCGGCGTGGCGCCCTGCTGGCCGGGTGCGCGGTGCTGCTGGCCCTCCTGATGGTCTTCCACGCCCAGATCCCGAACAAGATCGGCAACCTGGGCAGCCTGACCGAGACGTTCCTGCCGTGGCTGGGCGTCTTCGTCCCGGTGATCCTGGTCGCCGCCCTGCTGCGCCGCTCGGCCACCGCGCTGGTCGCCGCCCTGCTGCCGGGTGTGATCTGGCTCAATCTCTTCGGCGGGCTCGTCACCGACAAGTCCGGCGCCGGCGGCGACCTCATGGTCGTCACGCACAACGTCAACGCCGACAACCCCGACCCCGAGGGCACCGCCCGCCAGATCTCCGGTTCCGGGGCGGACGTGGTGGCCCTGGAGGAGCTCAAGCCGGGCATGGTCCCGGTCTACGAGCAGGCGCTCGCCGACACCTACCCGTACCACTCCGTCCAGGGCACGGTCGGCCTGTGGAGCAAGTACCCGATGAGCGACAGCCGGCCGGTCGACATCCGGATGGGCTGGACGCGGGCGATGCGCGCCACCGTGACCGCGCCCAAGGGCGAGGTCGCCGTCTACGTCGCCCACCTGCCGTCCGTGCGGGTCAAGCTGAACGCCGGGTTCACCGCCAACCAGCGCGACGACAGCGCGGACGCGCTCGGCGAGGCCATCGTCCGCGAGGACCTGGGCAAGGTGATCCTGCTCGGCGACCTGAACGGCACGATGAACGACCGGTCGCTGAACGCCGTCACGTCCCAGATGCGCTCCACGCAGGGCGCGGCCGGCGACGGCATGGGCTTCAGTTGGCCGGCCGCGTTCCCGATGGCGCGGATCGACCAGATCATGGTGAAGGGCGTCGAGCCGGTCGCCTCCTGGTCGCTGCCGGCCACGGACAGCGACCACCTGCCGATCGCGGCACGCGTGACGCTCTGATCCGGCAGAACACGCCGAAGGGGCCTCCCGGGTCGTCGCGGGGGCCCCTTCGCTCTTCAGGTCCGGCCGGTCAGCCCGTCGTCGTCTCGCGCCAGCGGTTGGTGATCGGCAGGCGCCGGTCCTTGCCGAAGCCCTTGGCCGAGATCTTGGTGCCCGGCGGGTACTGGCGCCGCTTGTACTCCGCCGTGTCCACCAGGCGCAGCGTCCGCGTCACCAGCTCCTCGTCGTAGCCGGCGGCGACGATCGCGTCCTTGCCCTGGTCCCGGTCGACGTACAGCTCCAGGATCCGGTCCAGGACGTCGTAGTCCGGCAGCGAGTCGGTGTCGACCTGGCCGGGGCGCAGCTCGGCGCTGGGCGGCTTGGTGATGGACGCCTCGGGGATCGGCGGGGTCTGCCCGCGCTCCTCGGCCGCCCGGTTGCGCCACCGCGCCAGCCGGAAGACCGACGTCTTGTACACGTCCTTGATCGGCCCGTACGCGCCGACCGAGTCGCCGTACAGCGTCGAGTACCCCACCGCCAGCTCGGACTTGTTGCCCGGCGCGAGCACGATGTGGCCCTCCTGGTTGGAGATCGCCATCAGCATCGTGCCGCGCAGCCGCGACTGGAGGTTCTCCTCCGCCAGCCCGGTCAGGCCGAGCGAGCCCATGTACGCGTCGAACATCGGCTCGATCGGTACGGTGCGGAAGTTCAGCCCCGTGCGGCGGGCCAGCTCGGCCGCGTCGCCCTTGGAGTGGTCGGAGCTGTACTTGGACGGCATCGACACGCCGTAGACGTTCTGCGCGCCCAGCGCGTCGCAGGCGATCGCGGCGACCAGCGCCGAGTCGATGCCGCCGGACAGGCCGATCAGCACGGAGCGGAAACCGTTCTTCGCGGCGTACGCGCGGAGGCCCACCACCAGCGCGGTGTACACCTCCTCGTCGTCGTCCAGCCGCTCCGCGTACCCGCCGGTCAGCTCCGGCTCGTAGGCGGGCACCGGCTCCTCCGACAGCACGACGCGCTCGATGGTCAGGCCGTCGTCGACGACGCCGGTGGGCGCGTCGGCGGACGCGGCGGGCAGGTCGAGGTCCAGGACCACGCTGCCCTCGGCGAACTGCGGCGCCCGCGCGACGACCTCGCCGTCCTTGTCCACGACGATCGAGTCGCCGTCGAAGACCAGCTCGTCCTGCCCGCCGATCATCGCCAGGTACGCCAGGGTGCAGCCGGCCTCCTGGGCGCGCTTGCGCACCAGGTCCAGGCGGACGTCGTCCTTGTTCTGCTCGTACGGCGAGGCGTTGATGGACACCAGCAGCCCGGCGCCCGCGCTGCGGGCGGCCGGGACGCGGCCGCCGTCCTGCCACAGGTCCTCGCAGATGGCGAGCGCCACGTCGACCCCGCGGACCCGGATCACCGGCATGGTGTCGCCGGGCACGAAGTACCGGAACTCGTCGAAGACCCCGTAGTTCGGCAGGTGGTGCTTGGCGAACGTCAGCACCACCTCGCCGCCGTACAGCACGGCCCCGGCGTTCTGCGGCGCCCCGGCGGGCTGGCCGAACCGGGGCTGGGCCTTCTCGGAGCGGTCCAGGTAGCCGACGACGACCGGCAGGTCCCCGAAGCCCTCGGCCGCGAGGCGCGCGGCGAGCGCGCGCAACGCGCTGCGGGACGCCTCGACGAAGGACGACCGGAGGGCCAGGTCCTCGACGGGGTAACCGGTCAGCACCATCTCGGGAAACGCCACGAGGTGCGCTCCCTGCTCGGCGGAGTGCCGGGTCCAGTGCACGACCGCCTCGGCGTTCGCGGCGAGATCGCCGACGGTCGAGTCGATCTGATTCAGGGCGAGGCGTAGTTGAGGCACGCGGCCAGTGTAATCGTCAGAGCGACACGATGTCCCGGAGGTCCGCGTCACACCGGGCATGGCAGGCTGGCGTCCATCCGGGCGCACGCGGTGACGAGGGGGAACGGATGAGTTTCGTACGGGTCGGGGGCGTGCCCCACCACGTGGTCGTCGAGGGCAGCGGCCCGGTCTGCGTGCTGAGCGCCGGGCTCGCCATGAGCTGGTTCGACTGGGACCCGGTCGTCCCGCTGCTGGCCCCGCACCGCACCGTCGTCCGCTTCGACCGCCCCGGCCACGGCCTGAGCGGCCCGCCCGCCGTGGCGCCGTCCGCGTCCGGTGAGGCCCACCGGATCGCGGGCGTCCTCGACGCGCTGGGGCTCGACGGGCCGGCGACCGTCGTCGGGCACTCGATCGCCGGGTTCCACGCGGAGGCGTTCGCCCGGCTGCACCCGGACCGCACCGCCGGCGTCGTCCTCGTCGACGCGTCCGTCGAGGAGCACGCGCGCGTGCCCGCCGCCCCCGCCGTGCGTACCGCCCTCGCGCGTACCGTCGCCACCGTGCTGTCCGCCGCCGGGGCACCCGCCGCGCTCGGCCCGCTCACCCGCCGCGCCGTGGTCCGCCTCTCCCGCCCCGGCCTCGCCCCGGACCCGGCCCCCGCCGCGCTGATACGCCGCTGCTACGCCACCTCACGGGTGCTGAACGGCGCCCTCCTGGAGAACACCCACTACCGGGCCGTCGCCGCCGAGCTCCTCGCCCTGCGCGAGCGCCACCCGCTCCCGCCGGGCGTCCCCGTCACCGTGCTCGCCGCGCCCGCGTCCACCCGCTGGACGCGCCGCCAGCGCGCCCTCGCGGACCTGCTCGGCGCCCGCTTCGAGGCCGTGCCGGGCACGGGCCACCTGATGATGCTGGACCGGCCGCCGGCCCTGGCCGAGGCGGTGCTGGGCCGGCAGCTCCAGGGCTCCCTGGCCGGGCCGGCCGAGGATGCCGCGCCGCCTCCGGCGCACGCACCGGGGGCGTGACGCGGCACGCGCGTCACGCCCCGGTGGACATGGCGGTCATCCCTGTTCGTAGACCTTCTCCGCCCAGTTGGCGACCTGGGAGTCCGACAGGTGACGGGCGAGGTCGGCCTCGCTGATCATGCCGACCAGCCGCTTGTTCTCGATCACCGGAAGCCGGCGGATCTGGTGGCCCTTCATCTCGCGGAGGACCTCCTCCACGTCCGCGTTGGCGTCGATCCAGCGCGGGGTGCCCTTCGCCATGTCGCCCGCCTTGACCTGGGCCGGGTCGTGGCCCATGGCCACACAGCCGACGACGATGTCACGGTCGGTGAGGATGCCGCAGAGCCGTTCGTTCTCGTCGGCGATGGGCAGGGCGCCGACATTGAGATCGCGCATCATCTGCGCGGCACGGTCGAGGGTCTCGTGTGCGGGGAGCCAGTGGGCTCCGGGGTGCATGATGTCCTTGGCGGTGGTCATGGGGTTCTTGCCTCCGGTAACGCCATAGAGCGCCGTACGTCGGTCCCCGAGCGCCTCCATTCTCGCCGCGCCCCCACCACCCCGCGACCGCTGCACCGCCGTACGGCCGCCCCGGGACACCCGGAGCGGCCGCACACACGGACGGCGAGAGCCGCTACGGCTTCGCGCCCCGCTTCTTCAGCAGGTCGGCCATCAACAGGATCTCCGACTCCTGGGCGTCGACCATCCCCTGGGCCAGGTCCCGCTCCACACCGGGCCGGCACTTGTCGACGCAGCCCTGCGCCATGTGCACCCCGCCCTTGTGGTGCTCGGTCATCAGCCGCAGGTACAGGACCTCCGCCTGCCGCCCGCTCGCCGCCCGCAGTTGGTCCATCCGGGCCGCCGTGGCCATCCCCGGCATCAGCCCGCCGGAGTGCGACCCCCCGCCGGAGTGCGAGGGCCCGTGGGACGGCATGCCCATCCAGGCCATCGGCTCAACTCCCGGCGCGACCTTCGGCAGGCCCCACATGTCCAGCCAGCCGAGCATCATGCCCCGCTGGTTGGCCTGCGTGTTGGCGATGTCGTACGCCAGCCGGCGCACCTCCTCGTCCTTCGTGCGGTCCCGCACGATGAACGACATCTCCACCGCCTGCTGGTGGTGCACCGACATGTCCCGCGCGAACCCGGCGTCCGCCGAGTCCGCCGCCGGTGCCGTCTGGGCGGAGGGCTCCGGGCCCGCCGAGGCGACCGTCGCCGCCCCGGCGAAGAGCAGCGCCAGCACCACCGCGGTGACCGAAGCCCACTGCGTACGCGTCACTGCTGGCCCAGCCCGTTGGTGCACGCCGCGCCCGGCTCGGGCGTCTGCGGGCCCTGCACGTACTTGGTGAAGAAGGCGTCCACCCTCGGGTCGTCGGCGCCGTCGACCGTCACCTGCTTGCCCCACGCGCTGAGCATGATCGCGCCGGCCTGGTCCTTGACCGGGCTCATGAAGGAGTACGAGGTCTTCCCGACCTTCTCCTCCAGCTTCTTCACGTCCGCCGCCGGCGCCTTGTCGTTGTACGTCACCCACACCGCGCCGTGCTCCAGCGAGTGCACGGCGTTGCGCTCGGGGATCGGCTTCTTGTAGACGTCACGGTCGCAGTTCATCCACACCTGGTCGTGGTCACCGCCGACCGGGGGCTTCATCGGGTACGTGACGGCCTGGGTGACGTGGTTGCGGCCCAGCTTCTTGGCGTCCCAGGACTTCTCGTCCGCGATCGGCGCCTTGGCGGCGGCCTCCCGCTGCTCCTGCTCCTTGTTCTCCTTGTTCAGCACGTATCCGCCGAAGCCCACGAGGCCGGCGACCACGAGCGCGCTGACGGAGATGGTGATGATGCGGTTGCGGCGCTCGCGGGCCTTCTCGGCGCGGCGCATCTCCTCTATCCGGGCGCGGCGGTCGGCGGTCGAGGATCGGTTGGCAGCCATGGTGGTGGTTCCTTTTCGGGGGAGTGGGAGGTGGTGGTTGCATCCGGAACTGCGGCGGGCCGCCTAGGTCCGCAGAACCTGGAGGACATGGAGGTCCGGCGCGCGCGGCCGCGCCTCGTGGGCGGCGGGCCGGCCGGCGGAGGGGGACAGCGCGACCCGGACGAGGCCGTCCGCGTGCGGGGGCGGGTCGAGGGGAGGGGCGGTGAGGACGGCGGGGGTGAGGTAGGGGAAGAGCCGGCAGTCACCCCGGTCGTACGGACAGGTGTACTCGGAGACGGTCTGCTCCGCCGTCGCCACAGGCGTCATCGCGACGAGCGTCGTCCCGCGCCCGTGGTCCCGGTCCGGGCCGCCGTCCGCACCGCCCTGCCACGCGCGCCCGTGGCCCCGGTCCCTGTCCTGGCCGCCCTCCGCGCCGCCGTGCGGCGCGAGACAGACGAAGAGCGCGGCGAGGAGCGTCGCCACGGCGCCGATGGTCGCCATGGGACGCACGATGCGTATGAGCCGCTGGCCCCCCATGGGCGCTGATGTTAATGGGCGGCCGTCCGGTCAGCCATGGCCGTCCGGTGTACTGAGCGCGAGCAGGGCCACGTCGTCGGCGACCTCACCCGCGTACGACGACAGATCGCGCCACACCGCCCGCACCAGCTCCACCGGCGAGGCGGGCCGCGTCCCCGTCCCCAACCGCGCCGCCAGCGGGTAGAACGCGCCCGTCTCGTCCCGCGCGTCCGTCACCCCGTCCGTGTGCGCGAGCAGTACGTCCGTGGGCCGCATCGGCACCGTCACCGGCTCCGGCGCCCGGAACTCCGCCAGCCCCAGCCCCAGCGGCGCGCCCGGCGCCAGCTCCACCTCCCGCGCCCCGCCGCCGTCCACCAGCAGCGGCGCCGGATGACCACAGCTCAGCACCCGCACCGCCGTGCCGTCCGGCGGGAACTCCATCAGCACCGCCGTCGCGAACACCTCCGTGTCGCCCCGCCCGGCCGCGTCCACCACCAGCCGCCGGTCCAGCCGTGCCGCCACCCCCGCCAGCTCCGGCTCGTCGAGCACCGCCTCCCGGAACGTGCCCAGCAGCGCCGCCACCGTGCCGACCGCCGCCAGCCCGTGCCCCTGCACATCGGCGACGATCGCCCGTACCCCGTACGGCCCCCGCTGCACGTCGTACAGGTCGCCGCCCACCAGCGTCCCCCGCTCCGCCGCCCGGTACAGCGCACCGCACCGCACCGGACCCACCCACTCCGGCATCGGCGGCAGCACCGCGAGCTGGGCCGCCTCCGCGACCGTCCGCACCGACACGAGCTGCGCGTCCCGGCGCGCCCGCACCCACGCCAGCACCACGCTGACCACGCCGATCAGCCCGAACGCCAGCAGGTCGCCGTGCGTCACGTCGTCGGCCCGGATGACCGGGAAGAGCAGCAGCCCGAACATCGCGGCCGCCACCAGGGCGGTGCCGAGCATCCCGTACAGCAGCGACGTCAGGGGCGGCACCACGGCGAACGCGAAGCCGAGCTGCACGCTCTTCGGCGTGGTGAGCTGGACGACCACCAGCAGGACCATCGTCAGCCACGGCAGCAGGCGCAGCCAGGCCGGCGGTGTGCCGGCGCCGGGCAGCTCCCGTGTGCCTCGGTCCATGGGACCAGTCTGCGAGGCCTCCGTTACCTACGCCACAGAGCTCCATGCACTATGGGTTCGCAACGTGCACGAAACCGTGTGGTGGCATGCTGGCCTGATCAGCGAGGATGGGTGTGGAAATGGACAAGCAGCAGGAATTCGTACTCCGTACGCTCGAGGAGCGCGACATCCGCTTCGTGCGTCTGTGGTTCACGGACGTGCTCGGCTTCCTGAAGTCCGTCGCCGTGGCCCCCGCCGAGCTCGAGCAGGCCTTCGACGAGGGCATCGGCTTCGACGGATCGGCGATCGAGGGCTTCGCCCGGGTGTACGAGTCGGACATGATCGCCAAGCCCGATCCGGGCACCTTCCAGATCCTGCCGTGGCGGGCCGAGGCCCCGGGGACGGCCAGGATGTTCTGCGACATCCTGATGCCCGACGGCTCCCCGTCCTTCGCCGACCCCCGGTACGTCCTGAAGCGGATCCTGGCCAAGACCTCCGACCTCGGGTTCACCTTCTACACCCACCCCGAGATCGAGTTCTTCCTGCTGAAGGACAAGCCGCTGGACGGCTCCCGGCCGAGTCCCGCGGACAACTCCGGCTACTTCGACCACACCCCGCAGAACGTCGGCATGGACTTCCGCCGCCAGGCCATCACCATGCTGGAATCGATGGGCATCTCGGTCGAGTTCAGCCACCACGAGGGCGCGCCGGGCCAGCAGGAGATCGACCTCCGGTACGCCGACGCCCTGTCGACCGCCGACAACATCATGACGTTCCGCCTGGTCATGAAGCAGGTCGCGCTGGAGCAGGGCGTACAGGCCACCTTCATGCCGAAGCCGTTCTCGGAGTACCCCGGCTCGGGCATGCACACCCACCTCTCCCTCTTCGAGGGCGACCGCAACGCCTTCTACGAGTCCGGTGCCGAGTACCAGCTCTCCAAGGTCGGCCGCTCCTTCATCGCCGGCCTGCTGCGCCACGCGGCGGAGATCTCGGCCGTCACCAACCAGTGGGTCAACTCCTACAAGCGCATCTGGGGCGGCTCCGCCCGCACCGCCGGCTCGGGCGGCGAGGCCCCCTCCTACATCTGCTGGGGCCACAACAACCGCTCCGCACTGATCCGCGTCCCCATGTACAAGCCGGGCAAGACCGGCTCGGCCCGCGTCGAGGTCCGCTCCATCGACTCGGGCGCCAACCCCTACCTGACGTACGCCGTCCTCCTCGCCGCCGGCCTCAAGGGCATCGAGGAGAGCTACGAACTCCCCGCCGGCGCCGACGACGACGTCTGGGCCCTCTCCGACGCCGAACGCCGCGCCATGGGCATCGAACCGCTCCCGCAGAACCTGGGCGAGGCGATCTCCCTCATGGAACGCAGCGAACTGGTCGCCGAGACGCTGGGCGAGCACGTCTTCGATTTCTTCCTCCGCAACAAGAAGCAGGAGTGGGAGGAGTACAGGTCGGAGGTCACCGCCTTCGAGCTGCGCAAGAACCTGCCGGTGCTGTAGGGCCGCGGCGGGGCCGGCGGTCGTGGACCGCCGGCCCCGCGGCGCCTCACTCCGGCGGTCAGGCGGCGACGGGGACCTGCTCGCCTTCCTCCACGTGGCCGTAGTGGGCCCAGATCTGGTTCATCTCGTGCTGGTAGTACAGCGGGTAGAGGCTGAAGATGAACACCAGGATCAGACCGATCCACGGATTGCAGGTCGGCTGCATCCCGGCCGCCCGCTGCATACGCGCGATGCGCTCACCCGTGTTGTACACCGAGATGAACGGTGGCACGATCACGATCCAGCCCAGCGCGATGGCCACCACCGCCATCCCAGGCCGGACCTCGATGCGCTTGTCGAAGTCACGCGCCTCGCGGTTCACCTTGTAGTACCAGACCAGGTGATAGATCCCCAGGGTGATCAGCGGCCAGACGAGCCACACGAGAACGATATTCCGGATCTTGCCTACGCGGCCGGTCATGAGCACCTCCGCTGTGGGTCCTCCTCTTCCAGTGCAGCACGAGGGACTTCATGGCGCGCGTCAGGGGATGCGGGGCGCCGGGGTGACCCACGGTCCCGGCGCAGTACGCGCGGCCGGGGCCGATGCCGTCGAGGGCCGTTTCGCCGTTTCCGCAACGTTGCTGGGCCGCCGGTGTCGTACGCGGCGAGCATGGCCGGGCCAGCCGCTTTCCCGGACCCGAGAGGCAGACCCGTGACCACGACGCTTCATCTCCCTGGGCCTCGGCCCGCGTTGAGTGCCCGGAGGCGCTGGACGGTACTGGCCGTCTGCTGCCTCAGCATGTTCCTGGTGGGCCTGGACACCACCATCGTCAATGTCGGTCTGCCGGAGATCGGGCGCGCCCTGGGCATCGGCACCCAAAGCCTTGAATGGACGGTGGACGCCTACACCGTCGTCCTGGCCGGGCTGCTGATCTCCTCCGGTGCGCTGGCGGACCGGTTCGGACGCCGACGGGTGTTCCAGGCAGGGCTGGCCGTCTTCGGCGCGGCCTCGCTGGCCTGTGCCGTCGCCCCGTCGGTGGGCGAGCTCATCGCGGCCCGCGCCGTCCAGGGCATCGGCGCCTCGATGCTCAGCCCGGTGGCCCTCGCCATCGTGGTGAACGCCATGCCCGACCCGAGGGAGCGGGCGAGGGCGATCGGCGTGTGGGCGTCGGTCTTCGGGCTCAGCATGGCCGTCGGCCCCGTCGTCGGCGGCGCCCTCGTCGCGGGCCTCGGCTGGCGGTCGCTGTTCTGGATCAACGCGCCGGTCATCGCCGCCGCCCTCGTCCTCACCGCGGTGTTCGTGCCCGAGTCCCGCGCCGAACGGCCGCGGCGCCTCGACCTCCCGGGCCAGGCCCTCCTGACCGTGGTCATCGGCGCGGCGGTCGGCGTCCTCATCGAGGGGCCGCGCATCGGCTGGACCTCTCCCCTCGCGCTGGGCGCGTACGCGCTCGTGGCCGTCACGGCGGCCGCCTTCGTACGGGTGGAGTCCCGCCGTCGCGAGCCGTTGATGGACCTCGGGCTCTACCGGCGTCCCGCCTTCACCGGGGCGGTACTTGGGGCGGTGGTGGTGTTCGTCGCCCTCAACACGACGCTGCTGCTCACCACCCTCTACTTGCAGGACGGCCGGGGCTGGACGCCGCTGGCCGCCGGGCTGGCGACCCTGCCCATGGCGGTCGGCGCGACGCTCTGCGCGCCCTGGTCCGGCCGTCTCGTCGGCCGCGTCGGACCGCGTACGCCGCTCCTCCTGGCCGGCGGGTTCATGGCCGCCGGCGGGCTCTGCCTGGCCGGGCTGGACCAGGACACGAGCGTGCTCCTGCTCCTTACGGCGTACGCGCTCATCGGCATCGGGTTCGGCTTCGCCAACGCCCCGATCACCAACACCGCGGTGAGCGGCCTGCCGCCCGCCCGCGCAGGCGTGGCCGGAGCGATCACGTCCACGGCGCGCCAGTTCGGCGCCGCGGTCGGCATCGCCGTCGCCGGCGGCCTGGTGGCGGGCGCCGCCCCGGCGGGTCTGGCGCACGCGTCGCGGCCGGGCTGGCTCCTGGTCGCGCTCTGCGGACTGCTCCTGTTCCCCGTCGCCCTCGCGTCGCGGCCGAGGCCCCCGCGCGTGCCGGGCGGGACGGCGGAAAAGCCGGTGCGGGCCATGGCCGGGGTGCGCTAGCGTCCGCGCGCATGACTCTTCATCGTGAACGTCCCCCTTTCGTGGCGGACGAACGCACCCAGCTCGTCGGGTGGCTCGACACGCAGCGCTCGATCGTCCGGTGGAAGTGCGAGGGGCTGTCCGAGGAGGACGCGCACCGGGCCGTCCTGCCGCAGTCGCCGAACATGACGGTCGCCGGCGTCGTCTCGCACCTGCGGTGGGTGGAGCAGAGCTGGTTCGAGGTGCTGTTCCTGGGCGGTCCCGCCGAGGGCCCGCAGTTCGACGAGAGCGGCGAGGACCTCGACATGAAGGTCGAGGGCGTGCCGCTCGCGGACCTCCTGGAGGAGTACGAGCGGCAGTGCGCCAGGTCGAACGAGATCATCGCGGCGCACTCGTTCGACGAGGTCGGCCGCCACCCCGACTTCCGGTCCGCCCAGGCCACCCTGCGGTGGATGCTGATCCACATGGTCGAGGAGACCGCCCGGCACGCCGGGCACCTGGACGCGATACGGGAGCTGCTCGACGGACAGAAGGGCTACTACTAGCGTTCGGAGAGCTCGCTGGGCGCCTCCTGGACCGTCCAGCCGTTGCCGTCCGGGTCCTTGAAGAACACGAACGAGTTCCACGTCTCGCCCTTGCCCTCCGTCCAGCCGCCCGGGCCCACGTGCTGGACGGGGCTCACCTCCACGCCCTGGGACGTCAGCTCCGCGCGCGCCGCCTCGATGTCGGTCACGCAGAGCTGGAGGCCGTGCAGCGAGCCCGGGGCCATGGACTTCTCGCCCGGGGCCAGGGGCATACCGCTCTGCAAGGCGATCGAACAGCGCGAGCCGGGCGGCGTGAGCTGGATGATGCGGACCCCCGGAGCCACCTCCGTGTCCAGGTCGACCTTGAAACCGCACTTCGTGCCGTAGAAGTCCTTCGCCCGGTCCAGGTCGGCGACCGGGACCACGACGACTTCCAGCGTCCAGTTCATGGGCTCTCCTCCATTGGTGAGTACGTCCATGAAAGCCGGACTCGGCGCGCCGCGCCGCCTCATCGCTCCCAGGGGGACCAGTTCAGCCGGCCGTCCAGGCCCACCGTCGCGAAGCCCGCCTCGGTCGCCGCCGGGGCGCCGGCGAACAGCGACCGCCCGGTCACCCAGCCGCCGTCGGCCGGCGTCGCCACCGCGCCCGTGCCCCCGCGCACGGCCAGCCGGCCGCCCGACGCGCCCACCGCGCCGTACCCGGCGATGCCGCCCGCCACGTCCCGCACCGGCGAGGCGTGGCCGCCGCCCGCGAAACGGGCCGTGCGGACGTCACCGGAGGCCGGCTTGCGGAACCAGAGCCGTACGCCGTCGGGGCCGTCCGGCGTCACGCTGAGCGCCACCGTGGTCGCCGGCAGCCCGGTCGCCACCGGGCCGGCCACCGGCCCGCCCGGCGCGGCCTGCGCCCACGCCAGAACCGTCGTCGGGGTCGCCGCGAACACGTAACCGCGCCCCGTGGCGTCCATCGCCGCCACCGGGTCGCCCCGCAGGTCCCGGCCGCCGGCCGGCCGCCACGGCCCCCAGCCGCCGTCCGCCCGCTGGGCGCTCACCCGCATCGTGTGGCCGCCGTCGCGCACGTACACCGTCATCAGGCCCGCCCGGTCCACCAGCACCGCCGGCAGGCTGATGTCGGACGTGGCGGACTCGTCGTCCCGCTCCGGCGTGCCCAGCGATCGCCACGCGCCGAACGCCCCGCCCGGCGCCGACTGCACGGCCGTCACCACCTCGCGGCGGTACTCCCCGTCCAGCTCGGTACGCGTACCGAACACGGCGATCCGGCCGTCCGGCAGCCGCACCGAGGTCACCCCGGCGTCCAGGCCCGCGCCCTGCTGGAGGACCGGCCCGGTCCAGTCCGAGGTGCCTTTCCTGTGCCAGACCGCCAGGCGGCCGTCCAGCACCGAGAACGCGTACAGCTCGCCCTTGCCGGCGCCCTGCTGGACCCAGGAGGCCGAGCCGCCGCGGGCGTAGCGGATCGACTGCGCCCAGCCGTGCCCGGTGGGCCGGGCGGCCACCTTGCGGTCGCCGCAGCCGGCCGGGTCCTCGCAGTAGTCCGTGTGGTCCCACCACGCGTACGTCTTCAGGGTGCGCAGCTTCGCCTCGGTGCTCTTCGGGTCGAGGGAGTGCGGCAGGCTGCCCGTCGAGTAGCCGAGGTAGTTCTGTACGGCGAAGGCCGGGCGGCCGGGCGACTCGGCGTACTCGGCGAGCGCCGCCTGCGCGAACCGGGCGCCGTACATGTGGTCCTGGTGGTCGGAGAGCTTGCCGGTCTTGTCGTTGATGCCCGGCGTCGGGTCCATGAGCCGGACGAAGGTGGGCTTGAAGCGGGCCAGGACACCCGTGATCGTCTCGATGGTCTGGGTCCTGGTGTACGAGAAGTCATCGCGCACCGGGGAACCGGCGGCGAGCTGGGTCTCCAGGCGCTCCACGCGGCCGTCCCACAGGCCGTGCAGGCTGTGCGGGCGGTCGTCCGAGATGCTGCCCGCCTCGCGCAACTGGAGCCACACCAGGCTGATCTGCGGCTTGGCGCGCAGCGTGTCCAGCTCGGCCCGGCCGCCGCCGGCGGTGGCTATGGAGGTGCGGTCCCAGGGGCTGGTGCGGTTGCCGGTGGCCATCTCCGCGTACGCGGCACGTATGCCGTTCTGCCTGGCCTCCGCGTACGCCGCCTTGTCGGCGGCCGGCCGCGGGTCCTGGCGGCGGGCGTTGCGGCCGTCGGACTCACCGGCGGTGAGGTAGACGGACGTGACGCTGTGGCCGGAGGCGATGGACTGGCTGGTGTCCGGGTTCATGAAGAACAGGTCGTCGTCCGGGTGGGCCATGATCTGGAGCACCGACTCGCCCTGGGTGCGGACCGGCTTGACCGCCTGTGCCTCCGGTACGCCCCGGCTCGGCACGTCGGACGCGTCCGACGACCCGGCCGTGAGCGCCAGCGTCCCGCCCGTGATGCCGACGAGCACGGCGATCGGCGCGGCCATGAACAGGCCACGGCGGAATGGGGACAGGGCGGGGCGAGGCATGGGCGGGCTTCCGTTACGCGGTGGAGTGGGCGAACCGGGAGGGAAGACCGGCTTTGCCGCCCTCCGGTTCATAGGCCCCGGTGTGGGGTGCCTCACGCTGCGGGACGCTGCGCTGTGCGGGACGCTGCGCAGTGCGGGTGGTGCGGGGCCTCGCGTCGGTGGTGCGGCGGCTGCCTGTGGGTGGGGGCGTGGCCCCTCCGGGCCCGACCCTGCACGGCCCCGCCCGGCCGGACGCCGGCTGCGGCCCCGTGGTCGCTGCCGCCTGGGCCTGGACATGCGGGGGCGGGGCGGGCCGATAGGCTCGGACGCGTGGAAGGCGAGTGAGCCGAAGGGGCGCGCGGGCGTCGAAAGGGAGAACGCGCGGAGGCTGTGAGGTACGAGCAGCCGAGCACGATCGACCGTCGACGCGCGCAACAGGCGCCCCGGAGGGGAACCGAGCCCCAAGGAAAGGGGAGACGGCGGATGACCGGGCCGGGGCGCAGGAGCAGTACCTTCACCCGACTGCTGCGGCACGGCTTCACCGACCCGTCCGCCGCCGAGCGGCTCCTGGACCTGCCCGTGCTGTCCGCCGTGCACGGTGACCCGGTGCTCCTGGACGCGCTCGGCGCCACCGCGGATCCCGACCTCGCGCTGCGCGGGCTCGTGCGGCTCGCCGAGGCGCAGGGTGATGAGGGCCGGCAGTTGCTGGGTACCGTCCTGAGCGCCAAGCCGCTGCGCGACCGGCTGCTCGGCGTGCTCGGTGCCTCCGAGGCGCTGGCCGACCACCTGGCCCGGCACCCGCGCGACTGGGAGGCGCTCGTCACGTACGAGTCGACCGACCTGCACCCGGGCGTCGCCGACTTCGAGCGCGGGCTGGCCGGGGCGACCGACCCCGTCTCGCTTCGGGTGGCCTACCGGCGGTGTCTGCTGGCCATAGCCGCGCGTGACGTGTGCGGGACGACCGACGTCGCGGAGACCGCCGCCGAGCTGGCCGACCTCGCCACGGCCACCCTCCGCAAGGCCCTCGCCATAGCGAGCGCGGCCGCGCCCGACGACGCCGCCGCGTGCCGGCTCGCGGTCATCGCGATGGGCAAGTGCGGGGGCAACGAGCTCAATTACGTGTCGGACGTCGACGTCATCTTCGTGGGCGAGCCGGTCGAGGGCGGTGACGAGGGCAAGGCGCTGCGGGCCGCCACCCGGCTCGCGGCGCACCTGATGCGGATCTGCTCGGAGACGACCGTCGAGGGCGCCATCTGGCCGGTTGACGCGAATCTGCGCCCGGAGGGCAGGAACGGGCCGCTGGTGCGGACGCTGTCGAGTCATCTGGCGTACTACCAGCGCTGGGCCAAGACATGGGAGTTCCAGGCCCTGCTCAAGGCCCGGCCGGTGGCCGGGGACCGGGAGCTGGGCGCCGCGTACATCGACGCCGTGTCACCGCTGGTGTGGCAGGCCGCCGAGCGGGAGAACTTCGTCTCCGACGTGCAGAAGATGCGGCGCAGGGTGGTGGAGACCATCCCGGTCGCGCACGTGGACCGCGAGCTGAAGCTCGGGCCCGGCGGGCTCAGGGACGTCGAGTTCGCGGTGCAGCTCCTGCAATTGGTGCACGGCCGCAGTGACGCCACGCTGCACAGCGGGAGCACCCTGGAGGCGTTGAAGGCGCTCGCGGCCGGGGGCTACGTGGGCCGGGCCGACGCCGCGCAGCTCGACGAGGCGTACCGCTTCCTGCGGGCGATGGAGCACCGCATCCAGTTGTTCCGGCTGCGGCGGACGCACCTGGTGCCGGAGAGCGAGGGCGATCTGCGGCGGCTGGGGCGGTCGCTGGGGCTGCGGACCGATCCGGTGGCGGAGCTGAACCGGGAGTGGAAGCGGCACGCGGCGGTGGTGCGGCGGCTGCACGAGAAGCTGTTCTACCGGCCGCTGCTGGACGCGGTCGCGCAGCTCACTCCCGGTGAGACGCGGCTGAGCGCCAAGGCCGCCGGGCAGCGGCTGGAGGCGCTGGGGTACGCGGACCCGGTGGCCGCGCTGCGTCACCTGGAGGCGCTGTCGTCCGGGGTCACCAGGAAGGCGGCGATCCAGCGGACGCTGCTGCCGGTGATGCTGGGCTGGTTCGCCGACTCGGCCGATCCCGACGCGGGGCTGCTGGCGTTCCGGAAGGTGTCCGACGCCCTGGGCAAGACGCCCTGGTACCTGCGGCTGCTGCGGGACGAGGGCGCGGCGGCGGAGAACCTCGCGCGGGTGCTGTCCGCCGGGCGGCTGGCCCCGGACCTGCTGCTGCGCGCCCCCGAGGCGGTGGCCATCCTGGGCGCCCCCGAGGGCCTCCGGCCGCGCGGCCGCGACCACCTGGAGCCGGAGATCCTCGCGGCGGTCGGCCGTGCGGAGGACGCCGAGCTGGCGGTCGCCGTGGCCCGTGGCGTACGGCGCCGGGAGCTGTTCCGTACCGCCGCCGCCGACATCATCGGCTCGTACGGCACCGAGGAGAGCCCCGCCGAGGCCGACCCCGGCGCGCTCGTCGACCGCGTCGGCCAGGCGGTCACCGACCTGAACGCGGCGACGATCGCGGGCGCGCTGCGGGCCGCCGTGCGCGAGCAGTGGGGCGACACCCTGCCGACCCGGTTCGCCGTCATCGGCATGGGCCGCTTCGGCGGGCACGAGCTGGGCTACGGGTCGGACGCGGACGTGATCTTCGTGCACGAGCCCCGCGACGGCGTGGACGAGCAGGAGGCCACCCGGTCGGCCAACACGGTGGTGGCCGAGATGCGGCGGCTGCTCCAACTGCCGACGGCCGACCCGCCGCTGATCATTGACGCGGACCTGCGCCCCGAGGGCAAGAGCGGCCCCCTGGTGCGCACCCTCAAGTCGTACGAGGCCTACTACCGCCGCTGGTCGCTCGGCTGGGAGAGCCAGGCGCTGCTGCGGGCCGAGCCGATGGCCGGCGACCAGGACCTCGCCCGCCGTTTCATCGCGCTGATCGACCCGCTGCGCTACCCCGAGCGGGGCCTGGACGACGCCGCCGTACGCGAGATCCGGCGGCTGAAGGCCCGGATGGAGACGGAACGGCTGCCGCGCGGCGCCGACCCCGCCCTGCACACCAAGCTGGGGCGCGGCGGCCTGTCGGACGTGGAGTGGACGGTCCAGCTCCTCCAGATGCGGCACGGGCACGCGGTGCCGGGGCTGCGCACGACGAGGACCCGCCGGGCGCTGGCCGCCGCCCGCGACGCGGGCCTGATCGGTGAGCGGGACGCGCAGACGCTGGACGAGGCGTGGGTGCTGGCGACCCGCGTGCGCAACGGCGTGATGCTGGTGCGCGGGCGGGCCGGGGACACCTTCCCGTCCGACGCGCGGGAGCTCGCCGCGGTCGGCCGGTACCTGGGGTACGGGCCGGGGCACGTCGGCGAGATGGTCGAGGACTACCGCCGTACGACCCGCCGGGCGCGGGCCGTGGTGGAGGAGCTGTTCTACGGGGCGTGAGCGTGAGCCGCCGGCGCCGGTTCCGGGGCCGGGGCGGGTGCCGGCACGCGCGTCGGTGCCACGTGACGCGGCAGCCGGTGCGGCATGCTGCCGTACCAGCCGTACGCCAGCGTGTAGCCGAAGGCCAGGCAGATCATGCCGCCCACCGCGTCCAGCCAGAAGTGGTTGGCGGTGGCGACGATGACCACCAGCGTGAAGGTCGGGTAGAGCAGGCCGAGGATCTTGCCCCAGGGCGCCTTGGCCAGGGCGAAGATGGTCAGGCCGCACCAGAGCGACCACCCGATGTGCATGGACGGCATCGCGGCGTACTGGTTGGACATGTGCTTCAGGTCGCCCGACGCCATCGAGCCCCAGGTCTGGTGGACCAGCACGGTGTCGATGAACTTCTCGGAGGTCATCAGGCGGGGCGGCGCAAGCGGGTACAGGTAGTAGCCGAGCAGGGCGATGCCGGTGGTGGAGAACAGCACCAGGCGGGTGGCGGCGTACCGGCCGGGGTGCCACCGGTACAGCCACACCAGGACACCGATCGTGACGATGAAGTGGAGCGTGGCGTAGTAGTAGTTCATGCCCACGATCAGCCACGTCACCGAGTCAACGGCGTGGTTGACCGTCTTCTCCACGGCGATGCCGAGGGACTGCTCGGCCCGCCAGATCCAGTCGGCGTTGCGCAGCGCCTCGGCCTTCTGCTCGGGCACGGCGTTGCGGATGAGCGAGTACGTCCAGTAACTCACCGCGATCAGCAGGATCTCGAACCAGATGCGGGGGCGGCGCGGCGCGCGCATCCGCTGCCACACGGTCCGGCTGTCCGCCACGCGGGCCGGACCTTGTTCGATGGGTGAATCCACCGGTGGTGCCGGGGCCTCACGGCCTTCCAGTGTCCTCACAGTCGTGTCACCCATGGGCCAAGAGTCTGCCAGATATGTCTACTCGGTCGATCATCCGTCAGTCGGGTCCTCAACGCCATCGCTACGCCTTTCGGACGATGGCCTTTCGGAGGACCGCTGCCCCTGAGGCCCCGAGGCGGTTGAACCGCGAACGACCAACTCGGGCATGAAGACGAACTCGCTGTGCGGGGCGGGGGTGCCGCCGATCTCCTCCAGCAGGGCGCGCACCGCCGCCTGGCCCATCGCCTGGACGGGCTGGCGGATGGTGGTCAGCGGCGGGTCCGTGAAGGCTATGAGCGGGGAGTCGTCGAACCCGACGACGGAGACGTCCCTCGGGACGTGCAGGCCCTTCTGGCGCGCGGCCCGGATGGCACCCAGTGCCATCATGTCGCTGGCGCAGACGATGGCGGTGCAGCCCCGGTCGATCAGCGCGGTCGCGGCGGCCTGGCCGCCCTCCAGGGTGTACAGCGAGTGCTGGATGAGCTCCTCGCACTGCTCCGGCCCCAGCCCCAGCCGCGCCTGCATGCCGAGCCGGAAGCCCTCGATCTTGCGCAGCACGGGGACGAACCGCTTCGGGCCGACCGCGAGGCCGATCCGGGTGTGCCCGAGCGAGGCGAGGTGGGTGACGGCGAGCTGCATCGCGGCCCGGTCGTCGGGGGAGACGAACGGCGCCTGCACCTTGGGCGAGAAGCCGTTGATGAGGACGTACGGGACGCCTTTGCCGCGGAGCTGGTCGTAGCGCGTCATGTCGGCGGTGGTGTCGGCGTGCAGTCCGGAGACGAAGATGATGCCGGAGACGCCCCGCTCGACGAGCATTTCGGTGAGTTCGTCCTCGGTGGAGCCGCCGGGGGTCTGGGTGGCGAGGACGGGGGTGTAGCCCTGGCGGGTCAGGGCCTGGCCGATGACCTGGGCCAGGGCCGGGAAGATGGGGTTGTCCAGCTCGGGGGTTATCAGCCCGACCAGACCGGCGCTGCGCTGCCGCAGCCGTACGGGGCGCTCGTAGCCGAGCACGTCGAGGGCGGCCAGCACGGACTGGCGGGTGGCGGCGGCCACACCGGGCTTGCCGTTGAGCACGCGGCTGACTGTGGCTTCGCTGACCCCCGCCTGGGCTGCGATGTCGGCTAGCCGCGCGGTCATGTGATGGGACTGTACCGGCCGCACGTCAGCTTGCCCACCAAACGCAGGACTCGGCGGCGAGCAGGACGGTCCGCCCACCCTCGCCTTGCCCCGCCTCGGCCGCCAACTCCCTCGCGGGCGACGGCACTTTGCCCCCGAGTGACGCGATGTCCCGCGACGGGCCGCCGCCGTGGTCCGGTGCGGTCCCGTCGGCGGGCGCGGTGCCGTCGGCGGGCGCCGCGCCGGTCAGGACGGCACCGTCGCCGGCCGGTGCGCCGCCGTCGGCGGATACGGCCCGGCCGGCGGATACGGCACCCGCGCCGGCCGGTGCGCCGCCGTCGCCCGGCACGGCGCCGTCCGCCGGTGCGGTGGTGGCCGGCCGGGCGGGGGGTGCGCCATGGCCGGGGGCGTCGGGCGCCGCCGGGGTGACCGGGCGGGAGGCGGCCGTCCGCGTGCCGGTTTCCGGGGCGACCGCCGACGCCGGGTCCGGCGTGCTCGTCAGGAGGAGCCGGGTGCCGGGGGCGCGCAGGGTGACCGGGCGGTCCGTGAGGTTGACCGTGCAGATCAGGTCGCCCTGCCAGGGGCCGGTGCCCGTGCCCTTCGCGCGGCGGCGGAAGGCCAGGACGCCGTCGGGCGCGGGCAGCCACTCCACCGCGTCGCCCGCGCCGAGCGCCGGGTGCTCGCGGCGCATCGCGAGCGCGCTGCGGTACAGCTCCAGCGTCGAGTCCGGGTCGCCGGTCTGGGCCTCGACCGACAGCCCGGGCCACGACGGCGGCTGCGGGAGCCAGCTCCCGCCCGGACCGAAGCCGTACGACGGGCCGTCCACCGTCCACGGGATCGGCACCCGGCACCCGTCCCGCAGCCCGTCCTGGCCCTCGCCCCGCAGGAAGGCGGGGTCCTGGCGGGCCTCGTCGGGCAGCTCCGTGACCTCGGGGAGCCCCAGCTCCTCGCCCTGGTAGATGTACGCCGAGCCGGGCAGTGCCAGCATCAGCAGCGCCGCCGCCCGCGCCCGCCGCAGCCCGGCGGCGCCCTCCCCGTACCGGGTGGTGTGGCGCACCACGTCGTGGTTGGACAGCACCCAGGTCGTCGGGGCGCCCACCGACGTGGTGGCCCGCAGCGAGTCGTCGATGACCCGCCGCAGCGCGGCGGCGTCCCACGGGCAGTTCAGGAACTGGAAGTTGAACGCCTGGTGCAGCTCGTCGGGGCGTACGTACAGCGCCAGCCGCTCCGCCGACGGCGCCCACGCCTCGGCGACGCCGATGCGCTCGCCCTCGTAGGTGTCGAGGAGGCGCCGCCACGCGCGGTGGATCTCGTGGACGCCGTCCTGGTCGAAGAACGGCAGTTGCTGGGTGCCGATGAGCCGGGCCTGCTCGCCGTGCCCGATGTCGGGCATGCCGGGTGCCTTGACCATGCCGTGCGCGACGTCGATCCGGAACCCGTCGACCCCGAGGTCCAGCCAGAACCGCAGCACCGACTCGAACTCGGCCTTGACCTCCTCGTTCTCCCAGTTCAGGTCCGGCTGCTCGGGGGCGAACAGGTGCAGGTACCACTCGCCGTCCGCCGCCTGGGTCCACGCCGGGCCGCCGAAGACGGACTCCCAGTCGTTGGGCGGCAGGGAGCCGTCCGGTCCCTTGCCGGGGCGGAAGTGGTAGCGCTCGCGCCCGGAGCCGGCGAGCGCCTCGCGGAACCACGGGTGCCGGTCGGAGGTGTGGTTCGGGACGATGTCGACGATCACCCGCAGGCCCAGCTCGTGGGCCGTGCGCACCAGGTCGTCGGCGTCGGCGAGGTCGCCGAAGACGGGGTCGACGGCGCGGTAGTCGGCCACGTCGTATCCGCCGTCGGCCTGCGGCGAGGCGTAGAAGGGGGTCAGCCACACCGCGTCCGCGCCGAGCCGGGCCAGGTGGGGGAGGCGCTCGCGGGCCCCGCGCAGGTCGCCGACGCCGTCGCCGTCGCTGTCCGCGAAGGACCGCACGTACACCTGGTAGATGACGGCCTCCCGCCACCATCCCGGGCGGTCGCTGGAAGAGCTTGCACGGCGCAGGTCCTCCGGCGCCTGGACGGGCGAGGTCAGCTCGTGGGCCATGTGCGGTGTCCCTCTCGGTGGGCCGGGATGGGGGCTACGTACATCTAACGAGGTGAGCGCGGTCATGAAACGGTCCTGCAAGGTCTTACGAAAAGGCTTGCAGCTCCGTCCCGGCCCGCGCAACCCCGCCCCGCCGCCGTGTCAAGCGATGCATCGGCAACTGTAGGGACACGCGGATGTAACGATCAGCCCGCCTTGCAGAAATTTGCCGCAAGCTCTTTCGGCTCGTTTTCATCCCTGTTACGTTCCTGGCAACCCGGCGCGCCGCGAGGGAGCGGTCTGCAGGAGGCACGAGATCCGGTGATGTGATCCGCCTTCGTCTTCCCGGGATCAGTTGAAGGAGTTCACATGCGGCGTGGCATAGCGGCCACCGCGCTGGTCGCGGCCCTCGGCCTGACGACGGCGGCGTGCGGGGGCGACAGCGGCACCCAGGGCGGCAACAACAGCTCGGGCGAGCTGTCCGGCACCGTCACGTTCTGGGACACCTCGAACGAGGCCGAGAAGGCGACCTACCAGGCGCTGGCCGAGGGCTTCACCAAGCTGCACCCCAAGGTGAAGGTCAAGTACGTCAACGTGCCCTTCGGCGAGGCCAACGCCAAGTTCAAGAACGCCGCGGGCGGCAACTCCGGCGCCCCCGACGTGATGCGCACCGAGGTCGCCTGGGTCGCCGACTTCGCCAGCCTCGGCTACCTCGCCCCGCTGGACGGCACCCGCGCCATCGAGAACCAGGGCGACTGGCTGCCGCAGGCCGCCGCGAGCACCAAGTTCAACGACAAGACGTACGCCGTCCCGCAGGTCATCGACACCATGGCGCTCTTCTACAACAAGAAGATGCTCAAGGAGGCCGGCGCCGAGGTCCCCACGAACCTCACGGCGCTGAAGGACGCGTCGGCGAAGGTCAGCAAGAAGTGGCCCGGCAAGACCGGCCTCTACCTCCGCGGCGACGACCCGTACTGGTTCCTGTCCTTCCTGTACGGCGAGGGCGGCGACCTGGTCGACGCCGAGGCCAAGAAGGTCACCATCGACGACGCGTCCGGCGTCAAGGCGTACAAGACCATCAAGGACCTGGTCGACTCGAAGGCGGCGATCACCGACGCCTCCGACGGCTGGAACAACATGCAGAACGCCTTCAAGTCCGGCAAGGTCGCGATGATGCTCAACGGCCCGTGGGCCATCGCCGACTCCCGCGCCGGCGCCGAGTTCAAGGACCCGAAGAACCTGGGCATCGCGCCCGTCCCGGCCGGCAGCGCCGGTCAGGGCTCCCCGCAGGGCGGCTGGAACCTCTCCGTCTACGCCGGCTCCAAGAACCTCGACGCCTCCTACGAGTTCGCCAAGTACATGAGCTCGGCCAAGGTGCAGCAGCAGACCACCGAAAAGCTCAGCCTGCTGCCCACCCGCCTCTCGGTGTACGCGCAGCCGACCGTGTCGGGCAACGAGATGGTCCAGTTCTTCAAGCCCGCCGTCGACAAGGCCGTCGAGCGCCCGTGGATCCCGCAGGGCAACGCCCTCTTCGAGCCGATCCGCCTCCAGATGGCCAACGTCCTGGGCGGCAAGACCACTCCGGAGAAGGCCGCCCAGGAGACGGGCGACGCCTACCGCAAGATGCTCAAGGACTACAAGTAAGCAGTGGGAAGGGCTGACCGACCAATGGCTGTCGAGACCAGCCAGTCGGTGGCGAAGGCCGCGGGCGCGAACAGCGCCCGCGGCCGCGGCCGCCGCACTGACAACACCCCGGGAACCCCGGGCCCGGGCAGGCTCCGCAGGGCGCTGAGCACCCACTGGTACGCCTGGAGCATGGTCGCTCCGGTGGTGACCGTGATCGGCGTGATCATCGGCTACCCGCTGGCGCGCGGCATCTACCTGTCGCTCACCGACGCCAACGAGGCCAACGTCGAGCGCACGATCGGGGTCAACCACATCCCCGCGACGTACGAGTTCGTCGGTCTCGACAACTACAAGGCCGTCCTCACCGACGAGGTCTTCTGGGACCGCCTCGGCTGGACCGTGGTGTGGACGGTCAGTTGTGTCGCCCTCTCCTTCACCCTCGGCCTCGTCCTGGCCAACATGCTCAACCGCAAGATCAAGGGGCGCGGCTTCTACCGCATGGCCCTGATCCTGCCGTGGGCCGTCCCGGCCTTCGTCTCCGTCTTCACCTGGCGACTGCTGTTCAACGAGCGCAGCGGCCTGTTCAACAAGCTCCTCGCCGGCGGCGGCATCGACGCGATCTCCTGGCTCAACGACCCCACGTGGGCCAAGGTCTCCGTCATCGCCGTCAACGTCTGGCTCGGCGTGCCGTTCATGCTCGTCGCCATGCTGGGCGGCCTCCAGTCCATCCCCGGCGAGCTGTACGAGGCCGCCGAGATGGACGGCGCGACCGCCTGGCAGCGGTTCCGCCACATCACCCTGCCCGGGCTGCGGCCCGTCTCCGGCACGGTGATCCTGCTCAGCGCCATCTGGACCTTCAACATGTTCCCGGTGATCTTCCTGCTCACCCGGGGCGGGCCGGGCGACGCCACCGAGATCCTGGTGACGTACGCCTACCGGCTCTCCTTCGTCGTCAGCCCGCGCGACTTCGCCGGATCGGCCGCCTGGGGCGTCCTGATCCTGATCCTCCTGTCGCTCTTCGCGGTGGTCTACCGCCGCGCGCTCCGCAAGCAGGGAGACATGTGGTGAGCACCCACACGCAGACTTCTCCGGCCCGTGAGGCCCGCGAGGCCCGCAAGGTACGGCCCCGGGGCGAGCGTTCGCCGCTCGCGTCCGTGGGGCTGCACCTGACGCTCCTCGTCGCCACGCTCGTCGCGGTGTTCCCGCCGCTGTGGCTGGTGATCACCTCGTTCAAGCCGAAGACCGACGCCTTCGACACCTCGGTCGTCAAGAACTTCACCTTCGGCAACTACAGCCACGTCCTCGCCGACACCCAGTTCCTGGCGTGGCTCGGCAACTCACTGATCGTCGTCGGCATCACCACCGTCATCGGCGTCTTCATCTCCGCCACCACCGGTTACGCCGTCAGCCGCTTCCGCTTCCCGGGCCTGCGGCCCCTGATGTGGCTGCTGCTGATCACCCAGATGTTCCCGGTCGCCGTGCTGATCGTGCCGCTGTACAACCTGCTGGCCTCGCTCGGCATGCTGAACCAGCCGGTCGGCCTGGTCATCACGTACCTCACGGTCGCCGTGCCGTTCTGCGCCTGGATGATGAAGGGCTACTTCGACGGCATCCCGGCCGAGATCGACGAGGCGGGACGGGTGGACGGCCTGACCCCGTTCGGCACGTTCTGGCGGCTGATCATGCCGCTCGCCAAGCCGGGCCTGGCCGTCACCGCCTTCTACACGTTCATCACCGGCTGGGGCGAGGTCGCCTACGCCTCCGCGTTCATGACCGGCGAGGAGAACCTCACCCTCGCGGGCGGCCTCCAGACCTTCGTCAACCAGTACACGGCCGACTGGGGTTCGCTGACCGCCGCGGCCGTGCTGATCGCGGCGCCCGCAGCCGTCGTCTTCGGCCTCGTCCAGCGCCACCTGGTCTCCGGCCTGACGGCCGGCGCCACCAAGTCCTGATCCTTCCGGATCCCGCATCCCGGTCTGCGGCGACCGGTCCGGGCCTGTCACCGGGCCGGTCGCCGCTCCCATCCTTCTGATTCCCAGGGAAGACATGACCCAGCACCTCGCTGCCCCCGCCCCCTCCGCAACCGGCACCACCGGCACGCACACGGGCTGGTGGAGAGACGCGGTGATCTACCAGGTCTATCCGCGCAGCTTCGCCGACGGCAACGGCGACGGCATGGGCGACCTGGAAGGCATCCGCAGCCGGCTGCCGTACCTGAAGAACCTGGGCGTCGACGCCGTCTGGCTCAGCCCCTTCTACGCCTCGCCGCAGGCCGACGCCGGGTACGACGTCGCCGACTACCGTGCCATCGACCCCATGTTCGGCAGCCTCCTCGACGCCGACGCGCTGATCCGCGAGGCCCACGAGCTGGGCCTGCGCATCATCGTCGACCTGGTGCCCAACCACTCGTCGGACCAGCACGAGTGGTTCCAGCGCGCGCTGCGCGAGGGCCCCGGATCGCCGCTGCGCGAGCGCTACCACTTCCGACCCGGCAAGGGGCCGGACGGTTCGCTGCCCCCCAACGACTGGGAGTCCATCTTCGGCGGCCCGGCGTGGACGCGGGTCGAGGACGGCGAGTGGTACCTGCACCTGTTCGCCCCCGAGCAGCCCGACTTCAACTGGGAACACCCCGCCGTCCGCGACGAGTTCCGCTCCATCCTGCGCTTCTGGCTCGACATGGGCGTCGACGGCTTCCGCGTCGACGTCGCCCACGGCCTGGTCAAGGCGGAGGGGCTGCCCGACATCGGCTCCCACGACCAGCTCAAGCTGCTCGGAAACGATGTCATGCCCTTCTTCGACCAGGACGGCGTCCACGAGATCTACCGGAGCTGGCGCCAGGTCCTGGAGGAGTACGACGGGGAGCGCGTCCTCGTCGCCGAGGCCTGGACCCCCACCGTCGAGCGCACCGCCAACTACGTCCGCCCCGACGAGATGCACCAGGCGTTCAACTTCCAGTACCTGGGCACCTACTGGGACGCCACGGAGCTGCGCGAGGTCATCGACGCCTCCCTCGCCGCGATGCGTCCCGTCGGCGCCCCCACCACCTGGGTGCTGTCCAACCACGACGTCACACGGCACGCCACCCGGTTCGCCAACCCGCCCGGTCTCGGCACCCAGCTCCGCACGCCCGGCGACCGGGAGCTGGGGCTGCGCCGGGCGCGGGCGGCCACGCTGCTGATGCTGGCGCTGCCCGGCTCCGCGTACGTCTACCAGGGCGAGGAGCTCGGCCTGCCGGACGTCACGGACCTGCCCGACGAGGTGCGCCAGGACCCGTCGTTCTTCCGGGCGACCGGCCAGGACGGCTTCCGCGACGGTTGCCGGGTGCCGATCCCGTGGACGGTGGAGGGCTCCTCGTACGGGTTCGGCAGCGGCGGTAGCTGGCTGCCCCAGCCGGCCGCCTGGGGGCCCTTGAGCGTCGAGGCCCAGACCGGTGACCCGGGCTCCACCCTGGAGCTGTACCGCAGCGCGCTGGCCGTGCGCCGCGAGCAGCAGGGGCTGGGCGCGGGCGACGCGGTGGAGTGGCTGGACGCGCCCGAGGGCGTACTGGCGTTCCGGCGCGGCGCCTTCGTGTGCCACGCCAACACCACGGGGCGGCCGGTGCGGATAGCGGTGCCCGGCCGGATGCTGCTCGCCAGCGAGCAGGTGCGCACCAGCGTGGACGGCACGGCCGAGTTGCCCGCCGACACCACTGTCTGGTGGGCGGTGTGACGATCCTGACGCCGCGCGGCGACGCGCGGGCCGGCGAGCCGCGGGGCGACGGAGGAGGGGGCGCCCCGCGGCTCGCGGACATCGCGGCGCAGGCCGGGGTCAGCGAGGCCACGGTCAGCCGGGTCCTCAACGGCAAGGCCGGCGTCGCCGGGCCCACCAGGACCCGGGTGCTGGCCGCGCTCGACGTGCTGGGCTACGAGCGGCCCGTACGGCTCAAGCGGCGCAGCGCCGGCCTGGTGGGCCTGGTCATCCCCGAGCTCACCAACCCCATCTTCCCGGCGTTCGCCCAGGTCATCGAGCAGGTGCTGGCCGGGCACGGCTACACGCCCGTGCTGTGCACCCAGATGCCGGGGGGCGCCACCGAGGACGAGCTGGTCGAGCAGTTGGAGGAGCGCGGCGTCACCGGGATCGTGTTCCTGTCCGGGCTGCACGCCGACACCAGCGCCGACCCGTCCCGGTACGTCAAACTCGCCGGCCGGGGCGTGCCGTTCGTCCTCATCAACGGCTTCAACGAGCACATCGACGCCCACTTCGTCTCGCCCGACGACCGCTCGGCCGCCCGGATGGCCGTGCGGCACCTCGTCGAGCTGGGCCACGAGCGGATCGGGCTGGCCATCGGCCCCACCCGGTACGTCCCGTCGCGGCGGAAGGCCGAGGGCTTCACGGCGGCGCTGCGCGGCCTGCTGGGGCTGAGCGCCGAGCAGGCCGAAGTGCGCGTCCAGCAGACCCTGTTCGGGGTCGAGGGCGGGCACGCGGCCGCCGGGACGCTGCTGGACCAGGGCTGTACGGGGATCGTGTGCGCCAGCGACCTGATGGCGCTCGGCGCCATACGGGCGGTGCGCGGGCGGGGCCTGGAGGTGCCGCGGGACGTGTCGGTGGTCGGCTTCGACGACTCGCCGCTGATCGCGTTCACGGACCCGCCGCTGACCACGGTGCGCCAGCCGGTGCAGGCGATGGCGACGGCGGCGGTGGACGCGCTGCTGGAGGAGATCGACGGCAACCCGGTGCAGCGGACGGAGTTCGTCTTCCAGCCGGAACTGGTGGTACGGGGTTCCACCGCCCAGCGCAGGTAGCGGCGGGTGAGGGGGCCCGGGGCCTGCCCGTGATCGGGCGCGGCGGGGTCTTCATCGGCCCCGGGCCTCCCGGCTGGTGACGACGGTCGGCCGCCTTCGGGTGACCGGCCCGGCCGGCCGGGCGCGTGGAGCCCCGGGGTATGGGGACCCTCGGCCGACCGGACCGGAGTCGTCGTTGAACGTAGCACCACTGCAAGGCCTTGCGAAAGGACTTGCAGCCATGGACCCGGTGGATTTCCGTCACGTGAACCGCATGTGTCCAAAGGGTTGACCCGGTCCCTGGGGGCTCGTACGGTCACGACCGAAAACTGTTGCTGCTGTCTTGCAGCAAGAAGCTTCACCAGGGCCTTGCGGGCATGGCGCGTTGCCGTACGAGGCTGCACCGTCGCATTCCGCACCTCCCATTCCCCAGGAGGAACCATGGCCAGAAAGACCGTGGCCGCTGCACTCGCCCTCGTGGCGGGAGCCGCTGTGGCCGTCACGGCGCCCCCCACCCCCGCCGGGGCCGCACCGCCCGGCGACAAGGACGTCACCGCCGTGATGTTCGAGTGGACCTTCGCCTCGGTGGCCAAGGCCTGCACCGGCACCCTCGGCCCGGCCGGGTACGGCTACGTCCAGGTCTCCCCGCCCCAGGAGCACATCCAGGGCGCCCAGTGGTGGACCTCGTACCAGCCCGTCAGCTACAGGATCGCCGGCCGTCTCGGTGACCGGGCCGCGTTCAAGAGCATGGTCGACACCTGCCACGGCGCCGGCGTCAAGGTCGTCGTCGACACCGTCATCAATCACATGGCGGCGGGCAACGGCACCGGCACCGGCGGCTCGTCGTACACCAAGTACGGCTACCCCGGCCTGTACTCCGCGCCCGACATGGACGACTGCACCGCCCAGATCACCAACTACCAGGACCGGGGCAACGTCCAGAACTGCGAGCTCGTCGGACTCGCCGACCTCGACACCGGCGAGGAGTACGTCCGCACCAAGATCGCCGGCTATATGAACGACCTGCTGACGCTCGGCGTCGACGGCTTCCGCGTCGACGCCGCCAAGCACATGCCGGCCGCCGACCTGGCCGCCATCAAGGCCAAGCTCACCAACCCGGGCGTCTACTGGAAGCAGGAGGCGATATACGGCGCCGGTGAGGCCGTCTCGCCCAGCGAGTACCTCGGCAACGGCGACGTCCAGGAGTTCCGCTACGCCCGCGACCTCAAGCGCGTCTTCCTGAGCGAGAACCTCGCCTACCTGAAGAACTTCGGCGAGGCCTGGGGCCACATGGAGTCCGGCAAGTCCGGCGTCTTCGTCGACAACCACGACACCGAGCGCGGCGGCGACACGCTGAACTACAAGAACGGCTCCGCCTACACGCTCGCCAACGTCTTCATGCTGGCCTGGCCGTACGGCTCCCCGGACGTCCACTCCGGTTACGAGTGGACCGACAAGGACGCCGGACCGCCCAATGGCGGGACCGTCAACGCCTGCTACAGCGACGGCTGGAAGTGCCAGCACGCCTGGCGCGAGATCGCCTCCATGGTCGCCTTCCGGAACGTGGCCCGCGGTCAGGGTGTCACGAACTGGTGGGACAACGGCGGCGACGCCATCGCCTTCGGGCGCGGCACCAAGGCGTACGTGGCCATCAACCACGAGACGTCCGCCCTCACCCGGACGTTCCAGACGTCGCTGCCCGCCGGTGACTACTGCGACGTCCAGAACAACCGGCCCGTCACGGTCAACGGCTCCGGACAGTTCACCGCCACCCTCGGCGCGGGCACGGCCGTCGCCCTGCACACCGGGGCGCGGACCTGCACCGGCACGACGACACCCGTCACCACGGGCGCGTCCTTCGCCGTCAACGCCACCACCGTGTACGGCGAGAACATCTACGTCACCGGCAACCAGTCCGCCCTCGGCAACTGGAACCCCGCGGCCGCGCCCAAGCTGGACCCGGCCACGTACCCCGTCTGGAAGCTCGACGTGACGCTCCCCGCCGGAACGGCCTTCGAGTACAAGTACCTCCGCAAGGACGCCGCCGGGAACGTCACCTGGGAGTCCGGCGCCAACCGCACCGCCACGGTCCCGGCCTCCGGGAAGGTCGCCCTGAACGACACCTGGCGCACCTGACACCCGCGCAGGGAACGGCCCCGGTGCGCTGCGGCGCGCAGCGCACCGGGGTGCGCACCCTCGCGGCGCGGAGCTGCCGCATAGCGGGGGCACGGGGGCGCAGCCCCCGCACTGCCCCCAACCCCCACAGCCCCCGCAGGGTTCAGGGAAGGGGTGGGGTGGGGGCCTCAACTCGTTAAGGAGAACCCTTGTTCCAGATCAGACGGCGACGGCGAACCGCCGTCACCGCTCTCGTCACCGCCCTCGGCGCGGGCCTCATGCCCGCCCTGCCGGCGACCGCCGCGCCCAAGCCCCCGGCCCCGCCGTCCGACAAGGCGCTCGCGGCCGCGCCCGCCCGCCACGACCTGACCCGCGAGCAGTTCTACTTCGTGCTGCCCGACCGGTTCGCCAACGGCGACCCGAAGAACGACCGCGGCGGGCTGACCGGCTCCCGGCTGGAAACCGGCTACGACCCCACCGACAAGGGGTTCTACCAGGGCGGCGACCTCAAGGGGCTGACCGAGAAGCTCGACTACATCAAGGGGCTGGGCACCACCGCCATCTGGATGGCGCCCATCTTCAAGAACCAGCCCGTCCAGGGCGAGGGCAAGGACGCCTCGGCCGCGTACCACGGCTACTGGATCACCGACTTCACCCAGGTCGACCCCCACTTCGGCACCAACGCCGACCTGGAGCGGCTCATCGACAAGGCCCACGCCAAGGGCATGAAGGTCTTCTTCGACGTCATCACCAACCACACCGCCGACGTCGTCGACTACGAGGAGAAGTCTTACGGCTACCTCTCCAAGGGCGCCTTCCCGTACCTGACCAAGGACGGCGTCCCCTTCGACGACGCCGACTACGCCGACGGCAACAAGCCGTTCCCGAAGACCGACCGCGACTCCTTCCCGCGCACGCCGGTCGTCCCCGAAGCCAAGCGGAACATCAAGGTCCCCGCCTGGCTCAACGACCCGGCCATGTACCACAACCGGGGCGATTCCACCTTCGCCGGGGAGTCGTCCACGCACGGCGACTTCGCGGGCCTGGACGACCTGTGGACCGAGCGCCCCGAGGTCGTCGAGGGCATGGAGAGGATCTACCAGCGCTGGGTTCGCGACTTCGACATCGACGGCTTCCGCATCGACACGGTCAAGCACGTCAACACCGAGTTCTGGACCCAGTGGGCCACCGCCCTCGACGCGTACGCCGCCAAGCGGGGCCGCGACGACTTCTTCATGTTCGGCGAGGTGTACTCCTCCGACCCGGCCGTCACCGCCCCCTACGTCACCCGGGGCCGCCTCGACGCCACCCTCGACTTCCCCTTCCAGGACGCCGCCCGCCGGTACGCCTCGCAGGGCGGCCCCGCCGCCAGGCTCTCCGAGCTGTTCGCGCAGGACTACCGCTACACCACCGACAAGGCCAACGCCTACGAGTCGGTGTCCTTCCTCGGCAACCACGACATGGGCCGCTTCGGCACCTTCCTGAAGCAGGACAACACCGCGGCCGGTGACGAGGAACTCCTGGACCGCTACCGGCTCGCCAACGAGCTGATGTTCCTCACCCGGGGCAACCCCGTCGTCTACTACGGCGACGAGCAGGGCTTCACCGGCGCCGGCGGCGACAAGGACGCCCGCCAGACCCTGTTCGCCTCGAAGACCGCCGACTACCTCGACGACGACCAGCTCGGCACCGACCGCACGCACGCCACCGACGCGTACGACACCGGCCACCCCCTCTACCGCTCCATCGCCGCCCTCTCCCGGCTCACCAAGGCCCACCCGGCCCTCCGCGACGGCGTCCAGACCGAGCGCCACGCCGACACCGGCCAGGGCGTGTACGCCCTCTCCCGCTTCTCCGGTACGGACGCGAAGAAGCGCACCGAGTACGTCGTCGCCGTCAACAACGCCACAGCCCCGAAGACCGTGGAGCTCGCCACCGACTCCCCGGACACGGCCTTCCGGTACCTGTACGGCGGCACGGGCGCCGTCACGAGCAGCGGCGACAAGCTCGAGCTGACCGTTCCCGCCCTCTCCACCGTCGTCCTCAAGGCCGCGGGGCCCGTCCCGGCCCCGGCGACCGCGCCCACCATCGATCTGAAGGCTCCGGCTGCCGGCGCCACCGGCACCGTCGAGGTCAGCGCCGACGTCGACGGCGGCGGCCTGAACCGGGTCGTCTTCGCCGCCCAGACCGGCAACGGGAAGTGGCAGACCCTCGGCTCGGCCGACCACGCCCCCTACAAGGTCACCCACACCGTCACCGCCCCCGCGGGCACCGCCCTGCGCTACAAGGCCGTCGTTGTCGACAGCACCGGCCGCACCGCGAGCGCCCTCGCCACCACCACCGCCGGACAGGCGTCGAAGCCCGGCAAGCCCAGCGCCGTCGACCGTGACTACGCCGTCGTCCACTACCGGCGCCCCGCCGGCGACTACGACGGCTGGCAGCTCAGGTCCGGCTCCACCACCGCCGCGTTCACCGGCCGTGACGCGTACGGCGCCTTCGCCTGGGTCAAGGTCGAGGACGGCGCGACGTCCGTCCCGTACACCGTCGAGAAGAACGGCACCACCGACGGGCCGCAGCGCACCCTCGACCTCTCCGCCACCGGCGAGGTCTGGACCACCCAGGGCTCCGACGCCCAGCAGAACAAGGCACCCGACGGCGCCTACCCGCCGCAGGACCCGGGCAAGGCCGTCATCCACTACCACCGCCCCGACGGCGACTACGACGGGTGGGGCCTGCACACCTGGACCGGCGCCGCCACCCCCACCGACTGGTCCAAGCCGCTTCAGCCGACCCGCGAGGACGTCTTCGGGCTCACCTTCGAGGTACCGCTCGCCGCGGGGGCCACGTCCCTGTCCTACATCGTCCACAAGGGCGACCAGAAGGACATCCCCGCCGACCGGTCCCTCGACTTCGGCACGTACGGCAAGGAGGTCTGGCTCCTCACCGGCGACACCGGCTACCTGCTGCCCACCACGGGCGCCGCGCCCGCCCTCGACCTCACCAAGGCCGAGGCCCAGTGGATCGACGCCGGCACCGTCGTCTGGAAGGTGAAGGCCACCCCCGGCACCAGCCAGCAGCTCGTGTACGACCGGGACGGCTCCATCACCGCCCCCGGCGGCGCCCTCTCCGACGAGGGCCGCTGGCTGCGGCTGCGCCCCTCGGGCCTCACCGACGCCCAGAAGGCGAAGTACCCGCACCTGAAGGACTACCCGGCCTTCACCCTCGACCCGCGCGACCGCGACCGCGTGCGCGGCGCCCTGCGCGGCCAGGTCATCGCCACCCACCGCGCCGCCAACGGCGCCCTGCTCGCCGCGACCGGCGTCCAGATCCCGGGCGTCCTCGACGACCTGTACGGCACCAAGGCGCAAGCCAAGGCGCTCGGCCCGGTCTTCCGCAACGGCACGCCGGCCCTGTCGGTCTGGGCGCCCACCGCACAGAGCGTCGCCCTCGAACTCGACGGCAGGCGCGTGGCGATGAAGCGCGACGAGGCCACCGGCATCTGGTCGGTCACGGGCAACAAGAGCTGGCGGAACAAGCCGTACCGGTACGAGGTGAAGGTCTGGGCGCCCAGCGTCCAGAAGGTCGTCACCAACAAGGTCACCGACCCCTACTCCAACGCCCTGACCGCCGACTCCGCCCGCAGCCTGGTCACCGACCTCACCGACCCGAAGCTCGCCCCGGCGGGCTGGACGACGCTGAAGAAGCCCGCCGCGACGCCGCTGCGCGACGCCCAGATCCAGGAGCTGCACGTCCGTGACTTCTCGATCGCGGACCGCACCTCCAAGCACCCCGGCGGCTACCTCGCCTTCACCGACTCCACGTCGGACGGCATGAAGCACCTGAAGAAGCTCGCCGGCAGCGGCACCTCGTACGTGCACCTGCTGCCCGTCTTCGACATCGGCACCATCCCCGAGAAGAAGTCCGACCAGGCCACCCCCGCCTGTGATCTGAAGGCGTACGCCCCCGACTCCGACGAGCAGCAGGCGTGCGTGTCCAAGGCCGCCGCCAAGGACGCCTTCAACTGGGGCTACGACCCGCTGCACTACACCGTCCCCGAGGGCTCCTACGCCTCCGACCCGGACGGCACCCGCCGCACGGTCGAGTTCCGGCAGATGGTGCAGGGCCTGAACAAGGCCGGGCTGCGCACGGTCATGGACGTGGTCTACAACCACACCGTGGCGAGCGGGCAGTCGGACAAGTCCGTCCTGGACCGGATCGTGCCCGGCTACTACCAGCGCCTGCTGCCCGACGGCACCGTCGCCACCTCCACCTGCTGCGCCAACACCGCGCCCGAGAACACGATGATGGGCAAGCTCGTCGTCGACTCGGTCGTCACCTGGGCGAGGGAGTACAAGGTCGACGGCTTCCGCTTCGACCTCATGGGCCACCACCCCAAGGCCAACATGCTCGCGGTCAGGAAGGCCCTGGACGAGCTCACGGTCGAGAAGGACGGGGTCGACGGCAAGAAGATCATCCTGTATGGGGAGGGCTGGAACTTCGGCGAGATCGCCGACGACGCCCGCTTCGTCCAGGCCACCCAGAAGAACATGGCCGGCACCGGCATCGCGACCTTCTCCGACCGGGCACGTGACGCCGTACGCGGCGGCGGCCCGTTCGACGCCGACCCCGGCGTCCAGGGCTTCGCCTCCGGCCTGTTCACCGACCCGAACACCTCGAAGGCGAACGGCACCCCGGCCGAGCAGAAGGCCCGCCTCCTGCACTACCAGGACCTGATCAAGGTCGGCCTGTCCGGCAACCTCGCCTCCTACACCTTCACCGACACCTCGGGACGGAAGGTCAAGGGCTCCGAGGTCGACTACAACGGCGCCCCCGCCGGCTACGCCGCCGCCCCCGGCGACGCCCTCGCCTACGCGGACGCCCACGACAACGAGACCCTCTACGACGCGCTCGCCTTCAAGCTCCCGGCGGCCACGTCCCCCGGTGACCGGGCCAGGATGCAGGTCCTCGCCATGGCGACCGCCGCGCTCTCCCAGGGCCCGGCGCTCTCCCAGGCGGGCAGCGACCTGCTCCGCTCCAAGTCGCTGGACCGCAACTCGTACGACAGCGGCGACTGGTTCAACGTCCTCAACTGGGACTGCCGGGCCGGCAACGGCTTCGGGCGCGGCCTGCCGCCGGCGGCCGACAACAAGGACAAGTGGGCGTTCGGCAAGCCGCTGCTCGCGTCCCCGTCCCTGACGGTCGGCTGCCCGCAGATCACCGGCGCCTCCGCCGCCTACCAGGACCTGCTGAAGCTGCGTACGACGGAGAAGGCCTTCAGCCTCTCCACTGCCGACGAGGTCCAGGCCGCGCTGTCCTTCCCGCTCTCCGGCAAGGACGAGACCCCCGGCGTGATCACCATGCGCCTCGGTGACCTGGTCGTGGTCTTCAACGCCACGCCCAAGGAGCAGGCCCAGACCGTCGCCGCCCTGGCCGGCACGGCCCACGCCCTCCACCCGGTGCAGGCGAACGGCTCCGACGCCACGGTCAAGGCCTCCTCCTACAAGGCGGCCACCGGTACCTTCACGGTCCCGGCCCGCACGGTGGCGGTGTTCACCCAGCGGTAGCGGACGAGGGGGTGCCACGTTTCGGACAGTTGTTCCGGATGGTGGCACCCCCCTCTATCGTGGCCGGGACAGCCGTACCACCAGGAGCGATACCCATGCCGCAGATCACCGTCGACTATTCCGCGTCCCTCGACGAGGACTTCGACCGCCGGGGCTTCGCGCTCGCCCTGCACCCCCTCGTCGTCGAGACGGTCGGCGCGCGGCTCCCGGCCTGCAAGACGCGTACGCGCCGGACGGACGACACCGTGATCGGCGACGGCGCCGCGGACGACGCCCTGGTCCATGTCGGCATCGACCTGCTGGCCGGGCGCAGCGACGAGGCGAAGGCGCGGCTGACGGAGGCCGTCGTGGCGCTCGTACCGCGGCACATCAAGCCCGCCGAGGGCCGGGTGCTGCACGTCTCCGCCGAGGTGCGCGACCTCGACGCCTCCTACCGTTCGAGCTGACCCGCCGGCTCTTGCTGGGTGGCGCAGTGGATGCCGCCGCCGCCCTCGGCGATGGTGTTGATCTCCACCGGGACCACCTTCCGGCCCGGGTGGAGCTCGCCGATGATCGACACCGCGTTCCGGTCGGCCTTCCGGTCGCCGAAGCGCGGGACGATCACGGCGTCGTTGACGACGTAGTAGTTGGCGTACGAGCCGAGGAAGTCCGGGCCGCGGCGGCCGAGCGCGGCCGGGTCGGGCTCGGGCAGGTCGACCACCTCCGGTGTCCGGCCCCGGGCGTCGGTCGCCGTGCGCAGCACGCCACGGGCCTGGTCGTACGCGCGGCTCCAGACGTCCGGCCCGTTCGACGGGTGCGGCCGGCTGAGCAGGACGGTGCCGTCCTCGGCGAACCGGGCCAGGGCGTCGACGTGGCAGTCGGTGATGTCCTGTCCCCGTACGCCCTTGAACCAGATCACGGTGGAGACCCCGAGCAGCTCCCTCAGCGCCTTCTCGATCCGGTCGCGTGACCGGCCCGGGTTGCGGTTGGGGTTGACCAGCGAGCTCTCGGTGACCATCAGCGTCCCGTGCCCGTCGACCTCCAGCGAGCCGCCCTCGGCGGTGATCGGCGCGTCGAGGCGGGGGACGCCCTCGCGGGCCAGGACGGTACGGGCGACCTTCTCGTCGCGCCGGTGGTCCTGCTTGCCGCCCCAGCCGTTGAAGTGGAAGTCCACGCCCTCCAGGCCGCCGTCCGCCCCGGTGACGAAGGTGGGCCCCGTGTCCCGCACCCACAGGTCGTCCACCGCGACGGGGATCACCTCCACGCCCGACCCGCACGCCCGCCGGGCCGCCTTCACCTCCTCGGGGGCGGCCAGCAGCACCACGGGCTCGAACGCGGCGATCGCGCGGGCGACCCGGGCGATGTCGCCCTGGACCGCCCCGGCCCAGTCCGCCCACTCCGAGTCGGCGGGCGGCCAGGCCATGAACGTGCGGGCGTGCCGCTGAGCCTCCGACGGCATGCGCCGCCGCCCGGCGGGAGCGTCCCCCTCGGGCGCGCAGCCGGTCGCCGCCACGGTCAGTGCCACCGCCGCCCCGGACCTCAGCAGCGTGCGGCGTTTCGGTCCGTCCATGGTCCGCCTCTCAGCTTCGGGAGATTCCTGACTGAAATTTCAGTCAGGAATCACGGTAGCATCGAGTCCATGTCCGACCGCCGTACCGCCATCCTGGAAGCCGCCGCCCGCGTCATCGCCCAGCGCGGCATCCGGGGCCTGCGCGTGGAAGAACTCGCCGAGGAGGCGGGGGTCTCCACCTCGCTGCTCTACTACCACTTCCGGGACCGGGCCGGTGTGCTGGCCCACACCCTGGAGTTCATCAACACCCGGGCCGAGCGCTACACCGACCCCACGGCGAGCCCCGACACCGACCCGCGCGGCCACCTGGAGGAGATGCTGCTGCTGGAGCTCCAGGACACCCCGGCCGTCGTCGAGAACAGCACCGCCTGGGGCGAACTGCGCGCCACCGCCGTCTTCCAGCCCGAGCTGCGCGACCAGCTCCGCACCACCACGGCCCGCTGGACCGACTACGCGAGCGACCTCATCCGGCGCGCCCAGCGGGACGGCACCGTCCCCCCGGAGGTGTCCCCGGACGACGCGGCCGAACGCCTCACCGCGCTCGTCGAGGGCCTGAGCAAACGCTGGCTCAGCGGCTCCCTCACCCTCGACCGCGCCCGCGACCTGCTGCGCGGTGCCCTCACCACCGAACTCGGCGGTTCCCCTTACGGAACGGGCTGAGCCGTCACCGCCGGCACCTTCGGCAGCAGCGCCCCCAGCCGGCCGACCAGCTCGCCGAACGGCCCGTCGGCCGGCTCGTCGGCGAGCATGCGCAGCAACAGCGCCGCCATCTCCTCGTCGTACGCCGCGCTGACCGCCGCCAGCGCCGCGAAGTCGTGCACGAGCTGCAACTCCAGCTCCGCGCGCGGTATCCGGCGCCCGTCCAGCCACAGCAGCGCCGTCGACTCGGCGAGCGACACCCACGAGCGGACGACCAGCTCCAGGCGGGCGGGCGGCTCCGTGACGTCCAGGTGGGCCAGGATCTGCTCGTACGCGGCCTGCCGCACCTCGTCGATCATCGCGTTCGTCCTCGACGAGCCGACCGCCGGCCCGCCGCGCATCAGCGCCGAGAACCCCGGCCCGTGCTCCTCCACGAAGTCGAAGAACCGCCCCATCACCCGCAGCAGCCGCGCCCCCAGCGGGCCTTGGCGCGGCTCCACGAACCGGCCGGCCAACTCATCGGCCGCCCGCCGCAGCGCCGCCTCGTACAGGCTCTGCTTGCCCGGGAAGTAGTGGTAGACCAGCGGCCGGGATATCCCCGCGGCGGCGGCGATCTCGTCGATCGACACCTCGTCGGGGGAGCGGTGGCTGAACAGCTCCAGCGCCACCCCGATGAGCTGCTGCCTGCGCTCCTCGACGCCCATCCTGCGCCGCGCCCCGGTCGTCATGCGAACAGCCTAACGTTCGCCACCGGCAGCCCTTCGAACAGTGGCCGATACACAGTTCGCTACGCTGCCGGGCATGAGCATCTCCGACCCCGAAACCCCGGCACCACGCACCGGCCTCACGCCGCGCCAGGCCCGGCGCCTGCGGATCGCCGTGGCGTCCGTCCTGCTGGTGTCGATGGCGGTCGTCCTGGTGCTCCGGCTGGCCAGCCGCACCTCCGTACTGGTGGTCGGCGTCTACGGACTGGCGATGATCCTGTGCGGCGTCGTCATCGAACTCAGCCGCAACGGCCGCACCCGCCTGGGCACCTGGCTCCTCGGCGCCGGCCTCCTCGCCGCCCTGGCCGCCGACTGGCTGCTGCTGCCGTAGCTACAGGTCCAGCACCAGCCGTTCGCCGCGGCAGCGCGAGACGCAGATCAGCATCGTGTCGTGCCGTTCGTCGTCCGTCAGCAGCTCGTCCCGGTGGTCGATCTCGCCCTCCACGACGCGCTGTTGGCACGTCCCGCAGAAGCCCTGCTCGCACGAGTACGACACGTGCGGCACCTGGGCGCGCACGGCCGCCAGCACCGACTGGTCCGCCGCCACCGCCACCGTACGCCCGGACCGGCGCAGCTCCACCTCGAAGGCGCCGCCGGGAGCCGAGGCCGTTGGCGTGAACCGCTCCAGGTGCAACCGGCGCCCTTCCGGCAGCCGCCCGGCCACCGCGTCCATCAGCCCGTCGGGGCCGCAGCAGTAGACGACCGCCTCGGCCGGTACGTCGTCGAGGAAGGCGAGGTCCGGCAGTCCCGCCTCGTCCTCGGCCACGACCGTGACCTTCCCCAGCTTCTCCACCTCGTCCAGGAACGGCATCGTCGCCCGGCTGCGCCCGCAGTACAGCAGTTGCCAGTCCGCGCCCGTCGCCCGCACCGCGCGCAGCATGGGCAGGACGGGCGTGATCCCGATGCCGCCCGCGACGAAGACGTACGCGGGCGACTCGACGAGCGGGAAACGGTTGCGCGGCCCCCGGATCTCGACCTCCGTGCCCTCGTGGAGCTGCTCGTGCACCTCCCGCGAGCCGCCCCGGCCGTCCTCGACGAGCCGCGTTGCCACGGTGTACGTGTCGGTCTCGGCGGGGTCGCCGCACAGCGAGTACTGCCGCACCAGCCCCGACGGCAGGACCAGGTCCAGGTGGGCGCCCGGCTCCCAGGGCGGCAGCCCGGTGCCCTCCAGCCGCAGTTGGACGACCCCCTCGGCGGGCGTGGTCCGCTCGGTGACCAGGACGCGGCGGCGGGCGGTGGACGAGCGGACGCCCCGGCCCGATATCGGCTCCTCCAGCGCGGGCAGCGGCCACAGCGGGGCCGCCTGGATGCGGCGGCGCACGGCCCGCTTGACGAGCAGGGCCGCTGTGGCGGCGAGGACGACGGTACGCGCGCGTGGCATGGGTCAGTGACCTCCGTTGGCGGCCGGGGACGAGGCGAGGTAGGCGACCGCCTGGGCGGTACTGCCCTCCTGGGAGGGGTGGTAGGTACGGCTCAGGTAGCGGGGGACGGAGCGCAGCAGGTCCGGCGTCGACGGGAGCACTCCCTGCCGGCCGCGCGAGATGAGGTCCTTCACCGAGGCCTTGCCGTCCAGCAGCGTCGGGTCGTTCTCCATGAAGAACCGGGCGCCGCGCTGCCAGAGGAACACCAGCGCCGAGAACGCCGTCGCCCACGTCCGCACCCGCCGCCGGTAGCCGCCGTCGACATGCATGAACAGCTCGAACGCCACCGACCGGTGCTCCACCTCCTCGGCGCCGTGCCAGCGCAGCAGGTCCAGCATCATCGGATCGGCGCCGCGCCGGTCCAGCTCCTCGGCGTTGAGCACCCAGTTGCCGAGGAACGCCGTGTAGTGCTCGATCGCCGCGATCAGGGCGACCCGCTCCATCAGCCACCACCGCCGGGCCCTGCCGGGCGGCAGCGTCCGGTCGCCGAGGAGCTTCTCGAAGAGCCAGTCGACCTGCGCGGTGTACGGGGTCGGGTCCAGCCCCAGCTTCTTGAGGTGCGGCAGCACGTCGTCGTGGGCCTGGGAGTGCACGGCCTCCTGGCCGATGAACCCGATGACGTCCTCGCGCAGCCGGTCGTCCCGGATGTACGGCAGCACCTGCCGGTAGACGTGGATGAACCAGCGCTCCCCGGCCGGGAGCAGCAGGTGCAGCACATTGATGGTGTGGGTGGTGAACGGGTCGCCGGGAACCCAGTGGAGCGGGGTCTCCTCCCAGTCGAAGGAGACCTTGCGGGCCTTGAGCTCGATCCGCTCCGACGCTATCGCTGCCGGCTGCGTATTAGACATGGCGTCAATGTACTGACGGGTACGCGCCTGGCAACAGGGTCGTGCAGCCGGATATTCACCGGCACGGGATCTTCACCGGGACGGGGATCTTTACCGGGACGGGGATCTTTACGGGGACGCGATCAGCGCAACGAGGTGATCCTGGTGCCGTCCTCCAGCCGCCCGGTCAGTTCGACCTGCTTGCCCGGCCTGCCCGGCAGCTTCGCCGCGAGGAGCCGGCCGTCGTCCACACCGGCCGTCGCCCCGCCCGACACGGCCACCGACGCCACCTGCTCGCTCCCGGCCGCCAGCATGTACCACTGCCCGCCCGGGGCCTGCCACAGCGCACCCGCCAGCACGCGCGGCTCCCGTGGCCCGCACGCCGGCGACCCGGCCGCCTTCGCCACGACCGCACCCGCCCGGGCGGGCGGCGCCTGGAACTGCGCCAGCACCGTGCTCCCCGTACCGCGCCAGGTCTCCGCGCGCGTGCACAGCCAGGCGGCGGTTCCGACAGCGTTGGGGAGGTCCTGTTCGGCGAACCGCCAGGAGTTCACCGACCGGACGCCCTTGGAGCGCACCAGGGGCAGCAGGCACGCCGTCCGCGCCCACTCCGCGCGAGCCGTGACGCCCGCACCCGTCAGATCGGCGGGCGCCGACGGCGGGCCGGACGTCAGCCGGGCCGGGGCGATCTCACCGAGGTCGGTCAGCGTGCGGGTCGTCGTACCGTCACGCACCTCCAGCACGTCCCACTCCCGGCACTGGCTCGGCGCCACCGGGCTGAGCAGCGGCCCCGTCACCCCGTGCGCGTCCCGCTCCACCGGCCGCGCCCCGGCCAGCGGCTGGAGCAGGTCGCGCGCCGACACGCCCCGTACCCAAGGCGCCGTCAGGTACCGCACATTGGCATGCGTCCGCCCCACCACCAGGGCGCCCGCCGACGCCGTGTCCGCGCCGTCCGTCCGCGCGAAGTCCAGCGCCGCCCCGGCCGCACCGTCCTTCGGCTCCGCGTACCGCACCGCCCGCAGCCCGTCGTGGAACAGCACCACCCGCGCCTGGTCCACCTCCCCGGCGAACAGGAGCTGCGGCGGGCCCATCGGCGGGCCCGGCGGCGTGCCGGGCGTCGCCGAGACCTGCACCGTGGAGCCGGGCCGCGCCCACACCGCCAGCGCCCGCCGCAGCAGCGCCCGGTCGTCGACCAGACCGCCCCGCGCGGGCCACACCGAGAAGTCCGTACGCGCCGAGCGCTGCCACGCGGCCGGGGCGACGCGCCGCAGGTTGCCCGGGTCCAGCGCCGCCTCCGACACCGGATTGCGCGCGTACGACGGGGCGGCCGCCCCGTCCGGGCCCCAGCCGTCACCCGGCAGCCCCAGCAGCGTCCCGCACACCACGGCGGCCGCGAGCGCCGCCAGCGCCGCCCTGCCGTGCTGGCGCCGCCGCATCAGGTCCGTCGGCCGCGCCTGCAACGAACACGGGTCGAACTCGGGCGATTCGAGCAGCGCGTGCATCGTCTCGACCGCGTCCGCCTCGGCCAGCGCCGCCTTCGGGTCCTCGACCCCGGCGGCCGTGAGCACCCGGCGCACCTCGGCGTCACCCTGCCGCTCCAGCCCGCGCAGCACATAGGCGGCGCGAGCCGGCCCGGACAGCGCCGACAGCCGCTGGTCCAGGGCCAGCTCGTCCGCGCCACCCGCGCGCGGGAACAGCCGCAGCCCCCACACCTGGGGCAGCAGCGGCGGCAACTGCGACCGCTTGGGCCACGCCTTCCGCTTCAGCGGCAGCCCCGCCTCCAGCGCCTGGCGCAGCACCCGGACACGCACGTACGCGTACCCCGGGTCGACCGCGTCCTCGGGCCGCCGCTGCCCCGGCATCCCGCCGTCGTCGCCCGAGGTGCGGCGGCGCGGCAGCGAACGCTGCACGACCGAATGCGCGGTCAGCACGCGGCGGTTGCGGCCGAGGGACGGCGGCAGCACCAGATAGGCGATGCGGACGAGCCTGGGGTAGTGCTCGACAAGGGCCGCCTCGGCCTGTTCGACGTCGACGGGGGAGGGGGTGGCGAGTTCCTGGGTGCTCACATTCAGCAGAACGAGCGAATGGGTGGATGGTCACCTCGCGGCGGCCCCGTCCCAGCCCGTCACCCCGCTGAACACCACCGTCCCGCGAGCCCCGCCGCCACCGTTCGTGGCCGTCATGAACAGCCCCGCGTCCTGCGCCGCCGCCGCGCCCGCGACCCGGACCGTGGCGACCGTACGCCACGACGCGCCGCCGTCCGTCGAGCAGGCGCCCGTGACCTCCTCTCCCTCACGGGACAGCCGCAGCAGGACCGGGGCCGTCACGCCGGTGATCCGCCGGGAGGTGTCGAGGGTGCCGTCGCCGTTCGTGTCGTAGGACAGGGCCACGCCGTTGGCGGGGGTCACCGCCAGGTTGAGGAAACCGGGCGCGCCCGGCGTGGCCAGCGAGTTCCGTACGACGATCCCGGCGCGCGCCCAGGCGCCCGTCACGTCCTGCGAGTCCACCCGTACGGTCAGGGTCCTGCCGTCCGCGAAAACGCCCTCCTTGTAGAAGGTGCCGAACTCGGCGACGGCCTTCCACAGGTCCTGGCCGCCGCCGTTGATGGCGTATCGGTCCTGGATCTGGCCGAAGACGGCTCCATTGCCGGTGTACGTACGCCACGCCCGGTCCAGGGGGCCGGCCACGTACAGGTCGCCCTGGTGGACGGTGGTGACCGGGGCCTCGCCCCGGGGGCCGTAGGTGGCGTACAGCTCGTAGGGGAGCGGTTCGACGGGGGTGGCCAGGGGGCCGGCAGGGGCGGTGATGCCCCACGAGACGGTGCCGGAGCCGGCCGCCGGGACGGGCGGCAGCTCCAGGGGCGGCTGGTGGCCGAAGCCCGTGAGCGCGCAGCGCACGGGGCCGGTGGCCCGCAGCCCGTTGACGTTCCGGAAGGTGGCGGTGACCTCGCCGGCGGCGCCCGGAGGGAGTGCCCCGGGGGTGCTGGAGACGCTGACGGCGCCCTGGAAGGGGGCGCGGGCGAGGGTCTCGTACACGCGCGTGGCGGTCCGGTACGGGTCGTGGCTCGGGCGGAGGGGGTAGCTCTTCGTCCCGTACGTCCAGGGCTCCTCGATCGCGTACCAGTCGAACGCCCTGGGGGCGCGGTTCTGCGCGAGGGCGTCCTCCAGCTCGTCCAGGTACGCCTGCCAGTGGGGGAGGTGGAAGTCGGCGATCAGGCCGGACCAGTCGCGGTTGGCGTAGTTGGCGAGGTGGCCCGCGTCGGCGGTGGGGCGGTCGGCCCAGGTGGTGACGAGGACGCGGGCGGTGCGCTCCAGGCCCTCGCGGCGGGCGTCCGCGAGCCACGGGCCGAGGAGGAAGGCGTGGTGCGAGCCGGTCATGTCGTCGCTCAGCCGCATCAGCTTCAGCCACAGCAGGGACAGGGCGCGGAAGGTGGCGAGATCCTTGCGGGTGTACGCGGTTCTCAGTTGCCCGATCAGGTGCCAGGAGCGGTTGGCGAGGACCTGGCGGCCCAGGTCGGTGAGGTCGTGGCGGTACGCGTCGGAGCGGCGCAGTCGTTCCCGTACGCCGAGCAGCGCGGCGAACGCCTTGTCGAAGTCGGCCGGGTCGAAGGCGGGGGTGTGGGTCGCGTAGTAGGCGCCGGAGTTGGCGGTGAGGCTCGGCCGGGCGGCGAAGACGGAGTCGTGGGGGCGGCCGTCGCGGCTGGTGATCCGGTACGCGGTGTCGCGCAGCACCGCGAACGCCTCACGCGCGCGTGCGTCCCGGCCGCCGTAGCGAAGGTCGGCGTACTCCTCGAACCAGCGGGCCCGGTCGACGGGCTCCCGCCGCCAGGCCAGCTCGGTGAACAGCTCCAGGGCGGCAGGGTCGCGTTCGGCGGCCTCCGGCATGTAGGCCGTGCCGACGAGGGTGGAGCCGGGCTTGTCGCGCCAGGCCGGGAAGCGGTCGGTCCACATGTGGGTCTTGGCACCGATGGTGGTGCGGCCGCCGAAGTTCGGGATGGTGCCGAAGGCGTACGGGGCGCCGCCCCAGTCCTTCTCGCGGTCGGTGACGGTCTCCAGGTCGGACAGCCCGTCGACGACGAGGAGCCGGGTCCTGTCGAGGGCGTCGAGCAGGTCGCGGCGCGGGTTGGCCTGCCAGCCGAGGATGACCCAGGTGGCGCCGGGGCGTGCCGTGCGGAGGGCGGCCTCGACGGCGCGGGCCGCGTCGGGGACGGGTACGTCGCCGGCCGAGCCGCCCTCGTGGAGCAGGTCCATCTTGAAGTGGTCCACGTCGCCGAAGAGGGCGGCCTGGTGGCGGTAGAAGGACGCCGCCACGCGCGCGAAGACGTCGGTGCGCGGGTCGAGCCAGTCGGGGCGCTTCAGGCCCGCCCAGACGCCCTGGGGGATGGTGCGGGCGCCGGGGTTACGGGCGGCGAAGCCGTCGGGGACGGTGCCGAAGTAGCCGGGCAGGACCGGGTGCATGCCCAGCTCGCGCAGCCGGTCGGCGATGCGGCGGGCGAGGGCGGTGCGGCGGGCGATCAGCTCGGGGCTGAGGGGGCCGCCGTACCCGCTCATGTTCTGGAGCAGCCACCACGGCTGGTGGGAGGGCGCGGGCAGCCAGGCGCGGGCCTCGGCGTCCGTGTACCCGAAGTCCTGGAGAAGCCGGTGGTAGACGGCCTCCTGGCCCACGGTGACGAGGACCTCGTTGCAGCCGTGCAGGGCCAGGACGTCGATCAGCCGCTCCCAGCGCGCCCAGTCGGCGTACGGGGCGGTGTAGCCGTCGTGCGTGTCGTTGAACGCGAACCGGTGCGGGACGGTCGCCTCGCGGGCGAGCGGCTCGCGGGGCGCGGGCAGGCGGGCGGGGAGGCCGAGCTGGGTGCCGGACCAGGAGATGTGCGCCCCGCACACGTACTTCAGGTACCAGTGGACGCCGGTGAGCGCCGTGGCGGGGCCGGTGGCGGCGACCTCGACGCGGCCGGTGGAGCCGGTGACGCGGAACCGTTCCGGCCCGCCCCGGAGGCGGCTGAGCCGGAACTGGTCCGCGTGGCCGGGCAGGAGCCGCTCCAGGGCGGCGCGGGCCGGGCCCATGGGGTTCTCCTTCGGGATCTCCTCGGAGAGGGCGGGCGGTTGCACCGCTCCGGCGAGCGTGGCGCCCGCGCCGATCGCGCCGGCGGTCCCCAGCAGCGTGCGTCTCGACAGGTCGGCCACGGCGCTCCTCCATGATGCTGACGGGACATCAGGTATGGACGTGTCGCACGTTACTCGGCGTTCGCCCCCGGAACAGGGGTGCGAACCGGCACGATGGCCAGATGCGTACGGAGCGAACTCGTATGGCGTTGGTGACGGCCGCCCTGGTGGCCCTGGCTCTGCCCGCCGCGACGGCGTGCGACGCGGGCGGGGGCGAGCCCGCCGCCGCACCGAAGACACCGGAGACGGCGACCGGGACCCTGGAGCAGTTGGCGGCCAAGGTCGCGTGCGAGCCGAACATACAGACGGACGCGAAGGAAATCCGGCAGGCCAACTGCGAGACCAAGGACGGCACGTACGTGCTGGCCACCTTCGCCACCGACCGGGGCCAGCGCGAGTGGATCAACGAGGCGAACGACTACGGCGGCACATACCTGGTCGGCCGCAAGTGGGTGGCCGTCGGCGAGGAGAAGGTGGTCACGGCACTGCGCGGCCGGCTCGGCGGCGCGGTGGAGACGGGTTCGTCGCACCACTCGGGCGGCGAGAAGGGGCACACGGGGGGCGAGGGCGGCCACTCGGGGCACCACGGGAGCTGACCGCGCAGGTGTGAGGGGCCGGCCCACCAAGCGGTGGTCCGGCCCCTCATCGGTTGTCGGTCAGGCCCTGGTCAGGCGCATCGCCGCCCGCCGTTGATGCAGTTCACCATCTGCTGCATCAGCCGGTTGTTGAAGACGTTGATGAAGTCTCCATGATCGGTGATCGGCTTGTGGAGCTGCTCGGGGAACGAGTCCACGGCGAAAACGGTCCCCTGCGGGACGTCGTAGACAATGCGCTGGACGAGCTGCGGAATGGCGCGGAACCCGTTGGGGCAGCGGCCGTTCTGGTCGGCGAAGGCGACATGGGTGCGGTGGTTGGCGCTGTCGGTGTTCTGGCCGTCCCAGCAGCTCTGGAATTTGAATGTCCGTACGACCTGGCTGCCCTGCGGGCAGATCGGGTATTTGTCCTTGAGCTGCCGGTCCTCGAACCCGGTGCAGCTCCAGGAAGCGTTGGCGTTCGCGTCGCCATTGGTGAACGCCTTGGCGTCACCGGTGATGATGCGCAGGAACTTCGGCATGGCCGTGACCTTGGAAACCGGGTTGCCGACGAAATTCATCGTGACCTGGCTCGGAGTGAGGATTTCGCCGACGTTCTGGTCGTTGCCGCCGCCGTCCGCGTTGGCGTCGTTCTCGTTCTGCCCGTTCTGAAGGCGCAGCACCGGCCAGAAATAAGTCGACTTGTCGCCCTGGTTGCGGCAGGTCGTCTGCCCACGGGCCAGGTCGTCATCACTGGCGAAGGCGTCGTTGGCCTGGTTGCCCACGTAGTCGTGCATGTGGTGGGCGCCATTGCTCACGCCCGGCGCGACGATGACGTTGTCCGGGTTGAACTTGCCGTTCTCGTTCCGCCCGCAATCGGTGACGAAGCTGCCGCGCGAGGCGCCGCTCTGCTTGCGCGGGTTGCGGACGTTGGGTTGGACGTTCTGGATGTCGACGAAGTCGGCGGCCACGGGACCGTTGCCGGCCTGCCCCTGTCCCTGACCCTGGCCCTGTCCTTGGCCCGGGTCCTGACCTTGGTCCTGTCCCTGGCCCTGGTCCTGGCCGCCCTGATCCTGTCCCTGGTCCTGGCCTTGGTCCTGACCGCCCTGGTCCTGGCCGTCGCCGCCCTGGCCGAAGTCGCCGTTCTGGTCCTTCACCTGGTTGGTGTCGTCCGCGCGCAAGGAGCACGGCGCCAGACTTTCCAGACCGCTCGGGCGCTGCGCGATCCGGTCAATGGCGATCACGATCCGGCCGATCGCGGCGACCCGTTTGTCCTTCAGTGGATTGAGAATGGCATTCTGGGCAAAGGCCGGATCCTGCTGGATCTGCTCCTTCTGATCCGCGAACCGCTGGTACGCCTCCGTGATCTGGGTGTCCATATTCGCCAGTTCCCGGTCCACTTCCGCGCGTGCCTGATCGGGCACCTCGGGAAGACCGTTGGCGACTTCGGGACAGTCGATGGTCGACATCTGCTGCCCGGCGTTCAAAGGCTTCTGGTCCTGCTCCTGCTGCCATGAGCCGTACCAGCCCTCACCGGCGGAAGCGTAGACGTTGGCCGCGAGCAACCCGCCGCCGCCCAGTATCAGGGCAGCCGAGGCGGCGATCGCCCGGTTGGCCAGTGTCGAGCGTTTTCTTGTGCGTCGCATGGAACTCCAATCCTGGGCGGGGTGAACCGCTCCGTTCCATACGCGGGTGATTCGGGGGCCGTTCAGGGCGCCCGTGATTTCGTAGAAATCTACGTCCCCAAAGCGGGCGAACCACTACGCCTCGCCCCGGTCCGGGTACGCCGGCCATCGCCGTGCCGCCCGCCGTCACCGGCGGACGGCGGCACCGGCGGGCCGCGTCACGGGCGGGCGCCCTCAACCGGCCGCCGCGTCAAGGGCGGGCGCCCTCAACCGGCCGCCGCCTCACCGGCGGGCGCCCTCAACCGGCCGCGGCCTCACCGCCGTTGGCGTTACAGGCCGAGCGCCTTCGCCTCCTGTTCCGGCTTGACGCCCAGCGCCGGCCGGTCCGCCCGCTGCGGTGCCGCCCCGTCCCGCCCGCGCAGCCACGCCCAGGTGTCCGCGACCGTCTCGGCCACCGGGCGGCACCGCAGGCCCGCCGCCAGGGCCCGGGACACGTCGGCACGGTGCACCGCGTCGTACAGCTCACCGGGCGGAATCCAGATGGGCAGCCCCGACCAGGGCTCGATGCCCGCCCCGAGGACCGCCTCCGGCTCGGCCCACCGCAGCTCGGCGTCCGAGCCGGTCACCCGGACGCAGGCGTCCAGCAGCTCGCCCATGGTCGTGTGCCCCGGCGGACCCACCAGGTTGTACGGGCCGGACACCCCGGCCTGTGCCGCGTCCAGCAGCCACTCGGCCATGTCGCGGACGTCGATGTACTGGAGGGGCAGGTCACGCGGGCCCGGGGCGAGCACCGGACCGCCGGCCGCGATCCGGTTCAGCCACCAGGGCAGGCGGCCCACGTTCTCCCACGGGCCGATGATCAGCCCCGCACGGCCCAGCAGCACCCGCTCCTCGCCGAACGCGCCGAGCACCGCCAGCTCCCCGCCCCTCTTCGCCTCCGCGTACGGCACCCCGGTGGCGTCCGGCGACGCCTCCACCAGCGGGCCGTCCTCGGCGAGCCCCGCCGCCGGCGGCCACGCGTAGACGCTGCGGCTGGAGACGTACACATAGCGGCCGGCCCGGTCCGCGAGCAGCCGCGCGGCGTCCCGTACCGCCACGGGGTCCCACGACCAGGTGTCGACGACCACGTCCCACCGCCCGTCGGCGAGCGCCGCGAGCCCGTCCGGCGCGGTGCGGTCGCCGAGCAGCGACACCACACCGGCCGGCGGCTCGTGGCTGCCCCGGTGGAAGACCGTCACCTCCCAGTCGCGGGCCAGCGCCGCCTCGACAACGGCACGTCCGGCGAACTCCGTACCACCCAGCATCAGAAGTCTCATGAACCAACCGTGCCTCGCCGGTCACGTCCCCGAACAGCGGTTCTGCTGCCAGAAGAACCCGCCGGAGAGCGGCCGGTCTCCCGTCCCTTCCGCGGGGATGGCAGCATGTGCCGACGATGACGAATGCCCGGTCGCCGATACGCGCCTTGCGTGCCGCACTTTTCGCGGCGGTGTGCGTGACTTTGGCGGCGATGGGGCATTCGTCCATGTCTGCGCACGGTGTCCCGCCCGGCTCGCTGCTCGTCGCGTTCGCCGTCACCGGCGGCCTCGCCTGGCTGGCGGCCGGCCGCCGCCGACGGGCGCCCTTCATCGGTACGGGACTCCTCGCCGTGCAGGGCGTACTGCACCTGACGTTCATGGGGAGCGGCCACCAGGGGCACCAGGGCCACCCCGGGCACGCCGCGCAAGCGGACGGGTTCGGCGGCGCCTCGGCCGGCATGGTCGCCGTCCACCTGCTCGCCGCCGCTGTCTGCGCGCTGTGGCTGGCCCGTGGCGAGGCCGCGTTCTTCCGCCTCGCCCGCGCCGTCGGCGCCCTCGCGTTCGCACCGCTGCGTCTGCTGCTCGCCGCCGTACGCCTGCCCGACGCCCCCCGGCCGCCGCGCCCCCGTACGCGCCACCTCCGTCGCCACCACGGCGTCGTCCTCGCGCACACCCTCTCGCGGCGCGGCCCGCCCACGTCCCTCGTACCCCGCGCCACGGTCCCCGGAGCGACGCACGTCTGACCTGGGGGCCGCTTCCCCATGCAGACACGTACAACGCCGACTCCTAGGACAGTCATGGCCATTGACGACCGCACGACGGCCGAACCAGCCGAACCCGCCGCGGAAGACACCCCTTCCCGCCCCGAACCCAGATCGACGTGGAGCGCCCTGCGCCCCCTCTTCCTCCGCATCCACTTCTACGCGGGCCTCCTGATAGCCCCGCTCCTCCTGGTCGCCGCGATCAGCGGCCTGCTGTACGCCCTCTCCTTCCAGGCGGAGAAGGTCCTCTACCGCCACGAGCTCCAGGTCCCCGTCGGTGACCGGGTCCTGCCGCTCTCCCAGCAGGTCGACGCGGCCCGCGAGGCCCACCCGGACGGCACCGTGACCGCCGTCTGGCCGTCCTCGGAGGAGGGCGCCACGACCCGCGTACTGATGACGAGCCCGTCGGTCGAGGAGGGCAAGTCCCTCGCCGTCTTCGTCGACCCCTACACGGCCGAGGTACGGGGAGACCTGCCCAGCTACGGCAGCTCCGGCGCCCTCCCGCTGCGCGCGTGGCTCTCCGAGTTCCACGCGAACCTCCAGCTCGGCGAGGCCGGCCGCAACTACAGCGAGATGGCGGCGAGCTGGATGTGGGTCGTCGCACTCGGCGGCCTGGCGCTGTGGATCGGCCGCAAGCGCACCGCCAGGCGAGCCCTGGTCCTCCCCGAGCGCGGCCCCCGGTCCCGCCGCCGCACCCTGTCCTGGCACGGCTCGGTCGGCCTGTGGGCGGTGACCGGCCTCGTCGTCCTGTCCGCCACCGGCCTGACCTGGTCCCGGTACGCGGGCGAGAACATCGACGCCGTACAGGCGCAGCTCGGCGGCGCCACGCCCACCGTCTCCGCCACCCTGTCCACCACCCCCGACGGCGCGGCCGCCGGTGGCGGCACCGGGCACGAGGGCCACGGCACCGGCCACCACACCGCCCCCGCCCCCAAGGGCCCGGACGTCGGTATCGACCGGGCGGTCGAGGCCGCCCGCGCGGCCGGGGTGGCCGGGAAGATCGCCGTCACCCTCCCGGCCGAGGGCAAGGGGTACGTCGTCAAGGAGACCGACACCCAGTTCCCGGTGCACCTGGACTCGGTGGCGGTCGACCCGGCCGACGGCGCGGTCATCGACGAACTGCGGTTCGCCGACTACCCCGTGCTCGCCAAGCTCACCCGCTTCGGCATCGACGCCCACATGGGCGTCCTCTTCGGGCTCGCCAACCAGCTCGTGCTCGCCGCCCTCATGGTGGCGCTCGTCCTGCTCATCTTCTGGGGCTACCGGATGTGGTGGCTGCGCAGGCCGACGAAGGAGCGGAAGCTCGGCGCGGGCCGGCCCATGCCGCGCGGCGCCTGGCGCAAGGTGCCCGTCACGCTGCTCCTCCCGCTGGCCGCCGCGACGGCGCTGGTGGGCTGGTTCGTGCCGCTGCTCGGCATCAGCCTGCTGGCGTTCCTCGCGGTGGACGTGACCCTGGGCCTGGTGGCCCGGACGCGCCGCGCCGGCTAGCGGTTCACGGCGCGTACTTGTAGCCGACCCGCCGCACGGTCTGGATCGTGCGGCGGTGCTCGGCGCCCAGCTTGCGCCGCAGCCGGGCGACGTGGACGTCCACGGTCCGCCCGTCGCCCACGTGGCCGTACCCCCACACGGTCGTCACCAACTGGTCGCGGGTGTGCACCCGGTGGGGGTGCGCCACCAGGTGCGCCAGCAGCTCGAACTCCAGGTACGTCAGGTCCAGCGGCCGCCCGGCCACCTGGGCGATCCGCCGGGCGCCGTCGATCGTCACCGGCCCGTCGCCCGTGGCGGCCGCCGGCACCGCCCCCTCCTGCTGCTCGGCCGGTACGAGCACCAGGTAGCCGACCATGGGCGGCTGCCCCGGCAGGGAGGGGACGGTGTGGGGCGGCGCGGGCAGCCAGGTGGCGCCCGGCGGCAGGAACTCGGCGACGTCGACGACCTCGTCGCGGCCGACGGCACGCAGCCGGTGCCGGGCTGTGGTCGTAGCGGAAACAGGGACGGTACGGGTGTTGGCCATGATGAGTCAGCACTTTCGCGCGAAGGGACGGGAGTACGTCGTTGCGCGGCGGCCGAAGGCGTTAGAGGGCCGACGCGTTCATCGCGCGGCAACACACCCGGTCGAAGTCGTGGTGCTGACGGGACGGCCAGAACGGCTGGAGGTCGCTGCGACCCGTCGCGGTGTCCTGGAGGCTGGCCATGCCCCTATTCAAGCAGAAGGGGCCGTACATGCGAGAGGGCGCCCGCCGGTCGTGGCGGGCGCCCTCTTCCGAGCACGTACGGATCAGACCTGGCCGGCCTTCTCCAGCGCGGAGCAGCAGGTGTCCACCAGCAGGCGGGTCACCGTGTACGGGTCGACGTTGGCGTTCGGGCGGCGGTCCTCGATGTAACCCTTGCCGTCCTTCTCGACCTGCCACGGGATGCGGACCGAGGCGCCACGGTCCGAGACGCCGTAGCTGTACTCGTTCCACGGGGCGGTCTCGTGCAGGCCGGTCAGACGGTCGTCGATGCCCGCGCCGTAGTTCTTGACGTGGTCCATCGGCTTGGAGCCCTCGCCCAGCGCCTCGCACGCGGTGATGATCGCGTCGTAGCCCTCGCGCATCGCCTTGGTGGAGAAGTTGGTGTGCGCGCCCGCGCCGTTCCAGTCGCCCTTGACCGGCTTGGGGTCGAGGGTGGCGGAGATGTTGAAGTCCTCGGCGGTGCGGTAGAGCAGCCAGCGCGCGACCCAGAGCTGGTCGGCGACCTCCAGCGGCGCCAGCGGGCCGACCTGGAACTCCCACTGGCCGGGCATGACCTCGGCGTTGATGCCGGAGATGCCCAGGCCCGCCTTGAGGCAGTTGTCGAGGTGCGCCTCGACGACGTCACGGCCGAAGATCTCGTCGGCGCCGACACCGCAGTAGTAGCCGCCCTGCGGGGCCGGGAAGCCGCCGGCCGGGAAGCCGAGCGGGCGCGTGCCGTCGAAGAAGGTGTACTCCTGCTCGATGCCGAAGATCGGCTCCTGCGCGGCGAACTTCTCCGCGACCTCGGCCAGCGCGGCCCGCGTGTTGGACGCGTGCGGCGTCATGTCCGTGTTGAGCACCTCACACAGGACGAGGACGTTGTCGCCGCCGCGGATCGGGTCGGGGCAGGAGAAGACCGGCTTCAGCACGCGGTCGGAGGCGTGGCCCTCGGCCTGGTTGGTGCTGGACCCGTCGAAGCCCCAGATGGGCAGATCGGCGACGCCGGTGCCGGCGGAGCCGACCAGTATCTTCGTCTTCGAGCGCAGCTTGGCGGTCGGCTCGGTGCCGTCGATCCAGATGTACTCAGCCTTGATGGTGGTCACGGGGGCCTCATCCTTTGCGGGTGCAGCGGTATGTCGCGCAGCTTCGCAATACGGGATTTCCCGACCGTTGCCCGTTTGTGAACCCCGTGTTACTCAGGTTTCCTGTGTTTCGGGCGGCCGCTGTGTGAGCGCCAGCCCGAGCGGGCCGGAAGGTATGCGACGCACGTTCGATGTGATGGACGTACGGAGGGGAGACTGGCGGGCATGGACAGCAAGCCGCGCATCGGACTCCTCGGCACCGGCCCCTGGGCCGACCGCACCCACGCGCCCGCGCTCGCCGCGCACCCCGGCATCACCTTCAGCGGGGTGTGGGGCAGGCGCCCCGAGGCGGCGGCCGCCCTCGCCGCCGGCCACGGCACGCGCGCGTACGACGACGTGTACGCGCTGTTCGCGGCGAGCGACGCGGTGGCGTTCGCCCTGCCGCCGGACGTACAGGCTCCGCTCGCCGCCCGCGCCGCGGCGGCCGGGTGCCACCTGCTGCTCGACAAACCAGTCGCGACGAGCGTGGCGGGCGCGCGGGAGGTGGCGGAGGCCGCCGGCCGGGCGGGTGTCGCGTCCATCGTCTTCTGCACCCTCCGGTTCGCCTCGGACACCGCCCCCTGGATCGAGGAGCAGGCGGGCCTGGGCGGCTGGTACCTGGGGCAGGCGCACTGGCTGGGCGCGCTGTTCTCGCGCGGGTCGACGAGCGCCTACGCCGCGTCCCCCTGGCGCCGCGAGAAGGGCGGGCTGTGGGACGTGGGCCCGCACGTGCTGTCGGTGCTCCTGCCCGTGCTCGGTGACGTGACGGAGGTCACGTCGGCCGTCGCGGGTCCGGGCGACGCCCGGCACCTGGTGCTGCGGCACGCGTCGGGCGCGGGCAGCACGGTGACGCTGAGCCTGAGCGCCCCGGTGCGGGCCTCGGAGGCGGGCATCGTGCTCTTCGGCGACCACGGGCGGGCCGCGATGCCGGCGTGGACGGACGCGGCCGGGGCGTTCCGGGCGGCGGTGGACGCGCTGCTGGGGGCGGTACGGAGCGGGGAGGCGCACGCCTGCGACGTACGGTTCGGGCTGCGCGTGACGGAAATCCTGGCGGAGGCGGAGGGTGAGGCGGAGGCGCGGTTCGCCGACTGAACCGCGCCTCCTGTCAGGGGGTCGGGCCCGGCGGGCTTCAGCCGACGCGCTCGATGCGGGCCTTGCGGATGAGGAACTTGCCGGGCTCGCGTACCTGCTCGAAGGCCGCGTTGTTGAGCAGGGCGCAGCTTCCGGAGACGGAGGTGACCTCGACGGTCGTGGACTTGTCGTTGTCGAGGTTGGTCACCTTGAGCCTGGTGCCGAGCGGGAACTGGTTGCTGGAGGCGGCCGGGGCGCCGCCCTCACCGGAGAGGGTCACGGTCGACCCGGCGCAGACCACCTCGCCGGCCGCGCCACCGCCCTGCTGGTCGCCGGCCTGCTGACCGTTGCCCTGACCGGCACCCTGACCGTTGCCCTGTCCGTTGCCTTGCCCGGCACCCTGGTTGCCGTTGCCGTTGCCGTTGCCGTTGCCGTTGCCGTTGCCCTGGCCCTTGCCGTTCCCGGCGTCCTGGCCCGCACCGGCGCCCGGCGCCTGGCCGCCCGGTGCCTGACCGCCCGGGGCCTGGCCGCCGGCTTGCGCGTCGCCCGCGCCGCCCTCGGCGCTGCCCTGGCCGACCTCGCACCCGGCAGCGGCCTGCTGGCGCTTGATCTGCTCGATGACGGCCTGCCGGTTGGCGATCCGTGCCTCGGACTGGGCATCCGGGTTGGCCCGTTGACCGGCGATGAACTTCTCGTTGTTGCTCAGCGCCGTGGCCAGACCGTCGCAGGCCACCGACGCCTGGCTGGTCCCGGTCATCACGATCGCCGTGCCGACGACCATCGCGGCGGCGCCGACGAGCAGGGCGAGTTTCTTCTTACCGCTGAGCGTCTTCTTGCGTGACACGTGGGGGCTCCTGTCCCCGGCCGTTCGGGGGAGTGACGGCCGGATCGGTTCCGTGTGTGCCCCTACGTACGAGTAGCAAGCCGGTTCTGCTCAACAGCCTCCGCACCCAACGGACTTCACACGCGTCACGACCGGCCGAGCGCGTCCCGTACCGCCTCGTCCGTGCGGGCGACCACCGCCGTGCCGTCGTCGGCGGTGATGATCGGGCGCTGGATGAGCTTCGGGTGCTCCACCAGCGCCGTGATCCAGCGCTCGCGCGAACCGGCCTCGCGCGGCCAGTCCTTCAGCCCCAGCTCCTTCGCGGCGGCCTCCTGGGTGCGGGTGATGTCCCACGGTTCGAGGCCGAGGCGGGCCAGTACGTCCCGGATCTCGTCGGCGGACGGCACGTCCTCCAGGTAGCGGCGGACGGTGTAGTCGGCCCCTTCCTCGTCGAGCAGCTTCAGTGCGCCACGGCACTTGGAACACGCGGGATTGATCCAGATCTCCATGCCCGTCACCGTACCCCTCACGGCGGCTCAAAGCGGTGCTGGCCAGGGCCGATTGTCAGTGGTGGCCGGTAAAATCGAGGTAGTTCGTGAGGGCCCGGGGGAGGGTCCCCACACCGCGTACCAGGAGGTCGCCGATGGCCGTTGCCGCACTCACGACACTGCCCCTCGAACCCTTCAAGCCCCTTCGGAAGAAGCCACTGCCGGCGGGTCGGCCCCGCGAGTGGTACGTGTCCCACAACCGCCGCCTGAAGGCCATGCGGCTCGCCATCGCCCTGCTCGACTCGGGCGTGTACGACCCGTCGAAGGCCGACAACGAGACGATACGGGACACGGCGGAGCGTATCGGCATTCACCCGCCGTCCGAGATCACGTGCCGGATGGTCCGGGCGCTGATCCACAGCAGCCGCTGAGCACCACCCCGTGCCTGCCGCCGCCCACCGTGGGGGCGGCAGGCACGGCACCTACCTCCCGGCCCCGTCCAGCAGCGCGCCCACGTACGCCTCCAGCCGCGCCGCCAGCACCTGAGGCGTCAGGTCCGCACGCCCCAGCTCCCGCCAGGACCGCCCCACCTTGTCCGCGTCCGGGGCGAACGCCAGCGCGTCCAGCAGCCGCCAGTACAACCGCGCTTCCCCGTCCCCGGACAGCACGCCGCCGTGGGCCACGTACCGCTCGGCGAACCGCTGCCCGCACTCCACCCCGTACAGCAGCGCCAACGCCGTCGAACAGTGCGCCACGTCCAGGTCCGCCGGCCCCCAGGAGGTCTCCACCCAGTCGACGACACCGCTCAGCCGCAGCCCCGAACCGGCGCCCGTGAACAGGACGTTGCCCGGGTGGAAGTCCCGGTGCAGGAAGGTCCCCTCGTACGCCGGCGCCTCCCGCCCGATCACCTCCACCGCCCGCGCCCACAGCTCCGGCCGGGCCGTGCCCTCCGGCACCCTCACCCGCTCCGGCGACGTCCACGCCTGGTACGGGCGCGGGCGGGCGCCTTCAGGCACGCGCACGCCATGGATGCGCACCAACTGCCGCGCCAGCAGCTCCACGCGCGCGTCCAGGTCCGCCTCATCGACCCGTACGTCGCCGGGCAGCCGCGTCATCAGCAGCGAGGGCGCGTCGCAGAACTCGCCCACGGCGTCCACGGCCAGGCACTCCGGCACCGGGACCCCCGTACCGGCCAGCAGGCCCAGCACGTCCGCCTCCCTCGTCAGCAGCCCCGGCGCGTGCCGCCGGTAGAACGGTTTGGCGAACGACCGCAGGACCACGTCCCGCCCACCGCCCGGCCCTTCCGTCCGCAGGACCCGCATCTGTGAGGTCCAGCCGCCGGCCAGCCACCGCGCCGACCGCACCCGCTCGTCCCCGGGCAGTGACTTCTCCACCCAGGCCGGCGTCCGTGGCGGCGCCAGCACCGCGTCGGCGAACCGCCGCCGGTCCTCCGCCTCGGTCACGAACCAGACCCCCAGCCGGTGCCCAGCCCGCTCCATGTCCAGGCGCCGGTAGCGGGAGCGGGCGGTGAGCGCGTCCTCGACGGCCTCGGTGACGGCCGGCGGGATCACGTCGTCGTTGCCCGGTACGGCCAGCACCGCCGTACCCTCGTACGCCCGCAGCGCCTCCAGGGCGGCCGAGTTCCGCCAGCCGCCCTCGCGCCGGATGATCTCGGTGAACCCGTGCCCGAACCGGACGTCCCGCGCCTCGCGCGCGTACACGGCAGGAGCGCACAGCCCGATCGACCTCACCCGGCCGCCATAGTGGCCGGCCAGGTCGGCGACGGTCTGCCCGCTCATGCTGAAGCCCACCAGCACCAGCTCGTCCGCGTCCGGCACCATCCGGTCGATCACCGCACGCGCCTGTATGAACCGCCGCTCCAGGCTCAACTCGCCCAGTTCGCCGCTGCTGCGCCCGTGCCCGGAGAAGTCCGGCGCGAGCACCCGGAAGCCCCGCCCCGCGAACTCGTCCAGCACCGGGACCAGCCGCTCGGCGCTGCCGTTCCCCGCCCCGTGGAGCACCACCACGGTCACACCGGCCGCGCCACCGGGCTCCCGCGCCACGAAACCGATCCGCTCCCCGTCACACTTGATCGCATCCATGGCTAAGTTCTAGACCATGCCCAGCCACCGCCCCCGGATCACCGGCCAAGAGCGCCGCAACCGCATCGCCGTACGCCACCACTTGGCCCCGGCCGCCCGCGCGGCGACGGTCGAGCAGGTCGCGGCCTCCCTCACCGCCCTGCACGGCACCGACCCGGCCACCGTCCACCTCGCCGTCGGCGCCCGCCTGACGGACCCGGCCGGACCGGTGGCCGCCATGGAACGGGCCCTGTACGAGGACCGCACCCTGGTCCGCATGCACGGCATGCGCCACACCGTCTTCGTCGTCCCGACCGCCCTCGCGCCCGTCGTCCAGTCCTCCACCACGCACGACGTCGCCGCCCGCGAACGGGCCCTCTTCATCAAGCAGTTGAAGGCGGGCAGTTCCCTGGACGAGGCCTGGCTCGCGGATGTCGAGAAATCGACCCTCGAAGCCCTCGCGCGGCGCGGCGAGGCCACCGCCAACGAACTGGCCCAGGACGAGCCACGACTGCGCGAGCAGTTCACCTACGCCCCCGGCACGAGCTACGAGCAGCGCCAGACCGTCTCGTCCCGGCTGCTGCGCCTGCTCGGCACCGAGGCCCGCGTCGTCCGCGGCCGCCCGCTCGGCTCCTGGACCTCCAGCCGGTTCCGGTGGGCGATCGCCCCCGAGCTCCCCGACCTCCCGCCCGCCGAGGCCCGCGCCACGCTCACCCGCGCATGGCTCGCCTCCCACGGCCCGGCGACCGAGGCGGACCTGAAGTGGTGGACGGGCTGGAAGGTCACCGACGTACGCAAGGCCCTCCAGTCCGTCGGCGCCGTCCCGGTCGACCTCGACGACGGCGCCACCGGCCACGTCCTGCCCGACGACACCGCCCCGACCGACCCCCCGGCCCCCTGGGCGGCCTTCCTGCCCGGCCTCGACCCCACCCCCATGGGCTGGCAGGAGCGCGACTGGTACCTCCCACCCGCCCACCGCGCCTCCCTCTTCGACCGCAGCGGCAACATCGGCCCCACCGTCTGGTGGAACGGCCGCATCATCGGCGGCTGGGCCCAACGCCCCGACGGCGAACCCGTCTGGCGCCTCCTGGACCCCGACCCGGGCCGCGAAGCCCTCACCGCCATCGAATCCGAAGCCGCCCGCCTCCACACCTGGCTGGGCCCCACCCGCATCACCCCCCGCTTCCGCACCCCCCTGGAACGTGAGCTGTCGGCGTGACGCTCACGCACGCGTGAGGGCCGCCACCCGAAGCCTTGGCCAGCACCTCACCGGTCCCTATGGAGAACGACCACGAACCTGTCGTCGTAAGGGGTCTCCTCGTCCTTCGGCATGAGCGGAAGCGACAGCGTGGAGCGTTCACCAGCGAAACGGACATCGACGGAGGCTTCCTTCTCGCCCAGGTGGAAGTCCGCCGTGGCGGGGCGCTGGGCTGCATCACCCCAGCGGGCCACCCACCGCCTCGCTTCGTCCTTGGTGCCGCTGTCCTCCTGGGCCAGCTCGGACAGGCCATCGGCGTCGCGGGCCTTGAGGCGGGCCAGGACGTGCTCGGTGGTGGCGAGGCTGCCGGGGGTGGGGCGCCCCTTGACAGTCAGTTCCAGCTCGGCGGTGCCGTCCTTGGTGCGTTCGGGCGTCTTGTCGGTGGAGAAGGCATCGCAGCCGCCGAGCAGCAGCACGAGTGCTCCGACCACGCACACCGACTTGGGCACCCGCCTCAACTGTGCTTCCCCGGTCGGATGATGCTGATGTTGCCTCCCGCTGCAGTGGCGGTCCAAGTGGTACCCAACATGAACGGCCGTCGGCCGTGCCTTCCGGTGAGGGAAGTGCACGGCCGACGGCCCACAGACGGCCCAGGGGAGCGGAAACCCGCTCTGACCTGCGGCGATCTTAGATGTCGAAGTACAGCTCGAACTCGTGCGGGTGCGGACGGAGCTGGATCGGCGCGATCTCGTTGGTGCGCTTGTAGTCGATCCACGTCTCGATCAGGTCGGAGGTGAAGACACCGCCCGCCTGGAGGTACTCGTTGTCCTCCTCCAGGGCGTCGAGGACGGCCGGGAGGGAGGTCGGGACCTGCGGGACGCCCGCGTGCTCCTCGGGGGCGAGCTCGTAGAGGTCCTTGTCGATCGGCTCGGCCGGCTCGATCTTGTTCTTGACGCCGTCGAGGCCCGCGAGGAGCAGCGCCGAGAAGGCCAGGTACGGGTTGGAGGACGGGTCCGGGGCGCGGAACTCGACGCGCTTGGCCTTCGGGTTGGAGCCCGTGATCGGGATGCGCATCGCGGCGGAGCGGTTGCGCTGCGAGTAGACCAGGTTGACCGGGGCCTCGAAGCCGGGGACCAGGCGGTGGTAGGAGTTCACCGTCGGGTTGGTGAAGGCCAGCAGCGACGGGGCGTGCTTCAGGATGCCGCCGATGTAGTAGCGGGCGGTGTCCGAGAGGCCGGCGTAGCCCTGCTCGTCGTAGAAGAGCGGGGAGCCGTTCTGCCACAGCGACTGGTGGACGTGCATGCCGGAGCCGTTGTCACCGAAGATCGGCTTGGGCATGAAGGTCGCGGTCTTGCCGTTGCGCCAGGCGACGTTCTTCACGATGTACTTGAAGAGCATCAGGTCGTCGGCCGCGGCGAGCAGCGTGTTGAACTTGTAGTTGATCTCGGCCTGGCCGGCGGTGCCGACCTCGTGGTGCTGGCGCTCGACCTGGAGGCCGACGTTCTCCAGCTCCAGGGAGATCTCGGCGCGCAGGTCGGCGAAGTGGTCGACCGGCGGGGCCGGGAAGTAGCCGCCCTTGTAGCGGACCTTGTAGCCGCGGTTGTCCTCGAGGGCGCCGGTGTTCCAGGCGCCGGCCTCGGAGTCGATGTGGTAGAAGCCCTCGTTGGCCGAGGTGTTGAAGCGGACCGAGTCGAAGACGTAGAACTCCGCCTCCGGGCCGAAGTACGCGGTGTCCGCGATGCCGGTGGAGGCGAGGTAGGCCTCGGCCTTCTTGGCGATGTTGCGCGGGTCACGGCTGTACTGCTCGCCCGTGATCGGGTCGTGGATGAAGAAGTTGATGTTCAGCGTCTTGTCGCGGCGGAACGGGTCCAGACGCGCGGTCGACAGGTCCGCGCGCAGCGCCATGTCGGACTCGTGGATCGCCTGGAAGCCGCGGATCGACGAGCCGTCGAAGGCCAGCTCCTCGGACGGGTCGAACGCCGTGGCCGGAATCGTGAAGTGCTGCATCACGCCGGGAAGGTCGCAGAAGCGGACGTCGATCATCTTGACGTCGTTGTCCGCGATGTACTTCTTGACGTCGTCGGCGTTCTGGAACATCCAACTCCTCCTACTCCCACCCGGGGGAGGGCGGGGTTGTAGCTCGGTCGTGCGGCCAGTGCGGTGGCACACGCTGGTTCTGACCCTAGGGACGCGGGATTTCTCAAGCGTGACCCATTTGTTTCGACCAAGTTAACCGGCTCGCGCGCCCGCGCGCCCGAACAGACCCGGGTCGAAGTGATCGAAAGCGGGCACAGTACGGTGGTCGGGTGGACAACAGGCAAGCAATCGGATCGTGGCTCTCCGGGCCGCGCGCGGCCGCCGAGGAGATGGGCGCCGACTTCGGCTACCGGGGCGAACGGCTCGGCCTGCCGCAGGAGGGGCCGGGCTCCATCGCCCCCCTCGGACGCCGTTTCGGCGCCCTGTTCCTGGACTGGACGCTGTGCGTGGTGATCGCATACGGCCTGATCGCGCCGGGTGACTGGAACAGCGCGGGCAACTGGGCCGTCGTCGTGCTGTTCGTGCTCAGCGTGCTCACCGTGGGCACGATCGGCAGTACGCCGGGTAAGCGACTGCTCGGCCTGCGGGTCATCTCCGTCGAGGGTGAGCGGCTCGGCCTCGGCCGGGTCGTCATCCGCAGCCTGCTGCTCTGCCTCGCCATTCCCGCGCTCATCTGGGACCGCGACGGCCGTGGGCTGCATGACCGTCTCGCCCGCGCTGTGCAGGTGCGCGGCTAGCGGTACGACAAGAGGGGCGCCCCGCCACGACGGCGGGGCGCCCCTCTTCGTCTGCGTACGCCTAGCGCATCTTGCCGCGCGGCATCCGCATGCCCTTCGGCATCGGGCCCTTCGGCAGCGGCATGTTGCTCATCAGGTCGCCCATCGCCCGCAGCCGGTCGTTGGCGGCCGTCACCTGCGGGCCGGAGAGCACCCGCGGCAGCTTCAGCATGGTCGTACGGACCTTCTTCAGCGGCACCTGGCCCTCGCCGTTGCCGACGATGATGTCGTGCACCGGTACGTCGACCACGATGCGGGCCATCTTCTTCTTCTCGGCCGCCAGCAGCGTCTTGAGCCGGTTCGGGTTGCCCTCGGCGACCAGGACGATGCCGGCCTTGCCGACCGCGCGGTGCACCACGTCCTGGTTGCGGTTCATCGCCACCGCCGGGGTGGTCGTCCAGCCGCGCCCCACGTTCTGCAGGACGGCGGCCGCCGCGCCGGGCTGGCCCTCCATCTGCCCGAAGGCCGCCCGCTCGGCGCGGCGCCCGAAGACGATCGCCATCGCGAGGAAGGCCAGCAGGAAGCCCAGGATGCCCAGGTAAATGGGATGCCCGACAAGGAAGCCGATCGCGAGGAGGACGCCGAAGACGACGATTCCCACGCCAGCGACGACAAGACCGACCTTCGGATCGGCCTTTCGGGTCATCTTGTACGTCAGAGCGATCTGCTTCAGTCGCCCGGGGTTCGCAGCGGCGTCACCGCTGTCTGATTTTGCCTTCCTCGCCATGCTGTGAAGTTTACGTGGCCCGGGAAGTGCGGCCGGCCACGGCCTCCAGTACGTGCTGCGCCTCGACCCGGTCCCTGGCCCGGCGCCGGTCCTCCAGGACGGACGTCCAGGCGTTACGGCGGGCCGTGCGCTGGCCGCCGCTGAGGAGGAGCGACTCCACGGCGCGCAGGGCGTCGGTGACGGACGGGAAGGCGTTGGCCCGGACCTCAGAGACATCGCGTGCGGAGCGCTTCCGGCGCGCTTGGTCTGCCTTGCGTACCTGCTGGGTCGCGGCCTGCATGTCGGGGGTCCTCCCTGGGATCGGATTCTGCGGGAGTGGGGGGTGACGCACGGCGCTCCGGGCGCGGCGGTGTGCGCGGGGCGTACAAGCATCGTCACTGATTGGTGTTACCAGGGCGTGACCGACCGGTCAAACGCCGATGAAACCTTTATGCGGGGCCCGCGCATACCAACGCGGCCCGTACACGCCCCTCACCTGGGGGCATGTACGGGCCACGGAACGAGGTCCTCCACCGCTTGTGCGGCGATTCACACAGTCGCCTGGCTCCGCCGCTCCATCGCCTGCTGGAAGAGGCGGCCCGCGCGGTACGACGAGCGGACCAGCGGGCCCGACATCACGCCGGAGAAACCGATCTCGTCGGCCTCCTCCTTCAGCTCCACGAACTCCTGCGGCTTCACCCAGCGCTCCACCGGGTGGTGGCGCACCGAGGGGCGCAGGTACTGGGTGATCGTGATGAGCTCGCAGCCCGCGTCGTGCAGGTGCTGGAGCGCCTCGCTGACCTCCTCGCGGGTCTCGCCCATGCCGAGGATGAGGTTCGACTTGGTCACCAGACCGGCCTCGCGGGCCTTGGTGATGACCTCCAGCGAGCGCTCGTAACGGAAACCGGGGCGGATGCGCTTGAAGATCCGCGGCACGGTCTCGACGTTGTGCGCCAGCACCTCGGGGCGCGAGGAGAAGACCTCGGCGAGCTGCTCGGGCACCGCGTTGAAGTCGGGGATCAGCAGCTCCACCTTGGTGTGGCCGCCCTCGCGGTCCGCCGTCATCGCGTGGATCTGGCGCACGGTCTCCGCGTACAGCCAGGCGCCGCCGTCCTCCAGGTCGTCGCGCGCGACGCCGGTGATCGTGGCGTAGTTCAGGTCCATCGTGACGACCGACTCGCCCACACGGCGCGGCTCGTCCCGGTCCAGGGCCTGCGGCTTGCCCGTGTCGATCTGGCAGAAGTCGCAGCGCCGGGTGCACTGGTCACCGCCGATGAGGAAGGTCGCCTCGCGGTCCTCCCAGCACTCGAAGATGTTCGGACAGCCCGCCTCCTGGCAGACCGTGTGCAGTCCCTCGCTCTTGACGAGCTTCTGGAGCTGGTTGTACTCGGGGCCCATCTTCGCCCGGGTCTTGATCCACTCGGGCTTGCGCTCGATGGGGGTCTGGCTGTTCCGGACCTCCAGGCGCAGCATCTTGCGTCCGTCGGGTGCGACTGCGGACACGGCTGGCTCCTACGGCTTCGATTCCTCGGCGAACACCAGGGTACGCCCGATAAAAGTGTGGCCTTCTCGGCGGCCGTCGTTACGCCTGGCCAACCTCTGGCCCATGGGGTGCATTCCCCGGCGTGCGGACACGGACCTAGGCGGGTGCGGCGGCCGGTGCGGGGGCGGCGGGCTCGTCGTCGCGCTCGATCTCGCGCGGCTTGAGCTCCGCGTTCTCCAGGACGTCCCGCAGGTGCCGCTCCACGACCGGCAGCACCTCGGCGATCGTCACCTCCCGGCCGACCTCCTCCGAGAGCGACGTCACGCCCGCGTCCCGGATGCCGCACGGCACGATCCGGTCGAACCAGGTGTTGTCCGGGTTCACGTTCAGCGAGAAGCCGTGCATCGTGACGCCCTTGGCCACCCGGATGCCGATCGCCGCCAGCTTGCGGTCCTCGCGGCGCTGGCCGGCGTTGGACGGGGCGTACTCGGGGCCGTTCAGCCGCGCGTCGAACTCCTCGTCGTGCAGGCGCGGGTCGAAGTCCAGCGACAGCCCGCCCAGCGACGGGCGCTGCTCCACCGGGTCGCCCAGCACCCACACACCGCTGCGGCCCTCGATCCGCGTGGTCTCCAGGCCGAAGTCCGCCGCCGTACGGATCAGCGCCTCCTCCAGGCGGCGCACGTGCGCGACCACGTCCACCGGGCGCGGGAGCTTCATGATCGGGTAGCCGACGAGCTGGCCGGGACCGTGCCAGGTGATCTTGCCGCCGCGGTCCACGTCGATGACCGGCGTACCGTCCAGGGGCCGCTCGCTGTCCTCCGTGCGCCGCCCGGCCGTATACACCGGCGTGTGCTCCAGCAGCAGGCAGGTGTCGGGGATCTCGTCCGCGAAACGGGCGGCGTGGACCTCGCGCTGCCGGTCCCACGCCCGCTGGTACTCGACCGCGTCCGCGCCGAAGCCCACATGGACGAATCGCAGCTCACTCACGGCAACGCCTCCCTAGAACCTTGCACCCGAAGCACCCTGAATCTTGCAGCGTGCATTCATCGCGTCCCACGCCACTGTACGGCGGCGCCCCGGACCACGGGCGGGCAGGTGCGTTCCCGCCGGACGGCCGCTGCCGTCCGTCAGCGGCGCCCACAATCCTCACACGATCGGATGAATGTGGGTCGAAGGCGGCAGTCCGGACGTCAGGGGCAGTTAAATTCGCGCCGTTCCAAGGGGGACTGCACCCCGGCCCAGAAGGCAAGGCAGGAGACCGCACAGCCGATGACGGATCGCCCCCCGCAGCGCACCCCCAACCGCCAGCTCGCAGCCCTCATCGCCGAAGCCGGGTTCTCCAACGCGGGCCTGGCCAGACGCGTGGATCAGCTCGGGCTCGAACACGGCCTCGACCTGCGGTACGACAAGACGTCGGTGACCCGCTGGCTGCGCGGGCAGCAGCCGCGCGGCACCACGCCCGCACTGATCGCCGAGGTCTTCACCCGCCGCCTCGGGCGCCGGCTCTCCGCCCAGGACCTGGGTCTGGACGCCTGCGCACCGGTGTACGCCGGGCTCGAATTCGCCGCCACGCCCGAGGAAGCGATCGACATCGTCAGCGGACTGTGGCGCAAGGACTCCGGCAGCCACGCCGAACTCCGCAAGATCGCCTTCACCCCGGCGGGCCTCGTCGTCCCCAGCCGCGACTGGCTGATCGGCCGCGCCGACGAGCGCGTCGGCCGCGGCGATCCCTCACCACCCGCCGGCGAGCCCCGCGTCCCCGCCCAGGGCCGCGCCACCGCCTCCGCCTCCGTACCGCGCCAGCGCTCCACCGACCGCGCCCCCGGCCAGCGCGTCACCGGCGGCGACATCGCCGCGCTCCGGTCCGTCGGCGAGCTGTTCCGCACCCTCGACCACGCGTACGGCGGCGGGCACGCCCGCCAGGCACTCGTCCGGTACCTGGAGCACGAGGCCGAGCCGATGCTGCGCGGCGTCTACGGCGAGACCGTCGGACGCCGGCTGTTCGCCGCGGCCGCGGATCTGACCCGGCTGGCCGGCTGGACCTCGTACGACATCGCCGCCCACGGCCTCGCCCAGCGGTACTTCGTCCAGGCGCTGCGGCTCTCGCAGGCCGCCGGGGACCGCGCCTACGGCAGCTACGTCCTGATCACCATGAGCCGTCAGGCCGTCTACCTCGGGCACGGGCGCGAGGCCGTGCAGCTCGCGCGCGTCGCCCAGCAGGGCGTCGGCTCGTCCGCGCCGCCCGTCGTCCAGGCGATGCTGCACGCCGTCGAGGCGCGCGGGCACGCCGTCCTCGGCGAGGTGCGGGCGTGCACCTCCTCCCTCGTGCGGGCCGAGCGGGCGCTGGACGCCGCCCGGCCCGGCGACGACGTGCCGTACTGGGCGCGGTTCTTCGACGAGGCGCAGCTCGCCGACGACTTCGGCCACTGCCACCGCGACCTCCAGCAGTACCGGGCCGCCGCGCAGCACGCGGAACGCTCCCTCCAACTGCGCGCACCGGGCTTCGCGCGCAGCCGCCTGTTCTGCCGGATCGTGCTCGCCACCGCCCGCCTCGGCCTCGGCGAACTGGACCAGGCGTGCGCGCTCGGCGCGGAGGCCGCCCAGCAGGCCTCGGAGATGCGCTCGGCGCGCGCCGTGGAGTACGTCCGGGACTTCGAACGCCGCCTGGAGCCCTACCGGGACGCGACGGCGGTACGGAACTACCGGGACCGGGTGGGCGCCATCGGGTAGCCGGAGGCTAGGCCGCCGCCCGCAGAGCGGGTGCCGGGTGCGCCACGGGCACGCCGAGGTCCCGGAGGACCGCCTCGGCGGCGCGGCGGCCCGAGCGGTAGGCACCCCGGACGGTGCTCGTGTCGCGGTGGTCACCGCACACGTACAGGCCGCCCAGCAGCCGGACCGGCCGGTGCGGGTCGTGCGGCGGCGGCATCGCCGGGACCGCCTCCGGGTCGTGGTGGACGGCCAGCAGCTCCCAGTCGTCGGTCGCCGTGCCGTACAGGGCGGCCAACTGCCTCCTGACCCGCTGGTCGAGCCGGTCGGGCGGGGCGCCGAGCACCGTCGAACTGATCAGCACGCGGCCCTGCGGGGCCCGCGACGGGTCGACCTCGCTCATCACGGCCGAGTGCGACACCGGGCCGGTGCGGTCGCCGTCCAGGACGAGCGCCGGGTCCGGCAGCGGCGTGGCGGGCGCGGTGTGGTGCACCACCGTGACGGGGTGGAAGCCCGGCACGCGCAGGCCCGGCAGCAACTCGGCGGCCGCGCGGGCGCCGGTGGCCACGACCAGGGAACGGCAGCTCAGCTCGCCGTGCTCGGCCGTGACGACCTTGTTGATGGACGCGTCCTTGACGTGGACGCCGGTCTTCACCGTGCCCGGCGGCAGCGTGGCCGCGAGCCGCTCCGGGAGCGTGGCCGCGCCGCCCGCCGGGACGCACAGCCGGCCACGCGCGAAGTCCCGCAGCGCGAGGTCGGCGCAGCGGGAGGACGTGGTCAGCTCCGGGTCGCACAGCAGGGCCGACAGCAGCGGGCGGACGAACCCGCTGACGGTACGCGCCGGCAGGCCGCGCCCCGCGAGCGCGTCCAGCGCCGGGCGCTCGGGGCGGGCGAGCAGCCGGGCGTCCCCGGTCGCGGCGAGCCGGGCGAGCGCGGCGCCCAGCCGGGCCTGGTCCAGCGGGCGCGGCGCGCTCGCCAGGGCCCGCGCCCTGGCCCACCGGGCGCTCCTGGTGACCTCACCCGTGCGGTGCAGCCGGCCCTCGCTGTGCACCAGGACGCCCGGCTGGAAGAGCCGCAGTTCGGCGCCGGCGAGGCCGGGGTACGAGGTGCTGAGCAACTGCCCGATCCGGTCGAGCCGGAACCCGTCGATGTGCTCGGTGGCCATGCGGCCGCCGATGCGAGGGGCGGCTTCCAGGACGCTGACGGTCACTCCCGCACTGGTCAACTGGTGAGCCGCGGCAAGACCCGCGATTCCGGCTCCTACGATGACGACGTCCGCGTGGCGTGCGTGCTTGAGCACGTGTCCCTCCCCGGGGTGGCGGTTCGTGCGTGGGGGTGCGTGGGGGGCTCATGCCCTTAACAGGGCGGTGGAATACCCGAGTTCGGGCTCCGAGCGTATGAGCGAACCGTGGGCCCGGTCACACGCGCGCGTGGGGGGTCACCGAAGCACGGGGTCGCACGGGCCTCGCCTGCCGGGGGCGGCGTCACGCCGCCGCGGCGATGGACCCGTCGATCGTCGGGAAGGCGAAGCGGAACCCCGACTCCAGCAGGCGCGCGGGCAGGACGCGCTGGCTGCCCAGGACGTCGGCCGCGAAGTCGCCCAGCGCGATCCGCAGCGCCGGGGCCGGGACGTGCAGGAAGGCGGGGCGGCGCAGGACGCGGCCCATCGCGGCGGTGACCTCCCGGTTGGTGACCGGGTCGGGGGCGGTGAGGTTCACCGGGCCGGACAGGGACTCGGTGTCGAGGATGTGGCGCAGCGCGGCCACCTCGTCGTGCAGGGAGATGAAGCTCCAGTACTGCTCACCGCTGCCGAGGCGGCCGCCCAGGCCCGCGCGGAACAGCGGGAACAGCCGCCCCCACGCGCCGCCCTCACGGGCCACGACCAGCCCGGTGCGGGCGTACGCGACCCGGATGCCCGCCTCCTCGGCGGCCGCCGCGGCCTCCTCCCACTCGACGCACACCGACGGCAGGAAACCGTCCCCGGCGGGAGCCGTCTCGTCCACGGCCCGCGACCCGGTGTCGCCGTAGTAGCCGAGCGCCGTCCCGCACAGCAGGACCTTCGGCGGGGTGTCCAGGGCGGCCAGGGCCTCCGCGATCGCCGCCGTGCCGAGCACCCGGCTGTCCCGGATCTCCCTCTTGTACGCCTCGTTCCAGCGCCGTTCGCCGACACCCGCGCCCGCGAGATGGACGACGGCGTCGCAGCCGACGAGGCCCGCCGCGTCGACGTACTGCCGCTTGGGGTCCCACTCGACCTCGTCACCGGCCCGCGCGGGGCGCCGTACGAGCCGGACCACCTCGTGTCCGTCGGCCCGGAGCGAGCGGACCAGGGCCGTACCGATGAGACCGGTGGAGCCGGTGACCGCGATACGAGCGATACGAGAACGTGTCATGGGCCCATCCTGCCCCGTGGCACAGTGTCGGTCATGACCGCCCCGCACATACGCCCGGCGCGCCCCGAGGACGGCGACGCCCTCGCACGGATAGACCGCGACACCTGGTCGCCGCTGCACGCCGTGGTGCCCAAGCCGCAGCCGCCGTACGACCCGTTCTTCGACTCCGGTCACCGCCCGGAGGACTTCCTCGTGGCGGAGGACGGCGGCCGTCCCGCCGGATACATACGGCTCGTGCCGCCCACCCGGCTCGCCTGCAACCAGCACGTGCGCCAGATCCAGGGACTCGCCGTCGCCGACTGGGCACGCGGCCGTGGCCTCGCCCGCGCCCTGCTGCGCGCGGCGTGCGACGAGGCCGTTCGCCAGGGCGCCACCCGCATCACGCTGCGCGTGCTGGGCCACAACAAACCCGCCCGCACGCTCTACGCGTCGGAGGGGTTCGTCGTCGAGGGCGTACTGCCGGGCGAGTTCTACCTGGACGGCCGGTACGTCGACGACGTCTTCATGGGCCGCAGCCTCCCCAGGCCCTGATCACACGCCGAAACGGTCCCAGAGCCGGGGGAAACGCTCCTCCAGCGCCGCGTCGTCGTCGAAGTCGAACGGCGTGCCCTCCGGCTCCGGGGCCTGCGGCGGGATGCCCAGGTCCGGCGCGACCACGCCGGTCAGTTGCTCGTACGCCTCGTCCGCCGCGTACCCCAGCTCCTCGCCGTCCCCGTCGATCTCCTCGTCGAAGTCCTCCAGCAGCTCGGCGAGCGAGTCCGGGTCGTGCACCGCGCCCTCGAACACCTCCCGCCCCTGGCCGATCAGCCAGCAGCGGAAGTAGTCGAACGCGTCGTCGCTGGCGCCGCCCAGCAGTACGGCGGCCGCGCCCCACAGGTCCCAGGTGTACGCGCGGTTGTAGCGGGCCTCGAAGTGCCGGGCGAAGTCCAGCACGGAGTCCGGGTCGAGCTGGAGGAGCCGCTCGACGAGCAGCTCGGCGTGGTCCTCGGGGTCGCCCTCGGCGGCCTCACGGGTCGTGTCGATGATCTCCCAGAACTCCGTCTCGTCCATCACGGGACAAGCATCCTGGGTCGGGAGGGACGATGCACGCGGAGCGGCCAAAAAGAAACCGGACAGCGGATGTCGTATATCCCTGCCACTGTCGTCGTATGACGACAGAGAAGAGCCACAGCGCACCGCTCGCCGGAACCATCGCCCTCGTCGCGGGCGCGACGCGCGGCGCGGGCCGCGCCATCGCCGTACAGCTCGGCGCCGCCGGGGCGACCGTCTACGTCACCGGCCGCACCACCCGGACCCGGGTCAGCGAGGTCGGGCGGCCGGGCGAGACCATCGAGGAGACCGCCGAGCTGGTCACGGCCGCGGGTGGCGAGGGCATCGCGGTACCGGCCGACCACCTCGTAGTGGACGAGGTCCGCGCGCTGGTCGCCCGCATCGACGACGAACGGGGCCGGCTGGACGTCCTCGTCAACAGCCTCTGGGGCGGCGACCACCTGCTGAAGTTCGGCGTCAAGATGTGGGACACGGATCTGGAGGCCGGGCTGCGCATGCTGGACCTCGGCATCCGCAGCCACGCCATCACCAGCAGTTGCGCGCTGCCGCTGATGATCCGGCGGCCGGGCGCCCTGGTGGTCGAGATGACCGACGGGACGGCCGAGTACAACACCCGCTTCCGGGAGAACTTCTACTACGACCTCGCCAAGACCACCCCGATCCGTATGGCCTTCGCCCTCTCCGAGGACCTGAAGGACGTGGGCGGCACGGCCGTGGCGGTCACCCCGGGCTTCCTGCGCTCCGAGGAGATGCTCGACGCCTTCGGCGTACGCGAGGACAACTGGCGCGAAGGGGCGAAGAAGGACCCGCACTTCGCCATCGCGGAGTCCCCCGTCTACGTCGGCCGGGCCGTCGCCGCGCTCGCCGCCGACCCCGACAAGGCGCGGTGGAGCGGTCAATCCCTCTCCAGCGGGCAGCTCGCCAAGGTGTACGGCTTCACCGACGCCGACGGATCGCGCCCGGACGCCTGGGGGTACTTCCTCGACGTCGTCCACGGCGGTAAGAGCGCCACCGCCGACGACTACCGGTAAAGGTTCGCCATCCGGTCCGCCGCCTCCGCGAACCGGGCCCGCAGCGCGGCCGGTTCCAGCACCTCCACCTCCGGCCCCAGGGTGAGGAGCTGGGCGTACGCGACCTCCTCCGACTCCGCCGGCAGGGTCACCGTCACCCGGCCCTCCGGGTCCGCCGGGCCGGCCGCCTCCAGCGCCTCGCGGGCGGCGGCCCGGTCCGTCACGTACCGCAGGCCGCGCGCCCCCGCCTCCGTCAGCCGCACCACCACCTCCGTACGCAGCAGGGAGCGGGCGAACTCGGCCGCCCGCTCCTCCCAGAAGCCCGGCAGGTCGAACTCCTCGTCCCGTACGAACCGGTCGTCGCCCAGTGCGACGGCGGTGAACCGGTCCACCCGGTACACGCGGAACGACTCCTCGGCGCGGGCGCACAGGTACCAGACGCCCGCCTTGAGGACGAGCCCGTAGGGGGCGAGTTCCCGGTCCACCTCGTGGTCGTCGCGCCGGTAGCGGACCGAGACCAGCCGGTCGTCCCACACCGCCTCCGCGATCAGCGGCAGCAGTTCGGGCGTCTCCGGCTCCTGGTACCACCCCGGGGCGTCCAGGTGGAACCGCTGCGCCGCCGACGAGGGCGCGTCCCGCAGCGACGGCATGAGCGCCGCCGACACCTTCAGGCGGGCCGCCGACGCCGCGTCGTCCAGGCCCATCTCGCGCAGCGCGCCCGGCACCCCGGACAGGAACAGCGCCTCCGCCTCGCTGCGGGCCAGGCCCGTCAGCCGCGTCCGGTAGCCGCCGATCAGCCGGTAGCCGCCCGCCCGGCCCCGGTCCGCGTAGACGGGCACCCCGGCCTCCGACAGGGCGAGCGCGTCCCGGGTGATCGTCCGCTCCGAGACCTCCAGCTCGCGCGCCAGCTCGGCGGCCGTCATGGAGGGCCGGGACTGGAGCAGGAGCACCATCTTGATCAGCCGGGCAGCGCGCATGTCCACATCATGCAAGAAGCCCCCGCCGAAGCGGGGGCCTCCTGCGACGCTCCTTACAGGCCGTAGCGCTCCCGGGCGTCCTTCACCACGGAGGCCGGGACCTCGCCGCGCTTGGCGAGCTGCGCCAGCGACGCGACCACGATCGACTCGGCGTCCACGCCGAAGTGGCGGCGGGCCGCCTCCCGCGTGTCCGACAGGCCGAAGCCGTCCGCGCCGAGCGAGCTGTAGTCCTGCTCGACCCACTGCGCGATCTGGTCCGGAACCTGGCGCATGTAGTCGGTGACCGCCAGCACCGGGCCGGGAGCGTCCGCGAGCACCTGGCGCACGTACGGCACCCGCTCCTCGCCGCGCAGCAGCGCCGCGTCGGCCTCCAGGGCGTCGCGCCGCAGCTCCGACCACGAGGTCGCGGACCACACGTCGGCGGTCACGCCCCACTCGGCGGCCAGCATCTCCTGGGCCTTCAGGGCCCAGTGGATCGCCGTACCGGAGGACAGGAGCTGGAGGCGCGGGGCGTCGGCCGTGACCGGCGTGCCCTCCTTGAACCGGTACAGGCCCTTGATGATGCCCTCGTCCACGCCCTCGGGCTTGGCCGGCTGCGGCATCGGCTCGTTGTAGACGGTCAGGTAGTAGAAGACGTTCGGGTCCTCGCCCGGGGCCGTCTCGCCGTACATCCGGCGCAGACCGTCCTTGACGATCGCCGCGACCTCGTAGGCGAACGCCGGGTCGTACGTCAGCGCCGCCGGGTTGGTCGCCGCGATGACGGGGGAGTGGCCGTCGGCGTGCTGGAGGCCCTCACCGGTGAGCGTGGTGCGCCCGGCGGTGGCGCCGACGAGGAAGCCACGGCCGAGCTGGTCGCCGAGCTGCCACATCTGGTCGGCCGTCCGCTGCCAGCCGAACATCGAGTAGAAGATGTAGAAGGGGATCATCTGCTCGCCGTGCGTCGAGTACGCGGTCGACGCGGCGATGAAGTCGGCCATCGAGCCGGCCTCGGTGATGCCCTCGTTGAGGATCTGGCCGTCCTTGGCCTCGCGGTAGTACATGAGCTGGTCGCGGTCGACCGGCTCGTACGTCTGGCCCTTCGGCGAGTAGATGCCGAGCGACGGGAACAGCGACTCCATACCGAAGGTACGGGCCTCGTCCGGGACGATCGGCACCCAGCGCTTGCCGGTCTGCTTGTCGCGGATCAGGTCCTTCATCAGGCGGACGAACGCCATGGTCGTCGCGACCGACTGCTGGCCGGAGCCCTTGTCGAACGCGGCGAACGTCTTGTCGGCGGGCGCCGGCAGCGGCTCCAGGGCGTGCATGCGGCGCGCCGGGGCGGGGCCGCCGAGGGCCGCGCGGCGCTCCTGGAGGTAGCGGACCTCGGGGGAGTCGGCGCCGGGGTGGCCGTAGGGCACCTGGCCGTCGACGAACTGACTGTCGGAGATCGGCAGGCCCAGCAGGTCCCGCATGTCCTTGAACTCCTCCACCGACAGCTTCTTCATCTGGTGGTTGGCGTTCTTGGACTCGAAGCCCTTGCCGAGCGTGAAGCCCTTGACCGTCTGGGCGAGGATCACGGTCGGCGCGCCCTTGTGCTGGAGGGCGGCCTTGTACGCGGCGAAGACCTTGCGCGGCTCGTGGCCGCCGCGCGAGTACTGGAAGCACTCGATGATCTTGTCGTCGGAGAGGAGCTTGCCCATCTCGACGAGCGCCGGGTCCTTGCCGAAGAAGTCCTCGCGGATGTAGGCCGCGTCGCGGGTCTGGTACGTCTGGATCTGCGCGTCCGGTACCTCGCGCAGCCGGCGTACCAGCGCGCCGGTGGTGTCGAGCTGGAACAGCTCGTCCCAGGCGGTGCCCCACAGCGACTTCACGACGTTCCAGCCGGCGCCCCGGAACTGGGCCTCCAGCTCCTGAACGATCTTGAAGTTGGCGCGGACCGGGCCGTCGAGGCGCTGGAGGTTGCAGTTGATGACGAAGGTGAGGTTGTCGAGCTCCTCACGGGCGGCGAGCGCGAGGGCCGCCGTCGACTCGGGCTCGTCCATCTCGCCGTCGCCGAGGAACGCCCACACGTGGGAGTTCGAGACGTCCTTGATGCCCCGGTTGGTCAGGTAGCGGTTGAACCGCGCCTGGTAGATCGCGGAGAGCGGGCCGAGGCCCATCGACACGGTCGGGAACTCCCACAGCCAGGGCAGGCGGCGCGGGTGCGGGTAGGACGGCAGACCGTTGCCACCCGCCTCCTGGCGGAAGTTGTCCAGGTGCTGTTCGCTGAGCCGCCCGTCGAGGAAGGCGCGGGCGTAGATGCCGGGGGAGGCGTGGCCCTGGATGTAGAGCTGGTCGCCGGAGCCGTCCTGCTCCTTGCCCCGGAAGAAGTGGTTGAAGCCCGTCTCGTACAGCCACGCGGCGGAGGCGAAGGTGGCGATGTGGCCGCCGACGCCGTACTTGGAGCCACGGGAGACCATGGCGGCCGCGTTCCAGCGGTTCCAGGCGGTGATCTTCGCTTCCATCTCCTCGTCGCCGTCGAAGCCGTAGCCGGCCTCGGCGGCGGTGGGGATGGTGTTGACGTAGTCGGTTTCGAGCAGCTTGGGCAGCGCGAGACCGGCGCCCTCGGCGCGCTCCAGGGTGCGACGCATCAGGTACGCGGCGCGGTGCGGCCCGGCGGCCTTGGCGACGGCGTCGAGGGACGCCTGCCACTCGGCGGTCTCCTCGGGGTCGCGGTCCGGCAACTGGTCGAGCTCGCTCGGCTGGATGCGGGTGGGGTCGGTCATAGTCGCCGCCTTCCGGAGTCGAAGGGGTGTGGAGCCCTTGGTCTTGGCAGGACAGGGCGAGGGAACCTCTGTTGAAGTCCGCCGACGACTGTACGACCGTGATCGATGATCGATCAAAGTGTTGAGCCAAAAATCTTCGCCTCAGAGCCAAAGTCGGCATTCGGTGCCACAAAAAAGGGCACCCGGTGCCTTGTTTTCGCAGGTGAGGGCAGCGAATGAGCGCCCGCGCCACCCGATGAGCGTGAGGCGTACGCCACCGGCGCGCGAGGGGCGCGTACTAGGCGCGCGGGGCGCACCCGAGGACGTGTTCCTTCACCAGGACGCCGATCCGGGGGTCGCGGCGGCGGAAGGCCTGGACGAGCTCCTCGTGCTCCTCCGCGTACGACTTCTGTACGGTGCCGAGCCAGCGGATCGACAGTGCCGTGAAGACCTCGATGCCGAGCCCCTCCCAGGTGTGCAGCAGCACGCTGTTGTGCGCGGCCCGCACCAGCTCGCGGTGGAAGCCCACCGTGTGCCGCACCTGGGCGGTGCCGTCGGCCCGCGCGTCCGCCTCGTACAGGGCCGCCACGTGCGGCTCCAGGGCCGAGCAGTCCTCGCCCAGCCGGTCGGCCGCCAGCTCGGCGGCGATCTGCTCCAGGCCGGCCCGGACGGGGTAGCTCTCCTCCAGGTCCGCCGCGGTGAGGTTGCGCACCCGTACGCCCTTGTTGGGCGCCGACTCGATGAGCCGCAGGCTCTCCAGCTCCCGCAGCGCCTCGCGCACGGGCGTCTGGCTGACCGCCAGCTCGGTGGCGATGCGCCGCTCGACGATCCGCTCACCCGGCTTCCAGCGGCCGCTGACGATGCCCTCCACGATGTGCTCGCGGATCTGCTCGCGCAGCGAGTGGACGACGGGCGGGGTCATGGGGGCTCCTTCGCTGCTGCGGCGGTTGCTGGCCATTATTCCGCTCGGTAACCCCGTACGGCTGCCCCCTGTGCGAGACACCTGTCACTCTTCGTCACGAGTGGCGGCGTGACATGCGACGGCGCCCCGCCCCCGGGACCGGGGACGGGGCGCCGTACGCGAGAGGGGACTACAGGCCGAGGTCGACCTCGAACTCGCCCGCCTCCAGGATCGCCTTGACGGCCGTCAGGTAGCGGGCCGCGTCGGCACCGTCCACCAGGCGGTGGTCGTAGGAGAGCGACAGGTAGGTCATGTCGCGCACCGCGATGGTCTCGCCCAGGTCCGGGTGGTTGATGACCACCGGGCGCTTGACGGTGGCGCCGATGCCCAGGATGGCGACCTGGTTCGGCGGCACGATGACCGTGTCGAACAGCGCACCGCGCGAGCCGGTGTTGCTGATCGTGAAGGTGGCGCCGGACAGCTCGTCCGGGGTGATCTTGTTGCCGCGGACCTTGCCCGCGAGCTCCGCGGTGGCCTTGGAGATGCCCGCGATGTTGAGGTCACCCGCGTTCTTGATGACCGGGGTCATCAGGCCCTTCTCGGAGTCCACGGCGATGCCGATGTTCTCCGAGTCGAAGTACGTGATCGTGCCCTCGTCCTCGTTGATCCGGGCGTTGATGACCGGGTGGGCCTTCAGCGCCTGGGCCGCCGCCTTCACGAAGAACGGCATCGGGGAGAGCTTGACGCCCTCACGGGCGGCGAACGCGTCCTTCGCACGGGCGCGCAGCTTCATCAGCTTGGTGATGTCGACCTCGACGACCGAGGTGAGCTGGGCCTGCGAGTGCAGGGCCTTCATCATGTTGTCGCCGATGACCTTGCGCATCCGGGTCATCTTGACCGTCTGGCCGCGCAGCGGGGACACCTCCAGCGCCGGGGCCTTGGCGGCGGCGGCCGGGGCGGCCGCGGCGGGAGCCGGGGCAGCGGCGGCGGCCTTCGCGGCCTCGGCGGCGGCGATGACGTCCTGCTTGCGGATACGGCCACCGACGCCGGTGCCCTTGACGGTCGCCAGGTCGACACCGTTCTCGGCGGCGAGCTTGCGGACCAGCGGGGTCACGTACGCGCCGTCCTCCGCCGGCTGTGCGGCGGCGGGGGCGGGCGTGACGGGAGCGGCGGCCGGTGCAGCCGGGGCGGCGGCCGGAGCCGGGGTGACCGGAGCCGGAGCGGGCGCCGGAGCGGCGGGCGCGGCCGGGGCCGGAGCGGGCGCCGGAGCGGCGGGCGCGGCCGGGGCCGGAGCGGGCGCCGGGGCGGCCGGAGCAGCCGGGGCCGGGGCGGCGGGAGCCGGGGCCTCGGCGGCGGGAGCCGGGGCCGGGGCGGCGGGGGCCGGGGCGGCGGCGGGGGCCGCGCCCGGGGCGCCGATGACGGCCAGCTTGGCGCCGACCTCGGCGGTCTCGTCCTCGCCGACCACGATCTCCAGCAGCACACCGGAAGCCGGGGCCGGGATCTCGGTGTCGACCTTGTCCGTGGAGACCTCGAGCAGCGGCTCGTCCTCCGCGACCTCCTCGCCGACCTCCTTCAGCCAGCGGGTGACGGTGCCCTCGGTGACCGACTCGCCCAGCGCGGGCAGGACGACGTCGGTGCCCTGGGCGCCACCGGCCGGGGCGGCGGCCGGAGCCGGGGCCTCGGCGGCGGGCGCCGGAGCGGGGGCCGGGGCCTCCTGCGCCGGGGCCTCAGCGGCGGCGGGGGCCGGGGCGGCGGCCTCGGCGGCGGCCGGAGCCGGGGCGGCGGCGGGCGCGCCCGTGCCGTCGTCGATGACGGCCAGCTCGGCGCCGACCTCGACGGTCTCGTCCTCGGCGACCTTGATGGAGGCGAGAACACCGGAAGCGGGAGCCGGGATCTCGGTGTCGACCTTGTCCGTCGACACCTCCAGCAGCGGCTCGTCGGCCTCGACGCGCTCGCCCTCGGCCTTGAGCCAGCGGGTGACAGTGCCCTCGGTAACGCTCTCGCCGAGCGCCGGCAGGGTTACGGAAACCGACATGGTTTCAGTTGCTCCTAACGAATTGCGGTAAGTGGTCGTCGCGCCCGGGACTGAGGGCGTCAGTCGTGGGAGTGGAGGGGCTTGCCGGCCAGCGCCAGGTGGGCCTCGCCGAGCGCCTCGTTCTGCGTCGGGTGGGCGTGGATGAGCTGCGCGACCTCGGCCGGCAGCGCCTCCCAGTTGTAGATGAGCTGCGCTTCGCCGACCTGCTCGCCCATGCGGTCACCGACCATGTGGACGCCGACCACGGCACCGTCCTTGACCTGGACGAGCTTGATCTCGCCCGCGGTCTTGAGGATCTTGCTCTTGCCGTTGCCCGCGAGGTTGTACTTCAGGGCGACGACCTTGTCCGCGCCGTAGATCTCCTTGGCCTTGGCCTCGGTGATGCCGACGGAGGCGACCTCGGGGTGGCAGTACGTCACCCGGGGCACGCCGTCGTAGTCGATCGGAACGGTCTTCAGACCGGCCAGACGCTCTGCCACCAGGATGCCCTCGGCGAAGCCGACGTGCGCGAGCTGGAGCGTCGGGACCAGGTCACCGACGGCCGAGATGGTCGGCACGTTCGTGCGCATGTACTCGTCGACGAGGACGTAGCCGCGGTCCATCGCGACGCCCTGCTCCTCGTACCCGAGACCGGCGGAGACCGGGCCGCGGCCGATGGCGACGAGCAGCACCTCGGCCTCGAAGGTCTTGCCGTCCGCGAGGGTGACCTTGACGCCGTTGTCGGTGTACTCGGCGCTCTGGAAGAACGTACCGAGGTTGAACTTGATGCCGCGCTTGCGGAAGGCGCGCTCAAGAAGCTTCGAGCTGTTCTCGTCCTCGACCGGGACGAGGTGCTTCAGGCCCTCGATGATCGTGACGTCCGTGCCGAAGGACTTCCACGCGGAGGCGAACTCGACGCCGATGACGCCGCCGCCCAGGATGATCGCGGACTCGGGGACCCGGTCCAGGGTCAGCGCGTGGTCCGAGGAGATGATGCGGTTGCCGTCGATCTCCAGGCCCGGGAGGGACTTCGGTACGGAACCGGTGGCGAGGAGGACGTGGCGGCCCTCGACCCGCTGGCCGTTCACGTCGACGGAGGTGGGGGAGGACAGCCGGCCCTCACCCTCGATGTAGGTCACCTTGCGGGAGGCGACCAGACCCTGGAGGCCCTTGTACAGGCCCGCGATCACGTCGTCCTTGTACTTGTGGACGGCCTTGATGTCGATGCCCTCGAAGGAGGCGAGCACACCGAACTGGTCCGCCTCACGGGCCTGGTCCGCGATCTCACCGGCGTGGAGCAGGGCCTTGGTGGGAATGCAGCCGTTGTGCAGGCAGGTGCCGCCGAGCTTGTTCTTCTCGATCAGTGCGACGTCCAGGCCAAGCTGAGCACCCCGCAGGGCCGCGGCGTACCCGCCACTGCCACCGCCGAGGATCACTAGGTCGAAAACGGTGCTGGCGTCGTTCGCCACGTCACGTCCTCCATGCATGTGCGCCGGTCGCCGGTCCTCGATGACCGGGCGGCGGCTGGTGTTCGGCCGCTGTTTCTTCGGCCCTGTGGTGGGGGCCCTGTCCTGCCGAGAACCCATCTTCGCACTTGTTGCCGGGAGGCGGGACGCGGGGCCGGGGTGTGAGACGGCCGATCGTCCGTCCCGGCGGCCCCCCGAGGCGTACGAAGGTACGGATTCCGTTGCGGTTCCCGTGCGGTTTCGGGGAAAGGACACGGCCCCGGACCGTCCGTCCGGGGCCGTGCAGATCACACCGATGTCACACGGGAGGCGTCAGCCGAGGTCGCCCGCCGCCGTGCGCTCCGCGAGCTTCACCAGGGTGCGGACCGCCGAGCCGGTGCCGCCCTTCGGGGTGTAGCCGAAGGGGCCGCCCTCGTTGTAGGCCGGGCCCGCGATGTCCAGGTGGGCCCAGGTGATGCCCTCGCCGACGAACTCCTTCAGGAACAGGCCGGCCACCAGGCCGCCGCCCATCCGCTCGCCCATGTTGGCGATGTCGGCGGTCGGCGAGTCCATGCCCTTGCGCAGGTCGGCCGGGAGCGGCATCGGCCAGGACTGCTCGCCGACCTCCTCCGCGATCTCGTGGATCGAGGTACGGAAGGCGTCGTCGTTCGCCATGATGCCGAAGGTGCGGTTGCCCAGCGCCAGCACCATCGCGCCGGTCAGCGTCGCCACGTCGACGATCGCGTCCGGGTTCTCCTCCGAGGCGCGGGTCAGGGCGTCGGCCAGGACCAGGCGGCCCTCGGCGTCGGTGTTCAGCACCTCGACGGTCTTGCCGCTGTACATGCGCAGCACGTCACCGGGGCGGACGGCGGAACCGGACGGCATGTTCTCGGCGAGCGCCAGCCACCCGGTGACGTTCACCTCCAGGCCGAGGCGGGCGGCGGTGACGACGGCGGCGAACACCGCGGCCGCGCCGCTCATGTCGCACTTCATCGTCTCGTTGTGACCGGCCGGCTTCAGGGAGATGCCGCCCGAGTCGTAGGTGATGCCCTTGCCGACCAGGGCGAGGGTCTTCTCCGCCTTCGGGTGCGTGTAGCTGAGCTTCACCAGGCGCGGGGCGTGCTCCGAGCCCTGGCCGACGCCGAGGATGCCGCCGTAGCCGCCCTTGACGAGCGCCTTCTCGTCCAGCACCTGCACCTTGATGCCGTGCTCCTTGCCGGCCGCGGTGGCGATGGCGGCGAAGGACTCGGGGTAGAGGTCGTTCGGCGGGGTGTTGATCAGGTCGCGGGCGCGGTTGATCTCCTCGGCCAGCGCGACGGCGCGCTCGGCCGCGGCCTTGTACGCCTTGTCGCGCGGCTTGCCGCCCAGCAGCGCCACCTCGGCCAGCGGGCCCTTGGCGTCCTTGCCCTTCTCCTGGTACGCGGTGAAGGCGTACGCGCCCAGCAGCGCGCCCTCCGCGATCGCCTCGGCGTCCTCGACCGCCTCGACCGGCAGGGCGAACGCGGCCTTCTTCACGCCGCTCAGCGCCCGGGCGGCGCAGCCGGCGGCGCGGCGCAGCGCCTCGGCGTCGTACGCCTCGTCCTTCTCCGGAGCCGAGCCGAGTCCCACCGCGAGCACGACCGGGGCCTTCAGACCGGACGGCGAGGGCACCTTGGTCACCTCACCCTCGGAGCCGGAGGCGCCGAGGGTCTCCAGGACGGTGGCGAGCTTTCCGTCGAACGCCTTGTCCACGGCCTCGGCGCCCGGTGCGACAACGAGTCCCTTGCCGCCCTTCGGGCTCTTGGCGACGCCGACGACGAGAGCGTCGGCGCGCAGTGTCGCCGCGCCGGCGGTGCTGAGAGTGAGAGCAGTCACGGTGGTGAATTCTCGCTTCCATTGAGTTCTGAGGCGGTCGAGGGGTGGGACGACCGGGTCCTGCCGCATCGTAAGTCGGGCCCGGGAAAGACCGGGAACGAGCCTACGCGTGCCGTCCCGTTCCGCTCACGGCGGCGGCGATTCACTCATCCGTGGCGTCTCCGCCACGTTCGCCGCGTCAACAGGTGAGAGCTGCGTCACACTCCCTGCAATCCTGCAAGGGAGCAACGTACCCCTTTGCATCATCTCCACAGATCCTCCCGGTGCCCGTACGCGCGCGGAGGACACACCAGGGGGGAAGTCATATGCGCACATTGGGAGTCCGGGGCCCGAGAGCGGCCGGACGGCTGCCGGCCGCGACACTGCTGGCCACGGCCCTGCTCGCCACGGTGGTCCCGGCCGGCCCGGCGGCGGCGGCCGAACTCGCGCCGCGCGTCGACCTGACCGTGCTGGTCGTGGACGACGGCGGCGGCGCGGTCGGGGCGATCACATCCGAACTGAAAGGTTCCGGCGTCCCCTACCGCACCGTGCGCCTCGCCGACCCCGCACGTCCGGTCATCGACGCCGCGTTCCTCGCCGACACGGTCGACGGGCGGCCGCGCGCCAAGTACCAGGGCGTGGTGCTGCCGGACGAGGCGCCGCAGGGGCTGGCGGCGGCGGAGCGGACCGCCCTCACCGCGTACGAGCAGCGGTACGCCATTCCCCAGGTCGACGCGTACACCTGGGCCCACCCGGGCGTGGGCCTCGACTACACCAGCGAGGGCGGGCGCTCCGGCGTGATGGACGGGGTCCGCACCGACCTCACCGCCGCCGGGAAGGCCGGCCCCTTCCGGTACCTCGACGGGCCGCTCACCTTCGAGGACAACGACCCGGACATCTCCGAGAGTTACGGGTACGCCGGCCGGCCACGCGAGGGCTACACCAGTTTCCTCGACGTCCCCACCGGCGACGGCGGACGCGCCAGCCTCATCGGGCAGTACGCCCACGACGGCCGGCGTGAACTGGTCGTCACCTTCGCCTACAACCGGCACCAGCGGCAGTTCCGGGCGCTGGCCCGGGGCATCGTGGAATGGCTGACGCAGGGCGTACACCTCGGACGGAACCGCAACTACCTTTCCGTCCATGTCGACGACGTCTTCGCCCCCGACGCCCGCTGGGACACCGAACGCAACTGCACGCCCGGCGACTTCGACTGCCCGGGCGGTGACGGTGAGGGGACCGAGCCGATCCGGATGACGGCGGCCGACGCCGAGTACGCCGCCCAGTGGCAGCGCTCCGCCGGTCTCACCCTCGACATGGTCTACAACGCGGGCTCCGGCGAGGAATGGAAGGCCGAGCACGGCGGCAGCGACCCGCTCACCGCCCGGCTGCTCGCCGACCGCGCCCAGTACCGCTGGATCAACCACACCTACACGCACCCGTTCCTGGGCTGCGTCCAGGACACCTCGACCGTCCCGTGGAGCTGCGCCAAGGACGCGTACGGCAACACCCGCTGGATGAGCCGCGCCGAGATCGCCGCCCAGATCCGCGACAACCACACCTGGGCCGTGAACAAGGGCATCGCCGTCGACCGCACCGAACTGGTCACCGGCGAGCACTCCGGACTCAAGACCCTCCCGCAGCAGCCGGCCGACAACCCCAACCTGGCAGGCGCCCTCGCCGACACCGGCGTCCGCTGGATCGCCAGCGACAACTCGCGCGAGCCCCAGCAGCGCCCCGTCGGCGCCGCGCGGACCGTCCCGCGCCACCCGATGAACGTGTACTACAACGTCGGTACGGCCCAGGAGATGGCCGACGAGTACAACTGGATCTACACGTCCAAGGAGGACGGCGGCAGCGGTGTCTGCGAGACCGACCCCGCCTCCACCTGCCTCGACGAGCCGCTCGACGTGAACACCGGGTACGCCACCCACATCGTGCCGCAGGAGGCCCGCATCGCCCTGGGCCACGTCATGGGCAACGACCCGCGCCCGCACTACGTCCACCAGTCCAACCTCGCCGAGGACCGCCTCCTCTACCCCGTCCTGGACAAGCTCCTCGCCGACTACCGCGCCCTGTTCGCCGACAACACCCCGCTCGTCACGCCCCGCCACCGCGACGCCGGTACGGAACTGGCCCGGCGCGCCGCCTGGGACAAGGCCCTCGCGGACGGCAAGGTCACCGCGTACCGCATCGGGAACACCGTCACCGTCAAGGCGCCGGCCGGAGTGACCGCCCCCGTCACCGCGCCCGAAGGGACCCGTAAACAGCAGTTGTTCGGTACGACGGCGTTCGGCACCCCGTACGCCGGTGCCCGCTCGGCCTGGACGGCTCCCGACACGCTCCAGTCCGCGACCACGCTCACGCTGCCGACCACCTGACGCCCGACAACATCACCTCCGGGGGGACACCGATGCCGAGCAGTGGCCGCCATGTCACCATGCTCACCGAGGGCACCTATCCGCACGTTCACGGGGGCGTCAGCACCTGGTGCGACCAGCTCGTCCGGGGCATGCCCGAGGTCGACTTCCAGGTCCTGGCGCTGACCGGCAGCGGCCGCGAGCCGGTCACCTGGGAGCTGCCGACCAACCTCTACCGCCACACCTCGTTCCCGCTGTGGGGCCCGGCCCAGGGGCGCTCCCGGCCCCTCATCGGCCGGGAGCGGCGCCGCTTCACCGACACCTACGAGCGCTTCCTGCTGTCGATACTCGACCCGTCCGCCGGCTGCGACTTCGCCACGAGCCTGTACGACCTCGCCTTACTGGCCCGGCGCGGCAGGCTCTCGGCCGCTCTCCGCTCCGAGTCCGTCCTCCGCTCGCTGATGTGGATATGGACCATGCCGCACCTGAAGACGGCGGCCGCCCGCCCCACCGTCCACGACGCCCTGACCGCGACCGACCTCCTGGAACACGCGCTGCGCCCGCTCGCCGCCCGCATACCCGACGACTGCGTTGCCCACGCCGTCTCCAGCGGACTGGCCACCCTCCCCGCGCTCGCCGCCCAGCACTTCGACGGCGTACCGTTCCTGCTCACCGAACACGGCATCTACCTGCGCGAGCGCTACCTCGGCTACCGCAGCGCCGCCCAGCGCTGGCCCGTCAAGGCCCTGATGCTCGGCTTCTACCGCGAGCTCAACACCCTCGGCTATCGGAAGGCCGACCTCATCACCCCCTGCAACCAGTACAACCGGCGCTGGGAGGAGCGCGGCGGCGCCCCCGCCGACCGCATCCGCACCGTCTACAACGGCGTCGACCCGCACGCCTTCCCCCTCGCCGGTCCCGAACCCGCCGTGCCCACGCTGAGCTGGTGCGGCCGCATCGACCCCATCAAGGACCTGGAGACGCTCATCAGGGCGTACGCCATCGCCCGCGCCGAAGTCCCGGAGCTGCGGCTGCGGTTGTTCGGCCCCGTCCCGGCCGGCAACGAGGACTACCGCACCAAGCTGGAGAAGCTCGCCGCCGACCTGGGCGTCACCGACGGCATCGCTTACGAGGGGCGCATCTCCGACGTGGCGAGCGCCTACGCGGCCGGCCACCTGGTGATGCTCTCCTCCATCAGCGAAGGGTTCCCCTTCTCGCTGATCGAGGCCATGTCGTGCGGCCGGGCCACCGTCTCCACCGACGTCGGCGGGGTACGGGAGGCGGTCGGCGACACGGGGCTGGTGGTGCCGCCCCGCGAACCGGCCGTCATGGCGGAGGCCGTGCTGACCCTGCTGCGCGACGACGCTCGCCGCGCCGAACTGGGCCGCCGGGCCCGGCAGCGGGTCGTCGACCAGTTCACCCTGCGCCGCTCCGTGGACGGCTTCCGCCGCATCTACCTGGAGCTGGCCGGACACCCGCAGCCGGAGCCGGAAGCCGAGGAGACCCGGGACTGGACCCTCCAGCTCCGCATCGCCGACCCTTGGCGCCCCCTGGTCACCGAGGACGACCTCGTCAGCGGGGAGGCGGCCTGATGAGCGGCTCCCTGTGGCTGACGGCGGAGTCGGCCGGCCGCGACACGCTGCCCGCGATCCCCCGTCCCCGGCCGAGCTGGGCCGCCCCCGACCCCATCGACGAACTGACCACCCGGCTGGAGGACGTGATAGCGGCCGCCGTCCACCCCGACGAGATAGCCGCCATCCTCGAATCCGACGGCATGACGGACGACCACATACGCCTCACCTACGGCCGGGAGAACTCCTTCGCCCTCGCCGAGGACCTGTACGCGCGCGTGGAGCGGAGTTTCCCCGAACCGGACGGCCCGCCCACCGACCCGTGGCACACCGGCATCGGCGGCTGCCTGCTGCGCGGCCTCGTCTTCGCCCTGCCGGGCCTCGCCTATGTGCTCGGCGCCCCGCTCCTGGCCGGGCCGCCCGGCGCGCTCGGCCTGCCCGCCGGCACGGTCCCGCTGCTCGCCGGCGCGGTCACCGGCTGGGTGTGGAACCAGGCCCTGTCCCACCGCGCCTACTCCTGGCTGGGCCTCGGGGACCGCCGGGCCGCCACCCGCACCCTGCTGCGCGGTGCCCCGGCGGGCGCCCTGCTCGGCGCGCTGGTGGCGGCCGGGGCGGGCGGGCCGGGGGAGTGGGGCGGCGCCGTGTTCGCGGCGGGCCAGGCGGTGTACCTGGCGGCCGCGACCGTGCTGCTGGTCCTGGACCGGGAGAAGGCGCTGCTGGGCGCGCTGGCCCCGCTGGTCGCCGGCACGCCCGCCGCCTTCTGGCTCGGCCTGCCCGACCCGGCGCGGGCGGCGCTGCTCGGCACCTCCCTGGCCCTGGCGGTCGCGCTGGCGGGGCGTGAGCTGCTGCCCGGGGGGACGGAGCCGCCGGGCGAGCGGGGGAAGGCCACCGAGCGGGGGAAGGCCGCGCCCCGGCTCGCCGCGTCCGTGCCGTACGGGCTGTTCGGGCTCGGCACCGGCGGGCTCGTCCTGTACGCCGCGATCGGCGACGTCGTGGCCGGGGGCACCGGGGCGTCGGTCGCCGGGCCGACCGCCGTGGCGCTCACCCTGTCCATGGGGCCCGCCGAGTGGCTGCTGCACCGGTTCCGCAGCGAGAGCCTCGCGGGCCTGCGGGCCTCCACCAGCTCCCGCGCCTTCCGCCGCGCCACGGCCACCACCCTGGCGCTGTGCCTGACCGTCTACCTGGCGGTGCTGCTGGCCCTCGCGGTGACCGGCACGCTGCTGTGGCCGGGTGCGCCGGACATCGGCGGAATCCGGCTCGCGGCACTGCTCCTGATCGGTACGGTGCTGTGGGCGGCCCTGCTGTTGCAGTCGTTCGGGGCGGTGCTCAGCGCTGCGGTGGTGTGCGGGGCGGCGGCCGGGGCGCAGACGGTGGCACTGGCGACGGGGGCGGGCGACCCGGGGCTGGTCGGCGCGGGCGTCGCCGGAGCGGCCGCCGTGGTGCTGGCCGTGCTGGGCGGCGTGCTGCTCGGGCGGGCGACCGCGCACCGTACGTGAGGACACGTACGTAAGACACACGGAGGAAGCGCACGTGGACCTGCTGGTGCCCTACTACGAGCACCCCGCCGAACGCCCCGACGAGTGGGACGCGATCATCGCCTCCGCGCCGCTGCTGTACGGGGTCGTGCTCAATCCCGCGAGCGGCGCCGGCCGCGCGCCCGACCCGGCGTTCGTGACCGTGGCGGACCGGCTGAGGGCGGCCGGGGTGTGCGTCCTCGGCTACACCGACACCGACTACGGCCGCCGCCCGCACGCCGACGTCCTCACCGACCTGGTCCGCCACCGCGACTGGTACGGCGCCGACGGCGCGTTCCTCGACCAGGTGCCCACCCAGCGCGAGGCCGTCGAGCACTACCGGCGCCTCGGCGTCGCCGCCCGCGCGGCCGGCGCGGCCACGGTCGTCCTCAACCACGGGGCGCAGCCACACCCCTCGTACGCCGAACTGGCCGAGCTGCTGGTCACGTTCGAGGGGCCCTGGGACACCTACCGCGACATGGACCTCCCGCTCGCCGACCACTACTGCCACCTCGTCTACGCGGCGCCGCCCGACGCCCGCGTCTCCACCCGCGTCCGGTGCGCGGTCCCCGGCGCCGGGGCGCACCCCTGGGGCACCCTCCCGCACGCGCTGGAGTGCCGGTGACGCGCCGCCGCGCACCGCTCCTCCTCGCCGTCCTGGTGCTGCTCCTGGCAGGCTGCACCAGCACGTCCGACGACGATCCCAGGCCGAAGCGGAGCCGCTGGCAGCCCAGGCCCGGCCAGGCGTGGCAGTGGCAGCTCAGCGGGCGCCTCGACCCGACCGTGGACGTGCCGGTGTACGACATCGACGGCTTCGACCACCCGGCGTCGACGGTGGCCGACCTGCACCGGCGCGGCCGGAAGGTCATCTGCTACCTGTCCACCGGGGCGTGGGAGGACTGGCGCCCGGACGCAGGGAAGTTCCCCAAGTCCGTGATCGGGAAGGGCAACGGCTGGAAGGGCGAGCGGTGGCTCGACATCCGCCGCACCGACGTCCTCGCACCGCTGATGGCCGCCCGCCTGGACATGTGCCGGAAGAAGGGCTTCGACGCGGTGGAGCCCGACAACATGGACGGCTACGCCAACCGCACCGGCTTCCCCCTGACGGCGGCCGACCAGCTCCGCTACAACCGCCTCATCGCCCGCCTGGCGCACGAGCGGGGCCTGGCCGTGGGCCTCAAGAACGACCTGGACCAGATCCCGCAGTTGCTGGACGACTTCGACTTCGCGGTCAACGAACAGTGCGCCGAGCACGACGAGTGCGCCGCCCTGCTCCCGTTCATCGACGCGGGCAAGGCGGTCTTCCACGTGGAGTACGAGCTCGCGACGCGGGAGTTCTGCCCGGAGGCGAAGCAGCTTCGGATGAGCTCGATACTGAAGCGGTACGAGCTGGGGGCCTGGCGCGCCCCCTGCTGATTCCTACGAGTTCCTACGAGGGGGTCACGTTCTCGGCCTGCGGGCCCTTCGGACCCTGGGTGACGTCGAACTGGACCTTCTGGCCCTCATGCAGCTCCCGGTATCCGGTGGCGGCGATGGCCGAGTAGTGGACGAACACGTCGGGGCCGCCCCCGTCCTGCTCGATGAAACCGAAGCCCTTTTCCGGGTTGAACCACTTCACAGTGCCAGTAGCCATACTGATCGATCTCCTTCTTTCCTTCACCCGCCGACTACCGGGCCCGGGGCTCCTCAAACGCCGATCAGTCGAAGGCGCGGGACGAGGTCAGGACAAGGTCAGGACGACGAGCGCCGCCGTGGCCGCCGTTTCCGCCACCGCCCCGAAGACGTCGCCCGTCACCCCGCCGAAACGGCGCACGCAGCGGCCCAGCAGCCACTGAGCCGCCCCGAGGGCCACCACCGCCGCCAGGACGTGACGCAGCGCCCCGTACGGGCCGCCCAGCGCGCAGCCCGCCCCGGCCGCGCCCACCAGGACCAGTACGGTCACCGCCAGCGCCCACCGCACCGGGACCGTGCCCGCCACCACCGCGCCCAGCCCCTCGGGGCGGGCCGCCGGGACGGCGGTGCGGGAGGCGAGGGTGAGTGCCAGGCGGGCGACCGTGCCGGCGAGGGCGGCGCCGGCCACCCCGTACGGCCAGCCCCCGGCCGCGTACAGCTCGTGCAGCGCCGCGACCTGGGCGAGCAGCACGAACAGCAGCGTGATGACCCCGAACGGTCCGATGTCCGACTGCTTCATGATCCGCAGCGCGTCCTCGGCGGGCTTGCCGCTGCCCAGCCCGTCCGCGGTGTCCGCGAGCCCGTCCAGGTGCAGGCCCCGGGTCAGTACGGCGGGCACGGCGGCCGAGGCCACGGCGGCGAGCAGCGGTCCGGCGCCGAGCAGCCAGGCGAGGCCGCCGGCGGCCGCCGCGGCGAGGCCCACCACCAGGCCGGCGAGCGGCGCCCACAGCATGCCGGCGCGGGCCGCCTCCCGGTCCCAGCGGGTCACCCGCACGGGCAGCACGGTGAGGGTGCCGAAGGCGAAACGTATGCCGTCGACGCTCGTACGGGCGCCGGTACGGGTGCGGGAAATGGTCACCGCGCGCAGGGTAGTCGGTAGAACGCACGATCCTGGAGCGGGTGGCATGGGGCACTGGTTCTACCGCAACATCGTCGAGCCGGGGAAGCTCCCGCTGCTCGTCGCCCTCGCCTCCTTCGTGCTGACCTTCCTGGTCACCCGCACGGTCACCCGGCTGATCCGGGCGGGCAAGGGGCCCTTTCGCAACGTCCGGCCCGGCGGGCTGCACATCCACCATGTGGTGCCCGGTGTCGTCCTCACCCTGATCGGTGGTTTCGGCTCCGTCGCGGTGGGACGGCACGAGGCCGGGGCCATCCTCTGCGCGGTGATCCTGGGGATGGGCGCGGGGCTGGTGCTCGACGAGTTCGCGCTGATCCTCCACCTCGACGACGTCTACTGGACGGAGCAGGGCCGCAAGAGCGTGGAGGTGGTGGTCCTCACCACCGCGCTGCTCCTGCTGGTCCTCGGCGGCTTCTCGCCGCTGGGCGTCGACGAGGTCACCCCGGAGGAGCGGCAGGGCCGGGGCAGCCTCATTCTCACCATCACCCTGAATTTCGTCTTCGTGCTCGTCGCACTGTTCAAGGGCAAGTTCCGGATGGCGATCCTCGGCCTGTTCGTGTGGCCCGTCGCCGTCTTCGGAGCGCTGCGCCTGGCCCGCCCCGGCTCCCTGTGGGCGCGCCGGCTCTACCGCAACCGGCCCAGGGCCCGCGCCAAGGCGGGGCTGCGGGCGTTCCACCACGACCGGCGCTGGGACCGGGTCAGGCGCCGCTTTCAGGACCTGATCGCCGGCGCCCCCGACCGCGTACTGCCCTTGCGCCACCCGCCCGACGACCGCCCGCCGGAGGACCGCCCACCCGAGGACGGGCCCGACCGGCGCTGACGCCACGAGAGCACCGCGCACACCACCAGCACGGCCGCGATCGCCGCCAGGTGCTCCTTGCCCGCGAGGTTGCACTTCACCAGCACCTCGACCACCATCGCCACGACCACCAGGCCGCCCGTCACCCACGCCCGGTGGCGCCAGCAGACGAACACCGCGAGCCCCACGACCGCCGCCGACGGGCCGGTGTCCACGACCCGGGCGTCGGACGCGGGCAGCCCCAGCCCCAGCGGGGCGTCCGGGCCGAGCGCGATGCCGAGCCGGGCGTACATCGTCCCGGCCAGCGTCGCCGCGTACGCGACCAGCAGCGTCAGCGGCCGGCCCAGGCAGATCTCCGCGATGCCGAACACCAGCAGGATCTGCGCCAGCGCGCCCCACACCGGCAGGTCGAGCGCCGGGACGAACAGCGACAGCGGTGTGCGCAGCAGCGCCAGCCACAGCGGGTCCTCCGCCCGCACCGAGCCGATGCTCTGGACCAGCCCGTACCCCCAGGGCTGGTTCTGTACGACCTGGAAGACCCCCGTCAGGCAGACCGCGCCGAGCGTCATGGCGACCGCACGCCACTTGCGGGTCACCAGAGCCGTCCGTACGGCCGCGTACAGCGTCCCCCACTCGCGGCGCGCGAACCGCCTCAACGGCGTCTGCCTTCCAGGTGCCGGTGCATCCACTTGGGCAGGCCGGGCGCCTCCAGGAATCCTTCCGCGCGGCCCGCGGCCAGGCCGATGCGCAGCAGGTCGGAACTCTTCTCGAAGAGCATGAATCGCGGCTCCCAGATCGGTCGGTACTTGGCGTTGGCGCGGTACAGCGACTCGATCTGCCACCAGCGGGAGAAGAAGCTCAGCAGGGAGCGCCACAGTCGCAGCACGGGACCCGCCCCGAGCTTCGCGCCACGTTCGAAGACCGACCTGAACATCGCGAAGTTCAGTGAGACCTGCGTGATCCCGATCTCTCCGGCGCGCTGGAGGAGCTCGATGACCATGAACTCCACCAGGCCGTTCTCGGAGTTCCGGTCGCGGCGCATCAGGTCGAGCGACAGGCCCCGGGGCCCCCACGGCACGAACGACAGCAGGGCGCGCGGTACGCCGTCGGCGTCGGCGCACTCCAGCATCACGCACCGCCCGTCGGCCGGGTCGCCCAGCCGCCCCAGCGCCATCGAGAAGCCCCGCTCGGTGGCGCCGTCGCGCCAGTCGTCGGCCAGCCGCAGCAGTTCGGCCATCTCGTCGGGCGGGATGTCCTCGTGGCGGCGGATGCGCACCTGGTACCCGGCGCGCTTGACCCGGTTGTACGCCTGGCGCACGGTGCGCATCGCCCGCCCGTCGAGGGTGAACTCGCCGGTGTCCACGATCGCCTCGTCGCCCAGCTCCAGGGCGTCCATGCCGTGCCGGGCGTAGACGGTGCCCGCCTCCTCGCTCGCGCCCATCACGGCCGGGATCCAGCCGTGCTCACGCGCCTCCGCCAGCCACGGCTCGATCGCGCCCGGCCACGCCTCCGGGTCACCGATGGGGTCGCCGGAGGCGAGCGAGACGCCGCCGACGACGCGGTAGGCGACCGCCGCCTTGCGGCTGGGCGACCAGACGACGCTCTTCTCACGGCGCAGCGCGAAGTAGCCGAGCGAGTCGCGGTCACCGTGCCGGTCCAGCAGCGCCCGCAGCTCCTCCTCGTCCCGCTCGCTCAGCGGGTCGACGGCCCGGCGGGAGCGGAACGCGGCGTACAGGACGGCGATCAGCAGGAGCGTCGACATGATGTTGATGACGACGTCCACCCAGCCGGGCGTACGGATCTCGGGGGAGGTGTCGGTGGCGAGCGTGACCAGGCGCAGCACGCCGTAGCGCCAGCGCTCGGGGAAGGTGGCGCGGGCGGTGTCGGTCGCGGTGACGAGCAGGGCGGCGATCAGCGACGTGACCAGCAGCCCGCCGACGGCCACGGCCGTGGCCAGCGCCGGGTTGGAGCGGTCGCCCTTCGCGTAGAACTCCCGGCGGCCGAGCAGCAGCGCCAGCACGAAGCCGGCGGTCAGGAAGAGGGAGACCCAGTTCTGCGCGTGCTGCCGGATCTCGGGGAAGGCCATGGCGACGGCGAACAGCAGCAGGAACAGCCCGGCGAGGACGAGGTTGAGGATCCACGCGGCGCGCTTGCGGCGGCGCATGGTGATCGCCAGGAAGAGCGCGAAAGCGCCGGAGGCGAAGCCGGCGGTGAGCAGGTACGGCGTGAAGTAGTCGTCCGTGTTGTGCCGCCGCAGGTCCTGGCCGAAGGACACCCACACGGCGCCGAGGAGGTTCAGGAACGCGACGGCCCGCAGGTACCAGACGGCGAACGCGGCGCCGCGCCGCGAGCGGGCGGTGCCGCCGGGTGCTTCGGCGGCGGTGTCGGCGGGGCTCTTGGTGGACGCGGACAACCGGACATCTCCCATGAAACGCGATCATATGGGGCATCGCCTGACATGGCCGGTCCAGCGGGTACGGCCACCGCCGGGCGGGGGCGGCGGCCGTACCGGGCGCGCCTCAGTCCTCTTGCGGCTGCTCCTCCGGCAGCGGCTTCTCCGGCAGCTCGGCCGCGAACGCCGCCGCTGCCTGAACGAGGGGGAGTGCCAGCAATGCCCCGGTTCCTTCCCCCACGGTGACGCCATGGTCGAGCAGCGGGTTGAGCGCCATCCGGTCCAGCGCCTTGGACTGGGCCGGCTCGCCGCTCACCTGACCCGCCAGCCACCAGTCCGGCGCCCGGAACGCGGCCCGCTGCGCCACCAGCGCGCACGCCGCCGACACCACGCCGTCCAGGATCACCGGCACGCGCCGCACCGCGCTCTGCAACAGGAACCCGGTCGTCGCCGCCAGGTCCGCCCCGCCGACCGCCGCCAGCAGCTCCAACTGGTCGCCCAGGACCGGCCGGGCCCGGCGCAGCGCGTCGCGGATCGCCGCGCACTTGCGCATCCACGCCAGGTCGTCGATGCCCGCGCCGCCCCGGCCGGTCACCACCGAGGCGTCAGTACCGCACAGGGCGGCGATCAGCGCGGAGGCGGGCGTGGTGCCGCCGACGCTCAGGTCGCCCAGCACGACCAGGTCGGTGCCCGAGTCGGCCTCCTCGTCGGCGATGGCCATCCCGAGGCGTACCGCCCGCTCGGCCTCCTCCGGGGTCAGGGCGTCCTCGATGTCGATACGGCCGCTGCCGCGCCGCACCCGGTGGCGTACGACATCGGCGGGCAGCAGCTCCGGGTCGCAGTCCACCCCGGCGTCGACGACGCGCACCGGAACGTTCATCCGCCGCGCCAGCACCGCGACCGGGCTCGCCCCGTCCAGCACGGCACGCACCAGCTCGTGCGTGCCGCCGGCGGGCCGGCCCGACACGTCCAGCTTTGCCACCCCGTGGTCACCGGCGAACAGCACCACGCGCGGCCGCTCGATGGGCCGCACCGGGACGGTCCCCTGGGCGGCCGCCAGCCACTCGCCCAGCTCGTCGAGACGGCCCAGCGCCCCGGGCGGCACGGTGAGGCGCTCCCGGCGTTCCTCGGCGTCTCGCCGCGTACCGCTGTCGGGGCGCTCGATCAGATCGGAGAAGTCGTCGAGATTCAGCCTGCTCATTCGACGAACAGTACAGGCGCCGTCACGGTGTTCGCCGGGGTGCCGGGCCGGTCATCCGCGCAGCACGAGGGCCTGTCCGGCGACCACCAGCAACACGTGCTCGCACTCGTCGGCGAACGCCGCGTTCAGCCTCCCCAGCTCGTCGCGGAACCGCCTGCTCCCCGCGTCGCCCGGCACGATGCCGGCCCCCACCTCGTTCGTCACCGCGACGACCGTCCGCGTGGTCGCCCGGACCGCCGCGACCAGCTCCGCCACCCGCTCGCGCAGTTCCCGCTCACCGGTCTTGGCCCAGGTGTCGTCGTCCCAGGCGCCGACCCGGTCCATCGCGTCGGTCAGCCACAGCGACAGACAGTCGATCAGCAGCGGCGGCCCGTCCTCCCGCAGCAGCGGGACGAGCTCGCACGTCTCCTCCGTACGCCACGACCCCGGCCGCCGGTCGCGGTGTGCGGTCACCCGGGCCGCCCACTCGGCGTCGCCGTCCCGCGTGCCGCCCGTCGCGACGTACACCACGTCGGGGAACGCCTCCAGGCGCCGCTCGGCCTCCAGGGACTTCCCCGACCGCGCCCCGCCCGTGACCAGCGTGCGCCGGGGGACATCGGGCACGTCGTGGTACTCGCCCACGATCAGCGTCGCCCCGTCCGGCACGGCCCGCGCCCCGGCGGCCGCCAGGCGCCGGTCCAGTTCGAGGCAGGACGGCACGTCATGGTCCAGGTGCACCGCCACCACGTCCGTGGCGGGCCCGATGCCCCCGGCGGCGCGCAGCCGGGCCGGCCCGTCCGGCCGGGCGACCACATCGGCGACCACCATGTCGTACGGCCGCCGCACCTCCATGACCCCGGCGGGGGCGCCGCCCGGCGGCAGGTACAGCAGGCGCAGCCCCTCCGGCGACGTCACCTCGTATCCGGTGCCGGGCGCGTCCATCGGCACGGCCCTCACCCGGTGCCCGCTGATCAGGGTCAGCTCCCGCCCGTCCGGCACCCGCCCGGCCGCGGGCAGCCCGGCCGGCAGTTCCAGGGCCGGGCCGTCGTGCGGATGGGTCAGCAGCACCTGCCGTACGCCCGTCAGCGAGTGCCCCGCCCGGGCGGCGGCCAGCGCGGCTCCCGGCGTCAGGTCGAGCAGCAGCGCCCCGTCCACGAGCAGCGCGGTCGCGGCGCGCGCCCGGTTCCCGCGGGCGGTGGCGCACGCGGCGCAGGGGCAGTCGGGGCGGGGCAGCCCCTCGGGGGCGCCGGTACCGAGCAGAGTCACTTCCACGGGACGATCCTCCCGCGTCCCCGCGCGGGCTGCGCGCCCGGCTACGCTGCGGGCAGGAAACCGATCATCTGGAGGCCCACATGGCATGGACGTGGCGGTTCGAGGGGTCCGACGGCTCGGAGGTCGCCCCGGCGGTGGAGCCGGAGGAGTTCACGACCCAGGGAGACGCGGAGTCCTGGATCGGCGAGACCTGGAAGGACCTCCTGGAGGGCGGTGCCGAAAAGGTGACGCTCTTCGAGGACGGTACGGAGATCTACGGCATGAGCCTCCGCGCCGCGCAGGACGCGTAACCGAGCCCGACGGAGCCGTGCCGGCGGGGCTGCCCGCCCGGCCGTCACGGCTCCGTCGCCGGGCGCCGGCCTCCACCGGCGCGCCGCCGTGCGCCCGGCCCCGGCGGCTTCCGGCGCCCCGCGGTGCGCCCGGCCCGGCGGCCGGTCCGGACAGGCCCGCCGCAGGGGTCCCTCACATCTCGCCCAGCGTGACCCGGGCCGTCGCCGAGCGGCCGCCGCGGGTGTACGTCACGGTCACCTCGTCGCCCGGTTTCGCCGAGGCCAGCGCCTCCAGCAGGGACGTGATCGTGGTGATCGGGTCGTCGTCCAGCTTGGTGATGATGTCGCCGGGCCGCAGGCCCGCGTCCGCCGCCGCCCCGCCCCGGGAGGCCTCGACGATGGCGACGCCGCCCGGCCGGTAGTCGTCGGTCAGGACGGTACGGCCGGTGATGTTCAGGGCCGCCCGGCCGGAGTCGGTGACCCGGCCCGTGCGGACGATCTGGTCGGCGACCGTCCGCACCATCGAGGCGGGGATCGCGAACCCGATGCCCGGCGCCGCGCTGCCGCCCAGCTCCGGGTCCGCCGCCGCCAGCGTCGGGATCCCGATGACCTCGCTGTCCAGGTTGACCAGCGCGCCGCCGCTGTTGCCCGGGTTGATCGCCGCGGACGTCTGGACCATGTTGCCGATCGTCGCGCCCGTTCCGCCGCCCGACCGGCTCTCGCTGACGGTGCGTCCGGTCGCGGAGACGATGCCCTGGGTGACGCTGCCGGACAGGCCGAGCGGTGAGCCCATGGCCAGCACGATCTGGCCGACCTCCACCTTGGAGGAGTCGCCGAACGTGGCCGGCTTCAGCCCGTCGGGGCGGCGGTCCAGCTTGATGACGGCCAGGTCCTGCTCCGGATAGCTGGAGACCAGCCGCGCCGCCAGGGGCTCCTCGCCCGTCGCCACGGTGACCCTGAAGGTCCGCTCCCTGCCGATGACGTGGGCGTTGGTGACGATGTGGCCCTGACCGTCGTAGACGACCCCGGACCCCAGGCCCGCCCGGGCCTCGATCTGCACGACCGACGGCAGGACGTTCCGGATGACGTTGCGGTAGTCGTCCTCCAGTTCGGCCGCCCGCGCGGCCCCGGCCACCCGGGGCTCCGCCGCCGGTCTGCCGGCCGGCGATGGACCGGCCGAGCAGCCGCCCACCAGGGCGGCCGCGCAGACCACGGAGGTCAGGGGCGCGAGCACACGAAGGGCTTCCATGACCGGAGTATCCCTTTCACCCCATAGGTCCGGCGCCCGCTGCGCACCCGATCAGGGGGTCAGGCGCCGGTGGAGGTCAGGAACTGGGTCGCCGCCAGCTCCCCGTACAGGGGATCGGCCGCCACCAGCTCCGCATGGGTGCCCACCGCCCGTACCCTGCCCGCCTCCATGACGACGATCCGGTCCGCGAGCGTCACCGTCGACAGCCGGTGCGCCACCACCAGGACCGTCACCTCCCGCGCGACCTCCGCCACCACGTCCCGCAGCGCCAGCTCGTTGACGGCGTCCAACTGCGAGGTCGCCTCGTCGAGCAGCAGCAGCCGGGGCTTGCGCAGCAGGGCCCGCGCGATCGCCACCCGCTGCCGCTCACCGCCCGACAGCTTGGAGCCGCGGTGCCCCACGAGCGTCTCCAGCCCCTCCGGCAGCCGGTCCACCAGCGCGTCCAGCCTGGCCCGCACCAGCACCTCCCGGATCTCCTCCTCCGTGGCGTCCGGCGCCGCGAAGACCAGGTTCTCGCGCAGCGTCCCGGCCAGTACCGGGGCGTCCTGCTCCACATAGCCGATGGCCGCGCGCAGTTCGGCCAGCGGCCAGTCCCGTACGTCCCTGCCGTCGACCAGGACCCGGCCGCCGGTCGCCTCGTAGAACCGCTCGACCAGCCCGAACACCGTCGTCTTGCCCGCGCCCGACGGCCCGACGAACGCCGTCATCCCGGCGCCCGGCACCTCGAACGAGACGCCGTGGTGGACGTACGGGAGGTCGTCTCGGTAGCGGAAGGTGACGTCCTCGAACGCGACGGACGCGGGCCGGCCGCTCCGGGACGCGGCGGCCGGGCCGGGGCTCTCCGTCGCCAGCCGCTCCGCCTCCTCGATCCGGGCCACGGCCGCCGAGCCCACCTGGTACTCGGTCGCCGCCGTCACCAGCTTGGAGATCGGCTCGGTCAGGTAGAAGAGGTAGAGCAGGAAGGCGACCAGGTCCGCCACCGAGATGGCACCCGACGCCACCCGTGCCCCGCCGATGCCCAGAACCGCCAGGAACGACACCTGGACGGCCAGCCCCACCGACGAGCCCGACACCGCCTGCCACTTCGCCGACCTCAGCCCCTGCCGCCAGGCCTCCCGCGCGGCCGTCTCCACGACCGCCGCCTCGCGCTCCTCCGCGCCCGACGCCTTCACCGTGCGGAACGCGCCGAACACCCGCTCCAGCCGCGTGGAGATCTCCGCGACCGCCTCCTGGGAGCGCTTGGTCGCCCGTGAGATCTGCGGCATCACCAGCGCCATGGCGCCGCCGATCAGCACGATCACGCCCAGCGTCACACCGAGCAGCACCACGTCCATCACGGCCATCATCACGAGGGTGGCCAGGAACGCGAGGCCGCCGGTCACGGCCGAGACGATCGAGTCGGTCGTCACCGCGCGCAGCAGGGTCGTGTCCGAGGTGATGCGGGACATCAGGTCGCCCGGCTGGGTCCGCTCCACCTCGGGCAGGCGCAGCCGCAGCAGCCTGCCGATCAGGGTGCGGCGGGCGGCGAGCACGACGGACTCGGCGGTGCGCTCCAGCACGTACGCGCCGACCGACTCGATCGCCGTACCGATCACCACCAGCGCGGTGAGCACCAGCAGGATGCGGCCGATCGGCTCGTCCTGGCCGAGGCGCTCCACCAGCGCCCTGGCCGCGAGGGGCTGGAGGATGCCGGTGCCCGCGCCGATCAGGGCCAGGAGGGTGCCGAACGCGACGGTCCAGCGGTGCGGCCGGAAATGCCGGTACAGGGCCCGCCAGGTCTCACGGGCGGGCAGTTTGGCTGTGTTGTCCGTTTCCGTAATGCTCACGTCAGTGAAAGACGCGGAAACCGCGCGCTCACCTGACCGCCGGCCGCCGCGGGTGTCAGCCCCGGACCCCGCACAGGTGCAGCAGCGCCGCCACCCTGCGGTACGGCTCGGTGCGCCCTGCCCGGTCCTCCGCCGCCAGCAGTTGCTCCAGCTCCGCGGCGGCGGGCAGCCCCTCCTCGTTCGGTACGTTGTCGGTGAAGACCCGCACCCCGTACCAGGCCTGGAGCGGCGCCGCGATGCCCGCGAGCGTCGCCGTCAGCGTCTCCAGCCGGTCCGCCCGTACCGGCAGGCCGAGTCGGGGTCCCCCCTGCTCGAGCGAAGCCGAGAGCTTGGGGGAGTAGGTGTCCGACTCGAACGCCGCCAGCGCCCCCGGCCAGTCCCCGGCCAGGCCCGGCCGCATGGCCAGCGCGTCCGCGTTCCGTACGAGCAGGGACAGCAGACCGCCCGGCGCCAGCATCCGGGCGAGCCCCGCCAGCATGGCGTCGGGCTCCTCCACGTACATCAGCACGCCGTGGCACAGCACCACGTCGAAGCTGCCTGGCAGGAAGTGCACACCGGTCTCCCGGCCGTCCCCCTCGATCAGGCGTACCCGCTCGCGGATGCCGGCGGGCTCGGAGGCCAGTGCCTCGCGGGCCACCTTCAGCATCTCGGGGTCGGATTCCAGGCCCGTGATGGTGTGCCCGGCACGGGCCAGGCGCAGCGCCTGCGTGCCCTGCCCCATGCCGACGTCGAGTATCCGCAGCCGCTGCCCCACGGGGTAGCGGGCGGCTATCTGCTCGTCGAGCTGGCGTGCGACGAGCTCCTGGCGGACCGTGCTGCGCAGTCCGCCGAGCCCGTCGAGCCAGTCACCCGATGCGCCTCCGAAACCGGAGACCAGGGTGCTCAGGGCCGCTCTCCACGCTTCACCTGCGGCTTGGGCAGCCGCAGCCGGCGGAGCTGGAGCGAGCGCATCAGGCCGTACGCCACGGCGCCACGCTTCGGCTCGTTCGGGAAGCGCGCGTTGAGCTGCTTCTTCAGCCGGAGCCAGATGCCGACCGAGTCCACGATGATCAGGGCGATCACGGCCAGCCACAGCAGCAGGGCGATGTTCTTGAGCTGCGTGTTCGGGAGGCTGGACAGGACGAGGATCACCACCGCGAGCGGCAGGAAGAACTCGGCGACGCAGAAGCGGGAGTCGATGAAGTCGCGCACGAACCGGCGGACCGGACCCTTGTCACGGGCCGGCAGATAACGCTCGTCACCGCTGGCGAGCGCCTGGCGCTGCCTGGCCAGGTCCGCGCGGCGGGCCTCGCGCTGGCGGCGCATGGCCTCCTTGCGGTCGGTCGGCACGGTCTGCGCACGGCGGCGCTGGGTCTGGGCCTCACTCCGCTTCGGGGTCGGGCGGCCCTTGGGGGCCTCGGGGTCGCGGGGCTGCTTGGAGAGGTCCGCCGTCACCTTGTCGGTGGGGGCCTTCTCATCCTTCGAACGGCTACGGAACACAAAGCCCAAGGGTACGGGGTGCGCCGCATGGACCCCACCCCCGTGGGGAACGATCCGGCAACAGCCTGCGTCAACCTCGTGGAAGGGCTCCGGGGCCCCTGAAGGGTCCCTACTCCCTGCGCCGGATCAAAGCCGCGCGCAGTCGTCCTTGGGGATGAGCGCATCCGCGCCCGAACAGTGCGGTAATGGAGGCAGGGCCCGTACTGTGGGTTCTGTTGGAGTGCTGGAGCCGAAGTCCGTCAGAAGGGGGCGCGCGAAGCCCATGAGCGGTGTCATGAAGCGTATGGGGATGATCTTCCGCGCGAAGGCAAACAAGGCCCTTGACCGGGCCGAGGATCCGCGCGAGACCCTCGATTACTCGTACCAGAAGCAGCTCGAACTGCTCCAGAAGGTGCGCCGCGGCGTCGCCGACGTGGCGACCTCCCGCAAGCGCCTGGAGTTGCAGCTCAACCAGCTCCAGGGCCAGTCCGCCAAGCTGGAGGACCAGGGCCGCAAGGCGCTCGCGCTGGGCCGCGAGGACCTGGCGCGCGAGGCGCTGTCCCGCCGCGCCGCGCTCCAGCAGCAGGTCACCGACCTGGAGACGCAGCACCAGACCCTCCAGGGCGAGGAGGAGAAGCTCACGCTCGCCGCGCAGCGCCTCCAGGCCAAGGTCGACGCCTTCCGTACCAAGAAGGAGACGATCAAGGCCACGTACACCGCCGCCCAGGCACAGACCCGGATCGCCGAGTCGTTCTCGGGCATCTCGGAGGAGATGAGCGACGTCGGCGTCGCCATCCAGCGCGCCGAGGACAAGACCGCGCAGCTCCAGGCGCGGGCCGGCGCGATCGACGAGCTGCTCGCCTCCGGGGCGCTGGACGACCAGTCCGGCCTCCAGAAGGACGACATCCAGGCCGAGCTGGACCGCCTGTCGGGCGGTACGGACGTGGAGCTGGAGCTCCAGCGCATGAAGGCCGAGCTGGCCGGAGGGACCGGCCCGCAGCAGGCCATCGAGGGCGGTGCCCCGCAGGACCAGGCGCAGCAGCGGCAGTCCTCCCAGCCGAAGTTCGACAAGCAGTAAGGACGGCACGTCATGATCGTCAGGATCATGGGGGAGGGCCAGGTGAAGCTGGCGGACAGCCACTTCGCCGAGCTCAACAAACTGGACGACGAACTGCTCGAAGAGATGGAGGGCGGTGACGAGGAAGGCTTCCGCCGCACCCTCCACGCCCTGCTGGAGACGGTGCGCCAACTCGGCGAGCCGCTGCCGGACGACGCGCTGGAACCCTCCGAACTGATCCTGCCGGCGCCGGACGCCACGCTCGACGAGGTGCGCCAGATGCTCTCCGACGACGGCCTCATCCCGGGCTGACCGGTACCTCCAACACCGCGCCCGTGCCCCGCCCCGCAGCCCGGGGCCGGGGCACAGGTGCGTCCCGGCACCGTGCCAGGCCGTACCGTTTCCTTCCGTGACCACCCTCGGAGAACGCCTCCTGCGCGGGCGGGGCTGGCTGCGCGAGCACCCCCTCGCGTTCGACGCCGCCCTGGCCCTGGCGGTGCTGGTGTGCATGGTCGCCGGTTCGTTCGTCGACCGGCACGGCGGGCCGCACGGCGGGCCCGACTTCGGCGGCCGCACCCCCGGCGCGGGCAGCGTGCTGCTCATGCTGATCGGCGCCGCCGCCCTCGTCCTCCGGCGCCGCAACCCGCTGGGCGTCCTGCTGTTCACCGGCGCGGTCACGCTCGTGGAGCACGTCGCCGAGGACCCGCCCGCCCCCGTCGCGATGAGCGCCGTGGTGGCCCTCTACACCGTCGCCTCGCGCACCGACCGCCCCACCACCTGGCGGGTCGGACTGCTGACGATGACGGTCCTGACCGGCGCCGCGATGCTGTTCGGCTCCGCGCCCTGGTACAGCCAGGAGAACCTGGGCGTCTTCGCGTGGACCGGCATGGCCGCGGCCGCCGGCGACGCGGTCCGCAGCCGCCGCGCCTTCGTCGACGCCATCCGCGAGCGCGCCGAGCGCGCCGAACGCACCCGCGAGGAGGAGGCCCGCCGCCGGGTCGCCGAGGAGCGGCTGCGCATCGCCCGCGACCTCCACGACGTCGTGGCCCACCACATCGCGCTGGTCAACGTCCAGGCCGGGGTCGCCGCCCACGTCATGGACAAGCGCCCCGACCAGGCCAAGGAAGCCCTCGCACACGTCCGCGAGGCCAGCCGCTCCGCGCTCAACGAGCTGCGCGCCACCGTCGGCCTGCTCCGCCAGTCCGGCGACCCCGAGGCGCCCACCGAGCCGGCGCCGGGCCTCGCCGTCCTCGACGAGCTGCTCGCCACCTTCCGCAACGCCGGCCTCCCGGTCGAGCTGGCCCGCACCGACCAGGGCACCGGACTTCCCGCGGCCGTCGACCTCGCCGCGTACCGGATCATCCAGGAGGCGCTCACCAATGTGCGCAAGCACGCCGGCCCGGACGCCAGGGCCGAGGTGAGCGTGGTCCGGGTGGGCCGGACGCTGGAGGTGACGGTCCTCGACGACGGCGTACCGACGGCCGAGCAGGAGAGCGGCGGCGGCGGTCACGGCCTGATCGGGATGCGGGAACGCGTCACCGCCCTCGGCGGCGCCCTCACCGCGGGGCCCCGCTACGGAGGGGGTTTCCGCGTGCAGGCGATACTTCCCGTCACGGCACGTACAGGGGAGGCCACATGACCATCAGGGTGCTGCTCGCCGACGACCAGGCGCTGCTGCGCAGCGCGTTCAAGGTGCTCGTCGACTCCGAGCCGGACATGGAGGTCGTGGGGGAGGCGGCGGACGGCGCCGAGGCCGTCGCGCTCGCCCGCTCGCGGCGGGCCGACGTGGTGCTCATGGACATCCGCATGCCGGGTACGGACGGCCTCGCCGCCACCCGCATGATCAGCGCGGACCCCGACCTGGCCGGCGTACGGGTCGTCATGCTGACCACGTTCGAGGTGGACGAGTACGTGGTGCAGTCGCTGCGCGCCGGGGCGTCCGGCTTCCTCGGCAAGGGCGCGGAACCGGACGAGCTGCTCAACGCGATCCGTATCGCCGCGGCCGGCGAGGCGCTGCTGTCGCCCGTCGCCACCAAGGGGCTGATCGCCAAGTTCCTCGCGCAGGGCGGCGGTTCGGACGCGGCCGTGGGCGACGGGCAGGGGTATTCGGAGCGGCTCGCGGCGCTGACCGTACGCGAACGGGAGGTCCTCGTCCTGGTCGCCGGCGGCCACTCCAACGACGAGATCGCCGAGCGGCTGGAGGTCAGTCCGCTCACCATCAAGACCCACGTCAACCGGGCCATGGCCAAGCTCGGCGCCCGCGACCGGGCCCAGCTCGTCGTCACGGCCTACGAGTCGGGCCTGGTACGCCCCAGGGTGGAGTGACCGCGTACGCGGGAGTACTCCGTTCGGTGTAGGCCCCGCGTAAGCAAACGGGACCTGGGGGCGACGGAACCCCCTCCTCCGTGGCTGATCGTATGAATACCTGCCGATCCGCCACAGAAGAGAGACCCCATGTCCTGGCTGTCGAAATTCAGCCTCGCGCAACGGGCCCTGATAGGGCTGATGTCCATCGTGGCGATCGTCTTCGGGGCGATCGCCATCCCGCAGCTCAAGCAACAGTTGCTGCCTTCGATCGAACTGCCGATGGTGTCGGTCCTCGCCCCCTACCAGGGCGCCTCCCCCGACGTGGTCGAGAAGCAGGTGGTCGAACCGCTCGAAAGCAGCATCAAGGCCGTCGACGGCATCAAGGGCGTCACCTCCACGGCCAGCGAGGGCAACGCCCTGATCATGGCCACCTTCGACTACGGGGACGAGTCCACCAAGCAGCTCGTCGCCGACGTCCAGCAGGCCGTCAACCGCGCCCGCGTCCAACTGCCCGACGAGGTGGACCCGCAGGTGGTGGCCGGTTCGACCGACGACATCCCGACCGTCGTGCTCGCGGTCACCTCGGGCAGGGACCAGCAGGCCCTGGCCGACCAGTTGGAGCGGACGGTCGTCCCCGCCCTGGAGGACATCGACGGGGTCGGCCAGGTCTCCATCGACGGCGTCCAGGACCTCCAGGTCTCCGTCACGCCCGATGACAGGAAGCTCGCCGCGGCCGGGCTGAACCCCATGGCCCTGTCCGAGGCGCTGAAGGCGGGCGGCGCCACCGTCCCGGCCGGCTCCTTCTCCGAGGCCGGCAAGAGCCGCACGGTCCAGGTCGGCGGCGGCTTCACCTCGCTGAAGCAGATCGAGGACCTGACGATCAAGCCCGAGAAGGGCGACGCGGTACGCCTCGGTGACATCGCCACCGTCAAGCAGGAGGAGTCCCGCCGGGCCTCCCTCACCCGGACGAACGGCAAGCCGAGCCTCGCCGTCATGGCCACCATGGACAACGACGGCAGCGCCGTCGCCATCTCCGAGGCGGTCAAGGACAAACTGCCCGAGCTGCGGAAGGACCTGGGCGCGGGCGCCGAGCTGACGGTCGTCTCCGACCAGGGCCCGGCGGTCTCCAAGTCGATCTCCGGCCTGACCACCGAGGGCGCCCTCGGCCTCGTCTTCGCCGTCCTCGTCATCCTGGTCTTCCTGGCCTCCCTCCGCTCCACCCTGGTCACCGCGGTCTCCATCCCGCTCTCGGTCGTGCTCGCCCTGATCGTGCTGTGGACGAGGGACCTGTCCCTCAACATGCTCACGCTGGGCGCGCTGACCATCGCCATCGGCCGGGTCGTCGACGACTCGATCGTGGTCCTGGAGAACATCAAGCGGCACCTCGGCTACGGCGAGGAGCGCCAGGCCGCCATCCTCACGGCGGTACGCGAGGTGGCGGGCGCCGTCACCTCCTCCACCCTCACCACCGTCGCCGTCTTCCTCCCGATCGGCCTGGTCGGCGGCATGGTCGGCGAGCTGTTCGGCTCGTTCTCCCTCACCGTCACCGCCGCCCTCCTCGCCTCCCTCCTCGTCTCGCTGACGGTCGTCCCGGTCCTCTCGTACTGGTTCCTGCGCGCCCCCAAGGGCACGTCCACCGACCCCGACGAGGCCCGCCGCCAGGCAGAGGCCAAGGAGTCCCGCAGCCGCCTCCAGCGCCTGTACGTCCCCGTCCTCCGCTTCGCGACCCGCCGCCGCCTCACCAGCGTGGCCATCGCGATCGTCGTCCTCGTGGGCACCTTCGGCATGGCCCCGCTCCTCAAGACCAACTTCTTCGACCAGGGCGAGCAGGAAGTGCTCTCCATCAAGCAGGAGCTGCCGGCCGGCACCAGCCTGGAGGCGGCCGACGCCGCCGCGAAGAAGGTCGAGAAGGTCCTCGCCTCGGTGGACCAGGTGAAGGACTACCAGGTCACCGTCGGCTCGTCCGGCTTCATGGCGGCCTTCGGCGGCGGTACGGGCGCCAACCAGGCCTCGTACCAGGTCACCCTCGCGGACTCCGCCTCCTACGAGAAGGCCCGCGACCGCATCGACGCCGAGCTGGGCAAGCTCGACGGCATCGGCGACACGACCATCGCCGCCGGTGACGGATTCGGCAACCAGGACCTGAGCGTCGTGGTCAAGGCGGCCGACACCGCCACTCTGAAGAAGGCCTCCGAGCAGGTACGCGCCGAGGTCGCCGAGCTCAAGGACGTCACCGACGTCCAGAGCGACCTGTCCCAGTCCGTCCCGCGCATCTCGGTCAAGGCCACCGCCAAGGCGGCCGAAGCCGGCTTCAACGACGCCACGCTCGGCATGGCGGTCGCCCAGGCCGTACGCGGCACCCCGGCCGGCAAGGCGATCCTGAACGACACCGAGCGCGACGTCGTCGTCACCTCGGCCACGCCCGCCAAGACGCTGACCGACCTCAAGGCACTCCCCCTCGGACCGGTGAAGCTCGGCGACATCGCCGACGTACGACTGGTCCCCGGCCCGGTCTCGATGACCCGCATCGACGGCTCGCGCGCCGCCACCATCACGGCGAAGCCGACCGGCGACAACACCGGCGCGGTGAGCGCCGCGCTCCAGTCGAAGATCAACGCGCTGGACCTCCCCGATGGAGCGACCGCCACCATCGGCGGCGTCTCCGAGGACCAGGAGGAAGCGTTCGGCAACCTGGGCCTGGCCATGCTGGCGGCCATCGCGATCGTCTTCATGCTGCTGGTGGCGACCTTCAAGTCGCTGGTTCAGCCGCTGATCCTGCTGGTCTCCATCCCGTTCGCGGCCACCGGCGCCATCGGCCTGCTGGTCGCCACGGGCACGGCGATGGGCGTCCCGGCGATGATCGGCATGCTGATGCTGATCGGCATCGTGGTCACCAACGCGATCGTGCTGATCGACCTGATCAACCAGTACCGGGCACAGGGCCTCGGAGTCATCGAGTCGGTCATCGAGGGCGGCCGCCACCGGCTGCGCCCGATCCTCATGACCGCCCTGGCGACGATCTTCGCCCTGCTCCCGATGGCGCTCGGCATCACGGGCGAGGGCGGCTTCATCGCCCAGCCGCTCGCGGTGGTCGTCATCGGCGGCCTGGTGACCTCCACCCTGCTCACCCTGCTGCTGGTCCCGACGCTGTACGCGATGGTGGAGCTGCGCAAGGAGCGCCGCCGTAAGAAGCGCGCGGCCAAGCGCGCGGCGAAGCCGGCGCCGGCGGAGGAGAGGACTCCGGCCCCCGCCAACGCCTAGCCGCTGGCCGCCCACGGCGAGGTGAGCCCGGAGGGGCCCCGCCCCCACCCACGGGCCGGACCCGCACGCAACGCCCGAGGGGCGCCCCGCAACACGCGGGGCGCCCCTCGTCGACGTACCGGAAGCGCTACGGCAGCGCGAGCATGCGCTCCAGGGCCAGCTTGGCGAAGCTCTCCGTCTCGCGGTCGACCTGGATCTGGTTGACCAGGTTGCCCTCGGCCAGCGACTCCAGCGCCCACACCAGGTGCGGCAGGTCGATGCGGTTCATGGTCGAGCAGAAGCAGACCGTCTTGTCGAGGAAGACGATTTCCTTGCCCTCGCCGGCGAATCGGTTCGCCAGGCGACGGACCAGGTTCAGCTCCGTGCCGATCGCCCACTTCGAGCCGGCCGGTGCCGCCTCCAGGGTCTTGATGATGTACTCCGTCGAGCCGACGTAGTCCGCCGCCGCCACGACCTCGTGCTTGCACTCGGGGTGCACGAGCACGTTCACGCCCGGGATGAGCTCGCGCACGTCGTTGACCGAGTCCAGCGAGAAGCGCCCGTGCACGGAGCAGTGGCCCCGCCACAGGATCATCTTGGCGCCGCGCAGCTCCTCCGCCGTCAGGCCGCCGTTCGGCTTGTGCGGGTTGTAGACGACGCAGTCGTCCAGGGACATGCCCATGTCGCGGACGGCGGTGTTGCGGCCCAGGTGCTGGTCCGGCAGGAAGAGGACCTTCTCGCCCTGCTCGAAGGCCCAGTCGAGGGCGCGCTTGGCATTGGAGGACGTACAGATCGTCCCCCCGTGCTTCCCGGTGAAGGCCTTGATGTCGGCGGAGGAGTTCATGTACGAGACCGGGACGGTCACGTCCGCGACGCCCGCCTCCGTCAGCACGTCCCAGCACTCCGCGACCTGCTCGGCCGTCGCCATGTCGGCCATCGAGCAGCCGGCCGCGAGGTCGGGCAGCACGACCTTCTGGTCGTCCGTGGTCAGGATGTCGGCCGACTCGGCCATGAAGTGCACGCCGCAGAAGACGATGTACTCGGCCTCCGGCCGCGCCGCCGCGTCCCGGGCGAGCTTGAAGGAGTCGCCGGTGACGTCCGCGAACTGGATGACCTCGTCGCGCTGGTAGTGGTGCCCGAGGACGAAGACCTTGCTCCCGAGCTTCTCCTTGGCCGCGCGGGCGCGCTCGACCAGGTCAGGGTCGGAGGGCGAGGGGAGGTCGCCGGGGCACTCCACTCCCCGCTCGCTCTTGGGGTCGGCCTCGCGGCCGAGGAGCAGCAGGGCCAGGGGCGACGGCTGGACGTCCAGGGGCTGGGCGGTGGTCACGTCACGCACCCTTTCTGTTCTGCGGAGAACTTCTGCGGAGAGCCTTTTCGTCTAAATGACGCTATCTATCATAACCGCTTCACGTCACTTTGACGATGGCCATAGTGTCGATGTGACACATCCCCTCTCCACGGGCCGGTGCTTGTCCGGAGCCCGGTGTGCGAGCATGAAAGGGAAAGACAAGCGCTGTGCCCGGAATGAATCCGCGGCCCCGCCGGTTGCAACCGGTCGGCAAGCAGTCTCCGTACAACCCGGGAGAGAAGCAGATGTCCGTATCGGACGAGAAGACCACTGTCAGCGACGGCATCCTCCTGTCGGACGCCGCCGCGGCCAAGGTCAAGGCCCTGCTCGACCAGGAAGGCCGCGACGACCTGGCACTGCGCGTCGCCGTTCAGCCCGGTGGCTGCTCCGGCCTGCGTTACCAGCTCTTCTTCGACGAGCGCTCCCTCGACGGGGACGTCGTCAAGGACTTCAACGGCGTCAAGGTCGTCACCGACCGCATGAGCGCCCCCTACCTGGGCGGCGCCTCCATCGACTTCGTCGACACCATCGAGAAGCAGGGCTTCACGATCGACAACCCCAACGCCACCGGCTCCTGCGCCTGCGGCGACTCCTTCAGCTAAGCCTGTCGAGCAGCCAAGCCTGCTGAGCCTGCTGGAAACGCGAGGCGGCGGCCCCGGACCATCCCCGGGGCCGCCGCCTTTTCCGCGTCTGCGTCCGCGTCCGCTCGCGGCCTACCGCCGCGGCACCCGCTCACCGCTCGCCGCGTCCACGACGTGCCGGTCGCCCAGCGGCTGGTCCAGCGTCGCCGTCGCGGTCAGCTCCTTGGCGATCAGGATGCAGACCCGCCCGGGCTCGATCGGCGTCTCGATCACACTCAGCTTCACCTGCGTACCGCTCTCCTCGGCCTTCACGGTGTACTTGCTGCACACCCCGCCCCAGAAGCGCGCCGTCAGGATCTTGCCGTCCAGGCTGTACGACTCGACCTGCCGCGGCGCCTTCCCGGTCCCGGGCGTCGGCTCGGGCAGCGGGGTCGACGGCGGCTGGGTCGCAGGCGGCGGCGCGGGCGCCAGGTGCTTCGGGTCCACCGCCGGGTACGTGACCGTGAACGGCCGCGCGTCGCCCTTCGGCGCCACCTCGAACAGCCACGACGGTACGAGCGCCGGGCGCCCGGCCGTGTAGTGCGCCGCCAGCCCGAAGGCCGCCTTGGAGACGGTCACCGTCTCCTTGGCCGGCTTCGCGGCCGGCTTGCACGGGGCGACGGGCTTCGTCCCGGAGTCCTCCAGCGGCGCGGGCGTGGCGCACCCGCCGATGCCGACCCGGCCGTCGCCGGACCCCGCGTTCAGCAGCTTCAGCGCCTCCGCCGCGCCGATCACCGGATACTCGTGGCTCTTCGCCGGCGCCTTCAGCCGCCCGCTGCCACCGCTGAGCGAGCCGTCCGCGCCCACCTGAATGCCGGTCGACCAGCCGTACGTCGGCAGCCCGCCCACCACCGGGTCCGCGTTCACCACCCGCACCGCGCCCATCACCTGCGTGGCGTCCAGCCCGGCGTCCTCCTGGCCCAGCGCCTCCAGGACCGGGGCCGCCGCCTTCTTCGCGGCCGCCTCGCTCACGGGCCGCCCCCCGCCCTGCGGCTGACCGCCCGTGGGGCAGTCCTTGCCCTTCAGGCAGTTGTCGCCGACCGGTGCCGTCCCGAACGTCCACACGCCCGGGGCCTGCCGCTCCACGTGCAGCGTGGCGCCCGAGCCGTCCTTGTCGGGCCCCACCTTCCACGCCGAACCGGCCGCCTTGGGCGTACCGGCCACGCCCAGCGCCCTGGCCAGCCGCGCCACCTCGTCCGCGCCCACGGTGCCCTCCGGCCGGTACACGTGCGCCGATCCGGGGCCCTTGGGCAGCGTGCCGGCCGCCCGGTAGACCACCCCGCCCGGGTCCGGCTCACCGGGTGCGATGCCCGGCCCGGTGCCCGGCCCGCGCTCGGTGTGGCCGTCCAGGGCGAGCGGCGGCGGCTGCTTGCCGTCCGCCGCCGGAACACCGCCGCGGTCGTCACCGTCCGACGCCACCGTGGCGAAGTACGCGCCACCGCCCCCGGCGAGCAGCACCGCTGCCGCCACCGAGGCGACGGCGAGCGGCGAACGCCTCCGGCGGGGGCTGTCCTGTGTCGGCTCCGTGGCCGGCTCCGGCTCCGTACTGCTCACCGCAATGCTCCTTCGTACGCCGTGGTCCCTTTACGGGAGACACCCGTGGGACGGAGCGGGGGAGCCGGCGGTTCCCTCAGACGCCGTACTCCGGCGTGGCGTCGATCAGCCTGGCGGACGCGGGCGGGACGACCACGCCGTGGATCAGGGACGGCGACACGGGAGCGGGTGCGGCCTCCGCCGGTACCACCCAGTGCGGAACCATGCGCGCGCTGTCCCCCCGCAGCTCGGCCAGGCTCAACTCGGACTCGTGCTGCTGCTCACGCGGAACGCTGTACTTGGTCATAAGCGCACCGTACGCACGGGTGAGCCGACCGAAAAAGACCTACTATCGGGTAGTTTCCGCATGTGGGGACGCCGCCGACCCGGTAGCGTGAACTGTCAACTCCACCTTCCCGCAGGAGCGCCCAGCCGTGCGTATCGCAGTCACCGGCTCCATCGCCACCGACCACCTCATGACCTTCCCCGGCCGATTCTCCGATCAGTTGGTCGCGGATCAGTTGCACACGGTCTCCCTCTCCTTCCTGGTCGACAACCTCGACGTCCGCAGGGGAGGGGTGGCGGCCAACATCTGCTTCGGCATGGGCCAGCTCGGCACCCGTCCGATCCTGGTCGGCGCGGCGGGCTCCGACTTCGACGAGTACCGGGCCTGGCTCGACCGCCACGGCGTGGACACTGCCTCCGTACGGATCTCCGAGGTCCTGCACACCGCGCGCTTCGTGTGCACCACGGACGCCGACCACAACCAGATCGGCTCCTTCTACACCGGCGCGATGAGCGAGGCCCGGCTGATCGAGCTGAAGGCCGTCGCCGACCGGGTCGGCGGCCTGGACCTGGTGTCGATCGGCGCGGACGACCCCGAGGCGATGCTCCGCCACACGGAGGAGTGCCGCGCCCGGAACATCCCGTTCGCCGCCGACTTCTCGCAGCAGATCGCCCGCATGGACGGCGACGAGATCCGCACGCTCCTCGAAGGCGCGACGTACCTCTTCTCCAACGAGTACGAGAAGGGGCTCATCGAGTCCAAGACCGGCTGGACCGACGCGGAGATCCTCGCCAGGGTCGGCCACCGGGTGACCACCCTCGGCTCGCGCGGCGTGCGCATCGAGAGCGTCGGCGGACCGGTCATCGAGGTCGGCTGCCCGGAGGAGGAGGCCAAGGTCGACCCGACCGGTGTCGGCGACGCCTTCCGGGCCGGCTTCCTGTCCGGCCTGTCCTGGGGCGTCGGCCTGGAGCGCGCGGCCCAGGTCGGCTGCATGCTGGCCACGCTGGTCATCGAGACGCTCGGCACCCAGGAGTACACCCTCAGCCGCGCCCACTTCATGGACCGCTTCACCAAGGCCTACGGCCACGAAGCCGCCACCGAAGTCCAGTCCCACCTCCCGTAACGCCCACCTGGAGGGGTGCTTCGCACCCCTCCACACCCCGCCCCGGCCGGATGCCGGGTGCGGGTCGTGTCAGGACACGCGACGCACCACGTACGCCGTGCCCCGTTCCGCCGGGCGCTCGCCCACGTATTCCTGGCCGCGCATGTCGCACCACGCCGGGATGTCCAGGCGGGCCGCCTCGTCGTCGGCCAGGACCGTCACGGTGCCGCCGACGGGGACGTCGCCGAACACCTTCGCGAGCTCGACCACCGGGATCGGGCACCGCCGGCCCAGGGCGTCCACCACCAGGGATTCCTCGCCCCCGGTGGCCGGCGTGGCGGCCGGCGCGCCGAACCGCTCGCGGATGCCCGCCACCGTGCCCGGCAGCACCTCCAGGAACCGCTCCACGTCCTCCTCCGCCGTACCGAACGGCAGCGACACGCGGACGTTGCCCTCCGACAGCACGCCCATGGCGCGCAGGACATGGCTGGGCGTCAGCGTCGAACTCGTACACGACGAACCGGAGGAAACGGAGAAACCGGCCCGGTCCAGCTCGTGCAGCAGCGCCTCCCCGTCGACATAGAGACACGAGAAGGTGACCACGTGGGGCAGGCGCCGCACCGGGTCGCCGACGACCTCCACGTCCGGCACCGTCCCCGGCACCCGGGCCCGGATCCGGTCCACCAGCCCGCGCAGCCGCGCCCCCTCCGCCGCCGCCTCGGCCCGTACGGCGCGCAGCGAGGCCGCCGCCGCCACGATGCCCGGGATGTTCTCGAACCCGGCCGCCCGCCCCGACTCGCGCTCGTCCGCCGGGCCTTGGGGCGCGAACCGCACACCCTTGCGAACCGCGAGCAGCCCGACCCCCGCAGGGCCGCCCCATTTATGGGCACTTGCCGTGAGCAGTGACCAATCGCCCGCCACCGGGCCCCACGCCAGCGACTGGGCGGCGTCCACCAGCAGTGGCACCCCCGCCTCCCGGCACGCCCCGGCCACCTCGGCCACCGGCTGCTCGGTGCCCACCTCGTGGTTGGCCGACTGGAGGCAGGCGAGGGCGGTGTCGTCCCGCACGGCGGCGGCGTACCCGGCCGGGTCGACGCGTCCCGCCCGGTCCACCGGCACCTCGGTCACCGTCCCGCCGTCCGCCTCGTGAGCGGCGGCCGAATGGAGCACCGAGGAGTGCTCCACGGCCGAGACGACCAGGTGCCGCCCGACCCGCCGGCGCCCGGCGAGGGCCCCGGCAATTCCGGAGTGCACCGCCTGTGTCCCCGAAGGAGTGAAGACCAGTTCGTCGGGGCGGCACCCCACCGCCTCCGCGGCCGCCTCCCGCGCCGCGTCCAGCAGCATCCGGGCGCGCCGCCCCTCCCGGTACAGCCGGGCGGGATCGGCCCACCCCTCGTCCAGTGCCGCCTGGAGGGCCTGCCGGGCCACGGGGTGGAGGGGAGCGGAGGAAGCGGAATCGAAGTAGGGCACACAGCCACGCTAACTCCGGTGGCCCCGCCCCCGGAAAATCGGCCCTCAACACCCCTTCGGGGTGCCCTGCGGCGCGTTGGGCACCCTCCCCGCGCGACCCCAAATAGCGTCCAGTAGGGTTTGGTCCGCATAAACATCCAAACCCCTGCCCGCGTCAGGGCCGGCGACCGACCAGCGTGACGGCCGCAGCCGACCGCGCGGGCGAGACTCTCGGGAAGGCGCTACGTGAGTCCCAACGGCTCCGACCGCTCGTCGCGGCGCCCGATGCGGCGGAAGCTGCCGCAGGTGCTGACTGCGGGCCTGATCCTCGCGACCGCCACCGGTTGCACATACAAGGACTTCCCCCGCCTTGGAATGCCCACCCCGGTGACGGAGGAGGCTCCGCGGATCCTCTCCCTGTGGCAGGGCTCGTGGGCGGCTGCGCTCGCCACGGGCGTCCTCGTCTGGGGCCTGATCCTGTGGAGCGTCATCTTCCACCGGCGCAGCCGCACCAAGGTCGAGGTTCCTCCGCAGACCCGGTACAACATGCCCATCGAGGCGCTGTACACGGTGACCCCGCTCATCATCGTCTCGGTGCTCTTCTACTTCACCGCGCGTGATGAGTCGAAGCTCCTCGCTCTCTCCGAAAAGCCGGCCCACACCATCAACGTGGTCGGCTACCAGTGGAGCTGGGGCTTCAACTACATCGAGAACGTCGACGGCAAGCCGGAGACGGCCGCCGAGACCGACAAGTCCCTCGCCGCCATTCCGGACAAGTACCAGAAGGAATTCCCCCAGGGGGCCGACGGCGTCTACGACTACGGCATCCCCGGCACGCGGAACCCGCAGAACGGCAACCCGGGTCCGACCCTGTGGCTGCCGAAGGGCGAGAAGGTCCGGTTCATCCTGACCTCGCGTGACGTCATCCACTCCTTCTGGGTGCTGCCCTTCCTCTTCAAGCAGGACGTCATCCCGGGCCACACCAACGTGTTCGAGGTGACGGCCACCGAGGAGGGCACCTTCAGGGGCAAGTGCGCCGAGCTCTGCGGCGTCGACCACTCCCGCATGCTGTTCAACGTCAAGGTGGTCTCACCCGAGCGTTACCAGCAGCACCTGAAGGAGCTGGCCGAGAAGGGGCAGACCGGCTTCATCCCGTCGGGCATTCAGCAGACGGACCCGGCCAGGAATGCGGAGAAGAACCAACTGTGAGCATCCTCAACGAACCTCAGGGTGCCGCCGAGGCAGCCGACGGCTCGCGTGAGCCGTACGCCAACGAGCAGCCCGTCCGGCGCAGGCACCCCGGCGGTGTGGTCGTGAAGTGGCTGACCACCACCGACCACAAGACCATCGGCACGCTCTACCTGGTCACGTCGTTCGCCTTCTTCTGCATCGGCGGTCTGCTGGCGCTCTTCATGCGCGCCGAGCTCGCCCGCCCGGGTACGCAGATCATGTCGAACGAGCAGTTCAACCAGGCGTTCACGATGCACGGCACGATCATGCTGCTGATGTTCGCGACGCCGCTGTTCGCCGGGTTCGCCAACTGGATCATGCCGCTGCAGATCGGCGCGCCCGACGTGGCGTTCCCGCGGCTGAACATGTTCGCGTACTGGCTGTACCTCTTCGGCTCGGTCATCGCGGTGGCCGGCTTCCTCACCCCGCAGGGTGCGGCCGACTTCGGCTGGTTCGCCTACACGCCGCTGTCGGACGCGGTCCGTTCGCCGGGTGTCGGCGCCGACATGTGGATCATGGGTCTGGCCTTCTCCGGCTTCGGCACGATCCTCGGCTCGGTCAACTTCATCACCACGATCATCTGCATGCGCGCTCCGGGCATGACGATGTTCCGCATGCCGATCTTCACCTGGAACGTGCTGCTGACCGGTGTGCTGGTCCTGCTCGCCTTCCCGGTGCTCGCGGCCGCGCTCTTCGCGCTGGAGGCCGACCGGAAGTTCGGCGCCCACATCTTCGACCCCGCCAACGGCGGTGCGTTGCTGTGGCAGCACCTCTTCTGGTTCTTCGGTCACCCAGAGGTGTACATCATCGCCCTGCCGTTCTTCGGCATCGTCTCGGAGATCATCCCGGTCTTCAGCCGCAAGCCGATGTTCGGTTACATCGGTCTGATCGCCGCGACCATCGCGATCGCCGGTCTGTCCGTGACGGTGTGGGCGCACCACATGTACGTCACCGGCGGTGTGCTGCTGCCGTTCTTCTCCTTCATGACCTTCCTGATCGCGGTACCGACCGGTGTGAAGTTCTTCAACTGGATCGGCACCATGTGGAAGGGCTCGTTGTCCTTCGAGACCCCGATGCTCTGGACGATCGGCTTCCTGATCACCTTCACCTTCGGTGGTCTGACCGGTGTGATCCTGGCCTCGCCCCCGATGGACTTCCACGTCTCCGACTCGTACTTCGTCGTCGCGCACTTCCACTACGTCGTCTTCGGCACCGTGGTCTTCGCGATGTTCGCCGGATTCCACTTCTGGTGGCCGAAGTTCACCGGCAAGATGCTGGACGAGCGCCTCGGCAAGATCACGTTCTGGACGCTGTTCATCGGCTTCCACGGCACGTTCCTGGTGCAGCACTGGCTCGGTGCCGAGGGCATGCCGCGCCGTTACGCGGACTACCTCGCCGCCGACGGCTTCACCCTGCTGAACACGATCTCCACGATCGCCTCGTTCCTGCTGGGCCTGTCGATCCTGCCGTTCTTCTACAACGTCTGGAAGACCGCCAAGTACGGCAAGAAGATCGAGGTCGACGACCCGTGGGGCTACGGCCGCTCGCTGGAGTGGGCGACCTCCTGCCCGCCGCCGCGGCACAACTTCATCACGCTGCCGCGCATCCGCTCGGAATCCCCGGCGTTCGACCTGCACCACCCTGAGATCGCCGCCGTCGGGCAGCTCGAGAACCACGGGCAGAAGGACACCGCGCTGCTCGGTGGCAAGGAGGTCGGCAAGTGAAAATCCAGGGCAAGATTTTCATCTGGCTGAGCATCTTCATCCTCGCCATGGCCATCCTCTATGGCGTGTGGTCGAAGGAGCCGGCCGGTACGACGGCGCTCTTCCTGGCCTTCGGCCTGGCGATCATGATCGGCTACTACCTGGCCTTCACGGCCCGGCGAGTGGACGCCATGGCCCAGGACGACAAGGAGGCCGACGTCGCGGACGAGGCCGGTGAGGTCGGCTTCTTCTCGCCGCACAGTTGGCAGCCGCTCTCCCTGGCCATCGGTGGCGCGTTCGCCTTCCTGGGCATCGCGCTCGGCTGGTGGCTGCTGTACTTCTCCGCCCCGCTGATCCTGATCGGCCTCTGGGGCTGGGTCTTCGAGTACTACCGGGGCGAGAACCAGAACCAGTAGGCGGTCGCGCTTCGGCAAGGGGCCCGGCAACCTCCGTACGGAGGTTGCCGGGCCCCTCGTTTGGAGTCATCCCGCGTGCCGCTGTGGCCATACCTTCCTACGGTGTGCTTATGAGCAACACGCCCCGCATGCGCACCGCCATAAGCTGCACCCTGCTGGTCGCCGTCACCGGTGCGAGCGCGACCGCGTGCGGTGGCCCGGACGGCCACCCCCTCTCCGCGAAGCCGTACGACGCGGCCCGCCAGGTCGCGTTCAACGCCCCGTCCGGCACCGCCAAGGCGGCCCTCGACAAGCCCCTGGAAGTCACCGCCACGGGCAAGGACGGCCGCATCACGGACGTCACGGCCGTCGACACGGCCGGGCACTACCTCGCGGGCGAGCTGTCCGCGGACGGCAGCCGCTGGCGCTCGACGGCCCCCCTGGTGGCCGGCACCCGCTACACCGTCAGGGTCGCCACGGAGGACCGCAAGGGCGCTCCTGGCGCCCGTACGCTGACCTTCGAGACCGCGCCCGCCAAAAGGCTCCTGAACGTGAAATTCGGCCCGGAGGCGGGCAAGTACGGCGTCGGGCAGCCCATCACGGCGGAGCTCAGTGCCCCGGTCACCACCAAGGAGGGCAGGGCCGCCGTCGAACGCTCCCTCAAGGTGCGTTCCAGGCCCGCTGTCACGGGCTCCTGGTACTGGGTCGACGACAAGAAGCTGCACTATCGCCCGAAGGAGTTCTGGCCCGTCGGCGCGTCCGTCACCGTGACGGGGAATCTCGCCGGGGTGAAGGTCGCGGGCCACCTCTACGGCGGTTCCGCCAAGTCCCTGAACCTCACCATCGGCGACCGCGTCGAGGCCATCACCGACGCGGCCACCCACCACATGACGGTCAAGCGCAACGGAAAGGTGATCAACACCATTCCGGTGACCACCGGAAAACCGGGCTTCTCCACCCGTAACGGCATCAAAGTGGTGCTCGGCAAGGAGTACTTCGTCCGGATGCGCTCCACCACCGTGGGCATCGCGGCCGGCAGCAGCGAGTCGTACGACCTGCCCGTCTACTACGCCACCCGGGTCACCTGGAGCGGCGAGTACGTCCACGCCGCCCCCTGGTCCGTCGGCTCACAGGGGTACGCCAACGTCAGCCACGGCTGCACCGGCATGTCCACCAGCAACGCCGCCTGGTTCTACGAGAACGTCCGCCCCGGCGACATCGTCACCGTCATCAACAGCGCGGGCAAGGAGATGGACCACTTCGGCAACGGCTTCGGCGACTGGAACCTGCCCTGGGACAAGTGGCAGACGGGCAGCGCCGCCCGCGCCGACGCGCCCCGCACCGAGCAGGTCCGTCTCCGGCCGGGACTCTAGGCCCCGGAGGGCCCCGGCCTCACGCCTCCACGGACAGGCGGTTGCGCAGCAGGGCCGCCAGGGAGTCCGCCAGCTCGACCGGGTCGACCGGGAGGGTCACCGCGGCGTCCGCGCGGCTCCAGGTGGCCAGCCAGGCGTCCTGGGGGCGGCCGATGAGCAGCAGCACGGGCGGGCAGCGGAACACCTCGTCCTTGATCTGCCGGCACACCCCCATGCCGCCCGCCGGCACCGCCTCGCCGTCCAGGACGCAGACGTCGATGCCGCCCTTGTCGAGCTGGTCCAGCACGGCCGGGAGCGTCGCGCACTCGATGTACTCGACCGGCGGAACGTCGGCCGCGGGCCTGCGCCCGGCCGCCAGCCGCACCTGCGCGCGGGTGTTGGCGTCGTCGCTGTAGACCAGGACGGTGGCGCTCGACTGCATTGTTCCTCCGAGTACGTCGGCGGCATGGGCAGGAAGGCTGGTACCGATGCGCCGGATGCTACTCCTGTCCACCGCCCCCCAACACCGGTTCGGACATCCCTTCGATCCCCGCCGTGATGGGCCGTTCGGGCTGGACAGAGCGCACCAACACACCGAACGGCACCCCCCGGAGTGAGGGCGGGATAAGCGACCGACATAATGTCGGTCGTGGCGACAGCAACGACAGTAGAAACCGGGCACGCGCACCCGTCGGTCAATCGGCCGAACCTCACCAGCGTCGGAACCATCATCTGGCTGAGTTCCGAGCTGATGTTCTTCGCGGCCCTCTTCGCGATGTACTTCACCCTGCGATCGGTGACGGGTGCCGAGTTCTGGGCAGAGAAAGCCGATGCGCTGAACTTCCCGTTCTCGGCTACCAACACCACGATCCTGGTGCTCTCCTCGCTCACCTGCCAGCTCGGCGTGTTCGCCGCCGAGCGGGGCGATGTGAAGAAGCTCCGCGCGTGGTTCATCATCACGTTCGTGATGGGTGCGATCTTCATCGGAGGCCAGGTCTTCGAGTACACCGAGCTGGTCAAGCACGAGGGCCTCTCGCTCTCGTCCGACCCGTACGGCTCCGTGTTCTACCTGACGACCGGCTTCCACGGCCTGCACGTGACGGGCGGTCTCATCGCCTTCCTGCTGGTCCTCGGCCGTACGTACGCGGCCAGGAGATTCACTCACGAGCAGGCAACCGCCGCCATCGTCGTGTCCTACTACTGGCACTTCGTCGATGTCGTCTGGATCGGCCTCTTCGCCACGATCTACATGATCAAGTAATCGGGCCGTACCGGACCAGGTACACCCGACACATCCAGCAAGCATCGACGCAGAAGATCCTGACACCGGGGTAATCCGTGAAAAAGCTCTCCGCACGACGACGCCATCCGCTGGCGGCGGTCGTCGTCCTACTCCTCGCGCTGGCGGCCACTGGGGGGCTGTACGCCGCGTTCGCGCCCGCGGGCAAGGCGCAGGCAGACGAAACCGCCCAGTCCCTCGCCATCGAGGAGGGCAAGAAGCTCTACACCGTCGGCTGCGCTAGCTGCCACGGAACCGGCGGTCAGGGAACCACTGACGGCCCGAGCCTGGTCGGCGTCGGCTCCGCAGCCGTGGACTTCCAGGTCGGCACCGGCCGCATGCCGGCGCAGCAGCCCGGCGCCCAGGTGCCGAAGAAGAGGAACATCTACTCGCAGGCCGAGATCGACCAGCTCGCCGCGTACGTCGCGTCCCTCGGCGCCGGTCCGATCACGCCGACCGAGAAGCAGTACAGCCCGGAAGGCGCGGACATCGCCCGGGGTGGCGACCTGTTCCGCACCAACTGCGCCCAGTGCCACAACTTCACCGGCGAGGGCGGTGCCCTGACGCACGGCAAGTTCGCCCCCAGCCTCGACGGCGTGAGCAACAAGCACATCTACGAGGCCATGCAGACCGGCCCGCAGAACATGCCGTCCTTCCCCGACACCACGATGCCGGAGAAGGAGAAGAAGGACATCATCGCGTACATCAACAGCGTGAACGGTGACGAGACGCCGACCCCCGGCGGCTTCGCACTGGGCGGGCTGGGCCCGGTCAGCGAGGGCCTGTTCGGATGGATCTTCGGTCTGGGTTCCCTGATCGCTGTCGCCGTCTGGGTCGCGGCCCACACCGCTAAGGCCAAGAAGTCATGAGTAGCCAAGAGATTTCAGAAGCAGAGAGCCTGCCGAACGCGCAGGACACCACGCACGGCACGGCGGTCGCGGAGAACCCGTTCGCCGACCCGGGGCTGCCGCCCCACAAGCCGCGCATCCAGGACATCGACGAGCGGGCCGCCAAGCGCTCCGAGCGCACGGTCGCCCTGCTGTTCACCCTGTCGATGCTGGCCACGATCGGCTTCATCGCCTCCTTCGTGATCTTCCCGGTCGACAAGATCGTCTATGTCTGGCCGCTGGGTCACGTCAGCGCGACCAACCTGTCGCTGGGTATGACCCTGGGCCTCGCCCTCTTCTGCATCGGCGCGGGCGCGGTCCACTGGGCCCGCACCCTGATGTCCGACGAGGAGATGGCCGACGACCGGCACGCCATCGAGGCGACGCCCGAGGTCAAGGCCAAGGTCATGGCGGACTTCGCGGACGGTGCGCGGGAGTCCGCGATCGGCCGCCGCCCGCTGATCCGCAACACCATGCTCGGCGCGCTGGCCATGGTGCCGCTCTCCGGCCTGGTGCTGCTGCGCGAGCTGGGCCCGCTGCCCGAGAAGAAGCTGTTCCACACGTCGTGGGCCAAGGGCAAGCAGCTCATCAACATGAACACCAACGAGCCGCTGCGTCCCGAGGACGTCCAGGTCGGCTCGCTGACCTTCGCCAAGCCCGAGGGCCTGGAGGAGAGCGACCACGAGTTCAACAACAAGATCGCCAAGGATGCCTTGATGATCGTCCGGATCCAGCCGGAGGACATCAAGGACCGGCGCGAGCTGGAGTGGTCGCACGAGGGCATCGTCGCCTTCTCCAAGATCTGCACCCACGTGGGCTGCCCGATCTCCCTGTACGAGCAGCAGACGCACCACGTCCTCTGCCCGTGCCACCAGTCCACCTTCGACCTCTCCGACGGCGCCCGCGTCATCTTCGGCCCGGCCGGTCACCCGCTCCCGCAGCTCCGGATCGGCGTGAACGACGAGGGCTTCCTCGAAGCGCTCGGTGACTTCTCCGAGCCCGTCGGCCCTGCATTCTGGGAGCGCGGATGAGCACCACGACCGCAAGCGACGCCAAGCGCAAGGCGCCCGCCGGCGAGCGGGTCGCCGACTGGGCCGACGGCCGGCTGGGGATCTACGGCCTCGCCAAGGCCAACATGCGCAAGATCTTCCCGGACCACTGGTCCTTCATGCTGGGTGAGATCTGCCTCTACAGCTTCCTGATCATCATCCTCACGGGTGTGTATCTGACGCTGTTCTTCCACCCGAGCATGAACGAGATCGAGTACCACGGCTCGTACGTGCCGATGCAGGGCATCCGCATGACCGAGGCGTACGCCTCGACCCTGGACATCAGCTTCGACGTCCGCGGTGGTCTGCTCATCCGGCAGATCCACCACTGGGCCGCGCTGATCTTCCTCGCGGGCATGTTCGTGCACATGATGCGCGTCTTCTTCACCGGCGCGTTCCGCAAGCCGCGTGAGATCAACTGGCTGTTCGGCTTCCTGCTGTTCGTCCTGGGCATGTTCACCGGCTTCACCGGTTACTCGCTCCCGGACGACCTGCTCTCCGGCACCGGTGTCCGCTTCACCCAGGGCGCGATCCTGTCCATGCCGATCGTCGGCACGTACATCTCGATGTTCCTGTTCGGCGGCGAGTTCCCCGGCCACGACATGGTGGCCCGGTTCTACTCGATCCACATCCTGCTGCTGCCGGGCATCATGCTCGGCCTCGTGGTGGCGCACCTGATCCTGGTCTTCTACCACAAGCACACGCAGTTCCCCGGCCCCGGCCGGACGAACAAGAACGTCGTCGGCATGCCGCTGCTGCCGGTGTACATGGCCAAGGCCGGAGGCTTCTTCTTCCTGGTCTTCGGCGTCATCGCGATGATCGCCGCACTGTTCACGATCAACCCGATCTGGGCCATGGGCCCCTACCGCCCGGACCAGGTGTCCACCGGCGCCCAGCCCGACTGGTACATGGGCTTCGCCGAGGGTCTGATCCGTGTCATGCCGGGGTGGGAGATCAACCTCTGGGGCCACACGCTGGTCCTGGGCGTGTTCATCCCGCTGATGCTCTTCGGCGTGATGCTCGTGGCGATCGCCGTCTACCCGTTCATCGAGTCGTGGATCACCGGCGACAAGCGCGAACACCACCTGCTGGACCGGCCGCGCAACGCGCCGACCCGGACCGCGCTCGGTGTCGCCTGGGTCACCGGCTACATGGTCATGCTGATCGGTGGTGGCAACGACATCTTCGCCACCCACTTCCACATGTCGATCAACTCGATCACCTGGTTCGTCCGGATCTTCTTCTTCCTGGGCCCGGTCATCGCGTTCATCGTCACCAAGCGGATCTGCCTGGGTCTCCAGCGGCGCGACCGCGACAAGGTGCTGCACGGGCGTGAGTCCGGCATCATCAAGCGCCTGCCGCACGGAGAGTTCGTCGAGATCCACGAGCCGCTCAGCCAGGCCCAGCTCCACTCGCTCACCACGCACGAGCAGTACGCGCCGGTCGAGATCGGCCCGACGGTCGACGAGAACGGTGTGGAGCGCAAGCCGTCGCGCATGCAGCGGCTGCGCGCCAAGCTCAGCAAGGGCTACTTCGCCGAGGGGAACCAGATCCCCAAGGCCACCGTCGAGGAGTACAAGGAGATCACCAGCGGCCACGGCCACCACTGATCACCTTCCCCCCTCAGGGCGAAGCCCTGAGGGGACCCCCAAAGGTCGCCACAGCATCGAGCCCCGTCCATTCGCTGGACGGGGCTCTTTGCCGTGCCCGGCGCTCGATAGGCTGTGGTCATCCCTGTACGTACGGACACCAGGAGCGACCATGAGCGCTGTGCAACCCGCTGGAGGACCGAGCTCGGCGGGTCGTTCCTGGCCCGAGGTGCTGAACGGCCTGCTGGAGGGACGCGACCAGAGCGCCGACGACACGGCGTGGGCCATGGACCGCATCATGCGCGGCGAGGCCACCGACGCCCAGATCGCCGGCTTCGCGGTCGCGCTGCGCGCCAAGGGCGAGACGGTCGAGGAGATCACGGGTCTCGTACGCACCATGTACGAGCACGCCAACGTCATCGACGTGCCCGGCCCGTCCGTCGACCTCGTCGGCACGGGCGGCGACGGCGCCAAGACCGTCAACATCTCCACCATGTCGGCGATCGTCGTCGCCGGAACCGGCGCCAAGGTCGTCAAGCACGGCAACCGTGCCGCGTCCTCCGCCTCCGGCTCCTCCGACGTGCTGGAGAAGCTCGGCGTCAACCTGGACCTGTCGCCCCGGCGGGTCGCGGAGGTCGCCGAGGAGGCCGGCATCACCTTCTGCTTCGCGGTGAAGTTCCACCCGGCGCTGCGCCACGTGGCGGCGGCCCGCAAGGAGCTGGGCATCCGCACCACGTTCAACTTCCTCGGGCCGCTCACCAACCCGGCACGGGTGAAGGCCCAGGCGACCGGCGTCGCCGACGCCCGGATGGCCCCCATCATGGCCGGGGTCCTCGCCGAGCGCGGCTCCTCCGCGCTCGTTTTCCGGGGCGACGACGGGCTGGACGAGCTGACCACCACGGCCACCTCGAAGGTGTGGGTCGTCCGGGACGGCGCGGTGCGCGAGGAGACGTTCGACCCGAGGGACGTGGGCATCGACCTGGTGCCGGTGGAGGCGCTGCGCGGCGCGGACGCCTCGTACAACGCGGACGTGGCGCGCCGGCTGCTGGCCGGCGAGACCGGGCCCGTACGGGACGCGGTGCTGCTGAACGCGGCGGCGGCCCTGGTCGCCCTGGAGCCGTCGGACGCGCCGCTGGCCGAGCAGATCCGGGCGGGCATCGCGAAGGCCGCCGAGTCGGTCGACTCCGGCGCGGCGCGGGCGGCGCTGGAACGGTGGGTGGCGGCGAGCCACGCGTAGCGTGTGCGGTTTCCTGGGGCCCGGCCACCGGACGCTGCTGGTCAATGCCTGGCCCCTCCGTGAGGCCCGTCGCCGTCAGGCGGCGGGCCTCAGCGCTTCGAAGCGGGAGATGCGGGCGTCGATTCGCGGTGTGCTGCAGTCCAGCGAGGTGTGTCTTGGGCCGGCCGCGGTATCGGTCCGGCGCAGGCCGTAGGCGCGGACTCCTCGGGAGACGGTGGCATCGATGCCGTTGCGCCACTGGTAGCGGTCGCGCCATTCGCGGGTTTGCCGGGCGGCGCGGTCCTGCTGGATCGCTTGGTGTTCGTCGTGGTGTCGCAGCATGTTCTCGCGGCGCCGGCCGGTGGCCGATCCGAGGCATGAACACGGGTCAGCGGCATGAAGTCCGTGACGTTCACCCGCCGCTGACGGTGTCTCAGATGCGTCCAGCACGAGCGTGTCGCCCCGGTACGACCCGCGGTTGACTCGGTCCGGCCCAGGGGGGCCAATGCCCAGCGGCCTCCCTCCCCGGTCCCGGGGAAGGGAAACAGGCGGGGGAGTCGAAGCGGGGCATGAGGGTGTAGTCCCTGATGCGCTCGGACGCCGACGACCCGCCAGTGCTCGGCTACGGGCAGTGACGACGTTTTGAGCTGGTCTTTCATCTCCGGTCCACCGGATACAGGCAAAGACCCTACAAAATCAATTGACTCTCAGCAGATGCTGACATAACCGTGGAATACGAAGCAAAACGGACCCGCGAGCGGTCACGGCGGAATAGGATCTTCTCTTGTCCTCCATCGGAACCAGCCGGGCGACAGAGTCCACACCGCACCCGGTGCGGCGGGCCACGGACTGGCCGCACGCCGATAAGCGGCAGGGCCGGGGCGATGCTGCGCGGGGGCCTGTCGCGCACCCCGCCCGCCGGGCATCCGACCGACTGACCGCCCACACCGCGCCGGTACGCACAGTTGCCGTGCGCCGGCACGCCGCCCCGCGGGGCAGGCGAGCCCGTTCCACGTCGGTGCGTTCCGCCGCCGGACGTCGAACAGCGGACTCCGAAGGCTGCCCAAGCGGCGATGATCCACGGTCGGACGCGGCCGCATCCGGCTCCATCTCATGCCCTGCCCGGCCCCAGCACCTGGGGTGGGGCCGGGCATTCTGTGTATTCGCCGACTCCTCCCGGCCGCTGGGCCCGGCTCGTCGTCCAGGCCGCCGGAATAGACCTGGCCCTCGCTTGCCTTCCCTACGCCATTCGGTCGGCATTTCCTTTACGCGGCATGCCAGCCGCGCCCCCGATCCGGTGCGCACCTCATCCACCGCATACCGGAGCGCGAGCACACCATGACGAGCGGACACCGTGCCTCAGAAGCGCCGCGCCGTAAGCCCTTGTTCGCGTGCCTGATATTGTGCTTTCTGGTAATTTTGCCATTTTCCATGGCGAACCGCACTTCGGCGGCACCCAGTCCTCGGATTGATCTGCGTGTGCTCGTCGTGACCGACGGCCAGCCCCCGGTCGAGGCCGTGCGCACGGCGTTGATGCGGATGAACGTGCCAGTCGTCGGCGTCGATGTGCGGGATGGCAGCCGCCCTCTGATAGATGACCGGTTCCTCTCCGACACCGTGGCAGGGGTGCCGCGCGCGAAGTTCCAGGCGGTCGTGCTGCCCGACGAAAATCCCTTCGGCGCCGGTTCGGCCGAGATGGCCTCCCTGGAGCGGTTCGAGAGACGGTTCGACATCCGCCAGCTCGACGCTTCCGTCCGGCCCAAGCCAGAGGTCGGTCTGGTCGGCATGCACAGCGACTCGTTCGACGGCACGGCCCGGTTGACCGCGGGCGCCCTGGCTGCGGACTTCGCCTACGCCCGCGGCCCGGTGCCCTTCGAGGAGGATGACCCCAACGCCACGGAGAGCCGGGCCGAGATCGCACGACCGCTGGCTGGCTTCCGCCCACTGGTGACCGCCCAGGCCCGTGGCGGCGGCACGGGGGCCCTGGCCGGGGTGTTCACCCACGACGGCCGCGAGGAACTTGTGCTGACCTTCGACTACAACGAGCATCAGCCCCAGTTCCAGGTGCTCATCCCCGGTCTGGTCCGCTGGCTCACCAAGGGCGTGCACCTCGGCTACGAGCGCAGCTACTTCGCCGTGCATATCGACGATGTCTTCCTGCCCAACGCGCGATGGATGGTCGGTCAGCATTGCACCCAGCCGGTGGACTGTCCTGTGCCGGCCCGCACCCCACTCATCCGCATGACCGCGGAGGACGTCACCTACGCGGTGGCCTGGCAGCGCGAGAACCGCTTCCGCCTCGACTTCGCATTCAACGGCCTTGGCAGCACGCAGGCCCGCATTCGGAATGACGGCACCGACCCGCTCACCGACGCGCTCCTCGCGCACAAGGGCTCCTTCGGCTGGATCAACCACACCTGGTCCCACCGGTATCTGGGATGTGTCCAAGACCGATCGGTTACCCCATGGCGCTGCGCCAAGATCCCTGTCCTCGGTGATGTCCGCTACGTCAGCCAGAAGTTGCTGGAGGCCGAGATCGAGAAGAACATCGACTTTGCCGACCGGTACGACCTGCCGATCAACCCGGCCGAGCTGGTGACCGGCGAGCACTCCGGTCTGCGCGCGAAGCCGCAGATGCCCGAGGACAACCCCAACCTCGCCGCGGCGCTGACCGAGACCGGCGTGCGCACTATCGCCTCCGACGCGTCCCTGGAAAAAGACCAGCGGGACATCGGCGGCACCCGGACGCTACCGCGCTACCCCATCGACCTCGGCTACGACACGGCGACCGTGGCAGAGGCCGTCGACCAGTACAGCTGGCTGCACACCGCGAAAGCCGATGGGGGCAGCGGCGAGTGCGAGCGGACCGACAGTTGCATCGCCCCGCTTGATCGAAAGACCGGGTTCACGGACTACATCGTGCCCTCGGAGGCACGTCGCGCTCTGGGGCACATGCTCTCCAATGATCCGCGCCCGCACTACCTGCACCAGTCGAACCTGGCCGAGGACCGCACCGCCTACCCCATCATCGAACGGGCGCTTGCCCGCTACCGCCACGAGCTGATCAGAGAGAACCGGCCGGTGCTCGTCCCCTCGATGACGGAGGCCGACAACATCCTGGCCCGGCAGAAAACCTTCCATGCACTGGCTGCCGGAGAAGTGACGGCCTGGATCCAGGGCGGCGTGGTCACGGTGCAGACCGACCGAAAGATGGCGGTCCCGCTCACCGCTCCCGAAGGAACCCGAACCGGAAGCGGGACCGGACCTCTCTTCGGCCAGCAGTACGGCGGCGAGCGTTCCGCATGGACCAGCGTCTCCGGTGAGGGGCGCTACACACTGCCACCGCGGAGGTGATCCCGCTGTCGCCCGTCCTGTATCCGTCCGTTCGCTCCACTCCTCAGAAGGACCGGTCTTGAGAATTGTCATGGTGGCGGAGGGCTCCTATCCCATCCAACCCGGTGGGGTGAGCGTCTGGTGCGACCAGCTCATCCGTGGGCTGCCCGAGCACGAGTTCGATGTCGTGGCACTCACCGGTTCCGGCATGGAGGGTGTCACCTGCGAACTGCCGCCCAATGTGGCAGGCCTGCGGCGCATCGGCCTGTGGGCCCCGACCCGTCATCCGTGGCGGGTGCCGCGGACGGTCCGTTCCTGCTTCATCACCGCCTACACGGACCTGCTCACAGCGATCCTGGGCGACGATCCCGGCGCACTCCCGACGTTCGAGCACGCACTGCGGGTGTTGCATCGCCTGGCGCGTCGAGGCCTGCTCGCCGAGCTGCTGCGCAGCGAGGACTCGGTCGATGTGTTCCAGGCGGTGTGGAACCATCGTCCACCCGGGGCACGGCAAGCCTTCGGCCAGGCGCCGCTCACCCTCGCTGACGTGCTCACCGCCACCGATCTGGTCGAGCACTTCCTGCGCCCGCTCGCGGACGCTCCCCTGCGGGTCGACGTCGTGCACGCGGTCGCCAACGGCCCGTGCATCCTGGTAGGTCTGGTCGCCAAGTGGGCCTATGGCACTCCCCTGCTGCTGTCCGAACACGGGGTCTACCTGCGTGAGCGGATCCTGGCGATGCGCTCCATGGGCCTCACCCCGCCGGCCAAGACGTTCATGATCCGTTTCTTCGTCCGGCTGACCGAACTGGGCTACCGCGCCGCAGACATCATCGCCCCGGTCAACCAGTTCAACCAGCGCTGGGAGTTGCGCAACGGCGCCCGGGCCGAGGCGATCCGGACCGTCTACAACGGCGTCGATCCGGCGAAGTTCCCCGCCGCCCGACAGGAGCCCGCCGTGCCCACGCTCGCCTTCGTCGGGCGCATCGACCCGCTCAAGGACCTGGAAACCCTCATCCGTGCCTTCGCGCTGGTCCGGAAGGAGGTCCCCGAGGCCAAGTTGCGCCTGTTCGGCCCGGTGCCCCCGGACAACGAGGCGTACGCGGCGAGATGCGCAAACTTGGTGGCCATGCTCGGGCTCGTCCAGGCCGTCACGTTCGAGGGGCCGATCTCACCCGTGAGCCACGGGTATCAGGCGGGCCACCTCGTGGTGCTCTCCAGCATCTCCGAAGGCTTGCCGTACAGCGTCATCGAGGCGATGACCACCGGCCGTACCACGGTCTCCACCGACGTCGGCGGGGTCGCCGAGGCAGTCGGGGAGACCGGGCTGCTGGTACCGCCACGCGATCCCCAGGCCTTCGGGGCGGCCTGCGTGCGCCTGCTGCGAGACCATGCCCTGCGCCGGCGGTTGGCGGCGGCCGCGCACCACCGGGCGCTGGAGCTGTTCACGATCGACCGGTTCGTGGAGACGTTCCGTGACCTCTACCGCGAGACGGCTCGCCTACGCAGCACGCCGAGCCATGTGCTGCACGAATTCATCGACACCCCGGCGACGCGTCCCCTGCGGGAGAGCGAGGCAGTATGAGCAACACGTTTCCCATGGACCCTGTCCCGGATCCGGTGTCAGAGCTGTCCCAGAGATACCAGCAACTGGTCGCCACGGCGACCGATCCGCTCGAGATCACGGCGGTGCTGGAGAGCGCGGGGTTCAACGACCGCATCGCACAGGAACAGTACCGCGCCGAGGACGTGTTCACGCTGGGCAAGCTCCTGTCCCTCCGTAAGCTCGGCGCCGAAAATGAGACCAGGGTGATGCCGGGCGGCTCAGGTGCGGAAGACGACAGCACCCGCGAGAAGAACGAGCCCGACAGTACGGGCACCATATCCGGGCGTGGGCTGGTCCTGCGCTGTCTGCGCGGACTGCTCTATGCCTTGCCCGCCTTCGTCTCCGTGACCTTGCTTCAGGCGGTCGACCGAACGGTGATCGTCCTCCTGCTCGGCGGACTCGCCCTCAGTTGGGTCTGGGGATCCGGTATGGCCTACCTGGGCTGGGTCCGACTCGGGCACCTCGCCCCTGACAGCGCCCGATGGGAGCTGCGACGGGCTATGTTGACCGGGATCGCGCTCATGAGCGTGCTGTCGGTCATCGCGGCCTACATCGCCCTGGTGATCACCCCGTCCATGGACGTGACCTGGGGAACGCTGGCGATCCTCATCGGTCAGTCGGTCTATTTGATCTCGGCCATGGCCCTGCTCGTGTTCGACCGTGACCTGCGACTGATGCTCGCCTTGCTTCCGGCGACGGCGGCAGGCGCGTTCGTGGTGGCGACCCGGGGCGTCGGACCGCCCAGGGCCGATGCCTACGCGGCGGTGTCCGGAGCCCAGACCGTTGTCGCCGTACCCGAAGCCGCTGTCGGCGTAGGTGCGGTAGCCCCTGCTGCGATGACGGCAACAGCCGTGCTGGCACTCGTCTTCGCCCTCCGGGCGACCCGCGACAGAACGCCTCCAGCGCAACGCATGTCCCCGGCCATGTTGCGCGGCGCGCTCCTGAACAGCGCTTTCGGGCTGCTGGCCACCGTGCTGCTCGTGTACCCCGTTGTCGACTTCCTGCTCCGCGAAGGTGATGAGGCCCAGCCGCTGGCGTTGCCGGTGGCCCTCGCCGCATTGCCGCTGGTGTTGAGCATGGGAGTGGTGGAGGTATTGATGTACCGCCGTCGTCGGATCTCGGCTCGGCTGCTGGCATCGACCGCATCACCCGTGGTCTTCGCTCGTACGGCGTGTCATGCCTTCTCGAGGTTGACGCTGTACTACCTCGTCGTGCTCGCCGCGCTCTCCGGAGCGCTGTACCTCACCACGATGACATTCGCCCCCCACTACACGCCGCCGGTATCGCTGTCCCTCGTCTATCTACTGCTCGGCGCAGCGACCTTTGTCGGGATGGTGGTCAACCAAATGGGTCAGACGCGGGTTGTCCTCATCACGACCTCCGTAGCCGTCGCCGCGTTGTTCGCCAACACCCTGCTCCTCGACGATCCGTTCGCGAATGACACAGGGATGGTCTGGTACGGAATCGTCGCCATAGCGCTGGCGGCGGCACATGGCACGATCCTCTACCGGCTTTGCCGCAGGGCGGTGAACCACCGGTGAGACTCGCGACCCGAGCGGCGCCGGCGTCGCGCGTCGCCGTCCCTGCCTATTTCGACCCGTGCTGTTGCGCCGCGGACTGGGCACAGCTCTGCGCCGCCAGTGCCACCCACCCCGGCCGGGTCGATCTGGTGATCCTCAACCCCGACTCGGGCGTCGGTCGCGACACCGATGATGGCCACCGTACGGTGTGCCGGCAGATGCGCCGGGCCGGGATCAGTGTCGCCGGATACATCAGCACTGGTTACGCCACGCGCCGGGCAAGCGAGGTGCTCGCCGAGGCCACGGCCTACCGAAACTGGTACGGCCTGACCGCGATCTTCATTGACGAGGTCACCGAGGACCGGTCGGGTTGGCCCTACTACCGTGAGCTGGTCACCGCATTGCGGTCCAGCGGAATCCGGCAGGTGGTGATCAATCCTGGGACGCCACCCGACCCCTGCTACGTCGAGCTGGCTGATCTGGTGGTGACCTTCGAGGGACCCTGGTCGGAATACCGGGGCTGGCGACCTCCGAAGTGGAGCCGGCAGTGGCCTTCGTCGCGTGTCTGTCATCTGGTCTTCGACACGCCGGTCTCCGTGTTGGGCCGCGCGGTCGACCTCACTAGAACACGCGGGGCCGGGTACGTGTACGTGACCGACCGCACGCTGCCCAACCCTTGGGAAGCGTTGCCCACCTACTGGCCGGCACTCGTCGGTGTAGCTTCGAGGGTGTGAGACGGATGAGGCGCCCGCGGCGGGCCCGTCTGCTGTGCCGCGTGCCGGCGAGAGCGGTCACGGCGGTGCTTTGCCTGCTTGCCGTGGCGGGATGCACCGTGCAGGAGAGGACGAAGCCGGTCACACCCGACTCGCCCCCACCGGTCGTCGAATCCAGCTCACGCCCGGAAGGCTCCTGGTGGCGGCCCCGGGTCGGGGTGAGCTGGCAGGTGCAGCTTCAGGGCAGGATCGACACTTCGGTCCGGGCCGAGGTCTACGACGTGGACTTGTTCGACGTGCCCGAGGAGACCATCCAGGAGTTGCACCGCCAAGGCCGCAAGGTGATCTGCTACGTCAACGTCGGCGCCCACGAGACGTGGCGACCGGATGCCGACAGGTTCCCGGAGGAGGGGATCGGCAAGCCCCTGGAGGACTGGCCAGGGGAGCGCTGGCTGGACATCCGCCGCCTCGACGTCCTGGAGCCGATCATGGCGGCCCGTATGGACCTGTGCAAGCGAAAGGGGTTCGACGCGGTCGACCCGGACAATGTGAACGGGTACAGGAATGACTCCGGTTTCCCGCTGACCGCCGACGACCAGCTTCGGTACAACCGGATGGTCGCGAGGCTCGCCCATGAGCGTCGGCTCGGCGTGGCGCTCAAGAACGACCTGGCTCAGGTGCCCGATCTGGTCAGGGACTTCGACTTCGCCATCAACGAGGAGTGTGTGGCGAAGAAGGAGTGCGAAGCGCTGGAGCCATTCATCGAAGCCGGCAAGGCTGTCCTGCATGTGGAGTACAACGTCTCTACGGAAGAGTTCTGCCCGCTGACCAAGGCGCTTCACTTCAGCTCGATCCGTAAGCCGAAAGATCTCTCCGCAGGACGGGAGCCGTGTCCATAAGGGAAAGCAACATCTGTCAGCCGTCGGCGATCTTCGGCGTGGTCGGATCACTGCCGGATTGATGATCTGGGGTGCGGGGTGGCGCGGCCGCAGCCGTGGGAGGCCGGCGACGACTGTGGGCGGTGATCGAGTCGCTGCTGCCGAAGGTCGAGCATCGAACACGGCATTCCGGGCGCAGGCGGCATCCGGGTCGACGCGAATAGCCGGCGTTCCCTGGCCGGCCTCAGGACGAGGTCGAAGATCTCGCCGACATTCCGACCTGCCAGCAGCCGGGACCGGAACTGGCTGAGCACCGATTGGTCGAACCCGGTGTCCATCAGCTCCAGACCAAGCGCGTACTTCCAGTCGATCCGCGTGCGCACGGCGTCCGCCACCTGCCGGTCAGACAGCCCCTCGGCGAACTGCGACAGGCCGGCGAACGCCTCCCCCGGTCCACAGGGCGGGGCCCCTTCCCGTGTCCCGGTATCCGGACACGAGTTGCGGAGAGCGACCGCGTGTCATAGCTTCTCGATCAGGTCATGAGTGACAGCGACTACGGCCCCGGCCCGCTGTCCGGCAACCCTCCGTCCGTGGCGGGGTGCCCCGGGTGAAGACCAGGTCGCAGGCAGCGAGGTCTGCGGCAAGCGCGGACCCCTGCACACCCTGGGGTCCTGGTCCTCAAGGGAGCAGTCTCGTGAGCAAGCGAATGCGATAGGGCGTATCGCCCCCTCTTCGGTACCCCCTTTCACCTTTTCCCTGCGCCGCGTCGTGCCGCCTTTCCGACGTGTGGACGCACGGATTCGCCTGCCTTGTACGGGAGTTCGCCATGTCTGTCATCGCCGTTGCCGCCGACCAGTCCGTTTGTTCCCCCCTGCCCGTTCTGGGGCGGGATGTCACCGTGCCGCTCGTCACCGGTGGCGAGGTCACGTACGCCGCCCTCGACTACGCCGCCAGCGCGCCCGCCCTCCAGCGGGTGTGGGACGACGTGGCCGCCTACGCGCCGTACTACGGCAGCGTGCACCGGGGGGCCGGGTACCTGTCGCAGTTGTCGACCGACCTGTTCGAGAACAGCCGCGCCGCGGTCGCGGAGTTCCTGGACTGCCGCGAGGGCGACCAGGTCGTCTTCACCCGGTCGACGACCGACTCGCTGAACCTGCTGGCCGCCGCGCTGCCCGCCGGCTGCCAGGTCTTCGTCTTCGAGACCGAGCACCACGCCTCGCTGCTGCCCTGGAGGGACGCCCAGGTCACCTACCTCAACGCGCCCCGGACCCCGGGCCAGGCCGTCGAGTCGCTGGAGCGGGCGCTCGCCGACCGGGACCCGTATGGTCCGGCGTTGGTGTGCGTCACCGGCGCGTCCAACGTGACCGGCGAGCTGTGGCCCGTGCGTGAACTGGCCGCCGCCGCCCACGCCCACGGCGCCCGCATCGTCCTGGACGCCGCGCAGCTCGCGCCCCACCACCCGGTCTCGGTGCGCGACCTGGACGTCGACTGGGTGGCGTTCTCCGGGCACAAGCTGTACGCCCCGTTCGGCTCCGGCGTCCTCGCCGGGCGCGCTGACTGGCTGCGGGAGGCCGAGCCGTACCTGGCCGGCGGCGGCGCGTCCCGGAAGGTCGCCCGGCGCGCCGACGGCGGGGTGGACGTCGAGTGGCACACCACCGCCGCCCGCCACGAGGCCGGATCGCCCAACGTCATCGGCGTGTACGCCATCGCCTCCGCCTGCAAGGCGCTCACCGAGGCCGGGTTCGATGACCTGGTCGCCCGTGAGCGGTACCTGATCGGCAAGGTCCGCGAAGGGCTCGCCGAGGTGCCCGAGGTGAAGGTGCTGTCGCTCTTCGGCGACGACGCTCCCCGCGTCGGTGTCATCTCGTTCGTGGTCGAGGGCTGGAACAGCTCGCACTTCGCGGCGGCGCTGTCCGCCGAGTACGGGATCGGCGTCCGTGACGGCCTGTTCTGCGCCCACCCGCTGGTGCGCACCCTGCTCGGCAGCGACCCGCAGGACGTCGGCGAGTGCGGCGCGCCCGAGGCGGCGCCGGGTGAGAAGTCGCTCAACGCCATCCGGGTCAGCTTCGGGGCGGGGACGCCGGACGAGCACGTCGAGCGGTTCGTTCGGGCCGTGAAGGAGCTCGTACGGGACGGGGCGAAGTGGAACTACCGTACGGAGGACGGGCGCTGTGTGCCCGACCGCGGCTGACCAGCCGGGTGCCCACCAGGACCGTGCGCAGCGCCCGCTCGGCGGCGTCCGCCAGCAGCTCGGCCGCGCGGTCCAGGGCGTCCGGCAGCGGTAGGGGGCCGGGCGCGATCGACTCGTAGGCGTCCAGCCCCGCCTCCCGGGCGCCCTCGCCCAGCGTGCCGGCCAGCGCGAGCACCGGCACGCCCGCCTCCCGCGCCCGGCGCGCCACCTCGCCCGGCACCTTGCCGCGCACGGTCTGGGCGTCCAGGGCGCCCTCGCCGGTGATCACCAGGTCGGCGTGGCCCAGCCGGGCGCCCAGGTCCAGCCCGTCGAGGAGCACCTCGAAGCGCGGGAGCAGTCGGGCGCCCACCGCCGCGAGCCCGGCGCCCAGCCCGCCCGACGCCCCCGTGCCGGGCGCGTACCGCAGGTCCACCTCCGGGGCGAACGCCGACGCCAGCGCGGCCGACCAGTGCTCCAGCGCCGCCGACAGCTCCTCGCACTGCGCCGGGGTGGCGCCCTTCTGGGGGCCGAAGACCCGGGCCACGCCCCGCTCGCCGCACAGCACGTTGTACGGGTTGCACGCCACCAGCAACTCGGCGCCCGCCAGCCTCGGATCGAGCCTTCCCGTGTCGATGGCCGCCAGGTGGGCCAAAGCGGAACCGCCGTACGGAAGTTCGTCACCGCTCGCGTCCAGGAGCCGCACGCCCAGCGCCTGGAGCGCGCCCGCGCCCCCGTCCGACGTACCCGAGTCGCCGCAGCCGACCAGGACCCGCCGGGCGCCCGCGTCCAGGGCGGCCCGGATCAGCTCGCCCACCCCGTACGTCGTCGTGGCGCCCGGGTCGCGGCGGCCCGGCGGCACGAGGGCCAGCCCCGCGACGGCGGCCATCTCCACGACCGCCGAGCCGTCCCCGAGGAGCGCGAAGTGGCTGTCGACCGGGTCGCCCAGCGGCCCGGTGGCCGGCCGGGACACCAGGTGCCCGCCCGTCGCGGCGGCCAGCGCCTCCGCCGTGCCCTCCCCGCCGTCGACCAGCGGGATCAGGTCCAGCTCGGCGTCCGGCAGGACCCGCGCCACCCCCTCGGCGATGGCCTCGGCGGCCTGCCGGGCGGACAGGGACTCCTTGAAGCCGCTGGGCGCGACGGCGATGCGGTACGGAACGTTCACGGCTGGGTCTCCAGGAGGACGGGCACGCCGAGCAGCGGCCAGACGGTCAGGGCGAACAGCAGGACCAGGCCCGCCGTGAGCGGGGCGAGCACCGCCGACAGCCGCAGCAGGTCACGCGGCGTGTAGGTGGGCACGCCGTCGGGGACGTCGGAGAACAGCGCCACCGGCTTCGCGGAGGCGGGCAGCGTGTGGCAGAACCCGGCCGCCGCCGTCGAGGCGAGCGCGGCGGCCACCGGGTTGACCCCCGCCGCGGTCGCCGCCACGACCACCAGCGGGACGAGCACCGAGGAGCGGGCCGAGCGGGACTGGAGCACCAGGTGCGCCGCCGTGCTGACGACCACCACGACGGTGAGGAACAGCCATGGCGGCGCGTGCACCGGCACCCCGGCCACCAGCCACTTCGCCGCGCCCGAATCGGCGAGCGCCACGCCCATCGCCATCGTCGCCGCCATGAACAGCAGCAGCGGCCAGGGCACGGTCGTCAGGCCGTCCTTGAGCCGTACCGTCCCCAGCGCAGGCGACGCGGCCACCACCGCGCCGATCAGCGCGACCACCGCCGGTGACACCCGGTGCACCGGCTCGCTGCACCACAGCACCACCACCGTGGCCAGCAGCAGCGCGCAGCGCGCCTCGGCGGTGGACAGCGGGCCCGTGACGGGCGTGGGGGAGTGCGCCTCGATGTCGGCCGGGGTGATGTGCACCGGTTCGCTCCGGTCGGCCCGCGAAGTGGTCGTCAGCAGTACGGCCTCGGCGGCCAGATGGGACGACACGATCGCCAGCGGCAGCCCCAGCAGCAGCCACTGGACGAACCCCAGCCGCTGCCCGGTCTGCTCCCACAGCACATTGACGGTGATCAGATGCGCCCCGGCGCCGATCAGCGTGGCGACGGCCGACAGCAGCACCACCGTCGGGAACAGCAGCGCCAGCATCACCACCAGCCGCTTGCGCTCCGCCAGGACTTCGGCCAGCGCCAGGAACACGGGCAGGGCCAGCGCGGCCCGCCCCGAGGTCGCCGGGACGGCGAACGACGTCACGACCAGCGCGGCGGTCGTCAGGTGGACGAGCTGGCGCACCGTGCGGGCGCCGCTCACCAGGAACGCGGCCGCCCGCCCGGCGAGCCCCGTCCGGGTGACCGCGGCCGCCAGCACGAACGCGCAGATCAGCAGCCAGATCGTCTCGTCGCCGAGCGTGGCGAAGAGGGTCTCGCTGCTGATCACCCCGGTCGCGGTGAGCGTCAGGCCCGCGCCCAGCGCGATGTACGTGTCGTCGACGGGGGTGGCGATCCAGGCGATGGTGGCGAGCACGAAGACGGCCAGGGTCAGGCGCGCCTCGCCGCCGAGTCCGGGGAACCGGTTCGGCAGGGCCAGCAGCGCGCACACACCGAGCGCGCCGCCCAGCCAGGCCGCCCGGCTGAGGGAGTGGGTCACGGTGATCAGTCTGGATACGCGCCGTGAGTCCTCAATGAGCCCTTTGTTAAGGAAAGTTCATCTACGGCAGGCGATAGCCCATGCCGCGCACCGTCTCCAGCCGTTGCGCGCCCAGCTTCTTGCGCAGGTTCCGTACGTACACGTCCACGATGTTCGAGCCGGGGTCGAAGTCGTACCCCCAGACGTGGGACAGGATCTGCTCCCGCGACAGCACCTGGCCGGGATGGCGCAGGAACAGCTCCAGCAGCACGAATTCACGCGCCGTCAGGTCGACGGTCCGGTCCCCCGCGCGGGCCCGGCGGGTGCGCAGGTCCAGCCCGAGGTCGCCGCTGCGCAGCACCGTCACCTCCGGCGCGCGGGCGGCGGTGCGCAGCCGGAGCCGTACCCGTGCCAGCAGCTCCTCGAACCGGAACGGCTTGGTCATCCAGTCGTCCGCCCCGCCCTCCAGGCCGGCCACCGTGTCCCGTACCGAATCCCGTGCGGTCAGCACGATGACCGGCAGCGTGACGCGGGCCTCGCGCAGCTCCCGCAGCACGGTGAAGCCGTCCCGGCCCGGCAGCCCGATGTCCAGCACCATCAGGTCGAACCCGCCGGTGACGGCGTAGTCGAGAGCGGTGTCGCCGTCGGCGGCGACGGTCGTGGTGAACGCGTTGGCGCGCAGCCCCTTCTCGACGAAGGAGGCGATCCGCTCCTCGTCCTCGGCGATCAGAATGCGGTTCACTCGTCCTCCTCCAGTACGAGTACGAAGGTGGCGCCGCCGCCCTCGGTACGGCGCAGCTCCACCCGGCCCCGGTGGCCCTCGGCGATGGCCTTCACGATGGACAGCCCCAGCCCCGCGCCGCCGCCCGCGCGGGTGCCGCGCCGGGCCGTGCCCCGCCGGAACCGCTCGAAGATCACGGCGGCGTCCTCGGCCCGCACACCGGGCCCGGTGTCGGCGACGTACAGCTCGATCCGGCCCTCGGCCTCGCGCGAGCCGATCCCTATGCGCTGCCCGGGGACGGTGTGCTGGACGGCGTTCTGCGCGAGCTGCACCATCGCCTGGGTGATGCGCTGCGGGTCCAGCTCGGCCTCCCGGTCGGCGACCCCTTCCAGCACCCACTCGCGCTCGCCCAGCGCCCGCGCCTTCACGAACACGTCGGCGGTCAGCTCGCCGAGCTGGACCGGCTCGGGCGTGACGAAGTCGGGGCGCTCCGCCTTGGCGAGGAGCAGCAGGTCCTCCACGATCCGGCTCATCCGGTCCAGCTCGTCGGTGACCAGCCGGATCGTCTCCGCCTGTTCGGCCGGGTCGTCGCCCATCAGCTCCAGGTGCCCGCGCACGATCGTGATGGGCGTGCGCAGCTCGTGGCCGGCGTCGTCGACGAACTGGCGCTGCGCCGCGAACGCCGCCTCCAGCCGGTCCAGCATGGCGTTGAACGTCTCGGCGAGCAGCGCGATGTCGTCGCGGCCCTGCACGGGGATGCGGCGGGTCAGGTCCTGCTCGGTGAGCTGCGCGGCGGCCCGGCGGACCAGGCGCACGGGGGCGAGGATGCGGCCGGCGACGGCCCAGCCGATACCGGTCGTCATCAGCAGGGCCATGCCCGAGATGGCGAGCTGGGTGCGGAACGCCTCGGCGGCGATGGCCTGCTCGTTGTCGGCGTGGAACGCGACGACGAACGCGCCGGGTGCGGCGTGCCCCGCCGGCTGGATGGGCACCTTGGCCCACCGCACCTCGCCCTGCGGGCGGTGCAGGGTGCCGGAGCGGTCGGGGGAGTCGAGGATCCGGGCGAGCGCGTCCCGGTCGTGGTGCAGGGCGTCGCCGCTGGTGTCCCGGGGCTGGCGCAGCACGGCCGGGACGCCCCCCGCCCCCCGGGTCAGGCCCAGCAGCTCCTCGTCGGGGTCGGAGTACTGGCGCTGGAGGAACACCTCCAGCAGGCGGCGCGGCTCCGTGAACTCGGCGCCGGTGTCGGGGTCCACGCCCTGGTCGACGAAGTTGGCGAACTCGCGGGTCTCCTGGGTGAGGAGCTGGCTGATCCGGTGGTCGACGTCGCGCAGCAGGATGGACCGGGTCGTCATGGCGACGGCGACCAGCGCCACGCCCATCACCAGCAGCAGCCAGAGCAGGATCCGCACCCGGGCGGAGACGCGGCGGTCAGTTCTCGTCACCGATGTCGTCACCCAGGTCGTCATCGTCGTCGTCCCCCGCGGTGGCCGGCGGCCCCGGCACCACGGTGTCGGTGGGCAGGGTCCGGGCGGGCGGCGTGTCCTTCGGCGCGGGGGGCCGCGTCGTGCTCGGTACGGGAACGCCGGTGGGCGTGGCACTCGCCGTCCTGCCGGGCCCCGGCGTCGTCCGGCTCGGCTCCGGACTCCCGCTGGGCCGGGGCGAGGTGCCCAGCTCCACCTCGGGCGGCACCTTGGGCGCCTCGGGCGTGTCGGTCAGCGTGTAGCTGGTCGCGGCGATGCCGAGCGGGATGGCGACGACCGCGGCGAGCGTCACCATGCGATGGGTGAAGGCCATGCCCCCATCCTGGGCGCGGGTCGGCCACGCGTGAATGAGCGCCGGATGAAGGCTCCTTCATAAACCGCACGGGTTCGTCGGGGGCCGGCACCCGAAGGGGGACGCGCAGCGGGTCGTGTTCCGGGCGGAAAACGACCGAGCTTGCGAGGGAGAGCCCGGGACATGATCCCCGGAGCGGCCCCAACGGCACGCTCCGGCGGCGGGCCGCCCCCGACGGGCCCCGGGACGTCACCCGTCCGGGTGATGAGTGACCCGGCCGCACGCCACGGCTGCGTGGCCCCCGCCGGGAGGCGTTACGCGTCGAGGCCGATCGCGAACGCGGCCTCCAGGTCGTGCTGGGAGTACGTGCGGAACGCCACGTGCGTGTCCGTCGCCTCGACGCCCGGGATCTTGCTGATCCGGCCGGGGATGACGTCCGCCAGGTCGTCGTGCCTGGCCACGCGGACCATGGCGATCAGGTCGTACGTACCCGTGACGGAGAAGACCTCGCTGACGTTCTCCAGCGCGGCGATCGACTCGGCGATCTCCGGGATGCGGTCCACGCTGGTCTTGATGAGCACGATCGCGGTGATCACGGCTGTCCTTCTCCCTCGGTGGCCGCTGGGTGGGCCTTCACTCTAGCCCCACCCCGGAACCGCCCCCACGCGTACAGGAAGCCCAGGCAGAACCCCACCACGTGCGCCAGGTACGCCACGCCCGGGCCGGTGCCGGCGTCCCGGGCGGCGAGCCATTGCAGGACGAACCAGAAGAGCAGCACGATCCACGCGGGGAAGCGCAGCGGCAGGAAGAAGAGGAACGGGAAGAGGCTGGTGACCCGCGCCCTCGGGAAGAGGTAGAGGAACGCGCCGAGCACCCCCGAGATCGCCCCCGACGCGCCCACCAGGGTCTGGTCCGAGTGCGCGTGCGCCACCGAGTACGCGAAGAGGGCGAGGCAGCCCGAGCCCACGTAGAAGAGGCCGAACTCCAGGTGGCCCATCCGTTCCTCGGCCATCGCGCCGAACACGTACAGGAAGAGCATGTTGCCGAGCAGGTGCAGCCAACTGCCGCTGACGAACAGGGCGGTCAGCGGGGTGAGCAGCGCGCGCGGGGAGCCGCTCAGCAGCTCGGTGGGGACGATGCCCCAGCGGTGGAAGTACGTGCTCTGGGCGGCCAGGAGCGCGTCGCCGGTGCCGTACGAGGTGTTCAGCCCGGACACCGGGCTGATCAGGAAGATCAGGAAGCAGGCGCCGATCACGGCGTACGTCACGGTCGGTCCGCGCCAAGCGATCATGGACAGATCATGACGTAAACGGAGGGAGCGGGACAGGGTGCCTCGCCGCGCACAGGGGTACCCGCGAGGCCGTAGGGTTACGGGCAGTACACCCGCAGTTCGACGGCGCACCGCGGCTCCCGCACCCGGCACCATGGAAGAGGACGGCACGATGACGACGGTTCCCCTGCCGACCGCGACGACCCGCTGGCGCTGCACGCTCTGCGGCAATCTGACGCGCTTCGACGTCACGCGGTCGTCGAAGGTCGTGGAGTACGTCCATCTGGACCTCGCGGGCGAGCCCACGGTGGAGGAGCGCGAGGTGGTCAGTGAGACCATCGAGTCGGTCCGCTGCCGTTGGTGCAACGCGGTGGACCAGATCGAGCTGGTGGACAGGCCGGGCGCGGCTTCCTGAGGAGCGGGAGCGGCCCGGGGGCCAAGACGGACGGGTAGTGGGGTGACGAACAGTGGAGCAGCCCGCCAGCGGCGCTGAGCCGGCCGGTGCGGCCGGTGGCGCCGCCGAGGCGCTCGACCGCCCGCTGCCCGAGGGAGTGCGGCGCCGCGTCGTCGCGCTCGTCTCGGACGCCTTCGGCGGCCTGACGGTCACGGAACTGCCCGCTCAGTTGCGCCAGTACGCCCGGTTCACCCCGTCCCGCCGGGCCAAGTTCGCGGGCAACGCGATGGCGGCCGCGCTGGAGGCCGACCCGCTGTTCCGGCAGCGGATCGGCGAGCGGCTCAAGGAGGGGCAGCCGGAGCTGGCCGGCGCGGTCGAGGCCGGCTCGCCCCCGGCCGCCGCCGACCCGGTGGACGTGGCCGCGGCCGCCTATGTGCTGCGCCCCGCCGGCTGGGTCAAGCTGATCGCCGCCGCCGGCGAGGAGGCCCAGCGGGCCGACGCCGAGCGCGCCGACGAGGCCGGCCGGCGGGAGCTGGAGCGGCTGCGCGCCGAACTGGCCGAGGCCCGCGCGCAGACCAGGGCCGAGACCGAGCGGCTGCGCGCGGAACTGGACGCCGCGCGCAAGGAAGCCGAATCGCTTCAGCGCAAGCTGCGCAGCGCCCAGAGCGACGTCAAGCGCGGCGAGGCGGCCCTGCGCCGCAGCCAGGCCGACATCGACGGGGTACGCGCCGAGGCGGCCGCCCAGGTCTCCGCCGCGGAGAGCGAGACGCGCCGCCTCAAGGCCCGCCTCGGCGAGGCGGAGGCCGCGCTGGAGGCGAGCCGCCGGGCCGCCCGCGAGGGGCGCTCGGTGGAGGACATGCGGCTGCGGCTGCTGCTGGACACCGTCCTGGAGTCGGCCCAGGGGCTGCGCCGCGAGCTGGCCCTGCCGCCCGTCTCGGTCCACCCGGCGGACACCGTCGACGCGGTCGAGCCGGGCCGGATGTCGCCCAAGGACATCGCGGCCCGCGCCCTGTCGGAGACCGACCCGGCGCTGCTCGACCAACTGCTGGCGCTGCCGCAGGCCCATCTGGTGGTGGACGGCTACAACGTCACCAAGACCGGCTATCCGACCATGCCGCTGGAGAAGCAGCGGCTGCGGCTGCTCGGCGGGCTTTCGGCGCTGGCCGCCCGCACGGGCGCCGAGGTCACCTGTGTCTTCGACGGCGCCGAGCTGGCCGCTCCGGTGCTGCTCGCGCCGCCGCGCGGGGTGCGGGTGCTGTTCTCCAAGCCGGGGGTGACGGCGGACGAGCTGATCCGCCAGCTCGTCCGGGCGGAACCGCCGGGCCGGCCGGTCGTCGTGGTCTCCACCGACCGGGAAGTCGCCGACGGCGTCGCGAAGTCGGGCGCGAGGCCCGTCGCGTCCGCCTTGCTGCTGAAGCGCCTTTCGCGCGTCTCGTGACGCTTGTAACTCATAGGCGCAATGCCCGGTTTCGGGAAACGTACCGTCAAGTGCCCATGACGCACCGTGGGCTGTGTGTAAAGAATGTGGCCCCTGAGCGAGATTTTTCGCATGAGGATTTGAACTGATCACAAGATGGTCACTAGGGTCTGGCCTCGAACCTCCGCGCAGGTGATCACTCATCGGGAGTGACAGCGGAGGAACCGCCTAAATCCGTGCAGTTCGGCCTGTTTCGCGGGGGAGCCGGACACGATGCGTGGAGCCGGGGCCCCGACCCCATGCCCGGCAGGCGGCAGCATGAGGAAGAAGGAGCTCGCCTCCGTGGCGTCCCACCGTCGTCCCAAGCAGCCGAGCCGCGCCCGCGTGACCGTGCTCACCGCGACCGCCGCCGCTGCCGTCGCCCTGTCCTCCCAGGCCGCTCAGGCAGATCCCAAGCCGAGCAAGAGCGAGGTCAAGGCCAAGGTCGACAAGCTCCACCACGAGGCCGAGGAAGCCACCGAGCAGTACAACCTCGCCGACGAGCAGCGCGGCAAGCTCCAGAAGGAGGTCGACGCCCTCCAGGACAAGGTCGCGCGCGGCCAGCAGGAGCTCAACGAGCTGCGTGACAGCCTCGGGTCGGTGGCCACCGCCCAGTACCGCTCCGGCGGCATGGACCCCGCGCTCCAGCTCCTGCTCTCCTCCGACCCGGACAGCTACCTCGACAAGGCGTCCGCCGTCGACGCCATCAGCGCCAAGCAGGCCGAGGCACTGGAGACCATCCAGGCCAAACAGCGCACCCTGGCCCAGCAGCGGGCCGAGGCGACCGCGAAGCTCGCCGGCCTCGAAGACGTGCGCAAGACCCTCGCCGAGAAGAAGAAGTCCTACCAGGGCAAACTCGCCGAGGCGCAGCAACTGCTCAACACCCTGACCGCCGAAGAGCGGGCGAAGATGCAGGAGGAGGAGCAGCGCGCCAGCCGCGAGGCCGGCGACCGCGTCGACCTCGGCAACGAGGTGCCCGCCTCGCAGCGCGGCGCCGCCGCCCTCGCCGCCGCCGACACCCAGGTCGGCAAGCCGTACATCTCCGGCGCCGAGGGCCCCAACGCCTACGACTGCTCGGGCCTGACCCAGTGGGCGTACCGCCAGGCCGGTGTGAGCCTCACCCGCACCACCTACACCCAGCAGAACGACGGCGTGAAGATCGGCCGCAGCCAGCTCAAGCCCGGCGACCTGGTCTTCTTCAACGGCCTTTCGCACGTGGGCCTGTACGCGGGCAACAACACGGTGCTGCACGCCCCGAAGCCCGGCGCCTTCGTCCGCTACGAGTCGATGGACTGGCTCGGCGACTTCCAGTTCGGCGTACGCATCTGACGCTTCCGGTACGCCCGGCACGTCTGACGCGCCCGAACCGCGCGCCCGATCGGGTGGTTTACCGCCCTCCAAGCTGACGCTCCGCCCCGCCGGTGACCTTGTGGTCTCGGGCGGGGCGCCGTTGTTCGACGCCCGTACGGTCGCTGGCCGGTGCGTAGTCGCCCGGCTACTGTCTGGCGCGCAACAGCCCGCACAGACTGCACAGCAGCGGAAGGGAGCGCGGTACGTGGCGTCCCATCGCCGGTCCTCGTCATCCTCGTCGCCGGGGCTCTCCCGGAGCGCGAAGGTCACTGTCCTCTCCGCCGCGGCGGCCACCGCCGCCGCGTTCGGCGCCGCCCCCGCGAGCGCGGAGCCCGGCACCCCGGTGGAGGTCACCCGGGCCAAGGTGGACCGGCTCTACGAGGAGGCCGAGAAGGCCACCGAGGGGTTCAACAAGGCGGACGAGCGCACGGACGTGCTGCGCGAGCAGGTGGGCCGGATGCAGGACAGCGTGGCGCGCGGCCAGGAGCGGATCAACCGGATGCGCGGCGCGCTCGGCCTGGTGGCGGGTGCCCAGTACCGGTCGGGCGGCATGGACCCCGCGCTGGCACTGCTGCTCTCGGAGGACCCGGACGGCTACCTCGACAAGGCCGCCGCCCTCGACCGCGTCAGCGAGCGGCAGGCGAGCGCCCTCGCCGAACTCCGGCGCGCCCAGCGGGGCCTGGCCCAGCAGCGCGCCGAGGCCACCCGGATGCTCGCCGAGCTGGAGCGCAGCCGGGCCGCCGTGGCGCTCCACAAGCGCACGGTCGAGCGCAAGCTCGCCGAGGCACGGGCGCTGCTCAACTCCCTCCCCTCCGACGAGCGCGACGCCTACGGCCGCGCCTCCCGCTCCGGCCGCGACGACCTCCCGCCACTCGGCGGCGAGGCCGTGTCGGGCCGGGCGGCCGCCGCCGTCGCCGCGGCCCGCTCGGCCGTCGGCAAGCCGTACGTGTGGGGCGCCAACGGCCCCTCCGGCTTCGACTGTTCCGGGCTGATGCAGTGGTCCTACGCGCAGGCGGGCGTCGGTCTCCCGCGCACCTCGCAGGCCCAGCGCAACGCCGGACGGCACGTCCCGCTGTCCGAGGCCCGCCCCGGCGACCTGGTGACCTACCGGGACGACGCCAGCCACGTCGGGATGTACATGGGCAACGGCCAGGTCGTGCACGCCCCCTACCCGGGCGCGCCGGTGCGCTACGACCCGGTGGGCATGATGCCGGTCTCGGCCGTCACCCGGGTCTGACGCCGGCCGGGCCGTGCCCCGTACGATGCGGAGGATGCGGATCCGGAGACGTGCGGCGGGGGCGGTGCTCGGCCTGCTCCTGCTCATCGGGTGCACGGCACCCCGGTCGGCGCCCGCGCCCGACACGGCCGGCGTCCGGGCGGCGGTGGACCGGCGGGCCGCCGAGGTGCGTGCCGCCGAGCTGGCGGACGTGCCGCTGCGGGCCTGGTCCTACCGGGTCACGGACGTGCGGCGGCACGGCGAGGACCGGGCGAGCGCGCGGGCGGAGCTGCGCTACCGCATCGCCGGGTACGACAGCGGCACCGTGACCGGTGAGCGGGCGCTGGAGCTCGCGCGGCGGGACGGCCGCTGGTACGTGACGTCCGACCGGCCCGCGAAGGGCGCCGCCCCGCAGCTCTGGGAGCAGGGCGACATCGACGTCGTACGGGGCAAGCACAGCCTGGTCCTGGGCGTCGGGCAGGACGCGGCACGGCTGCGGGCCGTCGCGGCGGCCGCCGACCGGGCGGTGCCCGCGGTGTCGGCCGCCTGGCCGGAGGGGCTCTGGGCGCGGCGCGTGGTGGTGCTGGTGCCGGGCTCGCTGGAGCGGATGGGCGCGCTGCTGGGGGAGCCGGCGGCGGGGTACCGGGGCATCGCGGCGGTCACGACCGGCCGGGTGGGCGGTGCGCCCGACGGGCCGGCGGACCGGGTGATCGTCAATCCGGAGGCGTACGCGAAGCTCGGCGAGTTCGGGCAGGGCTTCGTGCTCACCCACGAGACCACGCACGTCGCCACCCGGGCGCACACCTCCGCGGCCACCGGGCTGTGGCTCTCGGAGGGCTTCGCCGACTGGGTGGCCTACCGCGGCACGTCCCGCACCCCCGCCCAGGCCGCGCCCGAGCTGCGGGACGCCGTCCGCGCGGGCGACACCCCGGCCGCCCTGCCGACGGACGGCGACTTCTCCTTCGCCACCGACGCGGCGGCCCTGGCCCGCGCGTACGAGGGCGGCTGGCTGGCGTGCGAGCTGATCGCCGACCGGTGGGGCGAGGTGAAGCTGCGGGCCTTCTACCGGGCGGCGGGGGCCCGGGGCTGGGAGCGGGCCCTGCCCGAGGTGCTCGGGACCACCCCGGAGGCCTTCACCGCGCAGTGGCGGGACTACCTGCGGAACCGGTTGGGGTGACCCCCCGGTGGTGCGGCTCGGCGGCCTGCGCCGGGACCGGGGCGTGCTCGCGCTCGCGCAGGCGCGGCTCCGTGACCGTCTGCCGCCACAGCTCACGGCACGCGGCGATCGTGGCGGCGACGAGCAGTCCGTTGCGTACGCCCAGCAGCACCAGGCCCCACAGGTCGCTGTGCACGATGTGCGTGAACCAGATCGGGAACTCCAGCATCGTCACACCCGTCGCGATCAGCACCATCTTCGCGGGACGGGCCATCCGGCTGGCGCGGAAGACCAGGCACACGGCCGCCAGCCCGACCAGCCAGATCATGTACTGCGGGCTGATCACCCGGCTCGTGGTGGTGAACAGCAGCACGGCCGCGAACGCCGCGTCGGCCGGCGTCGTCGTACCGAACTCGCGCGCCCGCACCCGCCACACCAGCAGCCAGCCGAACGCCGCCACCGTCAGCGCGAGCGCGGCCTTCGAGACGACCGGCACGTACGGGCCGAGGAACTCGACCGAGCCGTAGTTCAGCAGCACCTGCCCCTCCCAGCCGAAGTTCCGCGCCACGTGGAAGACCAGCGAGCCCAGCGACTCCACCTCCGTGCCCCGGTCCCGCTGGAACGTGAGGAACGCCAGCGCCCCCGGCATCGCCGCCACGCAGGCCAGCAGCACCGCGGTCCCCGTGACCGCCGCGGCCGTCCATGAGCGCCGGGTGACGCGGCCGCGCCAGGTGCCGGCCAGCAGCAGCACGGGCCAGACCTTCAGCAGCGCGCCGAACCCGGCCAGCGCGCCCAGCACGCGCGGGTGACGGACCCCGGCCAGCAGCGCGGCGACGGCCACGGCGGTGACCATCAGGTCGTAGCGCGCGTACGCGGTCGGGCCGAGCAGCGGCACGCCCGCGACCCACACCCAGGCACCCGACATGCACTTGCCGGGGCGCCGCGCCGCGTACAGGAGCAGCCCGAAGACCAGCGCGTCACAGACGAGGGCGAGGAGGAAGAAGGCGGAGGCGTAGTCCAGGAAGGGCAGCAGGCCGGGGGAGAGGATCGCGAGCGCGGCGGCCGGCGGGTACTGCCAGGTCACGTCATTGAGGGGGTACGTGCCAGTGCGCAGCACGTCGTACCAGCCCTGGTAGATCACCGAGACGTCGGTGGTGATGTCGGGCCCCGGCAGGACGAACACCTTGAAGACGAGCAGTAGCAGGAGAGTCCTGGTCAGGAGCCATATGCCGACGACTTTGAGCGGGAGCCGGGTGCCGCTGGGGCCCTTCATGCATACCTCTTCGGTCTCGGTGCCGGGGATTGCCCGGGCGGGACTGTGCTGAGCGGTGGAGCGGCGCCGTTCGGTACTGTCGGCATGCGATGCACAAGACCTTGATCGTAACCAACGACTTTCCGCCCAGACCCGGCGGGATTCAGGCGTTTCTGCACAACATGGCGCTCAGACTCGATCCGGAACGGATCGTCGTCTACGCCTCCACGTGGAAGCGCGGCCGGGAGGGCGCCGAGGCGACCGCCCTGTTCGACGCCGAACAGCCGTTCAAGGTTGTCCGGGACCGTACGACGATGCTGTTGCCCACACCACGTGTCACCGCGCGGGCGGTCGCACTGCTGCGCGAGCACGGCTGCGAGTCGGTGTGGTTCGGGGCCGCGGCCCCGCTGGGGCTCATGGCGCCCGCGCTGCGGCGGGCCGGCGCGCGGCGGATCGTCGCGACCACGCACGGCCACGAGGCGGGGTGGGCGCAGTTGCCGGGCTCGCGGCAACTGCTGCGGCGGATCGGCGAGGGCACGGACACGATCACGTACCTCGGCGAGTACACGCGCTCGCGCATCGCGGCGGCGCTGACGCCGGGGGCGGCCGGGCGGATGGTCCAGCTTCCGCCCGGGGTGGACGAGAAGACGTTCCACCCCGGGTCGGGCGGGGACGCGGTCCGGGAGCGGCTGGGCCTGGCGGAGCGGCCGGTGGTGGTGTGCGTCTCGCGGCTGGTCCCTCGCAAGGGCCAGGACACGCTGATCAGGGCGATGCCCGCGGTGCTTTCGCGGGTGCCGGACGCGGTCCTGCTGATCGTCGGCGGCGGGCCGTACGAGAAGGACCTGCGCCGCCTCGCCGCCGAGACGGGCGTGGCGGAATCGGTGCGCTTCACGGGCGCGGTGCCGTGGGAGGAGCTCCCTGCCCACTACGGCGCCGGTGACGTGTTCGCCATGCCCTGCCGGACCCGGCGCGGCGGCCTCGACGTCGAGGGCCTCGGCATCGTGTACCTGGAGGCCTCGGCGACCGGCCTCCCGGTCCTCGCGGGCGACTCCGGCGGCGCGCCGGACGCCGTGCTCGACGGCGAGACGGGCTGGGTCGTCCGGGGCGAGTCCCCGACGGAGTCCGCCGACCGCCTCGTGACCCTCCTGGAAGACCCCGAGCTGCGCCGGCGCATGGGCGAGCGGGGCCGGGAGTGGGTCGAGGAGCGGTGGCGCTGGGACCTGCTGGCGGAGCGGCTGAAGCTGCTGCTCTGACGGCGAGCCCGGCTCGGGGCTCCCCCGTTGTGGGCAGTCGTTCCGCAGGGCGATGGGGGTTCCCCCTGCTCGAGCGAAGCCGAGAGCTTGGGAGAGGGTGGGCACAACGGGACTGGGGCGGTGCCCGGCCCGGTGGCCCCCGGTGCGGCGCCTGTCCGGTGGGTGGGGCGGGGCCCCTCCGGGCTCACCTCCTCGAGGCCGGCGGCCTTGGGCGCCGGTCAAGGGAGCCCAACAGTCGCCGCCAACCTCTGCGGGGGCGACCCTGCACGGCCCCGCCCGGCCGTCGCCCGTCTGCGGGCCGTGGAGGCCAGGAGGCGAGGTCCGTCCCGGCGGCGCGAAGCTGCCGCCGCGGGGGGTGTGGGGGCGTCAGCCCCCACGACAACGCTCCCCCGTCAGGGGCCCGGGGGCGGAGCCCCCGGGAATTGGGGCCCGCGCCGCCTATGGGCGGAACGCCAAGTTCCGCACATGCTCCGCCCATGACACCAAAACTGACGCGCCGTCACCTCCTCGGCCTCGGCGCCCTCCAGACCGCCGCCGCGCTCGGCCTCACCCGGATCGGCCGGGCGACGGCCGCGCAGGGGGCGTACAGCCCCGCCCTGGTCATCGGATCCGGCTACGGAGGCGCCGTCGCGGCACTGCGCCTCGGTGAGGCGGGAATCCGGACCACCGTCCTCGAAATGGGCGCCCTGTGGAAGAACGCCGGCTCCGACGGGCGGGTCTTCTGCTCCACCGGCGCGCCCGACCACCGGTCCATGTGGTTCCGCGCCCGTACCGAGGCGCCGCTCGCCACGTTCCTGTGGCTGGACGTCGTCAACAAGGACATCAGCCCGTACCCGGGGGTGCTCGACCGGGTGCGGTACGCCGACATGTCGGTGTACGTGGGGCGAGGGGTGGGCGGTGGCTCCCTCGTCAACGGCGGCATGGCCGTTACCCCGGACCGGGGGTACTTCTCCGAGGTGTTCCCGGGCGTCGACGCGGGCGAGATGTACGGCACGTACTTCCCGCGCGCCAACGCCATGCTCGGCGTCAACACGATCGACCCCGCCTGGTTCGAGGCCACCGAGTGGTACCGCTTCAGCCGGGTGTCGCGGAAGCACGCGGTGAACGCGGGGCTGAGGACCACGTTCGTGCCGAGCGTGTACGACTTCGGGTACATGGCGCGCGAGGCGGCCGGTGCCGTACCCAGGTCGGCGCTCGCCGGCGAGGTCATCTACGGCAACAACCACGGCAAGCGCAGCCTCGACCGGACGTACCTGGCCGCCGCCCTGGGCACCGGCAACGTCGCCATCGAGACGCTCCACCGCGCCAGGGCCGTACGGAGGGAGCCGGACGGGACGTACGTGGTGACCGCGGATCGGATCGACGTCGGCGGGAAGGTCGTCGAGACTCGGGAGTTCGGCTGCCGGTGGCTCTTTCTCGGGGCTGGGAGCCTCGGGACGACCGAGTTGCTGCTGCGTGCCCGCGAGACGGGCGCCCTGCCGGGCCTGAGCGCCGAGGTGGGTAAGGGCTGGGGACCCAACGGCAACGTCATGACGGGACGGGCCAACCACGTCTGGGACACCGTCGGGGCCGACCAGTCGACCATGCCGGTGATGGGCATCGACGACCCGGCGAACGCGGTGTTCGCCGAGATCGCCCCGCTGCCGACCGGGCTGGAGCACTGGGTGAGCCTCTACCTGGCGATCACCAGGAACCCGGAGCGGGGAACGTTCCGGTACGACCCGGTGACGGATTCGGTGCGGCTGGACTGGAGACGGGAGCAGAGCCAGGTGTCGGTCGCGTCGGCGAAGAAGCTGTTCGACCGCATCAACGTCAGGAACGCGACGATTTATCGGTACGACCTCTTCGGCGGCAACAAGACCTTCGCCGACGACTTCACGTACCACCCGCTGGGCGGGTGTGTGCTGGGGAGAGCGACCGATGACTACGGGCGGGTGCGGGGGGCTCCCGGTGTGTATGTGACCGATGGAGCCCTGGTGCCGGGCTCCATCGGTGTCAATCCGTTCGTGACGATCACGGCCCTGGCCGAAAGGACGATGAGCCGGGTGATCGGGGAGGATTACGCCCGGTAGATCGCTTCGATCTCGTCCGCGAAGTCCTTGGCCACCACATTGCGCTTCAGCTTCAGCGACGGCGTGATGTGCCCGGCCTCCTCCGTGAACTGGGAGGTGAGAATGCGGAATTTCCGCACCGATTCCGCCTTGGAGACCGCCGCGTTGCCGTCGTCCACGGCCCGCTGCACCTCGGCCAGCAGGTCCGGGTCCTCGCGCAGCGACGCCGCCGTCGAACCGGCCGGCTTGCCGTGCTCGGCGGCCCAACGGCCCAGGAACTCCTCGTCGATGGTGACCAGCGCGCCCACGAACGGGCGGCCGTCGCCGACCACCATGCACTCCGCGACCAGCGCGTGGCCGCGGATGCGGTCCTCGATCACCGCGGGGGCGACGTTCTTGCCGCCCGCGGTGACCAGGATCTCCTTCTTGCGGCCCGTGATGGCCAGGTAGCCGTCCTCGTCCAGGGTGCCGATGTCACCGGTGTGGAACCAGCCGTCGGCCAGCGCCTCGGCGGTCGCCGACTCGTTCTGCCAGTAGCCCGAGAAGACGTGCTCGCCGTGGATGAGCACTTCACCGTCGTCGGCGATGCGGACCACCGAGCCCGGCAGCGGCTGCCCGACCGTGCCGATCTTGGGGCGGTCGTACGGGTTGAACGCCGTCGCCGCGCACGTCTCCGTCAGGCCGTAGCCCTCCAGGACCGTCAGCCCGATGCCCCGGTAGAAGTGGCCCAGCCGCTCGCCCAGCGGCGCGCCGCCCGAGACGGCCGCCTGGCAGCGCCCGCCCAGGACCGTGCGGAGCTTGCTGTAGACGAGCTTGTCGAAGACGAAGTGCTTCAGCTTCAGGCCCAGCGACGGGCCCTCGGGGGTGGAGGTGGCGCGGCTGTACTCGATGGCCGTCTGCGCGGCCTTGTCGAAGATCTTGCCCTTGCCCTCCGCCTGCGCCTTGGCGCGCGCCGAGTTGTACACCTTCTCGAAGACGCGCGGGACGCCCAGGATCAGCGTCGGCTTGAAGGTGGCGAGCTCGTCGGTGAGTTCCTTGATGTCCGGTACGCAGCCGAGCCGGATCGGCGCCAGGACGGAGCCCACCTCGATGAGCCGCCCGAAGACGTGCGCGGCCGGGAGGAACAGCAGCGCCGAGCACTCGCCGGTACGGAACAGCGGCTTGAGCCGCTCCACGACGTTGCCGCACTCGGCGAAGAAGTTGCGGTGCGTCAGCACACAGCCCTTGGGGCGGCCCGTGGTGCCCGAGGTGTAGACGATCGTCGCGATGTCGTCCGCCTTGGCGGTGGACGTGGCCTCGTCGACGGCCTCCTCCGAGACGTCGGCGCCGAGGCTGTTCAGCTCCTCGACGGCGCCCTTGTCCAGGCGCCAGACGTGCCGCAGCGCCGGCAGGTTCTCGCGTACGGACTCCACGGCCGCCGCGTGCGACTCGCTCTCCACGATCACCGCGACCGCGCCCGAGTCGCCCAGGATCCACTGGACCTGCTCGGGGGAGCTGGTCTCGTAGACCGGCACCGTCACCGCGCCCGCGCTCCAGATCGCGAAGTCGAGCTGCACCCACTCGTAGCGGGTGCGGGAGATCAGGCCGACCCGGTCACCCGGGCGTACGCCCTGGGCGATCAGACCCTTGGCGGCGGCGCGGACCTCGGCGAGGAACTGGGTCGCCGTGACGTCCGTCCAGACGCCGGCCACCTTGCGGCCCATCACGGCGACATCTGGGTGCTGAGCGGCATTGCGGCGGATGAGATCCGTCAGGTTGCCGTCCGTGGGGACCTCGTACAGGGCCGGAAGGCTGAACTCGCGCAAAACTGCTGCTCCTCATCGGGCGCCGGCGCCACGGCTCTGTGTGATGCACCGGTTGCGGTCCAAGATCGGGCAGGTGCTCGGTGGGGGTGAGCACGACTGGACTGCCCGGACGTTACCCACCAGTACTCGGTTCCGGATAGGGGCGCTGGCCAGATGTTCGCTGCGTCACATGTAATTGGCGGTGCTTCGCGCACAGTAGTCCACACCTGTGACGACTCGGAAGTAACCCCAGGTCCGACCGCCTAAGGTTGGTTCTCATGCGAGTCCATGTGGTCAGTGACGTGCACGGGAACGCCGAGGGCCTGGCCGCGGCGGGGGAGGGCGCCGACGCCCTGATATGCCTCGGTGACCTGGTGCTCTTCCTGGACTACCACGACCACGCGCGGGGGATCTTCCCGGACCTCTTCGGCGTCGAGAACGCGCACCGGATCGTGGAGCTGCGGACCGCCCGCCGCTTCGACGAGGCCCGGGAGTTCGGCCGCGGGCTGTGGGCGGAGCTGAACGTGGACCGCGAGACGGCCATCGAATCGGCGGTGCGCCGCCAGTACGCCGCGATGTTCGCGGCCTTCCCGACGCCGACGTACGCCACGTACGGAAATGTCGACATCCCCGGCCTCTGGCACGAGTACGCCGGCCCCGGCACCACCGTCCTGGACGGGCAGCGCGTCGAGCTCGGCGGCCGTGTCTTCGGCTTCGTGGGCGGCGGGCTGCGCACCCCGATGCGGACCCCGTACGAGATCTCCGACGAGGAGTACGCGGCCAAGGTCGAGGCCCTGGGCGAGGTCGACGTGCTGTGCTCGCACATCCCGCCGGAGGTGCCGGAACTGACGTACGACACGGTGGCCCGGCGCTTCGAGCGCGGCAGCACGGCCCTGCTCGCGGCGATCTGGCGGACGAAGCCGCGGTACGCCCTGTTCGGGCACGTCCACCAGCCGCTGGTGCGGCGGATGAGGGTGGGCGCGACCGAGTGCGTGAACGTGGGACATTTCGCGGCGACCGGGAGGCCATGGGCCCTGGAATGGTGACGGCCGCCCACGCGATAGCCTTCACCCCACAGGAACCCGGTACCGCACTGGAGGAGCCACGGCGATGGCGGAACACACCAGCTCGAGCATTGAGATCGAGGCGGCACCGGCCGACGTCATGGGAGTGATCGCCGACTTCGCCCGCTACCCGGAGTGGACGGGCGAGGTGAAGGAGACGGAGGTCCTGGAGAAGGACGCCGCCGGCCGCGCCGCCAAGGTCCGCCTGGTACTGGACGCCGGCGCGATCAAGGACGACCACACCCTGGCGTACACCTGGACCGGCGAGAACGAGGTGAGCTGGACGCTGGTCAAGTCCCAGATGCTCCGCGCCCTGGACGGCTCCTACCGCCTCACCCCGCTCGCCGGCGGCACCCGCACCGAGGTGACGTACCGGCTCACGGTCGACGTCAAGATCCCCATGCTGGGCATGATCAAGCGGAAGGCCGAGAAGGTCATCATCGACCGCGCCCTGGCCGGCCTGAAGAAGCGCGTGGAGTCCACCCCCGCCGCCTCCTGACTCCGGTACGTCCCGGTAGCGTCTCGGGCATGCGAACCATCCTGGTCACCGGCCCCGGCGGCGCCGGGCGTACGACCGTCGCCGCCGCGACCGCCCTCGGCGGGGCCCGGCGCGGGCAGCGGGTCCTGTTCCTCACCGGTGACCCGGCGGTGCCCGACGGCTGGTTCGACGACTCGTCCGGCGACGGTGACGGTGGGCGGCCGGTCGTGCGCCGTATCGACTCCGGCGCCCACTTCCGCGCCGAGATCCTCGCCTTCCAGGAGCGCGCCGCCACCGCCCTCGGGCTGCTCGGCGCCACTCCGCTCGCCGACGAGGAGCTCACCGAACTGCCCGGCAGCGACCGGTTCGCCCTGCTGCGCGCCCTCCGGGACGCCGCCGCCGGCGACTGGGACCTCGTGGTGGCCGACCTGCCGCCCGTCCCCGACGCCGTCGCCGTGCTCGCCCTGCCCGAGCAGCTCCGCCGCTACCTGCGCCGCCTGCTGCCGCCCGAGCGGCAGGCCGCCCGCGCGCTGCGCCCGATGCTGGCCCAGCTCGCCGGCGTACCGATGCCCGCCGAGTGGCTGTACGAGACCGCCGCCCGCTGGGACACCGAACTCGCCGCCGTCCAGGCCATGATCGACGACCCGGAGACCACCGTCCGGCTGGTCGCCGAGCCCGGCCCGGCCGCCGCCGGCGCCCTGCGCACCGCCCGCGCGGGCCTTGCCCTGCACCGCATCGCCCTGGACCCGGTCGCCGCCAACCGGACGCTGCCCACCGAGTCCCCCGACCCCTGGCTCTCCGGCCTGGCCGCCCAGCAGCAGACGCACGTCAAGGCCCTGGGCGACCAGGTGCACGAGCTGCCGCACCTCGGCCGCGACCCCCGCACCGCCGACGACCTCGCCCTGCTGGAGCCGCCCGCCGCCCCGGCCGCGGCCCCCGCACCGGAGTGGACCGTCGAGGACCGGCGCGACCCCGACGGCGTCCTGGTCTGGCGCATCCCGCTGCCCGGCGCGGCCAAGCCCGACCTCGGCCTCGTCCGGCGCGGCGACGAACTGGTGCTCACGGTCGGGCCGTTCCGCCGAGTCGTTCCCCTGCCGTCCGTGCTGCGCCGCTGCACCGTCTCCGGGGCGGGCCTCGCGGACGGGGTGCTGAGCGTCCGCTTCACACCCGACCCGGACTTGTGGCCCCGCACGCGGTAACGTCGGGAGTATTCGGGAGTTTCACGCCACGCTGCCGCAGGAGTACGCCATGAGCGATGCCACCCAGCATCCCGACGCCGACGCGTGGGACGCCGACGCCTGGGCCAAGGCCTGCGCCGAGGACCTGGCGGCCGAGAGGGCGCGCCGCCGCGGCACCGAGAGCCCGCCGCCCGGCGCCGCCGCCGAGGAGCTGCGCAAGCTCGTCGACGCGGTCGCCGACAAGGTCGCCTCACTGCGCACCCCGCTGCTCGGCACGGGTGCCCAGAGCGCCGTACAGCAGTTCGTCAGCCAGGCGAAGGCCGCCGTCGAGCCGGTGATCGAGCGCAACCCGCAGGTCTTCGACCACCTCGCGGCCGCCGGCCACGAACTGCTGGCCGCCTACCGCTCCGCCGTCGAGGGCCAGGAGCGCCGCTGGACCCGCGGGCCGGACACCCCGCCCACGGGCCGGAAGGAGGACGACGGCGGCCCCGGCCCGACCGAGCACATCGACCTGGACTGACACCGGGTACGGTTGGCCGTAGCGGGGCTCGACCGAAAACTGAGGGACACATGGGACTCACCATCGGCGTCGACATCGGCGGCACGAAGATCGCGGCCGGAGTGGTCGACGAAGAGGGCACGATCCTCGACACCCACAAGGTGCCCACCCCGCCGACCGCCGAAGGCATCGTCGACGCGATCTGCGCCGCCGTCTCCGAGGCCGGCAAGGGCCATGACATCGAGGCGGTCGGCATCGGTGCCGCCGGGTACGTCGACGACAAGCGCGCCACGGTCCTCTTCGCGCCGAACATCCACTGGCGGCACGAGCCGCTGAAGGACAAGGTCGAACAGCGCGTGGGCCTGCCGGTGGTCGTGGAGAACGACGCCAACGCCGCGGCCTGGGGCGAGTACAAGTTCGGTGCGGGCAAGGGCCACGAGGACGTCATCTGCATCACCCTCGGCACCGGCCTCGGCGGCGGCATCATCATCGGCAACAAGCTGCGCCGCGGCCGCTTCGGCGTGGCCGCCGAGTTCGGCCACATCCGGGTCGTCCCGGACGGTCTGCTGTGCGGCTGCGGCAGCCAGGGCTGCTGGGAGCAGTACGCGTCGGGGCGCGCCCTCGTGCGGTACGCCAGGCAGCGCGCCGCCGCCACCCCGGAGAACGCCACGATCCTGCTGGGCCTCGGGGACGGCACCCCCGAGGGCATCCAGGGCAAGCACATCAGCGACGCCGCCCGCCAGGGCTGCCCGGTCGCCGTGGACTCCTTCCGGGAGCTGGCCCGCTGGGCCGGCGCGGGCCTGGCCGACCTGGCCTCGCTGTTCGACCCCTCGGCGTTCATCGTGGGCGGTGGCGTCTCGGACGAGGGCGAGCTGGTCCTGGAGCCGATCCGCAAGTCGTTCCGCCGCTGGCTGGTGGGCGGCCAGTACCGCCCGCACGCCCAGGTCCTCGCGGCCCGGCTCGGCGGCAAGGCCGGCCTGGTCGGCGCGGCGGACCTGGCCCGACAGGGCTGAGGGCTCCCTTTTCCGTACGACGGTGCCCGCCGCGTCCTCGCCCGGATGCGGCGGGCACCGTCATATCGTGCTCGTATGCCGATCACCGAACTGCCCAACTCGCGCACCGAGCCGGACGGTTCGGCCGTGATCCGGGTGCTCAGCTACAACATCCGCTCCATGCGGGACGACGAGGACGCGCTGGCGCGTGTGATCCGGGCCTGCGCGCCGGATCTCGTCTTCGTCCAGGAGGCGCCCCGCTTCTTCCGCTGGCGCAAGCACGCCGCCCGGCTCGCCGCGAAGAGCGAGCTGCTGGTGCTGAGCGGGGGCGCGACCGCGGCCGGGCCGCTGCTGCTGTGCTCGCTGCGGGCGACCGTCGAGCGCACGGACGACGTGCTGCTGCCGCTCACGCCCGGCCTGCACCGGCGGGGCTTCGCGACGGCGGTCGTACGCATCGGAGGCGCCCGCCTCGGCCTGCTGAGCTGCCACCTGAGCCTCCAGGCCCGGGAGCGGTACGCCCAGGCGGGCATGCTCCTGGACCGGCTGGCCGCCCTCGACGTACCGCACGCCATCGCGGCCGGCGACATCAACGAGCGGCCCGGCGGGTGCTCGTTCCGGCGCCTGGCGGGCGAACTCCAGGACTGCTGGGCCGTACGGCCCTGGGGCGGCGAGTACACCTCGACCCCCGGTGACCCGCACCAGCGGATCGACGCGATCTTCGCCACCAAGGGGATCGAGGTGCTCGGCTGCGGCGTCCCGCGCCCCCAGGACCTGCCGGGCCTCACGGACGCCGATCTCCGGGCGGCCACGGACCACCTCCCGGTACTGGCGGCGCTGCGGGTCCCGGCGGTCTAGACGACGCCGGGACATGCCGCCGACGGGCTCAGACGACCGCGCCGCGGCCCGGGTCGTCGTCGTCCTCGTCGTCGCCGCTGCGCATCCGGGCCACCAGGGTGGCGAAGCCGCCCAGGAAGCCGCCGATGCACAGGGTCGTGAGCCACCAGGTCATGTCCCAGCGGAGTATCACGGCGAGCAGCATCAGCACCGGGCCGCCGACGACACCCAGCCAGGCGAACTTGGCGGTCGCGTCGGCCTCCGGCAGCGGCGGCGGCTCCGGCGGGACGAAGTGGCCCTCGTCGGTCTCGTCGAGGTCGTCGTCCTTCGCCTCGGCCACCTCGTAGTCGCGCGGGCCGCCCGTGCCGACGCCCGGGGCGAACACCACCGAGCTGCCGAGCGGCTTGTCCGGCTTGCCGGGCTCCGCCGACCGGCCCTCGGGTACGTCGTTGACGTCGTCCTCCAGCAGGGCCAGGTCCTCGATCGACTTGAACGGCTTGGCGCCCGGGGGATCCGCCGGCTCCTCGCCGTACCCGGCGACGATCGCCGCCCAGGCCGCCTCCTCGTCGAATGGCTGCTCGTCCCGCTTGTCCGAGTCGTGCTGTTCAGCCACCGGTCGTGCTCCCTCCCCGGGCCTCCGGCATGGGGGACCCCATCGTGCCCGCAGTCGGAGCGAGCCGGCCGACGAACGCGTAACTCTCCTCGAAGATCCGCTCCGCGTCGTGGTCCAACGTCGCCACGTGGTAGCTCTGTTCCAGCAGGATCTCCTTGACGTCGGTGGAGGAGATCCGGCTGAGGATCCGCGCCGAGTCGGCGGGCGGCACGACATGGTCCTGGGGGCTGTGCAGCAGCAGCACCGGCTGGGTGACCTGGGGCAGCTCGCGGTCCACGATCCGGAAGAACTGCCGCACCGAGTGCGCGGCGTGCAGCGGCACCCGGTCGTAGCCGAGCTCCGCCACGCCCTCCTTGGCGATGTCGCTCGCGATGCCGGGCTGCGACGGGATGAGGTGGCGCACGATGGGCAGCGCGTGGGCGGCGAGCCCATGGACCTTGTTCGCCGGGTTCACAAGAACGATGCCCGCCACCGCGTCGCCGTGCTTGGCGGCGAGCCGCAGCGTCAGGGCGCCGCCCATGGAGAGGCCGAAGACGAAGACCTGCCGGCACCGCTCCAGCAGCGTGCGCAGCTCGCGGTCCACCTCGGCGTACCAGTCCTGCCAGCCGGTGACCTGCATGTCCTGCCAGCGCGTGCCGTGGCCGGGCAGCAGCGGCAGCGACACGGTCAGGCCGCGCTCGGCCAGATATTCGGCCCAGGGACGCAGCGACTGCGGCGAACCGGTGAAGCCGTGACAGAGCAGCACGCCGACCTCTCCGCCCTCGTGGCGGTACGGCTCGGCTCCAGGGAGGACCGGCACCGGGGTCTCCTGTTCGGGGGTTCGATGGGTCTCGGGAAGGTGTACTTCACCGTACGCGACCGGGCTGACACCGACCAGATCCGTCACCGCCCCCGCATGGGCGCGAGGGAGCCCGCGCGCGGGCGTGGGCGGGAGCGGGGGCCCCACTCGGGTTAAGGTCTGATCGACGGAACACAGGAGGCACTCGAGTTGATCTACGGCGCAATGAAGTTCTCCATCGGGGGGTCGCTGAAGCTTGCTTTCAGGCCCTGGGTGGAGGGCCTCGAGAACATTCCCGCCGAGGGGCCGGCGATCCTCGCGAGCAACCACCTGTCCTTCTCGGACTCCTTCTTCCTGCCGGCGGTCCTGGACCGCAAGGTGACCTTCATCGCCAAGGCGGAGTACTTCACCTCGCCCGGTGTGAAGGGCAAGCTCACCGCCGCGTTCTTCAAGGGCGTCGGCCAGTTGCCCGTGGACCGCTCGGGCGCGCGCGGCGCGGGCGAGGCCGCGATCAGGAGCGGTATCGAGGTCATCGAGCGCGGTGAGCTGTTCGGCATCTACCCGGAGGGCACCCGTTCGCCGGACGGCCGGCTCTACCGGGGCAAGCCGGGTGGCCTCGCGCGCGTGGCGCTGGCCACCGGCGCGCCGGTCATCCCGGTCGCCATGATCGACACCGAGAAGATCCAGCCGCCCGGCAAGGTCATCCCCAAGCTGATGCGGCCGGGCATCCGGATCGGCAAGCCCCTGGACTTCAGCCGCTACAAGGGCATGGACGGCGACCGCTTCATCCTGCGCTCGGTCACCGACGAGGTGATGTACGAGATCATGAAGCTCTCCGGCCAGGAGTACGTCGACATCTACGCGACGGCGGCCAAGCGGCAGATCGCCGATGCGGAGAAGGCCGCCAAGGAGGCGGCGAAGGAAGCCGCCAAGGAAGCGGCGAAGGCCGAGCGCGAGCAGTCGGGCGCGTAACCGCGGTCCGGCGCGTGCCCGCGCCGTCCGTCCAGGGGTGGGGAAGTTGGCCAAACGCGAGCGCGTCGTCCGCATGTCCGTCGAGCAGCCGCTGTGGCGGGCGCTGACCGCCTACCGCGTCCTGACCATGGCGTACGCGGTGCTCCTGTTCGTCTTCACCCGGGACAAGTTCGAGCGCCCCTGGGTGGCCGTGGCCTTCCTCGCCGTGATGTGCCTCTGGACGCTGGCCACGCTCCCCAAGGTGGCCGGTGCGACGAGCTGCACCAAGCGCTTCCTGGTCGCCGACCTGACCATCGCCCTCACCGGCATCCTGCTCACCCCACTGGCCGACGCGCACGCCCAGTCGGTCGACGGCCCGACGCTGCCGAGCATCTGGACGGCCGGCTCGGTCCTCGCGTACGCCATCAAGGGCGGCTGGCGCTGGGCGGGGTTCGCCTCCTCCCTGGTCGCCGTCGCCAACATCGTCGAACGCGGCCACCCCAGCCGGGACACCCTGCACAACGTGCTGCTGGTGTGGGTGGCCTCCATAGCGATCGGTTACGTCGTCGAGGTCGCCCGCGCCTCCGAGCGGACCCTCGCGCGGGCCCTGGAGATCGAGGCCGCCACCCGCGAGCGGGAGCGGCTGGCCCGCGACATCCACGACTCGGTCCTCCAGGTCCTCGCCATGGTCCAGCGCCGGGGCACGGCCCTGGGCGGCGAGGCCGCCGAGCTGGGCCGGATGGCGGGCGAGCAGGAGGTCGCGCTGCGCACCCTGGTCGCGGGCGGCCTGACCCGTACCTCGCACGTCTCGGAGGACGAGTCCCTGGGCGCCGTGGTGCGCGAGGTGGACGAGCCCGACGAGACCGACGACGGGCCGTCCGACCTGCGCACCCTGCTGGCGCCGCACGCCGGAGCCCGGGTCACCTTCTCGGAACCGGGCGCTCCGGTGCTGCTGCCGCCCGCCGCGGCGAAGGAGCTCGCGGCCGCTGTCAGTGCCGCCCTGGACAATGTCCACAGACACGCGGGTGAGGGCGCCCGCGCCTGGATCCTGGTCGAGGACTGGCCGGACGAGGTGATCGTGACGGTACGGGACGACGGCCCGGGCATCCCGGAGGGGCGGCTCGCGCAGGCGGAGGGCGAGGGGCGGCTCGGCGTCGCGCAGTCCATCCAGGGCAGGCTCCGGGACCTGGGCGGCACCGCCGAGCTGGTCTCGGTGCCGGGGCAGGGCACAGAAGTCGAATTGAAGGTTCCGAAGGCAAGGGCCTCGCGGGGGAAGGCAGGACGATGAGCGAGCAGCAGCAGATCAAGGTGATGGTGGTCGACGACCACCCGATGTGGCGGGACGCCGTCGCCCGGGACCTGGCGGAGGCCGGGTTCGACGTGGTGGCCACGGCCGGCGACGGCGAGCAGGCGGTGCGCCGCGCCCTGGCCACCAGCCCCGACGTGCTGGTCCTCGACCTGAACCTGCCCGCCAAGCCGGGCGTCCAGGTCTGCAAGGAACTGGTCGGGGCCAATCCCGCGCTGCGGGTGCTGGTGCTCTCCGCGAGCGGCGAGCACGCCGACGTCCTGGAGGCGGTGAAGTCCGGCGCGACCGGGTACCTGCTGAAGTCGGCCAGCACGGCCGAGCTGCTCGACGCCGTGCGCCGCACGGCCGTCGGCGACCCGGTCTTCACGCCGGGCCTGGCCGGCCTGGTTCTCGGCGAGTACCGCCGCCTGGCCTCGGAGCCGATGCCCGCCGCCGGCGCGGACGAGCCGAAGGCCCCCCAGCTCACCGACCGCGAGACCGAGGTGCTGCGGCTGGTCGCCAAGGGCCTGAGCTACAAGCAGATCGCCGAGCGCCTGGTCATCTCCCACCGCACCGTCCAGAACCACGTCCAGAACACGCTCGGCAAGCTCCAGCTCCACAACAGGGTCGAGCTGGTGCGGTACGCGATAGAACGCGGCCTCGACGACGCGTAGCGCGTAACTCTCCTACGCCCGCCCGGAATTCACCGTTCGTACCGTCCCGGAGTGACGTACGTCACCACTAGCGTGACCCGCGTACGTCTCCATCGTCCCCGTGACGGCGAAGGGAAGATCCATGCGGGTCGGAGTACTGACCGGAGGCGGCGACTGCCCCGGTCTCAACGCGGTCATCCGCGCCATCGTCCGCAAGGGCGTCCAGGAGTACGGCTACGCCTTCACCGGCTTCCGCGACGGCTGGCGCGGGCCCCTGGAGGGCGACACCGTACGCCTCGACATCCAGGCCGTGCGCGGCATCCTGCCGCGCGGCGGCACCATCCTCGGCTCCTCGCGCACCAACCCCCTCACGGCGGCGGACGGTGTCCGCCGCATCAAGGACACCCTCGCCAAGCACGACGTGGCAGCGCTGATCACGATCGGCGGCGAGGACACGCTGGGCGTCGCCGCCCGCCTGAGCGGCGAGTACGGCATCCCCTGCGTCGGCGTACCGAAGACCATCGACAACGACCTGTCCGCCACCGACTACACCTTCGGCTTCGACACGGCCGTCGGGATCGCGACGGAGGCCATCGACCGTCTCCACACCACCGCCGAGTCCCACATGCGCGTGCTGGTGGTGGAGGTGATGGGCCGTCACGCCGGCTGGATCGCCCTGCACTCAGGCCTGGCCGGCGGCGCCAACGTGATCCTCATCCCCGAGCAGCGCTTCGACGTGGAGCAGGTCTGCTCCTGGGTCACCTCCCGCTTCCGGGCGTCGTACGCGCCGATCGTCGTCGTCGCCGAGGGCGCCATGCCCAAGGACGGCGACATGGTCCTCAAGGACCGGACGCTGGACTCCTTCGGCCACGTCCGGCTCTCGGGGGTCGGCGAGTGGCTCGCCAAGGAGATCGAGAAACGGACCGGGAAGGAGGCCCGCACCACCGTCCTCGGCCACGTCCAGCGAGGCGGCACACCGAGCGCCTTCGACCGCTGGCTGGCCACCCGGTTCGGGCTGCACGCCATCGACGCCGTCCGGGACGGCGACTTCGGCACCATGGTCGCCCTGCGCGGCACGGACATCGTCCGCGTACCGATCGGCGAGGCGACCGCGAAGCTGAAGACGGTGAACCCCGAGCTGTACGCCGAGGTCGGCGTCTTCTTCGGCTGACGGGCCCGGCGCGGGGGCGGACCTCGGACGATGTGATGCCGCCCGGCAGCGGCCCTCACCTCCGGCTGACGTCCAGCGCCCGCACGAGGTCCCGCACGACCGACGCGCCCCGCAGCGTCAGCACCGACTCCGGATGGAACTGGACGCCCGCGAAGCCCGGCCCGCGCAGCGCGTGCACCTCGTCGGTCACCGGGTCACGGCTCACCTCCACGCCGTGCGCCGCCAGCTCGGCCGCCGCCTCCCGGTCGCACCGGGCGGTGAAGCTGTTGTAGAACCCGACCGTCTCCTCCGTACCGAACAGGTCGATCCGCACCTGGGCGCCCTGGAAGGGCACCGCCTTGCGCACGATGTCCAGGCCCAGCTCGGCGGCGATCAGCTCATGGCCGAGGCACACGCCCAGCAGCCCGTGCCGATGGCCGCGCACGAGTTCGGCGGCCAGCGCCCGCAGGGAGCGCATCTTCGGGTCGGCCAGGTCGCCGGGGTCGCCCGGCCCGGGCCCCAGCACCACCGGGCCCTCGTGCGCGAGCGCCGCCTCCCGCAGACCCGGCTCGTCGAACCGGCGGACCGTGACCTCCAGGCCCGAGGAGCGCAGCAGGTGCGCGAGCATCGCGGTGAACGTGTCCTCCCCGTCCACCACCAGGGCGTGCCCGGCCGGCTCGGCGCTCAGCTCCTGCATCCGCAGCCAGAACGGCGCCAGGTCCGCCCGCCGCGCGTCCAGGGCCGCCCGGACACGCGGATCATCCGCGAGCCGGGGCCGTACGGACTCCTCGCGCGGCCGCCCGGGGCGCACCCCCAGCGCCGCCAGCACGCCCGCCGCCTTGGCGTGCGTCTCGGCGACCTCGCCCGCCGGGTCCGAGTGCCGCACCAGCGTGGCGCCGACCGCCACGCGCAGCTCGCCGTCGGCCGCGATGTCGGCGGTACGGATCAGGATCGGCGAGTCCAGGGTCTGCGCCCCGCCCGCGTCCGTACCGAGCAGCGCCAGCGCCCCCGCGTAGTAGCCGCGCCCGCCCGCCTCATGGCGCTCGATGACCCGGCAGGCGTTCTGCACCGGCGACCCGGTGACCGTCGCCGCGAACATCGTCTCGCGCAGCACGTCCCGCACGTCCAGCGACGAGCGGCCGCGCAGCTCGTACTCGGTGTGCGCGAGGTGCGCCATCTCCTTCAGCCGCGGCCCGATCACCACGCCGCCCATGTCGCCGACCGTGCACATCATCTTCAGCTCCTCGTCCACGACCATGGAGAGCTCCTCGGTCTCCTTGCGGTCGGCGAGGAAGGAGAGCAGGTCGTCGGCGGTGGGCCCGGCGGCCGGGTAGCGGTACGTCCCGCTGATCGGGTTCATGACGACCGTGCCGCCCGACATCCGCACGTGCACCTCGGGGCTGGCCCCGACCAGGGTGCGCTCCCCGGTGTGTACGACGAAGGTCCAGTACGCGCCCCGCTCGCCGGCCAGCAGCCGCCGGAACAGCGCCAGCGCGTCCCGCCGCCCGAACCCGGGGATACGGCCCCGGTACGTGCGGCGGATGACGAAGTTCGCCCCCTCGCCTCGCCCGATCTCGTCCTCGATCACCCGGCGGACCGTCCGCGCGTACTCCTCGTCGGACACGTCGAAGGCACCCGCCTCGACGTTCACGTCGTGCGCGGGCAACTGCTCCAGGGCGGTGGCGAGCGGAAGCTCGTACGCCTCGTCGGCGACCAGCACGGACAGCGGCGTGCCGTCGTCCCGCACGTCGAAGCCCCGCTCCCGCAGTTGCCGGAACGGCACCAGGGCGAGGGCGGGCCGGTCCCCGACGGGGATGTCCGCGAGGTGCTCCGCCTCGTGCACGGCACCGATCAGCACCTCGACGGTGTCGTGATCACGGCCCGGGGTGCGGCGCCGCAGCAGGGCGAAGGGCGGGCAGGAGCCGTCGAGCAGCCGGCTGAGATCCATGTGATGCGTTCCTTCCGGGTGGAGAGGAACGGCCCGCCGAAACGGAAGAAGGCCGCCCCTCGGGCGGCCTTCGCGTGTGTCGGTGTACGCGCAGTCAGTGGGCCGCCGGATGAGCGGTCCACCACCAGTTCTGGGTCGAAAGCGCGAACATGGGCCGCACCCTACCGCACGGAGCCGGGAGAGCCTTCAAGATTCGTTGTCTCATCAGGTGAGCGCCTAAATGGACGAATGGGAAGACCCCGTAAGGTTGTGCACGTGACCGTGAACGCTAAGTCCACCGCAACCGGTGGCAACACCTGGCGAGACCTTCCCGCGGCGCAGCAGCCCGAGTACCCCGATGCCGAGGCTCTGCGCGATGTGATCGCGGACCTCGAGTCGTATCCGCCGCTCGTCTTCGCGGGCGAGTGCGATCTGCTGCGCGCCCGGATGGGAGCCGTCGCCAGGGGCGAGGCGTTCCTGCTCCAGGGCGGCGACTGCGCCGAGGCCTTCGACGCCGTGTCGGCCGACCACATCCGTAACAAGCTCAAGACCCTGCTCCAGATGGGCGCCGTGCTGACGTACGCCGCCTCCGTGCCCGTCGTGAAGGTGGGCCGGATCGCGGGTCAGTACTCCAAGCCGCGCTCCAAGCCGACCGAGACCCGCGACGGGGTGACGCTGCCGACGTACCGGGGCGACTCCGTCAACGGCTTCGAGTTCACCGAGGAGGCCCGGGTCCCGGACCCGGAGCGGCTGAAGCGCATGTACCAGGCGTCCGCCTCGACGCTGAACCTGGTGCGCGCGTTCACCACCGGTGGTTACGCCGACCTGCGCCAGGTGCACGCCTGGAACCAGGACTTCGTGAAGTCCTCGCCGTCGGGCCAGCGCTACGAGCAGCTCGCGCGCGAGATCGACAACGCGCTGAACTTCATGAAGGCCTGTGGCACCGACCCGGCCGAGTTCCGCACGGTGGAGTTCTACGCCTCCCACGAGGCGCTGCTGCTGGACTACGAGTCGGCGCTGACCCGCGTCGACTCCCGGACCGGGCAGCTCTACGACACCTCGGGCCACATGGTGTGGATCGGCGAGCGCACCCGCCAGCTCGACGGGGCGCACATCGAGTTCGCGTCGAAGATCCGTAACCCGATCGGCATCAAGCTGGGCCCGACGACCACGGTCGACGAGGCGCTGACGTACATCGACCGTCTCGACCCGGAGCGGGAGCCGGGCCGGCTGACCTTCATCGTCCGCATGGGCGCCGACAAGGTCCGCGACAAGCTCCCCGAACTGGTCGAGAAGGTCACCGCGTCCGGTGCCACCGTGGCCTGGGTGACCGACCCGATGCACGGCAACACCTTCGAGGCGGCCTCCGGCCACAAGACGCGCCGTTTCGACGACGTGCTCGACGAGGTCAAGGGCTTCTTCGAGGTCCACAAGGAGCTGGGTACGCACCCGGGCGGCATCCACGTGGAGCTGACCGGTGACGACGTCACCGAGTGCGTGGGCGGCGGCGACGAGATCTTCGTCGACGACCTGCACCAGCGCTACGAGACGGCCTGCGACCCGCGGCTCAACCGCAGCCAGTCGCTGGACCTGGCGTTCCTGGTCGCGGAGATGTACCGCGACCAGTGATCTTGGCCGAAAGTGGCCTTGACGTGCCGATGGGGCGCGGATCCATGTGATCCGCGCCCCATCGCCGTTTGCCGGACTTTTGCACGCCGTGGGCTGCGGGTAAGGTTAGGTTAGCCTCACCGATCAAGGGCGGGGTCTCCAGCCACAGATCCCGTCGAGCCCCGCAGGGAGGTGAACCGCGTGTACGTCTGCTCGTGCTTCGGTGTCACCGAGAAGCAGGTCAAGGAACACGCGGACGCCGGTGCCTGCACCCCTCGCCAGATAGCGTCGGCCTGCAAGGCCGGCACGGACTGCGGCTCCTGCGTACGCCGCATACAGGCGATCCTCGGCCGGGGGAACTGCCCCCGGCGCGAGCTGGTGGACCAGGGGAAGCCCGCGCTCGTGGCCGACGGAGCCGTGGACGCCGTCGTCGAGCTCCCCGAAGCCGCTTAGGCTCCGCGGGACGCCGTCGGGCCCGCGCGGCCTAGCTGTCCGGCTGCTCGATGAGCTGGGCGAGGTAGAGCGCCTCACCGAGCTTGTTGACGAGGTCGAGCTGTGTGTCGAGGTAGTCGATGTGGTGCTCCTCGTCCGCCAGGATCGACTCGAAGATGTTCGCCGACGTGATGTCGCCCTTGCTGCGCATGACCTCGATGCCCCGCCTGAGCCGGTCGATCGCCTCGACCTCGACCTGCCGGTCCGCCTGGAACATCTCCGTCACGGTCTGGCCGATGCGGACGTGGAAGAGCCGCTGGTAGTTCGGCAGGCCTTCGAGGAAGAGGATCCGGTCGGTCAGCACCTCGGCGTGCTTCATCTCGTCGAACGACTCCGCACGGGTGTATTTGGCGAGCTTCGTCCACCCGAAGTTCTCCTGCATCTTCGCGTGCAGGAAGTACTGGTTGATCGCCGTGAGCTCGGCGGTGAGCTGCTCGTTGAGGAACTCGATGACCTCGGGGTCGCCCTGCATCGCAGAGGCTCCTTCCGCGCGTGTGAACGGGTCAGATGCCGCGCATCCTCGCACCGCTGATCCAGGGCCGTCCAGTAAGTGCACGCTTAGTAGGAGTTGCCCGAATCGGCCTCGTCGCTGGTCATGACCACCCCTCCCGGTCTGTCACCATTGAGACATGGGTCAGCCAGGGAGCGGGGAACACCGGGCAGCAGGGGAGTCCGAGCTTCCACCGGGACAGCGGCTTCAGCGCGGCTGGCCGGTCACCCACTACGGGCCGGTCCCCAAGTTCAAGCCGGACCGCTGGGAGTTCAGGGTCTTCGGCGCCACGGCGGGCGGCGACAAGCGCACCTGGAACCACGAGGAGTTCTCGGCGCTGCCCTTCTCGACGGTGGTGGCCGACCTGCACTGCGTCACGAAGTACAGCATGCTGGGGGCCGAATGGGGTGGGGTCCCCGCCCGTACGATCCTCGAACTCGCGCCGCCGGCCGCCGCTGTCACGCATGTGATGGTGTGGGCGGAGTACGGATTCAGCGCGAACATGCGGCTCTCCGACTTCGCTTCGGACCGAACGATTTTCGCCACCCACAAGGACGGTGAGCTGCTCACCGCCGAGCACGGGTTCCCGCTGCGGCTCATCGTGCCGCACCTGTACGCCTGGAAGGGGCCCAAGTGGGTCCGGGGCGTGGAGTACATGACCGCCGATCGCCGCGGCTTCTGGGAGGAGCGCGGCTATCACAACATCGGCGACCCGTGGACGGAGCAGCGGTACTCGTACCAGGAGGAGCCGGGGGACGGCCCGGAGCTCTGATATACCCCCTGGCGGTACTGGGTGCTCAGTGGTATTGGTGCACCACCGCGTGGCCCTTGCCACGGCCGATCATCCACTTGTTGACGGGCGTGGTGACGACGAAGGCGGCGAAGAGGGCGAAGGCGAGGACGCCCCAGAAGAACCCGTCGGTGAGGTGCGCGTCCATCGCGCCGGGCCACAGGGCCAGTACGCCGTTGTCGATCAGCTCCATGACGGCGATGGACAGCGTGTCGGCGGCCAGGGCCACCCGGAAGGCGGTCCTGAAGTCCACGCCGGCCTTCAGGATGCCGCGCAGGGTGAGCGCGTAACCGAAGAAGAAGGCCAGGGCGATGGCGAGGGCCATCGTGGGCACGGTGCTCCAGCCCAGGGCCGTGCCGATGACCATGCCCAGGACCTCGCCGATGGCGCAGCCGGTGAGGCAGTGGAGGGTGGCCTGGGCGGCCATGGACCAGCTCACCCTGCCGGTGCCGTGCTGGTGCTCATGGTGCCGGTGGTCGTGGTGCTGATGCTGCCGCTCGTGCTGCTCGTGCCGCTCGTGCTGCTCGTGCTGCTCGTGGTGCCTGTGGTGCTCGTGCTCGCCGTGCTGGGTGTGAGTTCCGTGCTGCATGAGAGCCCCCAGGGTCATGTGGCGGTAGCGGTTCCTGCCGACAGCAAGAACCGTATACCCCCCGGGGGTATTCCTCAACCGTCCCGCAGCTTCTTCAGGCGCTCGATGTCCGCGGCGTGTCCCTCCTTGCCGCCGGGAGTCTCGATGACCAGCGGAACGCCGTCGGTGGCCGGGTGGCGCATCAGCTCACGGAACGGGTCCTCACCGATGTGACCCGCGCCGATGTTCGCGTGACGGTCCTTGTGCGCGCCCACCACGTCCTTGGAGTCGTTGGCGTGGATCAGCTTCAGCCGGCCCTCGCCGACCGTGTCGACCAGCAGGTCCAGGGTCTGGCGTACGCCGTGCTCGCCGGTCAGGTCGTGCCCGGCCGCGAAGATGTGGCAGGTGTCCAGGCAGATGCCCAGTCTGGGGTGGGCATCGAGCGCCTCGAAGTACGGGCCGAAGTCCCAGGTGCGGGAGCAGAGCGAGGCGCCCTGACCGGCCGTCGACTCCAGCAGCAGGAACGGGTCGTCGTCGTGGTCGAGCTCGTCCAGCAGCGGCAGCATGTGCGTGCGTACCTGCGCCAGGGCCTCCTGCCGGGGGCGGCCGCCGGTCGCCGAACCGGTGTGCACGACCACGCCGAGCGCGCCGATGTCCCGGGCGCGGCGCAGCGAGTGGCGGAGGGAGGCCACGGAGAACTCGACGGTCGCCTCGGTGTGGGAGCCGAAGTTGATCAGGTAGGGGGCGTGGACGTACGCGGGTATGCCGCCGGCGGCGCACTCCTCGCGGAACAGCTCGTCCTGGACCGGATTTCCGGCGGGCGTGGCCCAGCCGCGCGGGTTGGCGACGAAGACCTGGACGGTCTCGGCGCCGATCTCGCGGGCGTAGGTGAGTCCGGTCTTCGCGAGGCCGCCGGCCACGGGAACATGGCCGCCGACGGGGTTCCTCATGTGCTTCTACAGTCCCTTGGTCTTGATGGTGATGGTGCTGCCCTCGGGCGCCTGCTCGCCGCCGCTGACGGACTGGCTGTCGACGGTGTCCCCGAGGAAGGGGAAGCTCTTCTCGACCTTCACCGTGAAGCCGGCGCCTTCCAGCTCCCGCTTGGCGTCGTCGACGCTCTTCCCGGTGACGTCGGGGACGTCGGCCATGCGCGGGCCCTTGGAGACGGTGAGGGTGATCGTGTCGCCCTTGGCCGCCTGCTTGCCCTGGGCGAGGGACTGGGCGGCCACGCTGCCCGCCGCCTCGGTGGAGTGGACGCGCGCGGGGGCGACCTTCACGGTGAGCCCGGCATCCTCCAGCGTCCGGGTGGCGTCCTCCACGGTCTCCCCGGTGACGTCCGGGACGTCGACGGGGGCACCCTTGCTGACGACCAGGGCGACCGCCGAGTCGGGATTGCGCTCGGCGCCGGCCTCCGGGTCGGAGCTGATCACCGTCCCCTGCTCGAACTCCTGGCTGAACGCCCGGGTGATGACGCCCGGTGCCAGACCGGCCTTGGTGAGCTCCCGCTTGGCGTCGGCGACCGCCAGGCCCTTGAGGTTCGGCACCTTCACGATCCTGGGGCCGCGCGAGACGGTGAGGGTCACCGAGCCATTGCCGCGGATGCGCTCGCCCGGTGCGGGGTCGGCGGCCATGACGGTGCCCCGCTTGTAGGCGTTGCTGTAGTCCCGCTTGACGTCCTTGACGTCCAGTCCGGCGTCGGCGAGCCGCTTCTCGGCCTCCGCCTGGGTCTGGCCGAGCACGGTGGGGACCCGGGTGAACTGCCCCGAGTTGATGTACCAGACACCCGCGCCCACACCGAGGACCAGCAGGACGGCGACGACGGCGGCGAGCACGCCACGACGGGCGTTGCCGAAGGGGGCGCGGGCGGGGTGGTGGCGCTCCGGCTCGGGCCCTGGCTGCGGGGGCATGGCGAGCCGGCTGGTGCGCTGGACGCCGTCCTGCTCGCCGGGCAGGGCCCGCGCGATCACGCTGGTGGGGTCCTCGGAGCCGCCGGCCTCACCGTCGCCGTCGCCCTCGGTACGGGCCTGGGGCGGGATCAGGTCGAGCTGGTCGTCGCCGAGCGCGGCGCGGGCCTCGCGGGTCTGCGCGAGGAGCGCCACCGCGTCGTGCGGGCGCACCTCGGGGTTGCGGGCGGTGGCGCTCGCCACCAGCTCGTCCAGCTCGACCGAGAGGCCGGGCACGGCGGCGGAGGGCGGCGGGACGTCCGCGTTCAGATGCTGGTAGAGGACCTGGGCGGGCGTGTCGCCCGCGTGCGGCTTGGCACCGGTCAGCATCTCGTAGAGGACGACACCGCACGCGTACACGTCCGCGCGCGTGTCGGCGGTGCCGTGCTCGATCTGCTCGGGCGCCAGGTACGACACGGTGCCGAGGACGGAGCCGGTGGTGTTGGTGGCGGCGCCGACGGCCCGGACGAGCCCGAAGTCGGCGACCTTGACCCGGCCGTCGTCCCCTATCAGGACGTTCTCGGGCTTCATGTCCCGGTGGACGAACCCGGCCCGGTGCGCGGCCCCCAGCGCGGCGAGCACCGGCTCCAGGATGTCGAGCGCCGCCCGGGGCTGGAGCGCGCCGCGCTCGCGCAGCACGTCGCGGAGGGTGCACCCGGCGACGTACTCCATCGCCAGGTAGACGTACGCCCCGTCGGCGCCCTGGTCGAAGACGCCGACCACATTGGGGTGCGAGAGGCGCGCCACGGACTTGGCCTCGCGGATGAACCGCTCCACGAACGTCGCGTCGGTCGCGAGGGCGGGATGCATCACCTTGAGGGCGAGCACCCGGTCGAGCCGGGTGTCGACGGCCCGGTAGACGGTGGCCATGCCACCGACGGCGATGCGCGCGTCGACCCGGTAGCGGCCGTCGAGGAGCTGGCCGACGAGGGGGTCGTGCAGGGTCGTATCCACCCGCCCGAGTCTACGAGCCCCCACCGACACCCCCACCGCCCCGTACCTGCAACGGCCTGGACTGAAGCCGACCTGTGACACCCACCGCCGCCGGGCGCGGCCGCGGCTCCCGCGACACCGGCCGCGCCCGGCCCGGTGCGGCCCTAGAACGCAGGCCGCTCCGGGTCCAGGGCCGCGCGGCCCTCGACCGGTGATGAGGCCTCGGCGAAGTGCCGGCGGGGGATGCGCCCGGCTCGGTGGGCCAGGCGGCCCGCCTCGACGGCGTGCCGCATCGCCTCCGCCATGAGGACCGGCTCCTGGGCCCGGGTCACCGCCGACGCGAGCATCACGGCCGCGCAGCCCAGCTCCATGGCCAGCGCCGCGTCGGACGCCGTACCGGCGCCGGCGTCGAGGATCACCGGCACGCGCGCGTGCTCCACGATGAGCTGGAAGTTGTGCGGGTTGCGGATGCCGAGCCCCGACCCGATGGGCGAGCCCAGCGGCATGATGGCCGCGCAGCCCACGTCCTCCAGCTTGCGCGCCAGCACCGGGTCGTCGTTCGTGTACGGCAGGACCGTGAAGCCGTCGTCGACCAGCGTCTCGGCCGCGTCGAGCAGCTCGATCGGGTCGGGCAGCAGGGTCCGCTCGTCCGCGACGACCTCCAGCTTGATCCACTCCGTACCGAGCGCCTCCCGCGCGAGGCGGGCCGTCAGCACGGCCTCGCCCGCCGTGAAGCAGCCCGCCGTGTTCGGCAGGACGCGGATGCCGAGCTTGTCGAGGACGGACAGGACCGAGCCCTGCACGGTCGGGTCGAGGCGGCGCATCGCCACGGTCGTCAGCTCCGTGCCGCTGGCCGCCAGGGAGCGTTCCAGTACGTCGAGGCTGGGCGCCCCGCCCGTACCCATGATCAGCCGGGAGTCGAACGTGGTCCCGGCGATGGTCAGACGGTCGTCGGCCATGGGTCAGCCCCCCTGGACCGCGGTGAGGACCTCGACCCGGTCACCGTCGCCGAGCAGCGTCCCCGGCCACTGGCTGCGCGGTACGACGGTCTCGTTGACGGCGGCGGCGACCCCGGACGGCGCGGTGGTGAGGGTGGCGACCAGGGCGTCGAGGGTGGTGGGGCCGGCGAGCTGTCGCGCCTCGCCGTTCACGGAGACGTTCATGACACTCCTACGGTGATGGTGGAGGTGGCGGGGGAGGCCGCGGGGAAGGTGGCGGGCGAGGCGGCGGGGGAGAAGCGGGCCGGGGCGAAGGCGCGGGCCTCCTCCGGGAGCTCCCCGGTGGTCAGCACGGTGGCCATCACGTCCCCGGTGACGGGGGTCAGCAGCACCCCGTTGCGGTAGTGCCCCGTCGCCAGGTGCAGACCGGGCAGTGCGGTCGGCCCCAGCAGCGGCGCGTTGTCCGGGGAGCCGGGCCGCAGGCCCGCGCGGGTCTCGGTCAGGGGCAGCTCCGTGATGCCGGGCACCAGCTCGTGCGCGTCGCGCAGCAGCTCGTACACCCCGCCCGCCGTGACCGTGGTGTCCCAGCCGAGCTCCTCGCTCGTCGCGCCGACCACGAGCTCGCCGTTCTCGCGCGGCACCAGGTACACATGGCTGCCGCGCACGGCCGCCCGGACCGTACGGCTCAGGAACGGCGCGTACGCGGAAGGCACGGACAGCCGCAGTACCTGCCCCTTGACGGGCCGTACCGGCGGCAGCACCTCGTCCGGTACGCCGCCGAGCCGGCCGCTCAGGCTGCCGGCGGCCAGCACCACCTGGTCGGCGGCCCGCTCGGTGCCGTCGCTCAGCAGCACCCCCGCCGCCCGGTCCCGCAGGACCACCAGCCGCTCCGCCCAGGCGCGGTGGACCACCACGCCCGCCCGCTCGCAGGCGGCCAGCAGGGCGGCGGCCAGTCGTCGCGGGTCGACCTGGTGGTCGCCGTCCACCCGCAGTCCGCCGCGCACACCGGGCGCCAGCATGGGCTCCAGGCGGCGGCATTCGCGGCCGGTCAGCCACTCCGAGTCCAGGCCCGAGCGCTGCTGGAGCGCGTGCAGCTCCCGCAGGTGGGCACGGTCGTCGGCGTCCAGCGCGACGGCGAGCGTGCCGCACGCGCGGTAGCCGACGTCCACGCCGCCGGCGGCCTGCCGGAGTTCGGTGACGAAGTCGGGGTAGCGGCGCGCCGACTCCAGATTGAGCCCGAGGAGCGTCTCCTCGCCGTAGTGGAGCTCGGTGACCGCGGCGAGCATGCCCGCCGCGACCTGCGCGGCCCCGCCGCCCGGCCCCGGGTCGACCACGGCGACCCGCAGGCCGCGCTGCGCCGCCCGCCAGGCCGTGACCAGGCCGATGATTCCGCCCCCGATGACGAGGACGTCTGACGTACGTGGATGCATGGGCGTCCAGCCCCTCCCTTCGCCGGCATGACCCGGATCAGGTTCGTACGGTCGGAGGCCGTCCCAGCCTCCCTCTCAGCCCGGTACGTCCGGGCTCCCGCGAGTGCTCTACGGTGGCCAGACTAACCCCACCCCGCAACTGGCTGTAAGGGAGCTTCACCGTGGCGCGGTCGCTCGACGGGCTCGTCCTCTCCCCGGTGGTGGACCAGGCTCCCGGTCAGGTCGGTACGGCGACCCGGTTCACGTACCACGAGGACGACGGGTGCGTCTGGGCCGAGTACGCGGGCGGGGACGTGGTGCGCGGCCACCTCGTCGGGACGCGTGAGGGAGATCGTCTCGACTTTCGGTATGTCCAGCTCAAGCGCGACGGCCGGACGGCGTCGGGTCACTGCGTCTCCACGGTCGTGGAACTGGACGACGGGCGCGTTCGGCTGGAGGAGAGCTGGGAATGGGAGTCCCAGGAGGGCAGCGGTACCAGCGTGGTGGAGGAGCTTCCGTCTTCCGTCCTTTCCTCCCGGTCTCTTCTTGACGATGTGTCAGGTGCATAAGGTGGACGGGTGAACGAGCGGATGGAAGCAGAGCGGCGCGTCGTCATCGTCGGCGCCGGGATGGCGGGTGTGCAGACGGCCGTGGCGCTGCGCGAGCAGGGCTTCACCGGGCCCGTGCTGCTGATCGGCGCGGAGCCCCACCAGCCTTACGACCGGCCCCCGTTGTCCAAGGCGGTGCTCCTGGGCACGGCGGAGGGATCGGCCTTCGACGTGGACTTCGAGTCGCTCGGCATCGAACTGCGCCTGGGCGTCGAGGTCACCGCCCTGCGCCCGGACGCGCACGAGGTGGACACCGAGGCCGGGCCGGTCCCGTACGACGTCCTCGTCGTCGCCACCGGCGCCCAGCCCATCGCGCTGCCCGGCTCCGAGGGCGTCCGCGGGGTCCACCTGCTGCGCACCCTGGACGACGCCGAGCGGCTGCGCCCGGTCCTGACCGAGAAGCACGACGTGGTGGTCGTCGGCGCCGGCTGGATCGGCGCCGAGTTCACGACGGCCGCCCGGGAGGCGGGCTGCGCGGTCACCGTCGTCGAGGCCGCCGACCGGCCGCTCGCCGGCTCGCTGCCCGCCGAGGTCGCCGCCCCGATGGCCGAGTGGTACGAGGAGAGCGGCGCCAAACTCCTGACGCACGCGCGCGTGGCGCACCTCGAACCGGGCGAGGTCGCCCTGGAGGACGGGCGTCTGCTGCCCGCCGGGGCCGTGGTCGTCGGCATCGGCGCCCGGCCCGCCACCGGGTGGCTGGCCGGCTCGGGCATCGCGCTCGGTCCCGAGGGCGCGATCACCGCCGACGACCACCTGCGCACGGCCGCGCCCGACGTGTACGCCGTGGGCGACTGCGCGTCCTTCCCCTCCGCCCGCTACGGCGAGCGGCTGATGGTGCACCACTGGGACAACGCCCTCCAGGGCCCGCGCACGGTGGCCGCCGACATCGTCGGCGAGGCCCCGCGGGCGTACGACCCGGTGCCGTACTTCTGGTCCGAGCAGTTCGGGCGGTTCGTGCAGTACGCCGGTCATCACCCGGCCGCCGACACGATGGTGTGGCGGGGCGACCCGGCCGGTGCCGCCTGGTCGGTGGCGTGGCTGCGCCAGGACGTCCTGGTCGCGCTGCTGGCCGTCGGCCGCCCCCGCGACCTGGCCCAGGGGCGCAAGCTCATCGAGGCCGGCACGCCGCTCGACCCGGGGCTCGTCGCCGATCCCTCCGTACCGCTGAAGTCGGCCGCTCGGGCGTAGCGGGGGCCGGTCCGGCGTAGCCCGGCTACCGACTGTCAGTGCGGGATGGCACGCTAGTGCCGTGACCGAGATTGACGCAAAGATCGATGCTCTCGTCCCCGCCTGGCTCCACCTGCCCGACATCGCGGAAATGCTCGATGTCGAGGTGACGCGCGTGCGGCAGTTGGTCAAGGAGGGCCAGCTCATCGCCGTGCGCCGGGGTGAGAACCGGACGCTCCAGGTCCCTGCCGCCTTCATCAAGGACGGCAAGGTGGTCAAGGGTCTCGCCGGGACCCTGACGCTCCTGAAGGACGACGGCTTCACCGACGAAGAGATGCTCGAGTGGCTCTTCACCCCCGACCCGAGCCTGCCGGGCACGCCCGCGCAGGCGCTCAGCGAGAATCGCGGCACGGAGGTGAAGCGCCGCGCCCAGGCGCTCGCCGTCTGACGTCCTGGTAAGCACCGCGACGTCCTGGCAAGCGCCCGGCGACGTCCTGGTAGGCGCCCGGCGGCCGACGCCGGGCGGAACACCGACACCAGGCGGTGTACGGGCCGGGAAGCCCCTGGCCCGTACACCGCCGCACCAACCGGGGGGAACACCTCATGTCCACCGCACGCGCCGCCCAGCTCGCCGACGCCCGGCTCTACCTCTGCACGGACGCCCGCAAGCGCCAGGGCGACCTGCCCGAGTTCCTCGACGCCGTGCTGGCCTCGGGTGTGGACATCGTGCAGTTGCGTGACAAGGGCATGGAGGCGGGCGAGGAGCTGGAGCACCTGGCCGTGTTCGCCGACGCCTGCCGCCGGCACGGCAAGCTGCTGGCGGTGAACGACCGGGCGGACGTCGCGCACGCCATCGGCGCCGACGTGCTGCACCTGGGCCAGGGCGACCTGCCCGTTCCGGCCGCCCGCGCCATCCTGGGCGACGAGGTGCTGGTGGGCCGCTCCACGCACGCGGAGGCCGAGGTGGACGCGGCGGTCGCCGAGCCGGGCGTCGACTACTTCTGCACGGGCCCGTGCTGGCCGACGCCCACCAAGCCGGGGCGGTACGCGCCGGGGCTCGGCCTCGTGCGGTACGCGGCGTCGCTGGACCAGGACCGCCCGTGGTTCGCGATCGGCGGCATCGACGCGGGCAACCTGGACGAGGTGCTGGACGCCGGCGCCCGCCGGATCGTCGTCGTCCGGGCGATCACCGAGGCGGACGACCCGGCGGCGGCCACGGCGGCGCTGGCCAAGCGGGTCCGCGAGCGCACGGCGTAGCGGGCGCTCCGCGCGGGTGCCCCGCCCCGGTCACCCTGTCCACGATTGTCCAAGGGGTGGACAACAACCCGGCAAAAGCGACAAATTACCCTGCTCTGGTTGGGTGACGCCCGACCCGTGGCTAACCTGCCCGTATGGCCCTTGGCACACCTTCCACCAGGACAGATCGCGCGCGAACGGTGCGCGATCTGCTCGCGACCGGCAAAACGTCGTACTCCTTCGAGTTCTGGGCGCCCAAGACGGAGAAGGGCGAACGGAACCTCTGGAACGCGCTGCGCCGCGTCGAAGCCGTGGCTCCGAGCTTCGTCTCCGTGACGTACGGAGCCGGCGGCTCCACCAGGGCAGGGACGGTCAAGGCCACCCAGGAGATCGCCGCCGACACCACGCTCACCCCCGTCGCGCACCTCACCGCCGTCAACCACACGATCGCCGAGCTGCGCAACATGATCGGCCAGTACGCCGACGCCGACATCCGCAACATCCTCGCCGTCCGGGGCGACCCGCCCGGCGACCCGATGGGCGAGTGGGTCCCGCACCCCCAGGGCGTGCGGTACGCCGCCGACCTCGTCCGGCTGATCAAGGAGTCCGGCGACTTCTGCGTCGGCGTCGCGGCCTTCCCCGAGATGCACCCGCGCTCCGCCGACTGGGACAGCGACATCCGGCACTTCGTGGACAAGTGCCGTGCGGGCGCGGACTACGCGATCACCCAGATGTTCTTCTTCCCCGAGGACTATCTGCGGCTGCGCGACCGGGTCGCGGCCAAGGGCTGCGAGACCCCGATCATCCCCGAGATCATGCCCGTCACCAGCGTCAAGCAGATCGAACGGTTCGCTCAGCTCAGCAACGCCCACTTCCCGCCCGAGCTGAAAGAGCGGATCCTCGCCGTCAAGGACGATCCGGCCGCTGTACGCTCCATTGGCATCGAGTTCGCGACGGAGTTCTGCGCACGGCTGCTCTCCGAGGGTGTCCCCGGATTGCACTTCATCACGCTCAACAACTCCACGGCGACGCTCGAGATCTACGAGAATCTCGGACTGCACGAGCAGTCCTGACCGGCCGTACCCGCCACGTCCCGGGGCGGGGGGCCGTACGAGAGGGGCGGGCATGGGCTGGACGGTCCTCTACATCGCGTTCGGCGTCGTCGCGTTGTGGCTGCTCGGTGAAGTGCTCCTGCAGTACAAGGCCCGGCTGCGCTGGCGGCTGCTCGCCTTCGCCGGGTTCCTGGGCGTGGTCCTCGGCGTGCTGCTGCCCTCCGTCCCCGTGATCGCCGCGGGCGCCATCGCCTTCGCGATCGGCCAGACGTACGTGACGCTCTCCTTCCGGCGCGGCTTCTCGACCGGGTGGGCGCTCGGGGGCCGCCCCGGGGCCAGCCGCCGCCGCAAGTCCGGGGCCACGGGCGGCGCCGCCGCCGGTCCGACCCTGGAGGTCTCGAACCTGGCATACGAGCAGCAGGAGCAGGACCTGGAGCAGGACCAGTACCGGGATCAGGAGCCGACGGCCGCCGAGACCACGGCGGTCTACGCACCGGAGCCGCTGCCGGACGAGACCGGCCAGTACGGGGTCTACGGCGCCGTGCCCGGCTACGCCCCCGCCGACCAGACCGCCTCGTACGACCAGGGTTACGGCACCTACGCTGCCCCGGCGTACGACCAGCAGGGCGGCTACGCCACGGCCACCTACGACTACGGAACCACGGACCAGCAGGGGTACGCCGCCTACTCCGACCCGTACGCCGGCACCACCCCGTACGACAACGGCTACGGCGGCCAGCAGCAGTACGCCGACCCCTACGCCCCCCAGTACGGCATGGAGACCCCGCCCGGCGGCGTCTGGGTGCCGCAGCAGCGCGACGGGGACCAGCAGCCCCCGGAGCAGCCGCCGTACGGCTACGACCCGGGCCAGGCCCAGGGCGACCCGTACCGCTACTGAAGCGTCCGTGGTTGAGCGCCCCGGAGGCTACTGAGAGCCCCGGAAGCCCGCACCCTCCACGATCAGCCCGGCCACCAGGGCGCCCGACATCCCGGCGTGGGCCAGCCCGCCGCCCGGGTGCGCCCACCCCCCGGCGAAGTACAGCCCGCCCAGCGGCGCCGGGTTCGCGGCGGGCAGCAGCGAACCGCGCGCGCCGGCCAGTGCCGGACCCGGCACCTGGTACGCGCCCGTCTCGTGGAACGTGTCGGCCGGGGTACGCACCACCCGCCACAGCAGCCGCTCCCGCAGGCCGGGCACGGCGGCCGCCGCGGCCTCGACCATCCGGTCGGCGAACGCCTCCACGGCAGACGCCTCGGCCGACCCCTCGGCCGTGCCCCAGAGGTTGTCCGACGCCCACACCCCGCCCGCCGGGACCGTCGCGGTGACCGTCACCGACTCGTGGTCCCCGTCCGGGCGCAGCCGTTCGTCGTCGGGGCGCAGCACCACGACCGTGGGCCGGTCGCACAGCCGCCCCCGTGCGAGGGCGTCCAGCTCGTCCTCCCGGTCGGCGGAGTGCACCACCGTCCGGTGGACGGCGTCCGCCTCCCGGGCGCCGCGCAGCGCCAGGCACACGGTGACCCGCCCCGTCCGCACCCCCTGCTGGTGGCGCGGCCACTCGTCCGTGCTCTCCCACTCCAGGACCTGGTCCCGGTAGAGCGCGAGCAGCGGCGCGCCCGCGACGAGGTGATCCGCCTCGACCACCTTCCGGTCGTCCAGCTCGACGCCGACGGCCCGGCCGTCCTTGACCAGGACGTCCGTCACCGACGTGCCGAAGACGAAGTCGACCTTCCGCTGCCGGCACCGCTCGTACACGGCGTCCGCCAGCGCCCGGATGCCGCCGCCGACGTACCAGCTTCCGAACGTCTGCTCCATGTACGGCAGCACGGCGGCGGCAGCGGGGGCGGTCGCCGGATCGAAGCCGTACGCCAGGGCGTGGCTCTCCAGCAGCGCCGCCAGCCGCGGGTCGCGCAGCTCGCGCCGGCCCACCTCGGCGAGCGTGGCCGCCGGGCGGCGCAGCAGACCGGTCCTCGGCGCCGGGTACGGGTCGCGCGCGAACGGCGTCACGTCGGCCGGCAGGGGCTCCTCCAGCAGCGGCCGCCGCGAGCGGTCCCAGGCGTCCCGGGCACGGTTCAGGAACTCGCCCCACCGTGCCCCCGCGCCCGCGCCGAGCGCCGCGTCCAGCGCGGAGACGATTCCGGCGCGCGAGGCGTTCGGCAGCGAGACCGCCGTACCGTCGGCGAAGACGTGCCGGCTCGCCGGGTCGACCTGGGTCAGCTCGACGCACCGCTCCAGCGGCTCCTTGCCGGTCTTCACGAACAGGTCCCGGTACACGGCGGGCAGGTGCAGCAGCCCCGGTCCGGTGTCGAAGGCGAAGCCGTCCCGCTCGTACCGGCCGACCGCGCCGCCGTACGTCTCCGTGCGCTCGTACACCGTCACCCGGTGGCCCGCCACGGCCAGCCGGGCCGCCGCCGCCATGGCGCCCATCCCCGCGCCGATCACCACAATCCGTGCCATGTCACGGACCCTATCCGGCGTCCGGCTGCGCATGAGCACGGACGTCTGAGTACCCGTACCTAGGGGGCGAGATGAGTAGGTACGCGGATGGGACCGGAGCGGCCCGGACGGAAGAGTGGAGACCACGGAAGGGGCGCGGAGCCGACACCGCCGACACGGGGCGGCGGTACCGGCACCGCGCACCTGACGGAACGGGGGTGCACAAAGGAGGGCCCGGGACCAACGGGGGAAACACGGTGGTCAGGGCTCTCCCACCAAGGGGGAACACGGGGGACGCACGGGGGATACGGGGGACACGGGGGAATGACGCCGGTCCGGTGAGGCTCGGGGGGATCGAGCCTCACCGGACCGGCTTTCGTCGCGTACGGGGGTCTTCCGCGTACTAGCGGCCGCTCACGCGCCCGTGCAGCAGCCGGGACAGGGCCGAGTGGACGTCGTCGATGGATCGCTCACGCTGGAACGCCTGCCAGTCCAGCGCCGCCACCAGCACCATCCCGACCAGCGCGGCGGCGGTCAGCGGGATGTCGATCTCGTCGCTCAGCTCGCCGCCGGCCACGGCTTCCCGCAGCACCGTCTCGACGACGGCGACCGCCTCCTGGCGCACCACCAGGAGGGTCGACTGCCAGGCGCGGTTGGTGCGCCACAGCTCGGCCACATAGAGCTGGGTGAAGGCCGGGTAGCGGTCGATGAACACCAGACCGGCCCGGATCATCGCGTCCAGCGCCTCGACCCTGGTCCCGCCGCGTGCCGCCGTCTCGTCGGCGGCGGCCCGCAGGGACTGGGTGAGCAGTCCGACCCCGTGCCGCAGCAGCTCTTCGAAGAGCTCGGTCTTGCTCTTGAAGTTGTAGTAGACCGTGCCCTTGGCCACCCCGGCGCGCTCCGCGATCTCGTCCACTGTCGTCGCCGAGAAGCCCTGCTCGGCGATGAGGGTCACAGCGGCCTCGTAGAGCTTGGTGCGGGTGGCCTGCCGTCTGCTGCTCTGGGTGTCCATGGCGTCGATTCTCACAGGCCCGGCGCTCACAGGCTCAGCTCCGGGTGCAGGCGGTCCAGGCTCCACACCTGCTTGCGGCGCGCGGAGAGGGCGGTCAGGGCGAGCGCCCCGGCGGTGAACGCGGCCAGCACGGCGCAGGCCTGCCAGACCGGTCCGATGCCGCCGCCCGTGATCAGCCGGCGCAGTGCCTCGACAACGTACGTCATCGGCAGGAAGGGGTGGATCGCGTTGAAGAAGCCGGGGCTGGTCTGCACCGGGTAGGTGCCGCCCGCCGACGTGAGCTGGAGCATCAGCAGGGCCAGGACGAGGATCCGTCCGGCGGCGCCGAAGCGGGCGTTCAGCCACTGGATGATCGCGGCGAAGCAGCAGGTGACCAGCAGCAGGAAGGCCACCGTCCCGGCGGGGCGGGCCATCTTCAGGCCCAGCCCGGGGGCCCAGTGCAGGACCGACATCAGGGCCGCCACCTGGAGCACGCCGATCGTGGCGACCGGGAGCCAGCCGGCCAGCGCGATGCGCCACGCGGAGGCACCGGCGGCGAGCGCGCGGCGGTTGAGCGGCTGGATCAGCATGTACGCCACCATGGCGCCCACCCACAGGGAGAGCGGGATGAAGTACGGGGCGAATCCGGTGCCGTAGTTGGGCGCCTTGTGCAGCGACTGGGAGGCGAGCTTGACCGGGTCGGCCATGACCTCGGTGCGGCGGTCGCGGGAGTCCTTGTCGTAGTCGGGGATCTTCTCGACGCCGTCGTTGAGGCCCGTGGCCAGCTCGGTGGAACCGTCGGCGAGCTTGTACAGGCCGCTGTCGAGCTCGCCGGCGCCCTTCTTGAGCCGGCCGACGCCGCTGTCGAGTTCGGTGGAGCCCGACTTGGCGGTGCTCAGGCCGGTGTGCAGGGTGTCGGCGCCCGTGGCGACCTTGTGGGCACCGGCGTTCAGCTCGTTGATCTTGCCGACGGCGTACGCGAGGTCCTCGTCGAGGTTCGGCGCCCGCTTGGCGAGGGCGTCGGCCTTCGTCTGGAGGTCCTTGAGCTGTGCGTCAAGCTTCTTCAGGTCACCGTTGCTGTCCTTGGCCAGTTCGTTGAGGTCGTCGGCGACCGTCGCCACGTCGGCGGAAGCCACCTTCGCCTTCTCCAGCTTGGGGCACGCCTTGGCGTCGGGCAGCGGGTTGTCCTCGCACTGCTCCTTGTGGATGGCGGCCAGTTCGTCGGCGGCGATGTGCGCGCCGGTCCGCAGGGTCGGCCCCCGCTTCACGATGAGGTCCAGGCTGTTGCGCATGCCCTTGGAGAGGTCGGAGACCAACCGGGCGGAGTCGCCGATCTGCTTGCCGTTGTCCTTCAGGTACGGGCGTACGTCGGCGGCCACACCGTTGACCCTGTCGGCGAGCACCTGGGTGCCGTTGGCGACCTGCCGGGCGCCGGTCTCCAGGTCGGACGCGCCCTTGTCGAGCTTCTTCAGACCGCCGGCCAGCTCGCCGCTGCCCTTCTTGGCGTCGGTGAGGCCGTCGGAGAGGTCCTTGGAGCCCTTCTTGGCCTTCGCGGCACCGTTCTTGAGCTCGTCGGCCCCCTTGGCCGCCTTCTCGGTGGCGTCGTGGAGGTCGGAGAACTTGATGAAGATCTTGTCCAGGAACGACCGGGACGACTTCGTCGACGCGGCGGTGCGGACCTCGGCGAACACGGTCCGCGAGATCTGTCCCACGATGTAGTTGTTGGCGTCGTTCGTGCGCACCTGGAGGGCGCCGGTCTCGGGCGCGGCGCCGGAGCTGGACGCGATGCGCTCGCTGAAGTCCCCGGGCATGGTGAGCGACAGGTAGTACGTGCCGTTCTCGACGCCCTCACGGGCCTCGGCGTCGCTCACCTCGTGCCACTCGAAGACCTTGCTCTCGCGCAGGTTCTTGGTGATGTCGTCGCCCGCGGTGATCTTCTTGCCGTCGGCGGTGGCGCCCCGGTCCTCGTTGACGAGCGCGACGGGCAGTTTCTCGAGCCTGCCGTACGGGTCCCAGAAGGACCACAGGTACAGCGCGCCGTACAGCAGCGGCAGCAGCAGGACCGCGACGAGCGCGGCGCGCGGCAGCTTCCCCCTGCCGAACCGCTTCAGCTCAAGCGCGGCCAGTTTCGGCGAGCGCATCGGCCGCCCCCTCCTCGGTGGTCCGAATGGTGATCGTGTCCCCGGGCGCCTCGCTGCACACGGCCAGGACGGTCGTGCCGCCGTCGGCGATGGACCGCAGCAGCGCCCAGGCCTCGGCGCGGTCGGCGTCGGAGAGCTTGAGGTCGATGTCGTCGACGGCCAGCAGACGCGGCTCGCCGATCAGGGCCAGGGCGATCGACAGGCGCAGCGCCTCCAGCCGCTCCAGGTCCCGCACGGACGTGCGGTCCTTCTTGGGCAGGGCGTCCAGGTCCAGGCCGGCGGCGTCCAGGGCGGCCCGCACGCGCGCGCGTGAGGCGGCGGCCCGCTCGGCGCGCGGGCGCAGCAGAGCGAACGGGGAGCCGTCGAACCGGCGCTGGAGCAGGGCCCGTTCGCGGAGGTGCTCGGCGACGGTCAGCGCCGGGTCGAGGTCGCTGACGCCGGGCACCGGGCCGAGGGCGCTGATCCGCCGTACGGCGGCCATCTTGCGCGGCAGTCGCAGCCCGCCGACCTCCGCGTGGCCCTCGGTCGGGCGCATCCGGCCGGTGAGGGCCAGCAGCAGGCAGGTGCGTCCGGAGCCGGACGGTCCCTCGATCGTCAGGAGCGCGCCGGGTGCGGCGTCCACGGTGACGCCGCGGAAGGCCCAGCCCCTGGGCCCCTTCAGCCCGAAGCCCTCCGCGACGACCGCCACACCGCGCGGCTGCGGGGCGTCGTCGGGGCGGGCTTCGGACTGCGGGCCGGCGTTGCCGGGCTCCGCCTTGTCGCCGGGCTCCGCCTTGTCGCCGGGCTCCGCCTCGTCGTCGTGGGGCGCGTCCTCGTTGTGGGCGGCCTCCTCGGTGTGGGCCGACTCCGTCTCTGCCCCCGCCACTGTGTCCCGCTTCTCCGGGCGTTCCAGGTCGTCGTCCTGGTGGTCCACGAGCCCCCATTTCTTTGAACTGACCAGTCAGTGCAAAAACTACTCCGAACCTTCGATCGAAGCAAAAGCCCAGGTCAGGGCCGATTGTCAGTGGTGGCCTGCACGATGGACACATACGGCCACAGCGCCGTCACACGACGACTGGAGGTTCGTCATGGCCGGTTCCCACGCGGCGGCGAGCGACGTCCACCCCGTGCTGCGTCGCGCCTCGGCGCCCCCCGCCGCCCTCGACCTGCTCGGCCAGGCCCGCGCGGGCCTGGAAGAGGCGAGCATCCTCGAAACCCCCAACGAGCGGTACGCCACCGCACACCTCGCCGCCCTCCGCACCGCGGCCGCCGTGCTCGCGGTCCGGGGCCGCCCCGAGACCACTCCGCGCAAACGCCGGCAGATACGCAGCGCCTGGGACGTGCTCCCGGAGATAGCGCCCGAGCTGACCGAGTGGAGCGCCCTGTTCGCCGCCGGGGCCTCCCGCCGGGCGCGCGCGGAGGCGGGCATACGGGGCGCGGCCAGCAGCCGCGACGCCGACGACCTGATCCGGGACGCGACCATGTTCCTGGGCCTGGTGGAGCGGCTGTTGGTGCCCGAGCCGGTACTGCCGCAGCCACGGGTCCGCAAGCGGTCGGCGGACCAGCCGGACTGAGGGACCGTGCACAGCCCGTCAGGCCATAGGGTGGGAAGCGTTCGTTAACCGTCACCTAGGAGTCAACTGCCGTGTCGGACCCGCAGCGCCCCCGCGCCTCCCTTCGTACCGCCGTGGTGTGGGACGTTCTCGAGGACGCCCTCGACCGCCGGGTCAAGGCGACCGGCAAGGACAGCCTGGACGTCCTCGACACCGGCGGCGGCAGCGGAAACTTCGCCGTGCCCGTCGCGCGGCTCGGGCACCGGGTCACCGTCGTCGACCCCAGCCCCAACGCGCTCTTCGCGCTGGAGCGCCGCGCCGCCGAGGCCGGCGTCGCCGACCGGGTACGCGGTGTCCAGGGTGACGTCCACGGCCTGTTCGACGTCGTCGAGCGCGGCGGCTACGACGTGGTGCTGTGCCACGGCGTCCTGGAGTACGTGGACGATCCCGCGGAGGGCGTGCGCAAGGCGGTGGAGGCGCTGCGGCCCTCCGGTGCGCTCAGTCTGCTGGCGGCCGGGCTCGGCGGTGCGGTCCTCGCCCGCGCGCTCGCCGGGCACTTCACCGAGGCGCGCCGCGCGCTCACCGACCCGGCCGGCCGCTGGGGCGAAGGCGACCCGGTGCCCCGGCGCTTCACGGCCGAGCAGCTCACCGAGGCCGTGGAGGCGGCCGGCGTGGAGGTCGGCGCCGTGCACGGCGTACGGGTCTTCGCCGACCTCGTGCCCGGCGTCCTCGTCGACACCGAGCCCGGCGCCCTGGACGCGCTCCTCAAGCTGGAGGCGGCCGCCGCCGAGCTGCCCGCGTTCCGGTCGGTCGCCACCCAACTGCACGTCCTGGGCGAAAAGCGCGGCTGAGCCGAGCAGTGGGCTGATCAGCGGCGCAGCAGCAGATGGAGTACGCCACAGGCCCCCCGCTCGCGTCCGTATCCCCGTATGATCGAGGGACACCATCCGGCATGACGGATCGGAGGACGGGGAATCAACGCCTCACCAGCCGAACCGGCATGGCGGCCCGATCGGTGAAATGGCACAGAGGGCGGGTTTCACGGGGGCGAATCCCTGCCTATCCTGAAAGGGCCGCATACCGGTCGCCCCCAGCGACCGACGACGAGGAGGACTCCGTGCCGCTCTCGGAGCACGAGCAGCGAATGCTCGAGCAGATGGAGCGAGCGCTGTACGCCGAAGATCCCAAGTTCGCGACAGCGCTCGAGGGAAGCGGGCTGCGTACATACACCCGGCGACGGGTCTACCAGGCTGTCGCAGGCTTCCTGGTGGGTATCGCGCTCCTCATGGCCGGAATGGTCGCGCAGCAGATCTGGATCAGCGTGGTGGGGTTCCTCGTCATGCTCGGCTGTGCGGTCCTCGCGGTCACCGGATGGCGCAAGGCGCCCAAGCCGGGCGAGCAGCAGGCCGAGGGAGGCACGGCCCACGGCCGGCACCATCCCCGGCAGCGCCGCTCGATGATGGACCGGATCGAGCAGCGGTGGCAGCGCCGCCGCGACGAGCAGGGCCACTGAACGCACCGTGACTTACGGGTGAGGGGCGACCGCTTCCAGGCGGTCGCCCCTCACCCATGTCCGCGCCACGTCGCACCCGACGACCTTCTCGGGCGTCCCGCCCCAGCCATGCCGCACGGGCAGCCGCCTACCGGCCCCGGCCTACCGGCCCCGGCCTACCGGCCCCGGCCTACCGGCCCCGGCCTACCGGCCCCGGCCTACCGGCCCCGGCCTACCGGCCCCGGCCTACCGGCC
>NZ_JBFAMP010000005.1:0-588825 GCF_040674455.1 Streptomyces sp. NPDC049837 | reverse complement strand
GGTTACATTCCGAACCCGGAAGCTAAGCCTTTCAGCGCCGATGGTACTGCAGGGGGGACCCTGTGGGAGAGTAGGACGCCGCCGAACAATTATTGTGGGGAAGCCCCGCACCTTATGGTGCGGGGCTTTTCTGCGTTCTAGGAAGGACTCACCAGGCGTGTGTCATACGCCAGGATGACCGCCTGGACGCGGTCTCGCGCGCCCGTCTTGGCGAGGATGCGGCTCACGTGTGTCTTCACCGTCGACTCGGCGAGATGGAGGCGCTCGGCGATTTCCGTGTTCGTCCAGCCCTGGCCGATGACCGTGAGGATTTCCCGTTCCCGGTCGGTGAGCCGGGCCAGCCGAGGGTCCAGGGCGACCGGGGCGACCGGGGCGCCGGGGGTGGGCGGGAGATGGTGGACGTAGGCGTCGAGGAGGCGGCGCGTGAGGCCGGGGGCGACGACCGCGTCGCCGCTCGCGACCGCGCGGATGCCCGAGAGGAGCTCGCCGGGCAGGGCGTCCTTGACGAGGAAGCCGCTTGCTCCGGCGCGGAGGCCCTCGTACGCGTACTCGTCGAGGTCGAAGGTCGTGAGGATCAGGACCCGGGTGCGGTCGCCGGTGGCGACGATGCGGCGGGTGGCGTCGATGCCGTCCATGCCCGGCATGCGGATGTCCATGAGGGCGACGTCCGGGTGGAACTGGGCGGCCAGGCGTACCGCGTCAGTGCCGTTGCCGGCCTCGCCGACGATCGTCATGTCGTCCTGGCTCTCCAGCAACATGCGGAAGCCGAGGCGTTGCAGGGGTTGGTCGTCGACGATGAGCACGGTGGTCACTGGGGGCTGTCCTTCGGTATGTGCAGGTGGACGTGCCAGCCGCCGGGCGGCTGGGGCAGGGGGCCGGCGTGGAGGGTGCCGTTGTAGAGGGCGGTGCGTTCACGCATGCCGGTGAGGCCCCGGCCTCTTCCGGTCTCGGGGCCGCCGTGGCCGGTGTCGGTCACCGTGACGGTGACGCCGTCCTCGTAGACGAGGTCCACGGTGGCGGTGGCGGTCGGGCCGGCGTGCTTGAGGGTGTTGGTGAGGGCTTCCTGGATCACGCGGTAGACGGTGAGCTGTTGCCCGGCCGGGAGGGCGTCCGGGGTGCCGTGGGTGGTGAGGCGGACCGGGAGGCCGGCGGCCCGGACGCCGTTCAGAAGGTGGTCCAGGTCGGTGAGGGTGGGCTGCGGGGAGCGGTCGGGGGCGGTGCCGGGAAGCTCGTCGCGGAGGACGTCCAGGAGGCGGCGCAGCTCCGTGAGGGCCTGGCGGCTGGTGGTGGCGATGGCGCCGAGGGCTTGGGCGGCCCGCTCGGGGGACTTGGCCGCCGCGTAGGCGCCGCCGTCGGCGAGGCCCGTGATGACGGACAGGTTGTGGCCGATGATGTCGTGCATCTCCCGGGCGATGCGGGTGCGTTCGGCGGCCGCGGCCAGCCTCGCCTGCTGGTCGCGTTCGATCTCCAGGCGGTGGGCGCGCTCCACCAGGGAGGCGGTGTACTCCTGGCGGGTGCGGACGACGATGCCCAGCAGCGTGACGAGCGTGAAGGTCCACAGGGACGGCACGATCTGCTGGTCCCAACTGCCCCGCGGGTAGCGGATCGCGGCCAGGAGGTTGGGGACCGTCACCAGGGCGGCGGCCCACCACAGGGTCTTCGGCGGCAGCCGCAGCGCGATGTTGAAGACGACGATGTGGACGATGAGGCCGGCCTGGAGCATCGCGCCCGTCCAGCCGCTGGCCAGGATGACCGGGGCCATGACCGCGAGGACGCGCACGGGGTGGCTGCGGCGCCACAGCAGGGGAACGGTGAAGCCGAGGCTCATGGTGAGGATGAGCCACTGCGGTACGTCGGTGTTCCGGGCGATGTTGCGCCATCCGCCGCCCGCGTCGACCAGCGCGGCCACCATGAAGAATCCGGTCAGCAAAAGGTCCCAGGCCACCGGGTGGTGCCGGTCGAAGTCCCGGACGCGCTGCACCGCGCCCTGGACGAGCGCGGTGAGCGGCTGCTGCGGCGTGGTCATCCGGTCATCCTCGTACGGGAAGTGCTCATACGTCCCGGCGTTTCAGCAGCAGCGCCGCCGTGCCGAGGGACGCGCCCGCCCAGAGGCACAGGGCGAGGAGCGCTTCGCCCGGGGCGGCGGCCCCGGGGAGCGGGGTGGCGGAGCCGAGGGCGCCGAACGCCTGGGTGGGGAAGTAGGTGATGGCGGTGTCTACGGCTTCGTACGGGAGCATCGTCAGGATTTCCGGCACGATCATCACGCCGCCGACGAAGGCGCCGATGCCGCCGGGGATGGAGCGGAGCGAGGCGCCGAGGCCGAGGGCGATCAGGCTGATGAGGGTGAGGCCGGCGGAGTTGCCGGCGATGGCGCGGAACACGCCCGGGTCGGTGAGGGAGGCCGCCTGGTCGGTGTCGGAGAGGAAGAGCTGGGCGGCGAGGAAGGTGACCAGGGCGGTGGTGAGGCTGAGCGTGAACACCGTCGCCGCGAAGACCGCCGCCTTGGCCCACAGGACGGGCGAGCGGCGCGGTACGGCGGTGAGCGAGGCGCGGATCATGCCGGTCGCGTACTCGCCCGCGGTGACGAGGATGCCGAGGACCGCGAGGCAGATCTGGGACAGCATCGTGCCGTAGAGGGCGAGGACGACCGTGTCGATGTCGGAGTCGCCGCCGCCGGCCGTGTACGTCGCGCCCATGGTGAGGCCGACGCCGAGGACCAGGACGCTGGCGGAGAGAGCGGTGATCCATGTCGAGCGCAGTGTCCACAGCTTGTGCCACTCGGAGCGCAGCACGCGGACCGGGGTCACTGCGAAGGTGTGGGTCGTCATGCGGCGGCTCCCGTGTATTCGACCGCGTCATGGGTGAGGTCCATGAAGGCCTGCTCCAGGGAGGCGGTCTGCGGCGTCAGTTCATGGAGGGGGATGGCGTGGGCGGCGGCCACGCGGCCGATGTGCGGGGCCTCCACGCCACGGATGTGCAGCGTGTCGGGGGCGTCGGAGGTCAGCTCGGCCCCAGGTGACGAGGCGAGGAGGGCGCGCAGTTCGTGCGCCCGTGGCGTGACCACCTTGACGCTCGCCGCGCCCTTGTCCCGTACGAGGTCGGCGACCGTCGTGTCGGCGAGGAGGCGGCCCCGGCCGATGACGATCAAGTGGTCGGCGGTGAGGGCCATCTCGCTCATCAGGTGGGAGGAGACGAGGACCGTACGGCCCTCGGCGGCCAGCGACTTGAGGAGCGTACGGATCCACAGCACGCCGTCCGGGTCGAGGCCGTTGACCGGCTCGTCGAGGATGACGGTGGCCGGGTCGCCGAGGAGGGCGGACGCGATACCGAGGCGTTGGCCCATGCCGAGGCTGAAGCCCTTGACGCGCTTGTGGGCCACGTCGGTCAGGCCGGTCATGGCCAGGACGTCGGTGACGCGGCCGCGCGGGATGCCGTGGGTGTGGGCCAGCGCCATCAGGTGGTTGAAGGCGGTGCGGCCGGGGTGGATCGAGCGGGCCTCCAGCAGCGCGCCGACCTGGGTGAGGGGCGCGGGGTGGGTGGCGTACGCGCGGCCGCCGATGGTGGCGCGGCCCCGGGTGGGGGCGTCCAGGCCGAGCAGCATGCGCATGGTGGTGGACTTTCCGGCGCCGTTGGGGCCGAGGAATCCCGTGACGGTGCCGGGGCGGACGGTGAAGGTCAGGTCCTGGACGACGGTTCGGCCGCCGTACCGCTTGGTGAGTTCGTGGGCGCGGATCATGCCGTCGACGCTACGGAGCGGGGCGCGGGCGGGCGTCCGACCGGGGACGGGAGGTGGGGGAGGGGCGTAGTACCGGGGTACGACGCGGAGGCGTGGCCTCACGGAATTGCGTTGACCGGCGCGGCGGTGGCACTGGACGATCTGGTCATGGAACACGTGATACGCCCCGTGCGCGCCGACGAGTGGCGCAAGGCCCGCGAGATCCGGCTCGCCGCCCTCCAGGACCCGGCCGCGCCCCTCGCCTTCCTCGACACGTACGAGGCGGCCGCCGCGCGGCCCGACGAGCACTGGCAGGAGCGGACCGCCGGGGCGGCGGAGCACAGCGACAGCGCGCACCAGTTCGTCGCCGAGGCGCCGGACGGGTCGTGGGACGGCACGGTGACCGTGCTCGTGGAGCGCCCGGGCGGGGAGGTCCGGTTCGGTGAGGCGCCGGTGGTCGACCAGACGCACGTGGTCGGCGTGTACGTACGGCCCGGGGCGCGGGGCGCCGGGCTGGCCGACGCGCTGTTCCGGGCGGCCGTGGAGTGGTCCTGGTCGCTGCCCGGCGAGCCCGTCCAGCGCGTACGGCTCTATGTGCACGAGCGGAACGGGCGGGCCGAGGCCTTCTACCGGAAGGCGGGTTTCGTGCCGACCGGGGAGAGCATGCCCGTGGAGGGGGACGCCAGCGGGGCGCGCGAGGTGGAGTTCGAGGTACGGCGGCCCGTCACGGTGTGAGCGGCCGGTCCGGCCAGCGGGCGCGGCCCTGTTCGGCCGAGCGGAGCAGGACGTGGGCCGGCAGGCCCTGTTCGTGGCCGTCCGCCAGCAGTTCCGGGAGACGGGGCAGCGGGGCCACGGCCGCGACGTCGTCGAGGACGAGCGTGAGTGGTGGGTCGAGCCGACCGTCGGATGACCGTGCGGCCATGCGGCGGCCGTGCTCGACCACGTCTGAGGCGAGCGCGGTCAGCAGGGGCATCGCGCCCGGGTGGGTCCTCGGGTCTTCGATCGGTTCACCCACCACATAAAGGGTGCCCCCTTCGGCGATGAATGATTCCAGCGCCAGCGAATCCGTTCGATTCGGTGTGCACGCCTCGCGGATGTGGACCGAGGACAGCGATGACAGCGCCCGTACGGTCAACTCCTGGGCGACCTCGCGCCGTTCCGGGTACGCCGTGAGGGCCGATTCGAGCAGGCCCGCGTGGCTGTTGGTGGCCTTGGGGTGCGTACGGAGTATGCGTACCGGCTCGTGGGCGCCGTTGTTCTGCGCCCAGCGCTGGACCTGCTTGAAGGGGCGTCCGTCCACGGCGGCGGCGTGCAGCCAGCAGCGGAGCAGCGTTTCGGCGGTGTCGGCGACGGCGGCGTCCATCCGGGCCCGGGGGCGTACGGGCGCGAGCAGCGCGGCGGCCCGGGCGGCGGCCGTGCCGGTGTCCTCGCAGCCGTGGGTGGGGGACCAGTGCAGCCGGGCGGGCGTGTCGCACAGGTGGCCGGGGTCGTAGACGAGGACGGGGCCGAGCTTGGCGCGGGCGTCCTTGGTGTCGGCCCACACCGTCGGGTCGGACGTGACGACCAGGGCGGGGCCGTCGGCCTCCTCGATGGCCTGGCGGGCGACGGGGTGGCGGGCGGCGGCGTTGCCGTACAGGAGCCGGGGGGCGGGGGCGGGCTCCGGGGCGGGCTGCGGCCCGGGGGTGGGGTCCGGGACGGGGGTGGGCTGCTGCTGCGGGGCCGGGTGCGGGTGTGAGGCCGGCTGTGGGGCCGGGTGCGGGTGAGCGCTCGGTTGAGGCGCGGGGGCGGGCGCCGATGCGGGGGCCGGCGCGTTCTGCCCCACCGCGTCGGGCAGGCCCTGGGACGGCGCCGGCGCCTGGACGGGCACCTGCACCAGGCCCCGCCGCACCGCGCCAGCGCCAGCGCCCGTGCCCGCACCCGTCGCCTGGGCCGCCCGTGCCTTCCCCGCCGCGCGTACCGCACGCCAGCGGGCCAGCGTGCCGAGCACGAAGACGGCCAGCACCACCAGCACCAGCAGCTCGCCGATGAACAGGCCCCAGAACAGCCCGTACCCCGACAACTGCCCCGCCGGTGTGGCCGGCCACGCCCCGGCCAGGTCGTGCGGCTGCGAGACCAGGCTCCGTATCGCCAGCGGGGCCTGAGAGAACGTCACCCCGTCCGGCCACGCGCCGTGCGCGAACAGCCCCGCCAGCCCGGTCGCCGTCCACACCAGCAGCGTCACGCCCAGCAGGAAGCCCAGCAGTCCCACCAGCAGTCCGTCGGGGATGCCGCGTTCCGCACCACGTGCCTCGGTCCTGCGGTCCATGTCACGCCACCGTCGACTGGGAGGACTCGTTCATCTGCTGCTCGATGAGGGCCGCACGCTGCTCCGCCTCCCATTCCGCGGCCTGGATGTCCTCCGGCACGTCCGGGGCGGAGGACTCCGTCATCGCCCGGTCGGTGTAGACCAGCGGCCGTTCGGCCTCCGTGACCAGATGTTTGACCACCTGGACATTGCCGTTGACGTCCCAGACCGCGATGCCGGGCGTGAGCGTGGGGATGATCTCCACCGCCCAGCGCGGCAGCCCTAGCACCCGGCCTGTCGCCCGTGCCTCGTCGGCCTTCTGGGCGTAGATCGTCCGTGTGGAGGCCATCTTCAGGATGGCCGCCGCTTCCCGCGCGGCCGCCCCGTCCACGACGTCGGAGAGGTGGTGCACCACCGCCACGAACGACAGACCGAGCCGTCGCCCGAACTTCAGCAGCCGCTGGAAGAGCTGAGCGACGAACGGGCTGTTGATGATGTGCCACGCCTCCTCCACCAGGAAGATGCGCTTCTTGCGGTCCGGCCGGATCCAGGTGTGCTCCAGCCACACCCCGACGATCGCCATCAGGATCGGCATCGCGATCGAGTTGCGGTCGATGTGGGACAGGTCGAAGACGATGAGTGGGGCGTCCAGGTCGATGCCGACGGTCGTCGGGCCGTCGAACATGCCCCGCAGGTCACCGTCGACCAGCCGGTCCAGGACCAGGGCGACGTCCAGGCCCCAGGCCCGTACGTCGTCTATGTCGACGTTCATCGCGGCCGCCGACTCCGCCTCCGGGTGACGGAGCTGCTCGACGATGTCGGTGAGGACGGGCTGCCGGTCGGTGATGCTCTCGTTGACGTACGCGTGCGCGACCTTCAGCGCGAAGCCCGACCGCTCGTCCAGGCCGTGCCCCATCGCGACCTCGATGATCGTCCGGAGCAGCGCGAGCTGACCGGTGGTGGTGATCGCCGGGTCGAGCGGGTTGAGCCGGATGCCGTCGTCGAGGGCGGCCATGGGGTCGAGGCGGATGGGAGTTATCCCCAACTGCTGCGCGATCAGGTTCCACTCGCCGACCCCGTCCTCGCCCTGGGCGTCGAGGACGACGACCTGGCGGTCGCGGAAGCGGAGTTGGCGCAGGACGTACGTCTTCTCCAGCGCCGACTTGCCGTTGCCGGACTCGCCGAGGACCAGCCAGTGGGGGGCCGGGAGCTGCTGCCCGTACAACTGGAAGGGGTCGTAGACGTACCCCTTGCCGCTGTACACCTCGCGCCCGATGATCACGCCGGAGTCGCCGAGGCCGGGCGCGGCGGTCGGCAGGTAGACGGCCTGGGCCTGGCCGGTCGACGTACGGACGGGAAGCCGGGTCGTCTCGACCTTCCCGAAGAGGAAGGAGGTGAAGGCCTCGGTGAGGACTGACAGCGGATCTCGCATCAGGATCAGGCGCCCCTATCGGCGGATGCCGGTCGCGAACGGCAACGTGTTCACAAAGGCCCGGTGGTGCTCGCGGTCGCACCACTCCAGCTTCAGATACGACTTGCCGGCCGAGGCCCTGATCGTCCGCTTGTCCCTGGCCAGGGCTTCGGGCGTACGAGACGACACAGTGATGTACCCGACGAGATTCACTCCTGCCGCGCCGCTGGCGAGATCTTCACCCCGCTGGTCGAGCCTGCCGTGGGCGGCGATGTCGCGCGGGTCGACGGTGCGGTTCAGCTTGGCGGCCCGGCTGGCCTCCGCCTCGTCGTTGGTCTTCTCGGTCAGCATGCGCTCGATGGCGACCTCGGTGGGCTCCAGGTCCATGCAGACGGCGACCGTGCGGATGACGTCGGGGGTGTGGACGAGGAGGGGCGCGAGGAAGTTGACGCCGACGGGCGTCATCGGCCACTCCTTCACCCAGGCGGTGGCGTGGCACCAGGGCGCGCGGGTCGACGACTCCCTCGTCTTCGCCTGGAGGTACGTCGGCTCGACGGCGTCCAGCTCGGCGGGCCAAGCGTTTCGTTTCGTCATCGCCTGGATGTGGTCGATGGGGTGGTCCGGGTCGTACATGGAGTGCACGAGGGACGCGAGCCGGGACTGCCCGAGGGGCTGCCGGACCCGGATGTCCGCCTCCGCCAGCCGGGCACAGATGTCGGTGAGCTCGCGGGCCATGACGACCGCGAGGCCGGCGTCCTTGTCGAGCTTGCGGCCGCCGGTGGCCTGGCGGGCGGCGCGGGCCATGGCGTGGGCCTCGGCGGCCAGTTCGCGGGTGTAGTGCATGCAGGCGACGAGGTACGCGCGGTGCTGCTCGCTGGAGGTCGACACCATGGACTGGAGCTGCTCGTAGGAGTCGCGGAGCCAGGCGGGGGCGTGGGGGTCGCCGCGCTGGGCGACGTCCTTGGCGTGGGCGTCGGGGTCGGCGGGGAGGGTGCGGGCGAGCATCTGGAGGCGGGTCACGAAGCCGTCGCCGTTGGCCACGTGCTTGAGGAGGGTGCCGAAACGGTCCACCAGGGCTTCCTGGTCCTCGCTGTCGCGCAGGCCGACGCCGGGGCCCTCGATCTCGATGGCGGCGGTGACGGTACGGCGGTCGGCGTGGAGCAGTACGGCGATCTCGTCGGGCCCGAAGGGCGCGGAGAGCCAGTTGATCCGGCCGATCCCGGGCGGCGGGCCCACCTCGACCTCACGGCCGTCGAGCCTGGTGCCCGCCTCCATGGCGGTGGAGCGGTAGGTGGTGCCCTGGCGGAGGGTGCGCTTGTAGGTGCGGTTGATCTCGAACCACTTGTAGAAGGTGCGGCCCTTGTACGGGACGTACACGGCGGCCAGCGCGAGCATGGGGAAGCCCATGAGCGTCACGATCCGCAGGGACAGGACGGGGACCAGCAGCCCGCTCATCATGCCGAGGAACGCGCCGGCGATGATCAGCGCGATCTCGCCGGTCTCGCGGTTCTTGCCGACGATCGCGTTCGGCCGGGCCCGGCCGATGAGATACGTGCGGCGGGGCGTGATCGGGTGGGACTGGGTCGTCAACGCCCTCCACCTCCTGTGTTTCCTGTGCTGCTGCCTGTGCCTGTGTTGCTCTTACGGTGGGTGTGCGGCGTGCCGCTCGTACCCGGGCTGCGGGGCGGGGGTGCGGCGGAGGGGACAGATCCGCCGCCGGCCCCGCCGGTGCCGCCGGATCCGCCTCCGGACGGCTGGTTGCGGGAGCTGTGGGCGGCGACGCCACCGGAGACGGCGTTCGCGGGCTGGGCGCTGCCCCCGCCCCTCTGGTGGCTCCGGCTGCTGTGGGTCTTGATGCCCTGCGAGACGAGCGCGGCCGGGGACGAGATGACGGCTGCCGCCTGGGCGCCGTCGGTGGCCTGCTTGCGGTTCGTACGGGCGGAGGCGATCTCGTCGCCGAAGCCGGGGACGAAGCGGTAGATCATCGCGGAGGCGAAGATGGCCAGCAGGATGATCGCGAGGCCGGACACGACGGCGGAGAAGGCGTCCGGCCCCTCCTCGGAGGACAGCGACCCGGCGAGGCCGAGGACGATGACGATGACCGGCTTCACCAGGATCACCGCGATCATGATCCCGGCCCAGCGGCGGACGTGGCCCCACATGTTCTTGTCGACCAGTCCGGCGTACACGACGGTGCCGAGCAGCGCGCCGACGTAGAGCAGGGCGGCCCGGATGACGAGCTCCAGCCACAGGATGCCGGCGGCGAGGATCGACACGAGCGACACGACGATCAGCATGATCGGCCCGCCGCCGATGCCCTCGCCCTTCTTGAGCGCCTCGGCGAACGTCCCGAAGAACACGTCCGTCTGCCCGCCGCTGCCGCTGGCGATCACCTCGGTGACGCCGTCGGTCGCGGAGACGACGGTGTAGAGGATGAGCGGCGTGAACGCGGACGCGAGCACGGTGAGCCACAGGAACCCGATGGCCTCGGAGATCGCCGTCGCCAGCGGCACGCCCCGGATGGCCCGCTTGGCGACGGCCAGCAGCCACAGGACGAGCGTCAGGACCGTGGAGGCGGCGAAGACGACGGCGTACTGCTTGAGGAACGTGGCGTTGGTGAAGTCCACCTCGGCGGTGCTCTTCACGGCCTCGCTGAGCTTGGTCACGATCCACGCGGCGGCGTCGGCGCAGCCGCGGGCGAGCGAGGCGAGCGGGTCGAGGGCGGTGGTGGGGTCGGCGGGGGTGGAGCGTCCGCCGGGGGCGGGGTCGCCTGTTTCGCACAGGTCGCGTGCGGGGCCGACGATGAAGTTGCAGTCTTCGTTGCTGGACGGCGAGGGCGACGGTGTGGGTGCCGCATGCGCGCCGGTAGCCAGCAGCATCACTGCCGCGGGTACGGCGGCCAGAGCCGAGGCGGCGCGCATCGCGCGAGGGCTACCGGGCATAGGTGAACCCTCCGAATTCCGTCACGGCCTTGGCGATCTCGTCGGCATTGGAGGCAGTGCGGTCGGCATTGACGGGAGCCGGGCCCTCCTTCTGGGAGAAGCTCTCGACCTTCCAGTCACCGCCCGACCACCGCAGCTTCAAGGTCATGGTGAACCAGTCGTTCGTCACCGGGCTGGTGGAGCCCACGCCGGCAGTGCCGAAAACGCCGGTGCACCACACCTCCACGGTTGCCGCGTCGGCTGACAGGTCGGCAACTTTGGTGCCCACCGGAGCCGTGCGGGAGACGTAGGTCATGCCCGGTGCGGCGTTGCCGTTGGCATCCAGGCCTACTTTGCTCAGGAACTCCTTGTTGTAGGCCTTGTCGAGGTTCGCCTCGAGCGCGCTGGCCCTGTCGGGGACGAACACCTGGCGCACGATGTCCCGGCGCCGGTCAGGTTTCAGGATGTCGGCGGAGACGAGCGCCACCGCGTAATTCGCCGCCGCGCTCTGTGCCCCCTGCTCGTCGTGCGCGTACCCCGACGGGATCGTGCCGTTCTTGCCCGTCACCGGCTTGACGCCCGTCGCGGCCGTCGGGGCGGCGGCGTCGCGGGCCGAGGGCGCGTCCGAGGAGGAGTCGTCGCCGCTTCTGTTCGCGAAGGCGATGGCGGCGATCAGCAGCACTACCACGCCCACCACCGTGATCAGCGAGCGCGAGTTGCGGGCCGGGCGGCGGGCGCCGCCGTAGACGCCGCCGTAGACGTCGCCGGCACCGCTGTCGGGCAGGCGGGTACGGGTCTGGCCCGTACCGCCCGCTCCCGTGCTGCTGGCGCCGTCGTGCTCGTCGCCGAGGCTCATGACGGGTACGCCCCCTCAACCGGTTGCTGATCTGTATGGTGACTGGACATCAGGTGACGCGCCTCAAGGGGAGAGCCGGGGGTGGAGCTGCTGACGGAGGGTTAGACGGCCATCCCGTACACGATGGTGAACAGCGTTCCCAGCGATCCGATGATGAAGACGCCGGTCAGGCCGGCCACGATCAGCCCCTTGCCCTGTTCGGCACTGAACGTGTCCCGGAGGGCGGTGGCGCCGATGCGCTGTTTGGCCGCTCCCCAGATCGCGATGCCGAGGCACAGCAGGATGGCCACGGCCATCACCACCTCGATCATCACGCGGGCCTCGTTCCCCAGGCTCCCGAAGGGCCCCCAGTTGGGGGCGATTCCGCCAATGATGGTGGTGATGTCGCCTTTTTCGGCCGCCAGGTACATGTAACTCACCGCCCCTGTTGGGTAGTTCGACACCCCTGCCCCATGGCACGGGTCACCGCACTATCTTCGCTGATGAAACCGCCCATGTGCGCCGACTTGGCTGGTCTCTTTACCCGATCCCCGCACCTTTGACCGGTCCGGGCGCCCTGACCTGCGCAGGCGGCGAATCGGGTGTGTGCGAGTGCGCGCATCGTCACTCTGTGTATCACGGAGGGTGACTCCGGGCAATGACTGTCGTTGGTGCACTCTTGGGGCGGAACGGACTCCCCGTCAGCGGTACGTGGCGACCAGCCGCGCGAGCTGGCGGCCCGCCTGGAGCAGGGGCTCCTCGCTGCGGGTGACCTGGGCCGTCACCTCGGCGCCCTCCAGGGTGCTGATCACCGTGCCGGCCAGTTCGCGGGCGTCGGCGGCGGCGAGGCCGGCGGCCAGCAGCTTGGCGGCGACGAGGTCCTGCCAGCTCCGCAGCGCGGCGGCGCACGCGCGCTGGATCTCGGAGTCGGTGCCCAGTGTCTCCAGGGCGGTGGCCGTGACCGGGCAGCCGTCCACCCAGCCCGACTCGCGCAGTGCCGTGGCGAGCAGGCGGGCGCAGGCGTCGACCGCCGCGGCGGGGTCGTCCTCGCTGTCCAGTGCCTCGCGCAGGAGCGCCGCGAACTCCTCGTCGCTGTGCTGGATGGCGGCGACGGCCACGGCCTCCTTACCGCCGGGGAAGAAGTGGTAGACGGAGCCGAGTGTGGCGTCCGCCTCCTTGGCGATCTGCTTGATGCCCGTGCCGACGTATCCCTGCCGCTGTACGAGGCGGGCGGCGGTGACGACGATCCGGTCGCGGGTGCCAAGGCTGCTGGTCTGCATGGGGCCGATCCTACCGAGCCATTGAGTAGAGCGTTCGTTCTAGGGCTGTGCTACGGTCGTGCCCACGCTCTAGATAGAGCGTTCGTTCTAGACGATGAGGAGATCTCATGCCCGCCCCCGTCACCGTCATCGGACTCGGCCCCATGGGCCACGCCATGGCGAGCACGTACCTCGACCACGGCCACCGCGTCACCGTCTTCAACCGCACAGCCTCCCGCGCCGACGCCCTCGTCGCGCGCGGCGCCCACCGTGCGGCGACCGTCGAAGAGGCCCTGACGGCCGCCGAACTCGTGGTGCTGAGCCTCACCGACTACGACGCGATGTACGCCGTACTGGGCGCCGCCGACCCCGCCGCCCTCTCCGGCCGCGTCCTGGTCAACCTCAGCTCCGACACCCCCGACAAGGCGCGCGCGGCCGCCGCCTGGGCTGCCGAGCGGGGTGCCGTCCAGCTCACCGGCGGCGTCCTGACACCGCCCTCGGGCATCGGCGACCCCGGCACCACGTCCACCTTCTACAGCGGCCCCCGCGAGGACTTCGACGCCCACCGCGCCACCCTGGAGGTGCTCACCGCCGCCGACTACCGGGGCGAGGACCCGGGCCTGGCCGCGCTGCTCTACCAGCTCAACATGACCATGTTCTGGACCGCCCTGACGAGCTATTGGCAGGCCGTCGCCATGGCCGACGCCCACGGGCTGAAGGCCGCCGACATCCTGCCCTTCGCGGTCGACGCGCTGAACCTGACGCAGTTCCTGGAGTTCTACACGCCCCGCGTCGACGCCGGCGACCACAGCGGCGACGTCGACCGGCTCGCCATGGGCGTGGCCAGCGTCGAGCACGTCCTGCACACCGCGAAGGACGCGGGCGTCGACGGGGCCCTCCCGGCCGCCGTGCTCGACATCTTCCGGCGCGGCGTCGCGGCCGGGCACGGCGCCGACAGCGCCTCCAGTCTCGTCGAGGTGCTGAAGAAGCCTGCCGCGTAAGGAGTTTGGCTCTACGTTGGTGCCGTGACCGACATCGAATCGAGGATCGACACCAGCCGGCCCCACACGGCCCGCATCTGGAACTACTGGACCGGCGGCAAGGACAACTATCCCGTCGACCGGGAGGCCGGCGACCGGATCAGGCAGCTCCACCCCGGGATCGGCGAGTACGCCCGCGCGGACCGGCTCTTCCTGGGGCGGGCCGTGCGGCACCTGGCGGCGGAGGAGGGCATCCGCCAGTTCCTGGACATCGGCACCGGCCTGCCCAGTGCCGACAACACCCACGAGGTCGCCCAGCGCGTCGCCCCGGACGCCCGCGTCGTGTACGTCGACAACGACCCGCTCGTCCTCGCCCACGCCCGCGCGCTCCTGGTCGGTACCCCCGAGGGCCGCACCGACTACCTGGACGCCGACCTCCGTGACGTCGACACCATCCTGGAGGCCGCCGCCAAGACCCTCGACCTGGACCGGCCGGTCGCGCTGATGCTGCTCGGCGTCGTCATCTTCATCGAGGACGACGCCGAGTCGTACACCGTCGTCCGCCGCCTCATGGACGCCCTCGCTCCCGGCAGCCACCTCGTGCTCTCCCACACCGTCGTCCACCCCTCGATGCCGGAGGTCGACGCGGCGGTCGCCTTCTGGAACGAGCACGGCACCCCGAAGCTCACCCAGCGCACCCCGGAGGCCATCACCCGCTACTTCGACGGCCTGGAGCTCCTCGAACCCGGCGTCGTCTCCTGCTCCCAGTGGCGCCCCGACACCCCGGCGGCCGAGGTCGCCATGTACGCGGGTGTCGGACGCAAGCCGTAGCGGCCGGATCAGCCCCTGACCGGGGCACCCGCCACTTACACTGTCGCTCGGTGGACTGCCATGTCGTTTAGGGGTGGTTGACGGTGCGTAAGGCGTGGCTGGTCGCCGGGGTGTCCGTAGGGGCGTGCCTGAGCTTCGTCGCGCTGCTCGTCGTCGGCACGTACTCCGCCGCCGCCGGGCTGCTCGGCGGGGCCGGGGGCGCCGCCCGCGGGGTCGTCGGGCTGGCGAAGGGGGCCGTGCCGGCGGCGTACCAGCCGCTCGTGCAGAGGTGGGGCAATCTGTGCCCGGCCATCAACCCCGCGCTGCTCGCCGCGCAGCTCTACCAGGAGAGCGGGTGGAACCCCAGGGCGGTGAGCCCCGCCGACGCGCGCGGCATCGCGCAGTTCATCCCCGGGACGTGGGCGACGCACGGCATCGACGGCGACAAGGACGGCGACCGGGACATCTGGGACCCGGCGGACGCCATTCCGTCGGCCGCCTCGTACGACTGCGAGTTGGCGGGGTACGTGAAGAACGTGCCCGGCGACCGGACGAACAACATGCTCGCCGCCTACAACGCCGGTGCGTACCGGGTGATAAAGGCCGGCGGGGTGCCCGGGATCAGCGAGACGCAGAACTACGTCCGGATCATCCGCACCCTGGAGAAGAGCTTCGCGCGGCCCGTCGGCCGGGTCGAGCCGTCCAGGCAGGCTGCCGGGGCGATCTACTTCGCGCAGAAGAAGCTCGGCACGCCCTATCTGTGGGGCGGGAACGGCACGCCCGAGCAGCAGGGGCGGTTCGACTGCTCGGGGCTGACGCAGGCCGCGTACCGGACCGTGGGGATCGAGCTGCCGCGCGTCGCCAACGACCAGTACAACGCCGGTCCGCACCCGTCGCGGGACGAGCTGCTGCCGGGGGATCTCGTTTTCTTCTCGGATGACTTGAACAATTCGCGTGCCATCCGCCACGTGGGGCTGTACGTCGGTGGCGGATACATGATCAACGCCCCGTACACCGGGGCCGTCATCCGCTTCGACAAGATCGATACGCCGGACTACTTCGGGGCCACACGCGTCACCGAGGATGGCGCGAAAGCGCTCCCCACGGCGCGGCCCTGAGCTGCGCGTACGCATCACTCTTCGATAACGTCATGGTGATCGTTCCGTGGAGAGTGGAACGTACCCCTCCTGTGGGTCGTTCCCTGGACTGACGATGACGACAATGACGGACGACGACACCAGACGACGACACTGACCGGGTGACACAAGGCAAGGGGCCGCAGCAGATGGCTGGACTCGCATCGGATGGTTCGAACCCCGATGTCGGCCTGCTCTACGACATCAACGGCCTGGCGAAGGACGCCCCTTCGTGGTTCGACCGTGTCATGGAGTTCACCGGCGAGTACGGGATCATGCTCGCGATGGTCCTGGTCGTTCTCTGGTGCTGGTGGAGCGTGCGCCGGCACGGCTCGGCCGAGGACTCGATCGCGGCCGTCGCGGGCCTGGTGTGGGCGCCGCTGGCCGCCGGAATCGCCCTCCTGGTCAACATCCCGATCCGCGGCTTCGTGGAGCGGCCCCGGCCGTTCCGCGACCACCAGGGCCTCGAAGTGCTGGTGCAGGGCAAGACGGACTTCTCGTTCGTGTCCGACCACGCCACCATGGCGATGGCCATCGGCGTCGGGGTCTTCGTCGCCAACCGCCGCTTCGGCCTCGCCGCGATCGGCCTCGCCCTCGTCGAGGGCTTCTGCCGCGTCTACATGGGCGTGCACTACCCGACGGACGTCGTCGGCGGCTTCGCCCTCGGTACGGCGGTGGCGCTGCTCCTCGCCCCGGTCGCGCTCGCGCTCCTGACGCCGCTGGTGTCGGCGGTGGCCCGCTCCGGGCGGGCCGGCCGGCTCGTACGGTCGCGCAAGGCGCCCGTGCGGGAGCGGCACGAGACGCTGGACATCCCCGAGTCCCAGCTCGGCTCCGGCTCCGCGTCCGGCTCGGACGAGAACGACCTGGCCGCCTAGGACCCGCCGGTCCCGGGCCTAGGCCCCCTGCGGCGGCTGCGCCATGTGCGCCGCCGCGTCCAGCCGCGCCCGGTCCCGCGAGCGTCTCGCGGGCCCCGCCCAGCCGCAGGTGCAGCGGGCGACGGCGAACGAACCCCGCTCGGTGGTCGTGGCGTCGTGGATGTTTCCGACGTCCGGGACGGCGGGCGTCTGGTCATGCGCGTGCACAGCTCCACGGTACCGGCGTGACGGTGCGCCCGTGCGGTCGTTATTCGAGGCGAGTGGGGGTCTCGGGCAGCCAGCGGCACAGTGTTGGGGGTTGGCAGGCGATGGTGGTGCAGCAGCATTGGCGCAGGAGCGGCGCGTTCGCCGTTGCGGCCGCCGTGGTGGGCGCGATGGTCACCGGATGTTCCGCGGCGGCCGACGCCTCGCCCGGTGTGGACCCGGGCGACGCGGTACGCGGGGCTCCCGACGCGCTGACGCGGGCGGGCACGTCCAAGGCGCGGACGTCCATGGAGATGGCGACCGGCGGGACGCGGGTCACCATCCGGGGCGAGGGCGCGTACGACTTCGTCAAGCGGCACGGGCAGCTCAAGGTCGTCCTGCCCGAGGACCCGTCCGGGGCGGACGGGCACCGCCCGATCACCGAGCTCCTCGCGCCCGGCGCGCTCTACATGAAGAACCGGGGCGCCGGCGTCCCCGCCGACAAGTGGGTCCGTGTCGACACCACCACCCTGGAGGACGGCAACCTCGTCACGGGCGGGGCCACCGATCCGGCGGCCGCCGCCGAGCTGCTGCGCGGCGCGCAGGACGTGACGTACGTGGGCGAGGAAGAGCTCGCGGGCGTGCCGGTCACCCACTACCGGGGCGTCAGCGACCTGGGGCGGGCCGCGCGGGCCGCCTCACCGCAGGTGCGCGGGGCGCTGGCGGCGGCGGCGAAAGGGTTCGCCAAGGACGCGGTTCCGTTCGACGCGTACCTGGACCGGGAGGGGCGGCTGCGCAAGGTGCGCCACCAGTTCAGCTTCGCCAACCAGGGGCGCACGGTCGCCGTCGCCTCGACGACGCTGCTGTACGGGTTCGGCGTCCCCGTCGTCGTACAACTGCCGCCGCGTGAGGACATCTACGCGGGCAAGGTCAAGGCCTGACCATCGCGAGAATGGTCCGGACGTGCCATGCGCGGTGCGTGCAGCGCTCCCTACGCTAGGAAGCCGACACCGGCAGGAAGAGGTGATGCGCGTGGCCCCGCCCACTCCGACGACAGTCCAGGACCACGTGGCCCTCGCCGAGATCGAGCTGTGCGGTGAGTTGATGATCGCGGCGTCCGCCGCGGACGGGGAGCGGCTCAGCGCGGACCTCATCGACGAGGTGCTGAAGGTCATACCCGAGGGGCGCGGCGGGTCTGCCGCGCCCCGGTGAGCGGCCGAGGGGGACGGTCAGGTCCGCATCATGCGGGCGATCGCCTTCGTCGCCTCCTCGACCTTCGCGTCGATCTCGTCACCGCCCTTGACGGCGGCGTCGGCGACGCAGTGGCGGAGGTGCTCCTCCAGGAGCTGGAGGGCGAAGGACTGCAGGGCCTTCGTGGACGCGGAGACCTGCGTGAGTATGTCGATGCAGTAGACGTCCTCGTCGACCATGCGCTGAAGGCCCCGGATCTGGCCCTCGATGCGGCGCAGACGCTTGAGGTGTTCGCTCTTCTGCTTGTGGTACCCGTGCACGCCGTGGTCGTGGTCCACGTCCTGCCCTTCGACCGGAAGGCCGGCCGCCTCGGTGGTCGTCATCGCGTCCTCCCGTTGTCACGTAAGGGGCATGTATACCCCTCATGGGTATATGGTACCGATCCTTGGCCGAAGGTGGCGGGGCCCGGTTCTGTTCACTGTGCCTGATGGGCGACACTGAATGACGCCGGTTAGCCGTGGCCGGATGATGCGCCTAGCATCAGCCTGACCGAAACCCATGCACCTAGAGGACCCCACGTGCGATTTCGTCTGACCCCCAGGGAGACGAGCTTCTACGACATGTTCTCCGCGTCCGCGGACAACATCGTCACGGGCTCCAAGCTCCTGATGGAACTGCTCGGAGCGGAACCCTCCGCCCGGGCCGAGATCGCGGAGCGGATGCGGGCAGCGGAGCACGCGGGCGACGACGCGACCCACGCGATCTTCCACCAGCTCAACTCCTCCTTCATCACGCCGTTCGACCGCGAGGACATCTACTCCCTCGCGTCGTCGCTCGACGACATCATGGACTTCATGGAGGAGGCCGTCGACCTCGTCGTCCTCTACAACGTGGAGGAGCTGCCGAAGGGTGTGGAGCAGCAGATCGAGGTGCTGGCGCGGGCGGCCGAGCTGACCGCCGAGGCGATGCCCCACCTGCGCACGATGGACAACCTCACCGAGTACTGGATCGAGGTCAACCGGCTGGAGAACCAGGCGGACCAGATCCACCGCAAGCTGCTCGCCCACCTCTTCAACGGCAAGTACGACGCCATCGAGGTGCTCAAGCTGAAGCAGATCGTGGACGTGCTGGAAGAGGCCGCCGACGCGTTCGAGCACGTGGCCAACACGGTGGAGACCATCGCGGTCAAGGAGTCCTGAGCTTCGTGGACACCTTCGCACTGGTCGTGACCATTGGTGTCGCGCTCGGCTTCACGTATACGAACGGCTTCCACGACTCGGCGAACGCCATCGCCACGTCCGTCTCCACCAGGGCGCTGACCCCGCGCGCGGCGCTCGCCATGGCCGCGGTGATGAACCTCGCCGGTGCCTTCCTGGGCAGCGGCGTCGCCAAGACCGTCAGCGAGGGCCTGATCGCCACGCCCCAGGGCCAGCGCGGCATGGGCATTCTCTTCGCGGCCCTCGTCGGCGCGATCGTCTGGAACCTGATCACCTGGTACTTCGGCCTGCCCTCGTCGTCCTCGCACGCGCTGTTCGGCGGCATGGTGGGCGCGGCGCTGGCGGGCGGTACGCAGGTCATCTGGTCGGGCGTCGTCGACAAGATCGTCATCCCGATGTTCATCTCGCCGGTGGTCGGCCTGGTGGTCGGCTACCTGGTGATGTGCGGGATCATGTGGATCTTCCGCAAGGCGAACCCGCACAAGGCCAAGCGGGGCTTCCGTATCGCGCAGACGGTCTCGGCGGCCGGCATGGCGCTCGGTCACGGCCTCCAGGACGCCCAGAAGACCATGGGCATCGTGGTGATGGCCCTGGTCATCGCCGACGTCGAGCAGGCCGGGGACCCCATCCCGGTGTGGGTGAAGGTCGCCTGCGCGGTGATGCTGTCGCTCGGTACGTACGCGGGCGGCTGGCGCATCATGCGGACGTTGGGCCGCAAGATCATCGAGCTGGACCCGCCGCAGGGGTTCGCCGCGGAGACGACGGGGGCGTCGATCATGTTCGGCTCGGCGTTCCTGTTCCACGCGCCGATCTCGACGACGCACGTCATCACGTCGGCGATCATGGGCGTCGGCGCGACGAAGCGGGTGAACGCGGTGCGGTGGGGTGTCGCGAAGAACATCATCCTGGGGTGGTTCATCACGATGCCGGCGGCGGCGCTGGTCGCGGCGGCGAGCTTCTTCGTGGTGCGGTTGTTCTTCGGGTGACGTTCTGGTCCGGGGGCTCTGCCCCCCGGACCCCCACGGCAGGTAAACGGATGGGCCCGCCCCCTGGGAGAAGGGGCGGGCCCTTTGCCTTGCGGTGGCACCGCCATGCAGCACCGCAAGGAGTTCCGGGTGACTATCCGAAGCGGCCGGAGATGTAGTCCTCGGTCGCCTGGACCGACGGGTTGGAGAAGATGCGCTCCGTGTCGTCGATCTCGACCAGCTTGCCCGGCTGGCCGACGGCCGCCAGGTTGAAGAAGGCCGTGCGGTCGGAGACGCGGGCGGCCTGCTGCATGTTGTGGGTGACGATGACGATCGTGAACCGTTCCTTCAGCTCGCTGATCAGGTCCTCGATGGCGAGCGTGGAGATCGGGTCGAGCGCCGAGCAGGGCTCGTCCATCAGCAGGACGTCCGGCTCGACCGCGATGGCGCGGGCGATGCACAGGCGCTGCTGCTGACCGCCGGAGAGGCCGGAGCCGGGCTTGTTGAGGCGGTCCTTGACCTCGTTCCAGAGGTTGGCGCCCTTGAGGGAGCGCTCGACGACCTCGGCCAGCTCGGCCTTCTTGTACTTGCCGTTGAGGCGCAGACCCGCCGCCACGTTGTCGAAGATCGACATCGTCGGGAAGGGGTTCGGGCGCTGGAAGACCATGCCGACCGTGCGGCGCACGGCGACGGGGTCGACGTCCCTGCCGTACAGGTTCTCGTCGTCCAGCATCACCTTGCCCTCGACGCGGCCACCGGGGGTGACCTCGTGCATCCGGTTCAGGGTGCGCAGGAAGGTGGACTTGCCGCAGCCGGACGGGCCGATGAAGGCCGTCACGGAGCGGGGCTCGACGGTCATGGAGATGTCGTCGATCGCCTTGTGGGAGCCGTAGTAGGCGGTGAGGCCGCTGACGTCGATTCGCTTGGCCATTTCAATCACTTCCAGGTGGCCTTAGCGGCCGGTCTTCGGGGCCTTCCAGCGGGCGATGCCGCGGGCCACCAGGTTGAGGAGCATGACGAAGGCGATCAGGACGAGGGCGGCGGCCCAGGCGCGGTCGTACGACGCCTCACTGCCGACCTTGTACTGCTCCCAGATGTAGAAGGGGAGCGAGGACTGGGCACCTTCGAAGGGGTTGGTGTTGATGAGCTGGCTGCCGAAGACCAGCAGCATGATCGGGGCGGTCTCACCGGCGATGCGGGCGATCGCGAGCATCACACCAGTGGTGATACCCCCGATCGCGGTGGGGATGACCACCTTGAGGATGACGCGCCACTTCGGTACGCCGAGGGCGAGCGCGGCCTCGCGCAGCTCGTTCGGCACGAGCTTGAGCATCTCCTCCGTGGAGCGGACCACGACCGGGATCATCAGGATCGCCAGCGCGAGCGCGCCCATCAGGCCGGACGGTGCCAGGCCCGCGATCAGCATGATCGAGAGGATGAACAGGCCGGCGACGATCGAGGGGATGCCCGTCATGACGTCGACGAAGAAGGTCACGGCCTTGGCGAGCGCGCCCTTGCCGTACTCGACGAGGTAGACGGCCGTCAGCAGGCCGATCGGCGCCGAGACGAGGGTGGCGAGGCCGACCTGCTCCAGCGTGCCGACCAGCGCGTGGTACACGCCGCCGCCGGCCTCGAAGCCGGGGACACCGGCCATCGAGTGGGTGAGGAAGTACCCGTCGAGGACCTTGATGCCCCGGCTGACCGTCACCCAGATCAGGGACAGCAGCGGTACGACGGCGAGGACGAAGCACACCCAGACGACGCTGGTGGCGAGCCGGTCCTTGGCCTGGCGCTGGTTCTCGACGACCGAGGTCGCCACGTAGGAGATGACGACGAACAGGGCGGCCGCGATCAGGCCCCACTGGATGCGGCTGTGCAGGCCGGTGGCCGTGCCGATGCCCACGCCGAGGGCGATGGACACGGCGGCGAAGCCGGCCGGCGCCCAGCGCGGCATACGGCGGTGGCTCAGGCTGTCGTGGCCCGGGCGGGCCTGGGTGGGGGCCGCGTCCTGGATTGCGTTGCTCATCAGGCGTTCGCCCCCGAGTACTCCTTGCGGCGCGCGATGATCAGGCGGGCCGCGCCGTTGACCAGCAGGGTGAGGACGAAGAGCACCAGGCCGGAGGCGATCAGCGCGTCCCGGCCGAGCTCATTGGCCTCGTCGAACTTCGCGGCGATGTTCTGGGCGAACGTACCGCCGCCCGGATTGAGCAGGTGCAGCGAGATCACGAAGCTCGGGGAGAGGACCGTCGCGACGGCCATCGTCTCGCCGAGCGCGCGGCCGAGGCCCAGCATCGAGGCGGAGATGACGCCGGAGCGGCCGAAGGGCAGCACGGAGAGGCGGATGACCTCCCAGCGGGTGGCGCCGAGGGCCAGGGCGGCCTCCTCGTTCATGCGCGGCACCTGGAGGAAGACCTCACGGCTGACGCTGGTCACGATCGGCAGGATCATGATCGCGAGCAGGATGCCGACGGTGAACAGGGAACGGGCGACGCCGACCTCGGTCTTCTCGAAGACGTACGTCCAGCCGAGGAACTGGTCCAGCCAGAGGTTCAGGCCCTCCAGGTACGGGACGAGGAAGAGGGCGCCCCAGATGCCGTAGATGATCGACGGCACGGCGGCCAGCAGGTCGACGACGTACGCCAGGGGCGCGGCCAGCCTGCGGGGCGCGTAGTGCGAGATGAACAGCGCGATGCCGACGGCGATCGGGACCGCGATCACCATCGCGATGATCGAGCTCACGACCGTGCCGAAGAGCAGGACCGCGATGCCGAAGACGGGCGGGTCGCCGGCCGGGTTCCAGTCGAAGGTGGTGAGGAAGTTGCCCTCGTTCTCGGAGAGGGCGAGGGAGGCGCGGTAGGTGAGGAACACGGCGATCGACGCCATGATCACCAGCAGCAGGATGCCCGAGCCCCGGGAGAGGCCGAGGAAGATCTTGTCGCCCGCGCGGCCGGTGGAGGTGCTGCCCGGCTTCCCGGCTACCGGCGGAGCCGGTGCGTTGTCAGTCGTTATAGCCATGATCTTTCCGGTCTGTGTGGGGGAAGTCCGCGGTGGCGGCTCCCCTGGCGGCGGTGCACCGGAGGGGTGGGGGCCGGCCCGGCGAGTGGCCGGGCCGGCCTTGCGTACGGTTACGACAGGCCGTTGACGGTCTCGCGGACCTTGGCGTTGATCTCGGCCGGGATCGGGGCGTAGCCGGCGTCGGACAGCACCTTCTGGCCCTCCTCCGAGGAGGTGTAGGTCAGGAAGGACTTGACGGTGCCGAGGGTGTCGGCCTTGTTGCCCTTGTCGCAGACGACCTCGTAGGTCACCAGGACGATCGGGTACGCGCCCTCGGCCTTGGTGGTGTAGTCGAGGTCGAGCGCCAGGTCCTTGCCGGTGCCCTTCACCTTGGCGGCGGCGATGGCCTTGGAGGCGTTCTCCGAGGTGGCCGCGACCGGGGCGGAGGCGCCGGTGTTGATCTGGACGGTCGGGATGTTCTGCGAGGTGGCGTAGCTCAGCTCGAAGTAGCCGATGGCGCCCTCGGACTGCTTCACCTGGGCGGCGACGCCGGAGGAGCCGGACGCGGCCTGGCCGCCGGGGGCGGGCCACTTCTTCTCGGCCTCGTAGGGCCAGTCCGCCTTGGCGGCCTTGCCGAGGTACTTGCCGAGGTTCTGGGTGGTGCCGGAGTCCTCGGAGCGGTGGAAGGCCTGGATCGCGGTGCTCGGGAGCTTGGCGTTCGGGTTGAGCTTGGCGATCGCCGGGTCGTCCCACTTCTTGATCTTGTCGTTGAAGATCTTGGCGATGGTGGGGGCGTCGAGGACGAGGTCCTTCACGCCGGGCAGGTTGTAGCCGATGGCGATCGGGCCGCCGACCATCGGGAGGTTGATGCCCTGGCCGGTCTTGCAGATCTTCTTGGACTCGGCGACCTCGTCGGGCTTCAGCGCGGAGTCGGAGCCGGCGAAGCCCACGGTGCCCTGGTTGAAGGCGATGATGCCCTCACCGGAGGAGGAGGACTTGTAGTTGATCTCCACGCCGGGGCAGGCGGCCATGTAGTTCTTGACCCACAGGTCCATGGCGTTCTTCTGCGCGGACGAGCCGGAGGCCAGGAGCTGGCCCTTGGCGTCGTCGCACTTGATGTTCGAGGTGGCCCCGGTCTTCTTGCCGCCGTCGGCCGCGCCCGTGTTGTCGTCCGAACCACACGCCGTGAGGACCAGGGCGCCGGAGACGGCGAGGGCGCCGAGCGCGGTGGCGCGAAGCCCGTTCTTGCGCTGAAGCTTCACTTTCGGGTGTTCCTTCCAGAAGCCGCCGGTCCGTGGTGGTGTCGTACGGCGGCGTGTGTCGGGGAGTAGGTGGTGGGCGGCGCGCTGTACGGAGCGGTGCCGTTCACCGGGTAATGCCGAAATTAGGCAGAACAGGTGACGTGGCCGACGGGGGAGAGTGAACGGCAGGTGAACCGTGACGGAAGCCGTGGTGAGCCCATTGTCGTGCGCGCGACGCCCCCGGGCCGGGGCCTCTTGTGCGGGGGCGCGGCGGTGTGCTGCGGGCCGGGCAGGGCGGCGGGACGCGGTGGAACGGGGTCGTACGCCGGTGCGCGCCCGGCCCGGTGCCGCACCTGGGCCACCCCCGTGGGTGGCGGATGCGGAGGCCCGGATTAGCCCGGAGGGGTGAGGGGGCGGTGCCCGCCGGTGCGGGGGCGGGCCCTGGTGTCCGGGGGCCCGGCAGGGGGCGCCCTGCCGGGACGGGGGCCGGGGCCTACGGGGTGGGGCTTACGGGGTGGGGGTGGAGCGGATCGGTGGGAGCTGGGCGGACATCAGGGTGCGCCAGGTGTCCTCGCGGGCTTCGCCGGTGACGGGCAGGCCGTGGGTGCGCTGGAACGTCTCCAGCGCGTGACGCGTCGCCGCGGTGAACCTGCCGGTGACATCGGTCGGCTGCCCCGCGTTGGTGAGCAGGCACTGGATGGCCTCGACCGAGGGGCCCTGGGACCGGGAGTCGACCGCCGTGATCAGCACGGGCCAGGTACGGGGCCCCACCTTGCCGTCGGGGACCAGACCCCGCGACGTCTGGAACCGCTTCACGGCCGCCGTCGTCCGCTTCCCGAAGATGCCGTCCGCCTCCACGTCGTAGCCGTGTGCCCGCAGCAGGTACTGCACGGTGCGGGCCTCCCAGTACCGGTCGCCCTCCTGGGCCAGCGGCCAGCCCGAGGTGCCCGAGGTGCCGGAGGCGGTGGGGCGCGGGGCCTCGGGGGTCTCGTCGCCGCCCCGGGCCGATGAGGTGGTCCACCACACGCCGAGGCCGATGAACAGGACGCACAGCACGCAGCTCAGTACGACGGCCGGTAGGCGCCCGGACGACGCGGCGGCAGGGGCGCCGCCGTCGCCGGGAGGCGTGCTCAGGGAGACGGGCTCCAGCTCCTCCGTCCGCGTGCGTTTCCTCGCCGGCGCCGTGTTCGCGGCGGCGTCCAGCAGCGCGCGCGCCCGGTCCAGGTCGGCGGCCGGGGCGTTCAGGCGCGTGTGGAGGAGCTGGACGACCCGCGGCGGCGCGGTCGAGGAGTGCCGGGGGTTGAGGTAGCGGGACAGCGTCGTCTGGTCCACGCCCACGTACGCGGCGAGCGTCTGCTGGGTGGGCTTGTCGCGGCCGTCCCGCGCGGAGTCGTCCCACCAGCTCCGCAGCAGTTGCGCCAGGGCCGCCCCTGGCCGTTCCTCGTCCCGGGCTGTTGCGTTCAAGGTTCCCCCCTTGATCGTTCTGTGCATAAGCGCTGGTCAAAGCGCTGCATAGGGCCGATGCATGAGACGCATCAACCTGCATGGGCAGATGCTACTGAGCGTCCGTGATCTTGCTGCAAGGTGAGGAGCGCGGCGGCAGGACGGCCCCGCCCCACCCCTCTCTCCACTCCCCGGTACCGGGCTGCTTCGGCCTGTGCTTTGCCACTCCACGAAGGGATGAAGATCACTTTGTCGACGTCACGTGTACGAGGACGCCTGGCCCGTGCGACCGCTGCTCTGGCCGCGGCGGTCGGTGCCCTCGGTGTCCTGCCCGCGCCCGCACAGGCGGCGGCGCCCTCCGCCTTCCCCGTCGTCGGTGTGGACACCAGCCACTACAACCACGGGAAGGCGGAGCAGACGCCCATCGACTGGCCGCTCGTCGCCAAGACGAACAGCTTCGCCTTCATGAAGGCCACGCAGGGCACGACGTACCAGGACAAGTGGTTCCAGCGGGACTTCGCGGCCGCGTCGAAGACGTCGCTGCTGCGCGCGCCGTACCACTTCTTCGACCCGAAGAGCACGACGGACGGGCTCGCCCAGGCGCGGCACTTCGTCACGACCGCCCGCGCGGCCGGCTACCAGGGCAACCGTGCGGGAGAACTGCCGCCGGTGCTCGACGTGGAGATGGTGCAGCGGAACGGCAAGGAGGTGTGCCCGCCGGAGCTGCGCGCCGATCAGCTCAAGGTGTTCCTCGACGAGCTCCGCAAGTCCTTCGGCGTCACGCCGATCGTCTACACCCGCGCCTCCTTCGTGAACGAGTGCATGGGCGGCAAGGGCGGTGTGTTCGCCGGGTATCCGCTGTGGCTGGCGCGGTACGAAAGCGGCGCCACCGAGCCGCAGCCGGTGCCGGGCGCCGGGGCGTGGACGTTCTGGCAGCACACCGAGAAGGGGACCACGCCCGGCATCCCCGGCGTGGGCGACCGCAACGTCTTCCGCGGCAGCCTCGCCGACCTGCGGGCCATGACGACCGGTACGTGGAAGCCGCCGCAGTACGACCAGTGGCCCGTGCTGCGTGCCGGGAACAGCGGCGTGGACGTGACCACCCTCCAGCTCCTGCTGTCCGCGAAGGGCCACACCACCGAGGCGGACGGCGCCTACGGCCCGGCTACCGAAACGCAGGTGAAGGCGTTCCAGCGGAGCGCCGGGCTGGAGGCCGACGGCATCGTCGGCGCCCACACCTGGGACGCCCTCGTGCCGACGCTGACGACCGGTGCCGGCGGCAAGGCCGTGGAGGCGCTCCAGCACCAGCTCACCGCCGCCGGCCACGCGGCCGAGGTGGACGGCGCGTTCGGAGCCGGCACGGAGGCCGCCGTCAAGGCCTTCCAGAAGTCCGCCGGACTCACCGCCGACGGTGTCGCCGGCCCCCTGACCTGGCGGGCGCTCCTCGCCCGCGCCTGAACTTCCCCGTACAAACGACACATCCCAAGGAGTCACCCATGTCCATGAACCGCACCGCGCGCCTGATCACCGTCGTCGCCGCCGCGACCGCCCTCGCCGCGCCCCTCGCCACCGCCGCCCAGGCGGCGCCCGTCGCACAGCCCGCCACGGCCGTCACCGCCGCCGTACAGGCCGCCGCCGCTGCCGCCGTCAGTGGGCCGATCCTCAACGAGGGCGACACGGGAGCCGAGGTCAACGCGCTCCAGCACCTGCTCATCTCCCACGGCCAGACCCTGGACGTGGACGGCCAGTTCGGCCCGGCCACCGAAGCCAAGGTGAAGGCCTTCCAGCAGGCGAAGGGCCTCACGGCGGACGGCATCGTCGGCCCGCAGACCTGGTCCGAGCTGGTGACCGTTCTCAAGCCCGGCGCGAACGGCCCGGCCGTCAAGGCCGCGCAGACCCTGCTGGTCGCGCGCGGTCACAAGCTCACCGTGGACGGCGCGTTCGGCGCCGGTACGGAGGCCGCCGTCAAGAGCTTCCAGAAGTCCGCCGGGCTCGCCGCCGACGGCGTCGTCGGCCCGCAGACCTGGTCGAAGCTGCTGGGCGGCGGAGGCGGAACGCCCGGCAACGGCGACCGCGCCTCGATCGCCCAGCAGATCGTGGCCAACAAGGCCTTCTCCTTCGCCACCACCCACGTCGGCGGCAAGCACGTTCAGTCCAGTGCCCGCAACAACATCGTCGACACCGCCAACGGCCTGGGCGCGATGACCAGCCCGTGGGGTCACGTGCCCAACCGCCGGGTGCCGCTCGACACCCGCATGCTGAGCGGTCTTCTGAAGCTCAACACGCAGTACGGCTTCCGCATCGGGGTGTCGGAGTTCGTCGGCGGCGAGCACAGCGCGGGCTCCCGGCACTACAGGGGCCTCGCCGTGGACATCAACTACATCAACGGGATCCACGTCGGCAACAAGGGCTCGCAGCACAAGGCCGTGGAGGCGGCCTGCAGCAAGCTCGGTGCCGATCAGATCCTCGGCCCCGGCGACCCGGGCCACGACACGCACGTCCACTGCGCCTGGAAGTAGGACCAACCGCCCGGCCGCACCCGCATACCCCGGTGTGCGGGTGCGGCCGGGTCAGTCCGTCGCCGTCGTGGCGAGGAACGCCGCCACGATCTCCTTGTCCTGGTCGTACGTGAGGCGCGCCCGGGCGTCGGTGGGGGACAGCCAGTCCAGCCGGTCCACCTCGTGGTTGGGCTCGAAGGCGCCGCCGGTCGCCTCGGCCGCCCAGTAGCGGACCTCCTTGGCGCGGCCGTCGGCGACCTCGTACCGGGCAGTGGGAAGCTCGGCGCCCAGGGTGCACGTCATGCCGGTCTCCTCCAGCACTTCGCGGAGGGCCGCCTCCCGTGCGTCCTCGGCGTCCTCCAGCTTGCCCTTCGGCAGCGACCAGTCGGCGTGCTTGTGGCGGTGGATCACCGCAAGCTCGATCCCCTCCCCGGAGGGGGAGCGGCGCCACAGCACGCAGCCGGCGGCGCGGATCACGTCGTCACCGCCGTACGCCGCCAGGCGTGGTGGAAGGCGTGCCGGGCCGCTTCCACGTCGTGTCGCTGGTCCGCGTGCAGGACACCGAGCGCGTACGCCGTCGCGGGGGCGATGCGCGGCGTCCGTGCGGCGGTCGCGGCGGCGGCGGCCGCCTCGGCGGCGTCCCGGTGGCGGTCCAGCGCCCGGCCCGCCTCGTACAGCACGGGCTCCGTGCCCCGGACCTCGCCCGCGTACCGGTGCAGCCGCAGCAGGAGCCGCACCTGGTGCCACGGCCCGTCGAGCTGCTCACCGCCCACCGCCGGGGCCATCGGGAGGGCCGCCACCGCGTCCAGCAGGCGCCGCTCGACGACCTCCGCGGGCGGCCCGAGCACCTCGGCGGCCGGCGCGGCCGCGGCGGGGCCCAGCGGTACCTCCGAGGCGAGCAGCGCGACCGCGTCGGCGACCGCGTGGAACCGGGACGAGCCCAGCGCCTGGAGCGCGGCCGAGTGGGCGCGGGTCCGGGCCAGGGTGAGCTGCCGCTCCAGCAGCGCCCCCGCCCGCGCCGCGCCCACGGCCAGGGCTTCCGCGCCGGAGCCACCGGAGCCGCCCGAGCCGCCGCGCCTGGCCGCCGGGACGGTCGCCGCGCCGCCCGTGAGCCGGGCCAGCGCGTCGACGAGCCGGACGAGCCGTGACGTACAGGCGTGCTCGGCCGCCAGGGTGCCCGACAACCACGCCAGCTCCGTACGCAGTTGGTCCGCCCAGGCGGCGTCCAGCAGCGGCCGGAAGGTGTGCAGCGTGCCGCTGATGCGGCGGGCGGCGGCGCGCAGTGCCCGGGTGGCGTCCTCGGAGCCCGCCGTGTCCGCGCCGCACTCGCCGTGGAGCCGCAGGCTGCGGAGGAAGTCCGCCGCCCTGGCGTGGAGGTAGGGCGCCAGGACCTCGCCCGCGGAACCGGCCGGGATGTGGTCAGGGTTGAGCACGTCGGCGCCTCCGCGCGTCGATCAGCATCTGCTGGACGTGCCGCAGCGGCTGGCCGTCCTGGTCCGTCGCGTGGCGCGTCCATTCCCCGTCCGGGCCGAGGTGCCAGGAGGAGGTGGTGTCGGCCATGCCGGTGTCCAGCAGTTGGTTGAGGGCCGCGCGGTGGGCCGGGTCGGAGACCCGTACCAGCGCCTCTATGCGGCGGTCGAGGTTACGGTGCATCATGTCGGCGCTGCCGAACCAGACTTCGGGCTCACCGCCGTTCCCGAACGCGAAGATCCGGGAGTGTTCCAGGAACCGTCCGAGGACCGAGCGGACCCGGATGTTCTCCGACAGGCCCGGCACCCCCGGCCGTACGGCGCAGATGCCGCGCACCCAGATGTCCACCGGCACGCCTGCCTGCGAGGCCCGGTAGCAGGCGTCGATGACGGCCTCGTCGACCATCGAGTTGACCTTGATGCGGACGTAGGCGGGCCGCCCGGCACGGTGGTGGACGACCTCCTTGTTGATCCGTGAGATCAGGCCGTCCCGCAGCGACTTGGGCGCGACGAGGAGGCGGCGGTACGTCTCGCGGCGCGAGTAGCCCGACAGCCGGTTGAACAGGTCGGACAGGTCGGCGCCGACCTGCGGGTCGGCGGTCAGCAGGCCGAGGTCCTCGTACAGCCGGGCGGTCTTGGGGTGGTAGTTGCCGGTGCCGACGTGGCTGTAGCGGCGCAGCGTCTCGCCCTCCTGGCGGACGACGAGCGACAGCTTGCAGTGGGTCTTCAGGCCGACGAGCCCGTACACGACGTGGCAGCCCGACTCCTCCAGCTTGCGCGCCCACTTGATGTTGGCCTGCTCGTCGAAGCGGGCCTTGATCTCGACGAGGACGAGGACCTGCTTGCCGGACTCGGCGGCGTCGATGAGCGCGTCGACTATCGGGGAGTCGCCGGAGGTGCGGTACAGGGTCTGCTTGATCGCCAGGACGTCGGGGTCGCCGGCCGCCTGCTCCAGGAAGGCCTGGACGGAGGTGGAGAACGAGTCGTAGGGGTGGTGCAGCAGCACGTCCCGCTCGCGCAGCGCGGCGAAGATGTCGGGCGCGGAGGCGGACTCGACCTCGGCCAGGTCGCGGTGCGTCCCGGCGACGAACTTGGGGTACTTCAGCTCGGGCCGGTCCAGGGCGGAGATCCCGAACAGGCCGGTCAGGTCCAGCGGGCCGGGCAGCGGGTAGACCTCGGCGTCGGAGACCTTCAGCTCGCGCACGAGCAGGTCGAGGACGTACGGGTCTATCGACTCCTCGACCTCCAGGCGCACCGGCGGCCCGAAGCGGCGCCGCATGAGCTCCTTCTCCAGGGCCTGGAGGAGGTTCTCGGCGTCGTCCTCCTCGACCTCCAGGTCCTCGTTCCTGGTCACCCGGAACATGTGGTGCGCCAGCACCTCCATGCCCGGGAACAGCTCCTCCAGGTGCGCGGCGATGACGTCCTCCAGTGGGACGTAGCGCTGCGGGGACGCTTCGAGGAAGCGGGAGAGGAGCGGCGGAACCTTCACGCGTGCGAAGTGGCGGTGGCCGCTGACGGGGTTGCGCACGACGACGGCCAGGTTGAGGGAGAGGCCGGAGATGTACGGGAAGGGGTGCGCGGGGTCGACGGCGAGCGGGGTGAGGACCGGGAAGATCTGCTGGCGGAACAGCGTGAAGAGCCGCGCCTGCTCCTTCTCGGTCAGCTCGGGCCAGCGGATGAGGTGGATGCCCTCGTCGGCCAGGGCCGGGGCGATGTCCTGCTGGAAGCAGGCCGCGTGCCGGGCCATGAGCTCCCGGGAGCGGGTCCAGATCAGGTCGAGGACCTCGCGGGGCTGGAGGCCGGACGCGGAGCGGGTGGCCACACCGGTGGCGATCCGGCGCTTGAGGCCGGCGACCCGGACCATGAAGAACTCGTCCAGGTTCGAGGCGAAGATCGCGAGGAAGTTCGCTCGTTCGAGGAGGGGCGTCGCCGGGTCCTCGGCAAGCTCCAGCACCCGTTCGTTGAACGCCAGCCAGCTTCGTTCCCGGTCCAGGAACCGGCCGGCGGGCAGTTCGGCGCCGGTGCCGTCCTCTTCGTACGAGTCGAGATCGGCGTCGAGATCCCGCGCCAGATCGGACACGGGCACGTGCGCCACGGTGTGCGGCCGGTGCGCGGCTATGGAGCCGACGGACGGCTGGGAGTGCGGGACCTGGACCTCGGCGGGCTGCTGGCTCATGGCACCATTCTTCCGCGCGATGGGCTGGTCAAGCGCGTCGGAGCGGGCCGCGGACACGGCGGGCTTCATTCGCCGAGCTTCGCAAGCGTGTCTGAATGGTCGGTAACGACGACGTGACGTGCCGGGGGCGGACGGCCGGACCCCCGTCCAGGCCGTCCGCCCCCCGTCCGGTCACGCGTGCCGGCGGCGCAGCACGCGGAACGCGAGCAGGGTGGCCAGGGCCGCGAGGGCGAGGACGATGCCGGTCTCGACGAGCTGGAGCGGCCAGAAGTGCGAGGCGGGGTGGTAGTCGGCGTACCAGCCGGTGACGTCCGGGGGACACCGGGTGTCGCCGCTCGGCTGAAGACAGGTGTCGGGATGGAGCCGCTGCCCGTCCGTGGTGACGTAGCCGGAGCGGAGCAGGAGGACGTCGGGGGGCAGGTCCGACAGGCCGAGCGCCAGATCCGCGCCGCGACCGCTCGCGTGCACCGACGGCCAGAGCTCCCAGCGGAGGGACCCGAAGCCCAGCAGCACCGTGCCGATGACGGCCGCCGTCGTGGCCATGGCGGCGACGGTACGGCGGACCAGCAGGCCCACCAGCGCCCCGACGGCGACCCCGAGCAGGCAGTAGGCGCCCAGGGCAGGGCCCATCAGCTCGTAGGCGCCCAGGTCGGACCAACTCAGGTTCGGTTCGTAGCGGACCGGCACCCGGCCGAAGCGGAACACGGCGGTGAGCACGGTGGCCGTGGTGGCCGCCAGGGCGGCGGCGAGGACGAGTTTCGAGGCGAGCCAGCGGGCCGGGGTGGCCGACTGCGCCCAGGCGACCTTGTAGGTACCGCTCTCCAGCTCCCGGGCGAGCACCGGGCCGGCGACGAAGGCGCCGATCAGGGGCGGGACCGCCATCAGCACGAACAAGGACCGCTCCAGCACCAGAGCCAGGACGCCTTGCGGGGTCTTCCAGGTCCCGAAGAGCTGCTTGCCGCACGCCTCGGCCTCGCCCATGAAACAGCGGGCCTCGTCCATGGACCCGGCCACCCACCAGCGCAGCCCGGCCGTGACCGCCGCGGCCAGGGCGAGCAGCGCCAGGGTCACCCACAGCGCCCGCCGGTGCTGGCGGGCCGCCACCCGGTGGGTACGGGCCCGGTCGGTACGGGCCGTCGTCAGCGAGCTCACGCCCCGGTCACCCCCTCCGCGCCGAGGGCTTCCGCGCTCGGGGTGAGCAGGGGCGGGGCGTCGGGGGAGCGGAGATGGCCCAGCAACACTTCCTCCAAGGTGGGTTCCATGGTCTGCCAGGAACGGTCGTCGACCGGGCCGTCCTGGCGGACCAGCGCGGTGAGCTGGCGGCCGGTGACGCGGGACTCGACGACCGTGTGCGGGGCGAGGTCGGCGACGGGGCCGGTGATCAGGGTGTGGGCGGCGAGGATGTCGTCGATGCCGCCGCCGAGGCGGATGCGGCCGCCGTCGACCAGGAACAGGTAGTCGCAGGCGCCCTCCAGCTCGCTGAGGATGTGCGACGACATCACGACGCTCGTGCCGCGCTCGGCCGCGTCCGCCATGAGCGTCCCCATCAGTTGGTGGCGGGCGAGCGGGTCGAGGTCGGCCATCGGCTCGTCGAGCAGGAGCAGCTCGGGGCGCTTGCCGAGCGCCAGGGCGAGCGCGACGCGGGTGCGCTGGCCGCCGGAGAGGCCGCGGACGCGGGCGGCGGGGTCGAGCGGGCCGGCGATCCGCTCGGCGGCCTCGGCGTCCCAGCGGCCGGGGTTGAGCTCGCGGCCCATGCGGAGCGTCTCGGCGACGGTGAGCTGCGGGTACAGGGGCTTGTCCTGGGCGACGTACGCCACCCGCTCGCGGGCGGAGGCCGGATCGGTGCCGAGGACCCGGACCGTGCCGGCGGTCGGCCGTATCAGTCCGGCGGCCAGGGCGAGGAGCGTGGACTTGCCGGCGCCGTTGGGGCCGACGAGCGCGCAGATCCGTCCGGCGGGCAGCCGGAAGGCGCAGTCCTGTAGCGCGGCGGCCCGCCGGCCGTAGCGTTTGGCGAGGCCGTGGGCCTCCAGCGCGCTGGTCATGAGTCGTCCCCCTCGTAGAGCTGTTCCAGTACGGAAGTGAAGAGCGCCGTCACGTCGTCCCGCTCCAGACCGGCCGCGCGGGCGCGGGCCGCCCAGTCGGCGAGCTCGCCGCGCAGCGGGGAGTCGGCCGGGGCCGCGCTGCCCAGGGTCTTCCGTACGAAGGTGCCGAGGCCCCGGCGGGCCTCGACGAGGCCCTCCCGTTCCAGCTCGCGGTAGGCCTTGAGCACCGTGTTCGGGTTGATGGCGGTGGCTTCGACGACCTCGCGTGCCGTGGGCAGTTTGTCGCCGGGTTCCAGCAGGCCCAGGCGGAGGGCCTGTTTGGTCTGCTGGACGATCTGGAGGTAGGTGGCGACGCCGCTGCGCCGGTCGATCCGGTACTCGACCACGTCCTGGCACCACCCTTTCACTAATCAAGTAGTGAAAGGGTGGTGCAAGAGAGGGCGGGGTGTCAACCCGGATGGGTCGGCACCCCGCCCTCCCGGTGCGCCTCAGGTCTCCGAGCGGTACATCAGGTCCACCTCGTGCGTGGTGAAGCCCATGCCCTCGTACACCCGCACCGCCGCCGTGTTGTCCGCGTCCACGTACAGCATCGCCGTCGGCAGGCCCTGCGCCGCCAGGTGCCGCAGCCCGATCGCGGTCAGCGCCTTGCCGAGGCCGCCGCCCTGCGCCTCGGGGCTGACGCCGACGACGTACACCTCGCCGAGCTGCTCCTCGGCGTGCACCTTCGTCCAGTGGAAGCCCACGATCTCGCCGTCCGACTCCCGTACGGCGAGGAAGAAGCCCTTCGGGTCGAACCACGGCTCGGCCTTGCGGTCGTCCAGGTCCCGCTGGGTCAGCGAGCCCTGCTCGGGGTGGTGCGCGAACGCGGCGGCGTTGACGGCCAGCCAGGCCGCGTCGTCCTGGCCGGGCACGAAGGTGCGCACGGCGATGCCGGGCGGCAGCACCGGCTCGGGGATGTCCGCGAGGTGGGTGAGCGGCCGGCGCATCTGCCGCAGCTCCCGGAACAGGGTCAGCCCGAGCACCTGGGACAGGTGGCGGGCGGCCGACTTGCCGCCGTGCGCCCACACCCGCAGCCGCTTGCCGGACGCGGCCAGCAGCGCCGAGCCCAGCGCCCGGCCGTGGCCGCGGCCCCGGTGCGCGGGGTGGACCACCAGCTCGGCCGCCGGGGCCTCGACGGGGTCGGTGTCCTCGAGCTGGGCGTAGCCGACGAGGTCGCCGCGCACGGTGAGCAGCAGGTGCGACACCCCTTCGCGCCGCCCGCCGCGCAGTTGGAGCCGCCCCTGTTCGGACACGGCCTGCATGCCGTCCACACGGGCAGCCTCGGCGAGGAGGGCGAGGACGTCCTGGGCCTGCTCGTGGCTGAGCTCGTCGAAGGTCTCGATACGGCGGCCGGGCTCAAGGGCCGGTACGGGGGCGTCAGTCGTCATGTGTACGAGCCTACGGCGACCCGCCCGCGCCGGATGGCAACCGGCTTGTAACCCGCCACCCCCTGTTGCGCTACGCGCGTTGACTCTAGGCTGCGCCTGGCCGTACACGACTTGTTGACCAAACGAGGGGACAGATGTCAGTCACACCCAAGAAGAACCGGGCGGGGCGGCGGATACTCGCCGCCGCCGCCGGACTGGCCACCGTCGGCGCGATGGTCGCCGCCCTGCCCGCCGGCGCCGACGAGCGGGCCAAGCCCACCGGGTACCACCCGGGTCGCACGGTCGACGTCCAGCTCCTCTCCTTCAACGACCTGCACGGCAACCTGGAGCCGCCGGCCGGCTCGTCCGGGGAGGTCACCCACACGCACGCGGACGGCACGACCGAGAAGATCAAGGCCGGTGGCGTCGAGTACCTCGCCACGCACCTGCGGACCGCGCGCCAGGGCAACCCGTACTCCATCACCGCCGCAGCGGGCGACATGATCGGCGCCTCGCCGCTGATGTCGGGTCTCTTCCACGACGAGCCGACCGTCGAGGCGCTGAACAAGCTGCAACTGGACGTCTCGTCCGTCGGCAACCACGAGTTCGACGAGGGCGCCAAGGAACTGGCCCGCATGCAGAACGGCGGCTGCCACCCGACCGGTGGCTGCTACGAGGAGGGCAAGACCTTCCCCGGCGCCGCCTTCCCGTACCTCGCCGCGAACGTCACGGACGAGAAGACGGGCAAGCCGATCCTCGACCCGTACTTCATCTGGGAGCGCAAGGGCGTCAAGATCGGTTTCATCGGTGTGACCCTGGAGGGCACCCCGAACATCGTCACCGCCGAGGGCGTCAAGGGCCTGAAGTTCGGCGACGAGGTCGAGACGATCGACAAGTACACCAAGGTCCTGGAGCGCAAGGGCGTCAAGTCGATCGTCGCGCTCATCCACGAGGGCGGCGCGCCGGCCTCGTCCTCGTACAACTACAACTGCGACAGCCCTGGTGCGGGCGACGGCGTCTCCGGCCCGATCGTCGACATCGCGAAGAAGCTGAACCCGCAGGTCGACGCGCTGGTCACGGGTCACACCCACCAGGCGTACGTGTGCACCATCCCGGATCCGTCCGGCAAGCCGCGCATGGTCACCTCGGCGTCCTCGTACGGCAAGCTCTACACCGACACGACGCTGACGTACGACCGCCGGACCAAGGACATCGTCCGTACGGCGGTGGAGTCCGCGAACCACGTCGTGTCGCGTGACGTGCCGAAGGCCGCCGACATGACCTCGCTGATCGAGCGGTGGAACAACCTCGCCGCGCCGATCGCCAACAAGCCGCAGGGCTACATCTCCGCCGACATCGAGGGCCGCGGCTCCACGGCGTACGAGAAGCCGCTCGGCGACCTGATCGCCGACGCGCAGCTCGCCGGGCTCGCGCCCGCCGACAAGGGCGGTGCGCAGATCGCCCTGATGAACCCGGGCGGTATCCGCTCCGACCTGGTCTACAAGGCGTCCGGCTCCGAGGGCGACGGGGTGGTGACGTACGGCGAGGCGTTCACCGTGCAGCCGTTCACCAACATGATGAACGTGGTCGACCTGACCGGCGCGCAGCTCATCGCGGGCCTCCAGCAGCAGGTCAGCGGCTCGAACGAGGCCTCCCCGAAGATCCTCCAGGTCTCGAAGGGCTTCACCTACACGCTCGACATGACGAAGACGGGCGCGGCCCGGGTCGTGGACGGCTCGGTGAAGCTGAACGGTGAGCCGATCGACCCGGCGAAGACCTACCGCGTCGCGATGAACGAGTTCCTCGCGGGCGGTGGCGACGGCTTCCCGGCCCTCGCGCAGGGCAAGAACAAACTGGTCGGCGCGTCCGACCTGGACATCTTCAACGCCTACCTGGCGGCCAACTCCTCTGCGACCGCGCCGATCGCGCCGCCGAAGGCCGAGCGGATCACGGTCATCAAGTAGTTCCTGACGGGCGGGCGGCGGGCCGGTGAACGGTTGCGCCGCTCGCCCGTTCTCTCTGGCGGTGTTGTCGTGTACGCGCCATACTCCGGCTCATGAGCCTGGACCTGAGCCGCCGGAGTCTGCTCGCGGGTGCCGCCGCCGTATCCGCCACCGCCCTCTTGGGGACCCCCGCCCGTGCGCGGACGCGCACCCGGGTGCTCTCCACCCAGGACTGGATGGCCCGTTTCTCCGCCGACACGCCGTTGCGGGCGCTGACCATTCCCGGGACGCACAACTCCGGTGCGCCCGCCGGAGGGCTGTGGGTCGCCTGCCAGAACACCACCGTGGCCCAGCAGCTCAACAGCGGCATCCGTTTCCTGGACGTCCGCTGCCGGGTCACCGGCGACGCGTTCGCCATCCACCACGGGGCGTACTACCAGAACCAGATGTTCGGCGACGTCCTCATCGCCTGCCGCGACTTCCTCGCCACGCACCCGTCCGAGACGGTGCTGATGCGGGTCAAGCAGGAGTACTCCGAGGAGGCCGACGCCACCTTCCGGCGGATCTTCGACCTCTACCTGGACGCCAAGGGCTGGCGCCCCCTCTTCCGCATCGGCGACGGCCTCCCCTCGCTCGGCGAGGCACGCGGCAAGGTCGTCCTCCTCGCCGACAACGGCGGGCTGCCCGGCGTGCGGTACGGGGACGGCGCGCTGTTCGACATCCAGGACGACTACATGGCCGAGCCCTTCGCCAAGTACCCCAAGATCGAGGCCCATTTCAGGAAGGCCGCCGCCCAGCCCGGCAAGCTGTACGTCAACTACGTCTCCACCGCCGCGCTGTTCCCGCCCCGGTGGAACGCCGACCGGCTCAACCCGCGCGTCCACGGCTTCCTCGACGGCGCCGAGGCGAGCGGCTGGAAGGGGCTCGGCATCGTCCCGATGGACTTCCCCAACACCCGGGCGGGACTCGTCGAGTCCCTGATCCGCCACAACGCATGACACGGCGCATGAGATTTTCCGGCCCGGGGTTCCCTCCGCACCCGGTGAAAAGCGTCATGGCGATTTCAGGCCACTTCGGATAGCCATGGACGCACCCGGTCGGGGCCGTGGGGGAACCGGCCCCGACCGGGTACTCACCCCGGCGGCGACGACGGTGGCGGCGTCGGCGCACCCGGCAGCCGGATCACCGCGCGCGTGCCGCCGCCCTCCGCCGCCGTCAGCGCGACCTCGCCGCCCGCCTGCCGCACCGTGCGCGCCACGATCGACAGGCCGAGCCCCGACCCGGGCAGGCTGCGCGCCGACGGCGACCGCCAGAACCGCTCGAAGACGTGCGGCAGCTCCTCGGGCGCGATGCCCGGCCCGTGGTCGCGCACGGACAGCTCACCGTCCACCAGCGCCACCTCCACCGTGCCGCCGGGCGGGGAGAACTTCACCGCGTTGTCCAGCACGTTCACCAGCGCACGCTCCAGCGCGGCCGGCTCCGCGCGCACGTACCACGGCCGCACGTCCTCCGCCCAGATCGTCAGCTCCGGGCCGCGCAGCCGCGCCCGCGCGAGCGCCGTACCGAGGAGGTCGTGCAGCGCGACCACCTCCAGCCGCCCCGGGGCCGCCGCGTCCGGCCGGGACAGCTCCTGCAAGTCGCCGATCAGCGCGGCCAGTTCCGTCATCTGCGCCTTGACCGACGCCATCAGGGCCCGCCGGTCCCCGGGCGGGATCGCCCGGCCCGTCTCCTCGCTGCGCGCCAGCAGCTCGATGTTCGTCCGCAGCGACGTCAGCGGCGTACGCAGCTCGTGCCCCGCGTCGGCGATGAGCTGCGCCTGCCGGTCCCGGGAGGAGGCGAGCGCGGCCGTCATCGCGTTGAACGACCGCGACAGGCGGGCGATCTCGTCCTCGCCCTCCACGGGGATGCGTACGGTCAGGTCCTCCGTCCGCGCCACGTGCTCCACCGCCCCGGTCAGCCGGTCCACCGGCTTGAGCCCGGTCCGCGCCACCCACAGCCCGGCGGCGCCCGCTCCGAAGACCCCGATGCCGGCCAGCACGGTGAGCACCAGCGCGAGCTGGTTCAGCGCGCCGTCGACCTCCGTCAGCGGCCGGGAGATGGACACGGTGTACTGCGTCTCGGCGTCGGTGCGGGTGAGGACCCGCACGGGCTGCCCGCTGGTGGTGACGCCGTCGTGCAGGGACTCGCGCCGCAGCCCCGCCGCGACCTCGGCATCGGACCGCTCGACGACGACGGGCGGGGTGCCCGCCCCCACGCAGCGGCTGCCGTCCGGCCGCACGATCTGCACGTACGCCGTGCCCGGCGCCGTGTTGCCCTGGGCGGGGCCGCCGGACGGCCGGCAGGCGAAGGCGAGCACCCGCTGGTATTCGTCCTGGACCGACAGGCTGTACAGCGAGTTGTCCAGCTCGTCCCGCAGCTCCGCCCGGGTCAGCAGCCAGCACGCCACCGACACCGCCGCCACCGCCACCGCGACCGCCGTGGCCGTCAGCAGGGCGAGCCGTGAGCGCAGCGGCAGCGCTCGGAAGCGGGCGACCGGTCCCGTCGTCACCCGTCGCCCCCGCCCCGCAGCACGTACCCCACGCCCCGCACCGTGTGCACCAGGCGCGGTTCGCCCGCCGCCTCCGTCTTGCGCCGCAGGTACATCACGTACACGTCCAGGGAGTTGGAGCTCGGCTCGAAGTCGAAGCCCCACACCGACTTGAGGATCTGCTCCCGCGTCAGCACCTGCCGGGGGTGCGACAGGAACATCTCCAGGAGCGTGAACTCCGTACGGGTCAGCTCCACCGGCCGGCCACCGCGCGTCACCTCGCGCGTCGCCAGGTCCATCCGCAGGTCCGCGAACGTCAGGGCGTCCGCCTCCGGCTGCTCGCCGAGGGTGCGGGCGTACGAGCTGCGCCGCAGCAGTGCCCGGATGCGGGCGAACAGCTCGTCCAGCTCGAACGGCTTCACCAGGTAGTCGTCCGCGCCCGCGTCCAGCCCGGTCACGCGGTCGCCGACCGTGTCGCGGGCGGTGAGCATCAGGATCGGGACGGTCGAACCGGCGGCGCGGATGCGCCGGGCGGCGGTCAGGCCGTCCATCCGGGGCATCTGGACGTCGAGGACGACGAGGTCGGGGGCGTACGCGTCCATCTTCGCCAGCGCGTCGGCGCCGTCGACGGCCACATCGGTCCCGTACCCCTCGAAGGCGAGGCTGCGCTGGAGGGCCTCGCGGACGGCGGGCTCGTCGTCGACGATCAGGATGCGGTCGGCAGCGTCAGCGGTGGTGTTCATGGGGCCAGCGTCGCACGCGTCACGATCCCGACCGGAGGTTGTCCAGGTCGGCCTTGACGGTGTTGATCGGGATGGCGAAGCCCAGGCCCACGCTGCCGGCCGTGGAGCCGGTGGCGGCGCTCGGCGAGTACATGGCGGAGTTGATCCCGATGATCTCGCCGGCCATGTTGATCAGGGCGCCGCCGGAGTTGCCGGGGTTGAGCGAGGCGTCGGTCTGGATGGCCTTGTACGTGGTCTTCGAGTCGCCCGTGTCGCCGTTGAACTCCTGCCCGCCGAACTCGAAGGGCCAGCCCTGCCGCGGGTTCTGCGGCTGCTGGTCCTCCTCCTTGGAGACCGTCACGTCGCGGTCGAGCGCGGAGACGATGCCGCTGGTGACGGTGCCGGTCAGGCCCTCCGGCGACCCGATGGCGACGACCTGGTCGCCGACCCGGACCTTGCCCGAGTCGCCGAGCGTGGCGGCCTTCAGCCCGGACGCGCCCTGGAGCTTGATCAGTGCCAGGTCCTTGTCCGGGTCGGTGCCGACGACCTCGGCGTCGTACGTCCTGCCGTCGCTGAGCCGGACCTTGATCCCGGAGGCGCCGGAGATCACGTGGTTGTTGGTGACGATCTCGCCGTCGCCGGTGATGATCACGCCGGAGCCGGTGGACTTGCCGGAGCCGGTCGTCGCGTTGAGCTCCACGATGCTCGGCGACACCGCCTGGGCGACACCGGCGACCGTGCCCCTGCTGGACTGGGACACATTGGTGCCGGTCACGCCGCCGGCGTTGGTGCCCGCGCCGGCGTCGCCCCGGGTGAGCTCCTGGACCAGCGCCGAGGCGCCCCCGCCGACCAGGGCGGCGGCGATGGCGACGGCGGCCATCAGCGCGACCGGCCGCTTGGCCCGGCGGTGCGCGGTGGGCGGCTGCGCCGGGGGCGGCGGGTACGCGAACGTCTGCTGCGGGTCACCCTGGGAAGAGGGGGAGTAGTCCGTCATGGACACAACTCTCGGAGCCGTACATGAGAGCCGTCTGAGGACGTCCTGAGAGTCCGGGCAAAGTCGCGTATGCCCGGTATAAAGGCGCCCTGCCAGGGGGCCTACTGGCCGTCGCAGCCGCAGGACCGGCGCACTATCAGCGCCGACGGGAACTGCTTGACCCGCTCCCGGCGCGACCCCGCGACCCGCAGCCCGTCGTCGAGGACGAGGTCCACCGCCGCGCGGGCCATCGCCGGGCGGTCGGAGGAGACCGTCGTGAGCGGCGGGTCCGTCAGCGCGGCCTCCTTCACGTCGTCGAAGCCCGCCACGGCCAGGTCGCCCGGCACGTCCAGGCGCAGCTCGCGCGCCGCGCGCAGGACGCCGATCGCCTGGTCGTCGGTGGAGCAGAAGATCGCCGGCGGCCGGTCGGGGCCGGACAGGATCTTCAGGGCCACCTGGTAGGCGTCGTAACGGTTGTACGGGGCCTGGAACAGCCGGCCCTCGACCGAGCGGCCGGACTCCAGCATCGCGCGGCGCCAGCCCTCCTCGTGGTCGGCCACCGGGTCACCGACGGAGGGGGTGTTCTCGACGCCACCGAGGCAGGCCACGTACTCGTGGCCGTGCTCCAGGAGGTGGCGGGTGGCGAGCTGCGCGCCGCCGATGTCGTCGGTGACGACGGCGACGTCGTCGATGGCCTCGGGCCGCTCGTGGAGCAGCACCACGCGCGCGTCCCACGCCTCGATCTCCTGCGCGGCGCGCTCGCTGGGGCCCTGGCTGACCAGGATCAGCCCGGCGACCCGCATCCCGAGGAAGGCCCGCAGGTAGTGGACCTCGCGCTCGTCGCGGTAGTCGGAGTTGCCGACGAGGACCATCTTCCCGCGGTCGGCGGCGGCCCGTTCGACCGCGTGCGCCATCTCGGCGAAGAACGGCTGCCGGGCGTCGGGGACGATCATGCCTATGAGGTCGGTGCGCCGCGAGGCCATGGCCTGCGCGACGCGGTCGGGCCGGTAGCCCAGCTCCTTGATCGCTGCGAGAACACGCTCGCGCGTGGCCGGGGCGACCGGCCGGGGTCCGTTGTTGATGACGTAGCTCACGACCGCGGTGGAAGTACCCGCCAGTCGCGCCACGTCGTCCCGCGTCACCTTGGCCACGCGCGGCAGTCTACGCGGGGTGACCTACCTCTGGGCAGGTCGTACGGCGGCTTCCTGCACCTCTTCGGAGTCGTCGTTGCGCGCGGGGGCGGACGTTTTGGCCTCTTTCGTACGGGCTTCCTCGGCCGCCCGCTCGACCTTCTCCGGGGTGACGAAACGGTAGCCGACGTTGCGCACGGTCCCGATCAGGGACTCGTGCTCGGGGCCGAGCTTGGCGCGCAGCCGCCGTACGTGGACGTCGACCGTGCGGGTACCGCCGAAGTAGTCGTACCCCCAGACCTCCTGGAGGAGCTGGGCGCGGGTGAAGACCCGGCCCGGGTGCTGGGCGAGGTACTTCAGCAGCTCGAACTCCTTGAAGGTCAGGTCCAGGACCCGGCCCTTGAGCTTGGCGCTGTACGTCGCCTCGTCGACCGACAGGTCGCCGTTGCGGATCTCCATGGGGGAGTCGTCGGCGGTGATCTGCTGGCGGCCCATCGCGAGCCGCAGCCGTGCCTCGACCTCGGCCGGACCGGCCGTGTCCAGCAGGACGTCGTCGATGCCCCAGTCGGCGGTGACGGCGGCGAGACCGCCCTCCGTGACGACCAGGATCAGCGGGCAGCCGGGCCCGGTGGAGCGCAGGAGCTGGCACAGCGACCGCACCTGCGGCAGGTCGCGGCGGCCGTCGACGAGGATCACGTCCGCGCCGGGGGTGTCCACGAGGGCCGGGCCCTCGGCGGGGGCCACGCGCACGTTGTGCAGCAGCAGTCCGAGGGCGGGGAGCACCTCCGTCGACGGCTGGAAGGCATTGGTCAGGAGCAGCAGAGAGCTCATCGCGCCCCCCATGCCCGGGTCGTCGTCCTATGGTCGTGCACGGTTCGCTGGCCCATAACGTCGGTTCCTCCTCGGTCCCTGCGAGGACGTTGCGGCACTGTTGCGGCACTGCTTCGTACGAGGCTCTCCGCGCCCTGAGAGCCTTTGTTCACCTGCCTGTAACAACGGGCGGAAAACACAAAAGGATCCGGGGGCTGCGTCGCCCGGATCCTCTGCCGAGCAGAATAGCCCACATGAGTTCCGAGGCAGAGGGCGCATTTCACATCGTGGATGTTCCCTCGATCACGCGCGGCCCTCTGCGCGCCACCCTCCGTACACCGGACGGTGTCCGCATCGAAGCGGTCCATGCGCCGCACAAGCCGAACAAAGCACCGCATACGGCCAGTGTTGCGGATACGGCCATTGTTGTCGCCCATGGGTTCACGGGCTCGGTGGACCGGCCGGCGGTACGGCGCGCGGCGCGGGTGTTCGGGCGGCGTGCCGGGGTGGTGACGTTCTCCTTCCGCGGGCACGGCCGGTCCGGCGGGCGCTCCACGGTCGGCGACCGGGAGGTGCTGGACCTGGCTGCGGCGGTGCGGTGGGCGCGTGAGCTGGGGTACGCGCGCGTGGCGACGGTCGGGTTCTCGATGGGCGGCTCGGTGGTGCTGCGGCACGCGGCGCTGTACAGGGACGCGGGGGAGGCGCGTACGGACGCCGTGGTCGCCGTGAGTGCTCCCGCGCGCTGGTACTACCGGGGTACGGCTCCGATGCGGCGGCTGCACTGGGTGGTCACCCGGCCCGCCGGGCGTCTGGTGGGCCGCTACGGGCTGCGCACCCGTATCCACGACCGGGACTGGGACCCGGTGCCGATGTCGCCGGTCGAGGCGGTGCCGTTGATCGCGCCGGTGCCGCTGCTGGTCGTGCACGGCGACCGCGACCCGTACTTCCCGGTCGACCACCCCCGGATGCTCGCGGCCGCCGGGCCCGCCGAACTGTGGCTGGAGGAGGGCATGGGGCACGCCGAGAACGCGGCGGACGACGCCCTGCTCGCCCGCATCGCGGACTGGGTGTCGGCGCCATAGCCCATGATGGATGCCGACGAGGCCGACGAAAGGAGTGCCGCTATGGCAGCGGGGACCATCCGCTACTGGGCCGCGGCCAAGGCCGCCGCCGGGATCGCCGAGGAGCCGTACCGCGCGGAGAACCTGGCAGAGGCGCTGGACGCCGTGCGCGAGCGGCACCCGGGCGAGCTGGTCCGGGTACTCCAGCGGTGTTCCTTCCTGGTCGACGGTGACCCCGTCGGGACCCGGAGCCATGAGACCGTACGCCTTGCCGAGGGCGGCACGGTCGAGGTGCTCCCGCCGTTCGCAGGAGGGTGAACCGCACAGCATGAGCAGCGATCAGCAGTACCCGTACGGAAACGGGTACGAGTACCAGGATCCGAACGTCGCGCAGACGTGGGAGGGGCAGACCTGGGACACCCAGTACCAGCCGGCCGTCCAGCCCACGGCCCCCGTGCAGGCGGCGCCCGCCGCCGACACCGCCTACCTCCCGGCGCAGGGCGCCCCGGCCCCCGGCTCGTACCCACTGCCCCCCGAGGCCCCGTACGACACCCCGACCACGCACCTGCGCCCGGTCGCCCCCGAGCCCGCCCCCGTACCCGCCTCCGGTGAGCCGCGGTACAGCGCGCCCACCACCTCCGGCCACGTGCGGATGACGGACGCCCAGCGGGCCCGCGCCGAGGGCCGCTCGCCGATCATCGAGCCGGGCATGCAGCCGGCCGTGCTGACCGCCGCCCTCGGCGGCCTGCTCGCGGCGGGCGCCGCCCTCGGGCCGTACGGGCTGCTGGTCCCGCTGGTCCTGCTCCAGGCCGTCACCGCCGCCGGCTGGTTCCGGCTCAACGGCATGTGGCCCGCCCGCCAGGGCATCGCGCTCGCCTTCGCGGGCGGCCTGACGGCGGACGTCGCGCTGCTCGCGGCCGGCAAGGAGCACGCGCCCGCCGCGATCCTCGGCACGCTCGGGGTGTGGGTGCTGCTGGTGCTGGTCCTCCAGCTCCGCAGCCACGCGGGCTCCGACGAGCGCCAGTACGGCCTGATGGCCACCGTCGCCTCCTCTGCGCTCGCCGTCCTCGCGGCCGGGCACCTGGCCGCCGCGTCCGACGCCGTCGTCGTGGGCGGCCTCGCGGTCGCCGTCACGGTGGTGGCCCGCGCGCTGCCGCTGCCGGGCGCCGTGACGCTCGTGGTGGCGCTGCTCGCGGCCGCGGGCGCCGGTGTCGCCGCCGGCGGGATGACCGGCATCGGGGCGCAGGGCGCGCTGCTGGGGCTTGGCACCGGGGTGTGCGCCCTGGTCGGGCACCGGGTGGCGAGCTACGACTACCCGTCGCGCTTCGTCCACATGACGGCCGGGGTGGCACTGCCGCTCGCCGCCGCCGCGCCCGCCGTCTACGTGCTGGGGCGTGCGCTGGCCTGAGTGACGTACGCGACCGGGGGGGGGGAACCAATGAGTAGCCCCGCACGTCGATCATGAGGGGCACGGGGAGCCGGTCGCGAACAGGGTGGGGGAACACCGAGCAATGCGAGCACTGCGAATACTGCTGATCACCGCTGTGATCCTCGGTGGTCTGTTCACCATCGGCGACCGCTTGGCGGTGAACTACGCCGAGTCCGAAGCCGCCGAGCGAATAGCGGCCAACCAGGGCCTGGCGGCGGGGTCCGCGGACGTCTCGATCAAGGGCTTCCCGTTCCTGACGCAGGTCATGGGCAAGGAGCTGGACCAGGTCGACGTGACCCTCACGGGCGTGGAGGCGTCGGCCGGTGGCCGCAAGGTCCGCGTCACCGAGATGGACGCGGCGCTGAAGAACGTACGGCTGAAGAACAACTTCTCCACCGCCGTCGCCGCCTCCGCCTCCGGCACGGCGCGCATCTCCTACGCCGATCTCGCCAAGGCGTCCGGCGAGGACGTCACCCTCGGCTACGGCGGCAACGGCAAGGTCAAGGTCACCGGCAGCGTCGAGCTCCCGGTCCTGGGCAGCGTCACGCGCAGCGTCCTGTCCTCGGTCAGCGTCGTGGGCGGTGAGACCATCCGGGTACGCGCGGACAAGGTGCCCGGCGAGGGGATCCCGGGGCTGGAGGACCGCGTCCGGGAGCGCACCGACTTCGACCGGCAGGTCGGCGGGCTGCCGGCCGGGCTGAAGCTGACGAAGGTCGAGGCGACCCCCGAGGGCCTTACGGTCACCGTCACCGGCACGGACGTCGTGCTGGCGGGCTGAAACACCCGCCCGGAGCCTTTTCGGCCACATCGTGAGACGGGGCCGTCCGCTCCGCAGATGGCGAGCGGCAAAGCCCCGCCCGGCGGTCGGCCGCCACCCATCCGGGGGATCTTCCGTCTCGCATCCCGGACGATCGCGTCTCATCATGCGACACGCCGGTGACACGGCCGCCCGACCGTCCCTACGATCGGCTCCATGAAGCGACAGGCGGATCTCACGAAGCGGCGGGCAGTAGACCTGTGCCGCGTCGCCGCCATGCTCTGTCGCTCCGTCTGAGCGGGAGCCCGACCTCCCGTATCCCAGGGCCCTTGAGCACCTCGGGCCCATCCCCCGTGCCGACCGCAGCCACGCACGCGCTCCCACCGCCGTACCCCCCGTACGCGAAGAGCACCGGCACCACCCCGTCACACCCCGCCGCACACTGCCCCGGAGGAGAAACAGACATGAGCCGCAGCGACGTCCTGGTAGACGCCGACTGGGTCGAGGCCCACATCGACGACCCGAAGGTCGTCATCGTCGAGGTCGACGAGGACACCTCGGCCTACGACAAGAACCACATCAAGAACGCCGTCCGGATCGACTGGAAGAAGGACCTCCAGGACCCGGTCCGCCGCGACTTCGTCGACCAGGAGGGCTTCGAGAAGCTCCTCTCCGCGAAGGGCATCGCCAACGACGACACCGTCGTCCTCTACGGCGGCAACAACAACTGGTTCGCGTCGTACGCCTACTGGTACTTCAAGCTGTACGGCCACGAGAGCGTCAAGCTCCTCGACGGCGGCCGCAAGAAGTGGGAGCTCGACTCCCGCGACCTGGTCGACGGCTCCGAGGTTCCCAACCGCCCGGCCACCCAGTACAAGGCCAAGCCGCAGGACACCTCGATCCGTGCCTTCCGCGACGACGTCGTGGCCGCGATCGGCAGCCTGAACCTGGTCGACGTGCGTTCCCCCGACGAGTTCAGCGGCAAGCTGCTCGCCCCGGCGCACCTCCCGCAGGAGCAGTCGCAGCGCCCCGGCCACGTGCCGAGCGCCCGCAACATCCCGTGGTCGAAGAACGCCAACGACGACGGCACCTTCAAGTCCGACGAGGAGCTCAAGGCGCTGTACGCCGAGGAGCAGGTCGACCTGGAGAAGGACACGATCGCCTACTGCCGCATCGGTGAGCGTTCGGCCCTGACCTGGTTCGTCCTGCACGAGCTGCTCGGCCAGGAGAACGTCAAGAACTACGACGGCTCGTGGACCGAGTACGGCTCCCTCGTCGGCGTGCCGATCGAGCTCGGCGCCAACAAGTAATCCCGGACCTCCCGTCCCCTCCCCCCTCGACCCCTCAGGAGTACCCATGTGTGGAGCACAGGCCGGCGGCCCGGACGCTTCGACGATCAAGCCCGGTGAGACCACCATCCAGGGCCAGGTGACCAAGGACGGCGAGCCCGTCGTCGGTTACGTGCGCCTGCTGGACTCGACCGGCGAGTTCACCGCCGAGGTCCCGACCTCCGCGACCGGCCAGTTCCGCTTCTACGCGGCCGAGGGCACGTGGACCGTCCGCGCCCTCGTCCCGGGCGGCACGGCCGACCGCACGGTCGTCGCCCAGCAGGGCGGCCTGGCCGAGGTCGCCATCGCCGTGTGACGCGACGGCACGCATACCGGCCGAAGGGCCGCACCTCCTGGGGGTTGGACGCTTACCGGGACCGAGGTGCGGCCCTTCGGTCGTACCCCGGCGTACCCCCTCGTCGTACGCTGAAGACATGCTGGCGCGGCGCAGGCGTGTCTACTTCACGATGATGACGGCCTGCCTGGTGCTCTTCGTGGGCGCCTGGGCCGTTGTACGGCTGTGGTCGACGCCCGCCGCCGTCGTGATGTGCTTCGTCGCCATGGTCATCCCCCCGGTCGCGGCGATGATCGCCAACCGGCGGGGCCCGGAGGACCGCTGGTGGGACGACCCGTCCGGCGACCCGCAGTCCGACCAGTGGTGGGACGAGCTCGACGGCAAGAGGCGCCGCGATTAGTACACGAGGGCCTGTGTGCCGTCGGCCATCGACTCGCTGACGAAGACCTGCGCCCCCGCGATCCGCACGCCCTCCAGCACGTCCTTCTCGGTGATCTCCCGCCGCGCCGCGCACTGGGTGCACAGCGTGATCCGGCCGCCCGCCAGGATCGAGTCGAGCAGGTCCGGCAGCGGCGCCGCGTGCGGCAGCTCGAACTCGGCCGCCCGCCCCGGCAGCGCGAACCACGAGGACTCGCCGGTCAGCCAGAGCGACACCTCCACCCCACTGGCCACGGCGACCGCCGCCACCGTGAAGGCCTGGGAGCAGCGTTCGGGGGCGTCGGCCCCTGCGGTCACCTTGATCACGAGCTTCTTCGCCATAGGCCGCACTGTAATGCGCGGCGGGGAACCTCACACGGAGGGCCGCCTCCCCACCCATTACGCTGGGACCTGGCCCCTTTCTTCGCCCACACCGCTCACCGAGGAGCACCCTGTGCTTGAGGCTTTCTTCTCCGCCCTGCTGGTCCTGGTCTGCGTCGGCGTGCTCGGCTTCGCCGTGCTGACCGTGAAGAAGCTGTACCAGGGCCAGCGCTGACCACTCCTACAGATCGACTGAGCTGCTCATGATCGAGATCCCGTCCGACCTGAACCCCGAGCTCGTTCCCCTCGCGTTCCTCCTGGGCACGTGGGAGGGCGCGGGTGTGTCCGACTTCCCCGGTGCCGAGAAGTGCAACTTCGGCCAGTCCGTGACCTTCAGCCACGACGGCCGGGACTTCATCGAGTACACCTCCCGCACCTGGGTGCTGGACGCCGAGGGCAACAAGGTCAAGCCCCTGGAGTCCGAGAGCGGCTACTGGCGCATCGACAAGGAGCGCAAGGTCGAGATCGTGATGGTGCGCGACCAGGGCATCGTCGAGGTCTGGTACGGCGAGCTCGCCGACCAGAAGCCGCAGATCGACCTGGTCACGGACGCCGTCGCCCGCACCGCCGCCTCCGGGCCCTACAGCGGCGGCAAGCGGCTGTACGGCTATGTGAAGGGCGACCTGATGTGGGTCGGCGAGAAGTCGACGCCCGAGGTGCCGCTGCGGCCGTACATGTCGGCCCACCTGAAGAAGGTCGTCACGCCCGAGCAGGTCGAGGCCTGGGCCAAGGACCTCGGCGACCTGCCGGACGACGGCATCGCCTTCTTCAAGTAGGCCTTCTTCAAGCGGGCCGGCTTCACAGAGGCCGGGGAATCGAGGGTCGGTGCTCCTACACTGGACGGCGTGGTGAGCACCGACTGGAAGAGCGATCTGCGGCAGCGCGGCTACCGGCTGACTCCCCAGCGCCAGCTCGTGCTGGAAGCGGTGGACGTGCTGGAGCACGCGACGCCCGACGACATCCTCACCGAGGTCCGCAAGACGGCCTCCGGGGTGAACATCTCCACCGTCTACCGGACCCTGGAGCTCCTGGAGGAGCTGGGGCTGGTCAGCCACGCCCATCTGGGCCACGGCGCGCCGACGTACCACCTCGCCGACCGGCACCACCACCTGCACCTCGTCTGCCGTGACTGCACGAACGTCATCGAGGCGGATGTGGCGGTGGCCGCCGAGTTCACCGGCAAGCTCCGGGAGACCTTCGGCTTCGACACCGACCTGAAGCACTTCGCGATCTTCGGGCGGTGCGAGGACTGCACAGCGAAACGTACGACTAACGGGTCGTAGGCTTGCTGCCATGAAGAGCCCTCTGCTGTCCCTGCCCGGCGCCGTGCCCGCCGAGGGACGCGACGAAGGTGTCGCCGCCCACTACGGCGACCTGTTCCGCGAGCAGCGCGCCCTCGCCGCCGGCACCGGCCTGGTCGACCTGAGCCACCGCGGTGTCGTCACCGTCAGCGGCGCCGACCGGCTCAGTTGGCTGCACCTGCTGCTCACCCAGCACGTCAGCGAACTCCCGGCCGGCCACGCCACCGAAGCGCTGATCCTCTCCGCGCACGGCCACATCGAGCACGTCCTGTACCTGGTCGACGACGGCGAGACCGTCTGGGCGCACGTCGAACCCGGCACGCAGGAAGCGCTGATCGGCTACCTGGAGTCGATGAAGTTCTTTTACCGCGTCGAGGTCGCCGACCGGACGGACGATTTCGCCGTCGTCCACCTCCCGGCCGGGTCCATCGCCGAGGTCCCCGAGGGCGTCGTCGTACGGGAGACCCCGCACGGCCGTGACCTGTTCCTGCCGCGCGCCGACCTGGAGGCGTACGCGCGGGACAACGGGCCGCTCGCCGGGATCTGGGCGTACGAGGCGCTGCGGGTCGAGGCGCACCGGCCCCGGCTGGGCTTCGAGACCGACCACCGCACCATCCCGCACGAGATCGGCCTGATCGGCAGCGCCGTCCACCTCCAGAAGGGCTGCTACCGGGGCCAGGAGACCGTGGCGCGCGTCCACAACCTGGGGAAGCCGCCGCGCCGGATGGTCTTCCTCCACCTCGACGGCAGCGAGGTGCACCTGCCCCCGCACGGCACGCCGGTCAGGCTGAAGGCGGACGGCGAGGAGGGGCGGCAGCTCGGGTTCATCACCACCTCCGTACGCCACCACGAACTCGGGCCCATCGCGCTCGCGCTGGTCAAGCGCAATGTGCCGGTGGACGCGGAGCTGATGGCGGGCAGCACGGCCGCCGCCCAGGAGACGGTCGTCGAACCCTAGGGACCGGCCCTAGATGTCGACGACGATCGTGAACGGGCCGTGGTTCGTGAGCGAGACCCGCATGTCCGCTCCGAACCGGCCCGTCTCCACCGTCGCCCCCAGCTCGCGCAGCCGGGCCACGACCTCGTCGACCAGCGGTTCGGCGACCTCGCCCGGCGCCGCGGCGTTCCAGGTGGGGCGGCGGCCCTTGCGGGCGTCCCCGTAGAGGGTGAACTGCGAAATCACCAGGAGGGGTGCGTTCACGTCCGAACAGGACTTCTCGCCCTCCAGGATCCGCACCGACCACAACTTCCGGGCGAGCTGCGCCGCCTTCTCGGCCGTGTCCTCGTGGGTGACGCCCACGAGCACGCACAAGCCCTCGCCGACGATTTCCCCGACGGTCTCACCGGCGACGACGACCTTGGCCCCGTCGACCCTCTGTACCACTGCACGCATACAGACCAACCTATCCGCGTCCGAACGGGTGCAGGCGCCTGCATTGACACTGGCACAAATGGCACCATGCCTCTCAGGCGGTGCTTTCCGCACCGGTCGAGGGGACGGATTCCTATGAGCACACCTGGCGCCGGGCAGACGCCACATCCCGCACCGATGACATGTGCCGGTGGCAGAGGGGCCCTGCGGCCACCGGCCCAGCGGACCGGTGACCCCGTCCTGCCGGAGGCGCGGCAGCACGACCTGAAGGCCATGCGCCTGCCGGAGCTGCGCGCGCTGCGCCGCGACTCGCACGGCGACGAGGCCGACCTGAGTTACGTACGGAGGCTGCTCCAGGGGCGGATCGACATCCTCCGCGCCGAGCTGGCGCGCCGCGGCGGTGCGCAGGTCCCGGTCGTGGACCGGCTGTCGGAGATCCTCGCCGACACCCCGTCGCGGCACCGGTCCTCGGCCCGCCATGTGACGGTCTCCACGCCGCGCGGCGAGGAGTACCGGCGGCTGGCCGCCGAGATGCTCGCGGAGGTCGAGCTGTCGGACCTGACCGCCCGAACGGACGAAGAGCTGCACGCCGCGATGGGGCGGCTCGCACGCTATGAACAGCAGGTCTCCCGGCGCCGGCAGCAGCTCCAGCGGACCGCCGACGACTGTAGCGCCGAGATCGCCCGCCGGTACCGTGAAGGCGAAGCGCAAGTAGACGATCTGCTCCGCTGACCAGGCGGGAGCGGTCGCCGTCCCGGAAGGTGCGCCGTCATGACCTCCTCCGCCACCGCTGTCATACCCCCGGTCCTCGCCGAAGTCGTCCGTTCCGGATTCGTCGAAGGGCATCACCGCGGGTCGCTGGTGCTGCTGGCCGCCGACGGCACCGTCGAGGTGTCGGCCGGCGACCCGGCGGCGCCGGTCTTCCCCCGCTCGTCCAACAAGCCCATGCAGGCGGCCGCGGTGCTGCGGGCCGGCCCGGACCTGTCGGGGGAGGCGCTGGCGCTGGCCACCGGGAGCCACTCGGGCGAGCCGTTCCACCTCGACCTGGCCCGCAAGATGCTCGCCGATCACGGATTCACCGAGGCCGACCTCCAGACCCCGCCCGACCTGCCGCTGGACCCGGTGGAGGCCGAGGCCTACCTGGCCGCCGGCAAGGTCCGGGAGCGGATCACCATGGACTGTTCGGGCAAGCACGCGGCGATGCTGGCCGCCTGCGCGCTGAACGGCTGGGACCCCGGCTCCTACCTGGACCCGGGGCACCCGCTCCAGCGGCTGGTCCTCGACGAGGTACGGGCGGCGGCCGGCGAGGACGTGCCGGTGGTCGGCACGGACGGGTGCGGCGCGCCGCTGATGGCGATCAGCCTGGTGGGGCTCGCCCGGGCGTTCCGCTCGTACGTGCTGGCGGAGCCGGGGACGCCGCAGCGGCGGGTCGCCGACGCGATGCGCGCGCACCCCGAGTACGTGGCGGGCACGCGGCGCCCGGACACCTGGCTGATGCGGGAGGTGCCGGGGACGCTGTCGAAGGTCGGTGCCGAGGGGGTGCAGGCGGTCGCCCTCGCGGACGGCCGGGCGCTCGCCTTCAAGATCGACGACGGTTCGGCGCGGGCCCGGGGCCCGGTCCTCGCGCGGGCGCTGCGGATGCTGGACGTCGACGCGCCGGTGCTCGACCGCATCGCCGACGTACCGCTGCTGGGCGGCGGGCAGCGGGTGGGCGAGATCCGGGCGGCGTTCTGACCCCCGTGCCGGGTGCGGCGCGGGTGGAAAACCGGGTGCGGCCGCCGGGCGGCGCCGCCTAGCGTGACGCCCATGAGCGTCGACGTCCGCACGGTCACCGCGTCCGAGTTCCCCGACTGGCTGCGCGCCCTGCGCACCGGGTTCCTCAATCCGCCGACCGTGCCGGATGGGGAGGTCGAGCGACGGCTCCCGCACATCGACCTGGCGCGCACGCAGGGCGCGTACGAGGCCGGGCGCTGTGTCGCCACGTTCCGCTCGTTCGCGCAGGAGCTCACCGCCGTGGGCGGCGCCCCGGTGCCCGCGAGCGCGGTGAGCCAGGTGACCGTCTCGCCCACGCACCGGCGCCGCGGCCTGCTCAGCCGGATGATGGGCACCGAGCTGGCGGCGGCCAAGGAGCGGGGCGAGATCGTCTCGACGCTGATCGCCGCCGAGTACCCGATCTACGGGCGGTACGGCTACGGGCCGGCCACCTCGACCACCGAGTGGACCATCGACGTACGGCGCGCCGCCCTCGACCCGCGCTGGTCGGGCCCGGACGACGGCGGCCGCGTCGACCTGATCGACGCGGCCGAGTTCCGCAAGCTCGGCCCCGCCGTGCACGACGGGCTGCGGGCCGTGCGGCACGGTGTGGTCAGCCGCGACCGGCGCGGCTGGGACGTGTTCACGGGCGCAGTCCCGCAGCCGGACGGCGCGCCGTTCACCGAGCCGTTCCACGCCACGTACACCTCGGCCTCCGGCGAGGTGGAGGGGTACGTGGCGTACACGGCGGACGACAGGTGGGACGACGGCAAGCAGCCCATGAACACCGCCACCGTGCGGGATCTGATCGCGTTCACCCCGGCTGCCGAGCGCGCGCTGTGGCGGTTCGTCTGCTCGATCGACTGGATCACCACGGTCAAGAGCGGCTACCGCGCCCCGGACGACCTGCTGCCCCTGCTGCTGCCGGACCCCAGGGCGGCGCGCGTCACGACGCACGCCGACTTCCTGTGGGTGCGGATCGTCGACGTCGTACGGGCCCTGGAGGCGCGTACGTACGCGGGGTCCGGCGCCCTGGTGCTGGAGCTGCACGACGCGGCGGGCCTGGCGGGCGGCCGTTTCCGGCTGGACGCGTCGCCGGAGGGCGCGTCGTGCGCGCCGACCACCGCCTCGCCGGACCTCACCATGGACGTGCGGGAGCTGGGGACGCTGTACCTGGGCGACGAGTCGGTGACGCGGCTCGTGGACCTCGGGCGGGTGGAGGAAGCGGTGCCGGGCGCGGCGGCGGTGGCGGACGTGCTGCTGCGCACCGCGCGCCGGCCGTGGTGCCCGGACGTGTTCTGACCTCCTGCCCCTGTGCGGTTCACCTTCCGTCTGGCACCCTCGTCGTACCCCTGGCCCCCGACCCCTGGCGGCATCTGTGGACCACGACCTCACGGACCTCACCGACGTCATCGACGGCACCCGGCACGTCCTGTTCGGCTTCGACGGCCCGCTGCTGCGTGCCGAGGCGACCGCGTGGCCCACGCCCTACGCCGACCCGCTGGTCCGCACCCTGGCCGCGGTCGGCACGGGCCTCGCCGTGGTCACCGGCACCTCCCCGGCGGCGGTGTCCCGCTACCTCGCGGGGCGGGGCCTGGCCGACTGCTTCGGCCCGCACATCCACGGCCGCGTCGAGGACGCCCTCGCCTCACTGGGCGCGTCGCCCGCCGTGTCCCTGCTGATCGGCGCCACGCCCGCCGACCTCACCGCCGCACGGCAGGCGGGCGTGCCGTTCCTCGGCTACGGCCGCGACGAGCACCACGTCGAGCTGCTGCGCCGGGCGGGGGCGCGGCGGGTGGTGCCGTCGCTGGAGCCGGTGCTCACCGCCGTACGCGCCGCCGCGCAGCGGGCAGCGCGGCTCGGACCGTGATGCGGGTCAGACGGTGATCAGGGCCTTGCCGAGCAGGCTGCGGTCCTCGATCGCCGCGTGGGCGTCCGCCGCCCGCTCCAGGGGGAAGGTCCCGCCGATCACCGGGCGCAGCAGCCCGGCCGCCGCCCGGGCGAGCGCCCGCTCCGCCAGCCGGGCGTGGTCCTCGTCCGAGAGCTGTACGTCGCCGATGCCCAGCAGCCGTACGCCCCGCCGCTCCGCCTCGGCGGCGTCGACCTCGGTGAAGCCGCCGGTCGGCGCCCCGTGCGCGGAGAACCGCCCCCCGTCGGCCACGAGCGCGAAGGCCGCCAGGCCCACCTGACCGCCCACCCCGTCCAGCACCACGTCCGCCCCGGCTACGCCCACCGCCTCGCGGGCGCGCTCCGGCCAGTCGGGGGCGGTCGTGTCGACCACCGCGTCGGCGCCCAGCTCCCGTACGAGCGCTGCCTTGCGCTCGCCGCGCGCGGTGCCGACGACCCGGGCGCCCGCCGCCTTCGCCAACTGGACCAGCACGGTGCCCATGCCGCCGGACGCCCCGACGATCAGCACCGAGTCCCCGGGCTTCGGCTCCGTGGCGTCCAGCAGCGCGGTCGCCGTGACCCCGTCGTGGACGAGGGCCGCGGCGTCCGTGAACGCCAGCCCGTCCGGGATGGGCACCAGCGAGGCGACGTCGGCGACGGCGAGCTCGGCGTACCCGCCGGTGAGGCCGATCGAGGCGACCACGCGGCGCCCCAGCCACCGCGCCCCGTCGACGCCGGCGCCGACGGCCCGTACCGTGCCGGCGATGCCGCCGCCGGGGACGTACGGCGGCTCCAGCGGGAACCACTGGGTGGCCCGGCCGGCCCGCACCTGTGTCTCCAGGAAGATCGTGTCCACCGCCGCGACGTCCACGAGCACCTGGCCCGGTCCCGCGACCGGCTCCGGCACATCGGCCGGGACCAGGACCTCCGGACCGCCGAACGTCTTCGCCTCCATGACGCGCATCGCGCTCACACCCCTCCCGTTTCGCGGGCTGACCCGGTCCGCCCGGGCCCGCGGGGACGAGTCTCAAACATGAAGTTCGGTTGAGGTCAACCGATGCGTAGGCTCATCGGCATGAGCGGGTTGCGCGAACGCAAGAAGCGGCAGACGTACGAGGCGATCTCGGAGGCGGCGATCGCCCTCTTCCTGGAGAAGGGCTTCGACCGGGTGTCGGTCGCCGAGGTCGCCGCGGCCGCCGACGTCTCCAAGCCGACGCTCTTCCGGTACTTCCCGGCCAAGGAGGACCTGGTCCTGCACCGGTTCGCCGACCACCGCGAGGAGGCGGCCCGCGTGGTCCGGGCGCGGCCGGACGGTGTCGGACCGCTCGACGCCCTGCACCGCCACTTCCGCGACGGGCTCGCGCGCCGCGACCCGGTGACCGGGCTGAGCGACGAGCCGGACGTGCTCGCCTTCCACCAACTGCTGTACGGCACGCCCAGCCTGGTCGCACGGCTCTACGCCTACCAGGGCGCGTCCGAGCGGGCGCTGGCCGACGCGCTGGGGGGTGGCGTCCGGGCGCGTCTGGCGGCGGGTCAGATCGTCGCCGTACAGCGGATTCTGGCGGAGCAGAACTGGCGGCGCATCGAGGCGGGTGAGGCCGCCGACGCGGTGGAGGCGGACGCGGTGTCCGCCGCCGACCTTGCCTTCCGGCAGCTCGCGGAGGGGCTCTCGCTGTGAGCGGCCTGAGCGGCCTGAGCGGCCTGTGAGCGGCCCGAACGGTCTTTGAACGGCAGGACCGCCGCTCCCTCCTCCAGGCGAGCGGCGGTCCCGTGGGTGGCCGGCTACCACATCACGGGCAGCCGCTCCGGGATGCGCTTCATGAACCCGGTCCGCCACACCAACTGCTCGATCGGCACCGCGAGCTGGAGCCCGGGCATCCGGTCGAGCAGGGTCTCCAGGGCGATCTCGGCGTGCTTCTTGCCCAGCGCGGTCGCCGGGCAGTAGTGCCGGCCGCCGCCGAAGGAGAGGTGAGCCGTGTTGTTCTCGCGCGTGAGGTCCACGGTGTGCGGGTCGCTGAACACCTCGGGGTCGAAGTTGGCGCCCTCGACCAGCACCAGCACCAGGTCGCCCTTCTTCACCTCCACGTCCCCGAGCGTCACGTCCTCCATGGCCAGGCGGGGCAGGCCGTCGCCGATGGACAGGTTGATCCGCAGCAGCTCGTCCACGGCCGCCGGGATCTTGGTGCGGTCGGCGAGGAGTTCGGCGGTCAGCTCGGGGTGCTGGATGAGCGAGACGAGGGCCATGGTCAGGAAGCCGGCGGTGGAGATGACCCCGGCGCCGAACATGGTCACGCCGACCGTCGCCAGCATCTCGTCCGTGAGGTGCCCGTACTCGGGGTCCTCGCGCAGCGCCGCCAGTTCGGCCATCAGCCCCGTGGTGGCCGGGTCGTCCAGGCGCTCCACCATGTAGGCGATGTCGCGGTCCCAGTTGAGCTTGGCGCCCGCGATGGGGCAGGCCGAGTTCATGAACGCGATGTCCAGGCTGCGCATCAGCTTGGGCGCGTCGGCCTGCGGGATGCCGAGGATGTGGCAGTGCATGGCGGCGGAGTACGGGTCGGCGAACTGCCCGCGCAGGTCCGCCGGCGCGCCCTCGGCCATGAGCGCGTCGACCAGCTCGGCGGCGTTGGCCCGCATCCAGTCGGCGAGGCCGGGAGCCTTGGGGTTGAGCGCCTTGAGCACCGCCTTGCGCAGCCCGGCCCCGGTGATGTTGCCCATGTTGTTGACGACCTCGGGCGGGATCGTCAGCGCGTACTGCCGTGGCACACCCGGCGCCGAGGTGTCCTTGAGGCTGAACCGCTGATCCTCCAGGACCTGCTTGCACAGGGCGTGGGAGGACACCAGCCACGCCTCGTCACCGGCGATGGTCCGCACCCGCTTGACCGGTTCCTTGCGCAATATGTCGATCTCGGCGGGCAGTTGGTCGCCGCGCCAGGAGAACGGGAAGTCGACGATCTCGTCGGGCATGGCTGCGACGGGCATGGTTTCAACGGACATCGGAGGAGTCTCCTTCGGCGGCGTGCCGCGCGGACTGGGCGGGGGTCACGATCGCGTGGCCCTGGTTGCGGGAGGCGCGCAGTCCGGAGCCGCGCGAGTAGAGCAGCTCGGCCATCGGCAGTAGCTGGTGGTAGCAGTTGAGGGATGAGGGGACGCCCAGGATGGCCGGGGTGTCCAGGAACAGCGGGGCCTCGGCGCACACGTACTCCAGGCACACCGCGCGCTGCCGCTCGGTGGCGGTCTTCCCGCCCAGGACCTTGGAGGACAGGAAGGCGTCGATCAGCGCGTCGCAGGTCGCCCGGAACTCCCCGTCCACATCCAGTCGGCGGAGGAGGTGGTCGTGGATGGTCCGGTACGCCGGGTTGTCCTGGAACGCCGACATGGGGTGGGCGCGCAGGCGCCGTCCGTCCGGGTCGACGGCCGCGACGGCATTGGTGACCTTGGCCCGTACGCCGCGCAGGTTCTTCACGGCTTTGCGGCGGGCGTCTTCGGCGGTGTAGCCGGATGCCTCGTACATCTCGGCCACGTGGAGGTCGGTATAGACGAAGTCCACCTGGTCGAAGTGGGCGATGCCCCAGCGCGCCAGGTCGGTGACGCGCTGGGCGGAGAAATAGCTGTTGCCGGGTGACACGCCGATCACGGCGTGGGCGCCCTCGGCGCAGATCACCTGGCAGTGGGCGGTGTAGGGCTGAACGGTGAACAGTCCGGCGGCAGTGTCCGGAGGAGTGAAGGGCTGGATCTCGAAGACGGTCTCAGTCGTCAACTGGAAGGAGTCCTTCGCGTCGCTAGTCCCAATGGAGCCTCGTGCTCCTGGTGTGGCGACGACGCCGAGAAGTTAGCTTCCGAACACGGAGAGTGTCAACGCGAGCCCGATCGTTTCCTCTCCGTACATGTCTTCTTGCGGTGTGTGTAACCTGTCGTTCATCTTGAAACTCGGCCAGAAACATTACTCAGTTACGTTATTCTTGGCGGAATGACGTCACTCGACCATGAACTGAGCAAGGAACGGACCCACCACGACGCCTGCCGCGCGGCCCTGAAGCGCATGGTGGACGGCGCCGCCCACCGCGTCGTCACCGGAGAGGACGTCTCCGCGTCGGGCGCCGACGCCGAAGCCCTCGGCCACCACCTGCGCAGCCGGGCCAAGGAGTTGCGCGAGGAGCCGCGCGGCCCGCTGTTCTTCGGCCGCCTCGACCACGAGGACGGCCGGTGCCACCACATCGGCCGCCGCCGCATCGGCGAACACCCGGCGGTCCCGCCGCTGGTCATCGACTGGCGCGCCCCCGTCGCGCGCCCCTTCTACCAGGCGAGCGCCCGCGACCCGCAGGGCGTGCTGGTGCGGCGGCGGTTCGGCTGGGCGCCGTTCAGCGACGGCGACTCGGCGGACCTGACCGGTCTGGAGGACGAGCACCTGACCGCAGGCGACGCGGGCCCCAGCGCCATCCTCACCGGCGAGATCGAACGCCCCCGCGTCGGACCCATGCGGGACATCGCGGCCACCATCCAGCCCGAGCAGGACGACCTCGTACGGGCCGAGCTGGGCACCTCCGTGTGTGTCCAGGGCGCCCCCGGCACCGGCAAGACCGCCGTGGGCCTGCACCGGGCCGCGTACCTGCTCTACACCCACCCGCAGCGCATCCGGCGCGGCGGGCTGCTGATCCTCGGACCGAACCGCACCTTCCTGTCGTACATCGCCGAAGTCCTGCCCGCGCTCGGCGAGTCGGACGTCCGGCAGGCCACGATCGAGGACGAGATCGACCGGGGCCACCAAGTGCGTGCCGCGGACTCGCCGGAGGCCGAGGCCGTCAAGCACGACGCCCGCATGGCCGGCGTCCTGCACCGCGCCCTGTACGCCCGGGCCGGCGCCCCCACGGAACCGCTGGCCGTGCCCGACGGCTCCTACCGGTGGCGGGTCCCGCTGGACGAACTGGCGCAGATCGTCGCGGACGTACGGGCGGAGGCGCCACCCTACGCGGTGGGGCGCGAGCGGGTGCGCAGCCGGGCGGTGCGCGCGGTCCAGCTCCGGGCCGAGCGGCGGGCGGGGCCCAGGAGTGGGGCGTGGGCGCAGCGGATAGGGCGGGCGCGGGCGGTGACGGCGTTCCTGGACGCGTGCTGGCCCAGGGTCACGCCGGAGGAGGTCCTCGCCGAGGTGCTGGCCGACCCCCGCGACCCGGCGCTCGGCGCCGAAGAGCGTGCGGCGATCCGGTGGGCGAAGCCGCCGCGTTCGTACCGGACCGCCAGGTGGAGCGCGGCCGACCTGGTGCTGCTCGACGAGCTCGCCGGGCTCGTCGAACGCCCCTCGGGCTATGGGCACATCGTGGTCGACGAGGCGCAGGACCTCTCCCCGATGCAGTGCCGTGCCATCGCCCGGCGCGCGGACTTCGGGTCCCTGACCGTGCTCGGCGACCTCGCGCAGGGCACCACCCCGTGGGCCGCCCGCGACTGGGCGGAGCAACTCGCCCACCTGGGCCGCGCGTCGGTCCCCGTGGTCGCCCTGACGACCGGGTTCCGGGCCCCGGCCGGGGTCGTCGCGCTGGCCAACCGGCTGCTGGCCGCGCTGGACGTGGACGTACCGCCCGGAAGGTCACTGCGCCGGGACGGCGAGGTGACGGTCCGTGCGGTACGGGACGTGCGGGAGGCGGTGGTGGGCGCGGTACGGGCGGCGCTGACCCGCGAGGGCTCCATCGGCGTGATCGCCACGGAGGAGGCGGCCGGCGGGCTGCGGGCCGCGCTGGAGGCGGCGGGCCTGGCCGGGCCGCGTGTGACGGTGCTGCCCGCCACGCTGGCCAAGGGCCTGGAGTACGACCACGTCGTGGTGGCCGAGCCCGCCGACATCGTGGCGGCCGAACCGCGCGGCCTGAACCGCCTGTACGTGGTCCTGACCCGCGCGGTCTCCCGCCTCGACGTCCTGCACGCCCGGCCGCTGCCCGCACCGCTGCGGGCTACACCGTCGCGGCAGGCTTGAGCACCTCGCCGGCGGTGCCGGTGCGCGGCCGGCGCAGCACGGTGAACGCGACGGCGAGGGCGGCGACGAGGAGCCCCGTACCGACGGCGAAGGCCAGGCGGTAGCCGCCGGTCAGCGCCTCGGCCTGCCCGCTGCCGCTCGCGAGGAGGGTCTCCGTGCGGGAGGCGGCCAGGGTGGACAGGACGGCGACGCCCAGCGCCATGCCGATCTGCTGGGTGGTGTTGAACAGCCCGGACGCCAGCCCCGCGTCGTCCTCGCCCGCGTCCGACATGCCGAGCGTGGTGAGGGCGGGCAGGGCCAGTCCGAATCCGCCGGCGAGCAGCATCACGGGCAGCAGATCGACGACGTAGTTCGCCTGGACGGGCACACGGGTGAGCAGCCCGAGGACGCCGATCAGCAGGACCAGCCCGGTCAGCAGGACGTTGCGTTCACCGAAGCGGCCGATGAGGCGGGCGGAGACGCCCAGCGACACCGCGCCGATCACGGCGGCGGCCGGGAGCATCGCGAGGCCGGTGGCGGCGGCGCCGTAGCCGAGGACCTTCTGGAGGTGGAGCGCGACGAGGACCTGGAACGAGAACAGCGCGGCCACCATGAGGACCTGGACCAGGTTGGCCCCGGCGACGCTGCGGGAGCGGAGGACGCGCAGCGGCATGAGCGGGCTGGCGGCGGTGGCCTGGCGTACGAGGAAGGCGGCGAGCAGGCCGAGGGCGAGGGCGCCGAGGCCGAGGGTGTGCGCGGAAGTCCAGCCGTACGCCTCGGCCTTGACGACGGTGTAGATGCCGAGCATCAGCCCGCCGGTGACCAGGGCGGCACCGAGGACGTCGGCCCCGGCGGCCAGTCCTCTGCCGCGGTCGGCGGGGAGCACGGGAACCGCGACGGCGAGGGCGGCGACACCGATCGGCAGGTTGATGAAGAAGATCCAGTGCCAGTCCAGGGCGTCGGTCAGCACGCCGCCGAGCACCTGGCCGAGCGAGGCCCCGGCCGCGCCGGTGAAGCTGAACACGGCGATGGCCCTGGCCCGTTCGCGGGGCTCGGTGAACAGCGTGACGAGGATGCCGAGGCTCACGGCGGAGGCCATCGCGCTGCCGGCGCCCTGGAGGAATCGGGCGGCGATCAGCACGGCGGGCGAGCCCGCCACCCCGGCCAGCAGCGAGGCGGCGGTGAACACCCCGGTACCGGCGAGGAACATCCGCTTGCGGCCGATCAGGTCGCCGAGCCGGCCGGCGAGCAGCAGCAGGCTGCCGAAGGCGATCAGGTAGGCGTTGACCACCCAGCTCAGGGCGGCGGGGGAGAAGCCGAGGTCGTTCTGGATGGCCGGCAGGGCGACGGTCACGATGCTGCCGTCGAGGACGGTCATCAGCATTCCGGTGGCGATCACGCCGAGGGCGAGGGTGCGTGGAGCGAGGGACATGGCGGTCTCTCCTGTCGTGGGACGCGAGGCTGCGCGACAGGAGAGACCGTAGCAGATAGTTTTGTTGCAGACGATCTGAAGCAGATTCTTTTTGGGGTTGTGGGTGTGGGCGGCGGGTGTGGGCGGCGGGTGTTACTTCTCCCGCTGGCGGGCGCGCCGGGCCGGCCTGGGGCCCTCGACGGGGTTCGCCAGATGCCCCTCCACCAGGCGGTTCAGCGCCCGCAGGAGGGCCTCGCGGTCGCCCTTGGGGAGGGTGGCCAGCGCCTCCGCGTGTACGCGGTCGACGATCTCCTGGCTCCGTCGCGCGACCCGCGCGCCCTCCTCGGTGACGGCGATGATCCGTGCGCGCCGGTCGGTGCTGGAGGGGCGGCGCTCGGCGAGCCCGGCCTTCTCCAGGGCGTCGACCGTGACGACCATCGTGGTCTTGTCCATGTCGCCGATCTCGGCGAGCTGGATCTGGGTGCGCTCCTCCTCCAGGGCGTGGACGAGGACGCAGTGCATGCGCGCCGTGAGTCCGATCTCCGCGAGGGCGGCCGACATCCGGGTGCGCAGGACGTGGCTGGTGTGGTCGAGGAGGAAGGAGAGGTCAGGCTCGGTGCGGGTGGGTGACATGGCGGTCATGTCACCAGCGTAGCCATTCGGTCCGTCACGGATTATCCGAAACGAGACATTGCTCGGCTCAGCGGGTGATCGCCCGCCGGAGCAGGTCGTGCAAGGTGTGCTGTTGCTCCTGGGTGAGGCCCCCGAGGGGTGAGTCCTCGGTCAGCAGTTCCAGGAGCCGGCTCCGCAGCGCCGCGCCCTCCTCGGTGAGGACGAGTTGCTTGGCGCGCCGGTCGGTGGGGTGCGGGCGGCGCTCGATCAGGCCCTGCTTCTCCAGCTTGTCGACGACGAAGGTGGCGTTCGAGGGCTCGCAGCTCATGCGGTCGGCGAGCTCCCGCATGGTCATCGGCCCGGTCAGCTCGCGCAGCGCGGTGGCCTGCGGGGCGGTGAGGCCCAGTCTGACCGCGCGCTCGCGTACGTGCTCCGCGATCTGGTGGGCCATGCCGTTGACCAGGCCGCACAGCTCCCGCTCGGCGACGGCCTGCGCTTCCCGGTTCGTCATGGTGGCCAGCGTACCAAGCAACTCCATTCAGCCTGGATATTACTAGCTCGGATATTACTAGCTTGAATGATTCAAGCTTGATGCATATGGTGATCGTCATGAGCATGCACGCCACGCTGAACCACGAAGAACGGCTGCGCCGCCCATCGGTCATGCGATCGCTGAGGCTCGGCGAGATGAAAGTGACGTACGTGCCGGACGGGGCGGTGCAGTTGACGCCGCGCGGCTGGCTTCCGGCCACCACCGACGCCGTGTGGGAGGCCCATCCCGAGTACCTCGACGACTCCGGCAACCTCGTGGCGGGCATCGGCGGCCTGCTGGTCGAGCACGGCGGCCGCGCCCTGCTGATCGACGCCGGCTTCGGGCCCCAGTCGCTCCCGGCCGAGCCCGGCAACGCGCACGGCGCCATCCACGGCGGGGCCCTCCTGGACAACCTGGCGCTCCTCGGCCGCGGTCCCGAGGACATCGAGGCGGTCGCCTTCACCCACCTGCACATCGACCACATCGGCTGGGCCTGGCACCCGGCTCCCGGCAGCGACCGCCCCGCCTTCACCCGGGCCGACTACCTGGTGGCCGAGCCCGAGTGGACCCGGCGCCACCTGCTGGAGGCCCACGGCACCGGCAAGGAGACCCTCGCCGAACTGGCGCCCAGGGTGCGGACGGTGACCGACGGCCAGGAGGTCTTCCCCGGGGTGCGAGTGCGGTTCGTCCCCGGCCACACCCCCGGGCACGCCGCCTACGTCATCACGGCGGGCGGGCGGCGGCTGATCGCCTTCGGTGACGCCCTCCACTCGCCCATCCAGGTCGGCCACCCGGAGTGGTCCGCGGCCCCCGACCACGACTCCGAGCAGTCGGCCGGCTTCCGGCACCGGCTCGTCGCCGAACTCCAGGAGCCCGGCACGATCGGCTTCGGCATCCACTTCGCCGACGTGGTGTTCGGTCACGTCCGCACGGACGTCCGCGCGAACGGGGGCCGGCCCGCCTGGTACCCCGTCGACGCCTGACCGGCGGCAGGTGCGGCGGCGATCGCGATGGGAACACTTTTGCAAGCGCCTGCTTGCAAAAGTTAGCAAGTGGGTGCACCATCGGGGCATGGCATCACTCAACGTCGGCAATCTCGGCGAGTACCTGCGCGAGCAGCGGCGCACCGCGCAGCTCTCACTGCGTCAGCTCGCCGAAGCCGCCGGGGTGTCCAATCCGTATCTGAGCCAGATCGAGCGCGGGCTGCGCAAGCCGAGCGCGGAGGTGCTCCAGCAGGTCGCCAAGGCGCTGCGGATCTCCGCCGAGACGCTGTACGTGCGGGCCGGGATCCTGGACGAGCGGGAGCGCGAGGAGCTGGAGACGCGTGCCGTCATCCTCGCGGACCCGTCGATCAACGAGCGGCAGAAGCAGGTGCTGCTCCAGATCTACGACTCGTTCCGCAAGGAGAACGGACTCGATACGGAGACGAAAGGTGCCGATCACACCACCGAGGACGGCACCTCACCCGAACTCTGACTCTGCGATCCGGGAGGACCACAGTCGTGGCCATCATCGAAGAACTCCGCACGCCCCTCTACTTCGCCGCCGGTACGGCCGACCTCGCCGTGCAGCAGGCCAAGAAGGTGCCCGGCCTGATCGAGCAGATCGCCGCGGAGGCGCCCGCGCGCATCGACGCGGTGCGCAACACCGACCCCAAGGCCGTGCAGGAGAAGGTGAGCGCCCAGGCCAAGGAGGCCCAGGCCACCGTGCAGGCCAAGGTCACCGAGGTGCTCGGCTCCCTGGACACGGACCTGAAGAAGCTGGGTGAGAGCGCGCAGCACCTCGCACTGCGGAGCGTCGGCGTGGCGGCCGAGTACGCGGTCAAGGCGCGCGAGACGTACGAGAAGGTCGCCGAGCACGGTGAGCAGGCCGTGAAGCAGTGGCGCGGCGAGGCCGCCGAGGAGATCACCGAGATCGCCGTGGCCGTCGAGCCCGACCCGGAGCCGAAGACCGCGCCCGCCGCCAAGAAGGCCGCCCCGGCGAAGAAGGCCCCGGCTCCGCGCAAGCCGGCGGCGAAGAAGACGACGGCGTCGGACAAGTAACGCCCAGCGCCCCCGCTCGGGCTCCCGCGTGCCCGTCCATGGCCGGGCGACCGGCCCACCGGTCCGGTCCGGTCCGCCGTGGACGGGCACGTTCGGTGGACGGGCACGTTCAGGGGTGCCGGGGCGTTGTACGGGTACCTTGGCCGCGAGGCGCTTCACTCACTGACTAGGCGGTGCTCAGCATGTTGCTCGCAGGATTCAGCACGTTCCTCTTTCTGCTCAACCTCGCCATGCTCCTGATCGCCGTGGTCGCCCTGTTCATCGCGGCGACGGCACGCGAGGACGCCTATCGCGCCGCCGACAAGCAGACCAAGATGTTCTGGCTGATCATCCTGGGCGTCACGGTCGCGGTGAACCTGCTCGTACCGATGCTGTTCCTGCAGATCGCCGGTCTCGTCGCCTCGATCGTCTTCATGGTCGACGTCCGGCCGGCCCTCCAGCAGGTGTCCGGCGGCGGTCGTGGCGGCCGGCGCGGCGGGTCCAGCAGCGACGGACCGTACGGCCCCTACAACGGCGGACGCTAGCGGCGGCGCGGCTTGCGGCGGCGGCCCGGGGCCGCCCCCTCGCCGGCCGCGCCCCCGGCGCTCTCGGCGGCCGTGCGCTCACGCGCGAGCAGCAGCACGGCCACGTCGTCCGTCAGCTCACCGCCGTTCAGCTCCCGCACCTCCGCCACCGCGGCCTCCAGCAGCTCCTCGCCGCCCAGGCCCGACGCGAGCTGGCGGTTGATCATCTCGACCATGCCGTCCTGGCCCAGCCGCGGCGAGCCCGGCCCCGCCGAGCGCCCCTCGATCAGGCCGTCCGTGTACATCATCAGGCTCCACGAACCGCCCAGCTCGACCTGGCGGCGCGGCCAGCGGGCGCGCGGCAGCAGCCCCAGGGCGGGGCCGCCGTCCTCGTACGGCAGGAGCTGCGCGGCCCGGCCGTGCCGGGCTATCAGCGGCGAGGGGTGGCCCGCCAGGCACAGCCCGGCCCGGCGCCCGTCCGGCGCGATGTCGACCGTGCACAGGGTCGCGAAGATCTCCTCGTTGTCCCGCTCGTGCTCCAGCACCTGCTGGAGCGTCGAGAGCAGTTCGTCACCGCACAGCCCCGCCAGCGTCAGCGCCCGCCACGCGATGCGCAGCTCCACGCCGAGCGCCGCCTCGTCCGGCCCGTGCCCGCACACGTCACCGATCATGGCGTGCACGGTCCCGTCCGGCGTCCGCACGGTGTCGTAGAAGTCGCCGCCCAGCAGCGCGCGCGAGCGCCCCGGCCGGTAGCGGGCGGCGAAGCGCAGGTCGGAGCCCTGGAGCAGCGGCGTGGGCAGCAGGCCCCGCTCCAGGCGGGCGTTCTCCTGGGCGCGCAGCCGCGACTCGGCCAGCTTGACCTGGACCGAGTCGGCCCGCTTGCGCTCCACGGCGTACCGGATGGCGCGGCTGAGCAGCGGTCCGTCCAGCTCTTCGCGGCACAGGTGGTCCTGCGCCCCGGCGCTCACCGCCGCGGCCGCCAGCTCGGCGTCGCCCGAGGTGGTCAGCGCCAGGACGGCGTGGCGCGGCGCGAGGCGCAGCACATGGCGCAGCGGCGCCAGCCGGTCGTCGTCGGCCGGCCTGCCGGCGGGCAGCGCGAGGTCGACGAGCACGCAGTGGACGTCGTCGGTGAGCAGCCGCTCGGCCTCGGTGAGGTTGCGAGCGGTACGGATTCGGACCCGGCCGCCGGACGCGTCGACCAGCTCCGGAACGGTGAAGGTGCCCGCCGGGTCGTCCTCGATCACGAGGAGGGTGAGGTCCGTGCCGACGGCGGCGGCCTGGGCGACTGCGGCCTGGGTCGGCGTGCTCGGAGTGCTCACCCTCTGTCGCGGTACGGGTACGGGCATCGGTTCGGTTTCCTTCCCTCCCCCCGAGGGCACGGTGGCGCGTCGGTCGACACACCACCGACGGGGACCATAGCGGTCCGCGGTGGCCGAACGGAATGGAGATCGACGAAGAGCCGATGGCATATGCCGCGCAGCGGGAGGTAGTTGGGCACCGGGTCATGACGAACGTCACGCGCCGGTTGTTGGCCCGGTCACATCCCTGGACGTATCCGACAGGCGCCGGTGGAGTGCGGCGCGTCTCACTTGTCCGGGCGTACGACTCCGAGGATCGCCATCGAGCCGGCGCCCGCCACCGTCACGTTCCGTCCCGGCCGGGGCGCGTGGATGATCGCCCCGTCGCCGATGTAGAGGCCGACGTGGCTGGCGTCCGCGTGGTAGATGATCAGGTCGCCGGGCCGCATGTCCTTGACGTCGACCCGGGGCAGCAGCCGCCACTGCTCCTGCGAGGTGCGCGGGATGCCCGTACCGGCCGCCGCCCACGCCTGGGACGTCAGCCCCGAGCAGTCGTACGACCCCGGGCCCTCCGCGCCCCACACGTACGGCTTGCCGAGCTGGGCCGTGGCGAACTCGATCGCCTTCTTGCCCTGCGGGCTCGCGCTGCCGCCGATCTCCTTCAGCACGCCGGAGCCGAGCCACGCCGTCTGCGCCTTGTCCTGCTCGTCCCGCTCCAGTTGCAGCAGCCGCTCGCGCTCCTCGGCCTCCAGTTGCGACTCCAGTCGCTTCGCGGCCGCGATCTTCGCCTCGATCTGCTTCTTCGTCCGGGCCTGCTGGACCCGGTTCGCCTCCAACTGGGTCCAGTGCGCGCTGGCGTCCTTGGTGTACGCCTCCAACTCGGCCTGGCGCTGTTTCAGTTCGGCGAGCAGGTCCTTGGTGGCCTTCTGGCCCTGCTGGAGGCGGCCGACGCCGCTGAGGAAGGCCTGCGGGTCGTCGGTGAGGACGAGCTTGGCCTCGTCGGGTATGCCGCCGTTGCGGTACTGGGCGCGGGCGGCCGCGCCGGCCCGGTTCTTCAGGTCCGCGATCCGGGCCTGGCCGGCCACGATCGACCGCGCGAGCTTCACGATCTCGGCCGACTGCTTCTTCGCCCGCTCGTCGGCGAGGTTGTACGCGTCGGTGGCGGAGGCGGCCTGGCGGTAGAGGGCGTCGATCTCCCGGCGCACCTCCTCCAGGCTCTTGCCGGAGGCGGGGAGCCCGGACGCGGAGGCGGGCGGCGGGGGCGGGGTGGGTGCCGCGTACGCCGCCTGGACCGGTGACGCCAGCACGGTCAGAGCGCAGACCACGGTGATCGCGGCGGTGGCACAGCGGCGTCGGTTCACGGTTCCCCCATCTCCCCATCTGATTTACCGTCAGTAACTTCTGGCGCCGACCGAGATGGTGCCATGACGGTGGCGAAAACGACAGAGTCGTATCCACCCGGGGTCCACCCGTGTGGACGAAAGATCGTCGGCGTGCGTTCCGTCCGGACGTGGCTGTTCAGTACGAGCCCGGCGCCAGCGCCGACCAGCGCACCGTCACCTCGCCCTGCCGCCACCGGCGCCGGGCGTCCACCAGCGGCCAGTCGGCCGCCAGGTCCCGCGCCGTCCTGATCCACCGCTGCCGGGCGCCCAGCGAGGCGTACGGAGCCGCCGCCGCCCACGCCCGGTCGAAGTCCCGCAGGAACGCGTGCACCGGCTCACCCGGCACGTTCCGGTGGATCAACGCCTTCGGCAGGCGCTCCGCCAGGTCCGAGGGGCGGTCCAGCGAGCCCAGCCGGGTGGCGAACGTCACCGTGCGCGGACCCTCCGGGGCCAGCGCCACCCACACGTGGCGGCGCCCGATCTCGTCACACGTGCCCTCCACCAGCAGCCCGCCGGGCGCGAGCCGCGCGCACAGCCGCGCCCACACCGCCGCGACCTCGTCCTCGTCGTACTGGCGCAGCACGTTCGCCGCCCGGATCAGCGCCGGGGCACCGTCCACCGGGACCTCGAAGCCGCCGTGGACGAACGTCAGCCCGTCGCGCGCGTACGGCTGCGCGGCCGCCACCCGGGCCGGTTCGATCTCGACGCCCACGACCCGGGTGCGGGGGTCGGCGTCGCCGCGCAGCCGGTGCAGCAGCTCGACGGCGGTCCAGGGAGCCGCCCCGTACCCCAGGTCGACGGCGACCGGTGCCGTGCGGGCGCGGCGCAGCGCCGCGCCGTGGACGGCGGCGATCCAGCGGTCCATGCGGCGCAGGCGGTTGGGGTTGGTGGTCCCGCGGGTCGGTGTGCCGACTGGGCGGGACCCGGTCGGGCGGGTGGTGCGCTGGGCCATGGGGACGAGGGTAAGGGCTGCGCGGACGTGCCTCCGTACGCGTACGAATGCGCGTAATGAACGCGCGTAATGAATTGGCAAAGAGGAAATGCGGCGGGCCGGCCCGCTGTTGTCGCTTGGGAGGAGGGCCGTACGCACAGGCGCGCGCGTGTCCTCCGCTTGCCATGCCCGCACAGCGGAAGGACGCCGACGTGAGCCAGTACGTGTCCCGGTTCGCCGGCACCCTGGCGCCGCCGCACAGGCTCGGCGCGCCGCACCGGCTCCGGCTGCCCGGGCGGTCGCGGGTGCCGCGCCGGATCGCCATGCTGAGCGTCCACACCTCGCCGCTGCACCAGCCCGGCACGGGCGACGCGGGCGGCATGAACGTCTACATCGTCGAGCTGGCCAAGCGCCTCGCCGCGATCAACATCGAGGTCGAGATATTCACGCGGGCCACCGCCGGCGGGCTGCCCCCCGCCGTGGAGCTGGCGCCGGGCGTGCTGGTGCGGCACGTGGACGCCGGCCCCTACGAGGGGCTCGCCAAGGAGGAGCTGCCCGCCCAGCTCTGTGCCTTCACGCACGGCGTCATGCGGACCTGGGCGGGGCACCGGCCCGGCCACTACGACCTGGTCCACTCCCACTACTGGCTCTCCGGCCACGTCGGCTGGCTTGCCGCCGAGCGGTGGGGCGTCCCGCTCGTACACGCCATGCACACCATGGCCAAGGTCAAGAACGCGGCGCTCGCGGAGGGTGACACCCCCGAGCCGGCCGCGCGGGTCATCGGCGAGACGCAGATCGTGCGGGCGGCGGACCGGCTGATCGCCAACACCTCGGAGGAGGCCGACGAACTCGTCCGCTTCTACGAGGCCGAGCCGTCGAAGGTCGCGGTCGTGCACCCGGGGGTGAACCTCGACCGGTTCCGGCCGGCGGACGGGCGGGCCGCCGCCCGCGCCCGGCTCGGGCTGCCGGCCGACGCGTTCATCCCCGTCTTCGCGGGACGCATACAGCCCCTGAAGGCCCCCGACATCCTGCTGCGGGCGGCGGCGCTGCTGCTGGAGCAGGACCCGTCGCTGCGGTCCCGGATGCTCGTGCCCGTCGTCGGCGGACCCAGCGGAAGCGGCCTCGCCAAGCCCGAGGGGCTCCAGAAGCTGGCCGCGCGGCTGGGCATCGCCGACGTCGTGCGCTTCCACCCGCCCGTCCGGCAGGACGCGCTCGCCGACTGGTTCCGGGCGGCGTCCGTGCTGGTCATGCCCTCGTACAGCGAGTCCTTCGGGCTCGTCGCCATCGAGGCGCAGGCGGCCGGTACGCCGGTCGTCGCGGCGGCGGTGGGCGGGCTGCCGGTGGCGGTCAAGGACGGCTCGACCGGCTTCCTGGTGGAGGGGCACGACCCGGCGGACTACGCGGCCGCGCTGCGCCGGTTCGTCGTAGACCCGTCGCTCACCGGCCGCCTGGGCGCGGCGGCGGCGCGGCACGCCGGGTCGTTCGGCTGGGACACGGCGGCGGCGGGGACGGCGGACGTGTACACCGCGGCCATGCAGGAACACCGCCGTGGCGTACGCTCGCGTCATGGCTGACGCCCGGAAGATCATCGAGTCCGCGCTGAACGACGCCGAGCTGACCTGGGAGTCCCCGGAGCCCGGCTCCTACGTCGTCACCCTTCCCGGTACGCGCAAGCTGTCCACCACGCTGTCGCTGCGCCTGGGCCGCCACTCGCTGTCCCTGAACGCGTTCGTGATCCGGCACCCCGACGAGAACGAGTCGGGCGTCCACCGCTGGCTGCTGGAGCGGAACCTGCGGCTGTACGGCGTGGCGTACGCGGTCGACAGCCTCGGCGACATCTACCTGACCGGCAAGCTGCCGCTGTCCGCGGTCACCCCGGAGGAGCTGGACCGCGTGCTCGGCTCGGTCCTGGAGGCGGCGGACGGCGCGTTCAACACGCTGCTGGAGCTGGGCTTCGCGACGGCGATCCGCAAGGAGTACGCGTGGCGAACGGCACGTGGTGAGTCGACCCGCAACCTGGAAGCGTTCAGCCACCTGACCCGGCCGGAGAGGTAACGCCGGCCGCCTCCGCGGGGCGCGTGAACCCCGTGGGCGGGGGGCGTGGCCCCTCCGGGCTCACCTCCTCGAGGCCGGCGGCCTTGGGTGCCTTTCGAGGGAGCCCCTGCTTTGCCGCCAACCTCTGCGGGGGCGACCCTGCACGGCCCCACCCCGGCCGTCGTGCGTCTGCGGCCGGTTCGCCGCCACCTGACGGCGCCTGCCCGGGCCGGTCCGGCGGGGGCGGCGGGTGGGGGTGTGCCCGTGCACGACCCCTTCCACCGCGCGCCACCCCATGGCATGCTCACCGCAACCCCGCACCTGAACACCGTTCATGTACGTGGAAAGGTGGGCCATGCTGACCAGACGTACCCTCCTCGGTGGCGCCGTCGCCGGCGCAGTGGCGGCCACCGCTCCGGACGCCGCCGCGCGGGAGCGGCGAACCGCCGCGCTGTGGCGGGAGTTCGCGGCGGCGCCCTACACCCACCCGCAGATCCCGTACGTCGCCCGCGCGGGCCGCCGCGCCGGGGCCGTGGGGTTCCCCCGCCGTCCCGTGGTGGCCGACGTCCTGGCGTACGGGGCCAAGCCGGACGGCACGGAGGACGCCGCGCCCGCGATCAACCGGGCCCTCGCGGAGGCCGGCGCGCGCGGCGGCGGCACCGTCCTCGTCCCGCCCGGCACCTACCGCGTCGACGACGTCATCCGCATCGGCCACAGCGGCGTCACCCTCAAGGGCGCGGGCAGCGGGCGTACGAAGCTCGTCGCCACCAGGCACCTGACCGAACTGATCGGGCCGTACGGGTCGCGTTACGGCGGCGACAAGTCGTCGTGGTCCTGGGCCGGCGGGCTCATCTGGCTGTGCCCGAAGGGCCGTTACGAGGACCTCACCGCCGCGATCAAGGCCAGGGCGTGGCCCTTCGAGGGCTGGACCGGCAACCGGCGGGACCAGTGGCGGACGCTCACCACCGTGCGGCCCGCCCGCCGGGGCGATCGGTCGGTCACGGTCGACGGCCCGTCAAAGGTCGGGGAAGGCGAGCTCGTTCTGCTGCGGCTCGCCGACGACCACGCCCACACCCTGCTCCGGCACATGGCCGGCGACGGCCCCGGCCCCGCCGCGTACACGTGGGCCGACAAGACCAAGCTCCTCAGCTACGTCCCCTACGAGTGGCCCGTGCGGGTCATGGGCGTGCGGGGACGGACCGTCACCCTGGAACGGCCGCTGCCCCTCGACGTACGGCCCGAGTGGGACCCCCGCCTGACCACCCACGTGGACGCGCTCACGGACTCCGGGGTCGAAGGGCTCACCCTGGAGGCCGTCGAGGCGCCGCAGCAACCGCACCTGCTCGACAAGGGGTTCAACGGCGTCACCTTCCAGTGCGCCTACGACTGCTGGGCCGACGACGTCACCGTCCGCCATGTCGACAACGGCTTCGGGCTGGTCGCCGCGTCGGCGTGCACCCTGCGTCGTACAAGGGTCGCCGGACGAGGAGCGCACCACCCGTACTTCTGCCGCGAGGGCTCGCACGACAACCTCGTCGAGGACTTCACCGTCGAGCGGCGCACCACCCCCGCACCGCCCGGCACCCAACTGCACGGGATCAACGTGGAGGGGCTGTCCAGCTACAACGTCTGGTCGCGCGGGGAGATGGAGACGGGCACCTTCGACACCCACCGGGGCATGCCGTTCGCGAACGTCAGGACACAGATACGGGTCCACAACGACGGCCGGCACGGCGGAGACGCCTCGGCGGGACCGTTGTACGGGGCCCGGTTCACCCACTGGAACGTCACCGTCACCAACCAGCGCGCCGGGCTGGTCCGGCTGGACGGGATCGCTCCGTACAGCGCGACCGTCGGCATCAGCGAGGTGCGGGAGTTCGACCAGATCGACGTCCCGGACTTCGCCGGCCCGCTCCACACACGTCTGGAGGCGTACGGCACCCCCGTGTCCGTACGCCCCCAGAATCTCTACGAGGCCCAGCGCGCCCTCCTCAGGCGGTGACCGTCTCGCGGGAGGGCGTTGTTTCCCTCGCCGTCTCCTCCTCCGGCAGGCTCCGCATCAGCAGCCAGTAGCCGAGTCCGGCCACCGTCCCGAGGACCGCGCACGCGCCCCACAGCCACTCCGCGCCGAACCGGTCGATCATCCAGCCGGACATCAGCGGCGCGATCAGCGCGGCGACCGACCACGACATCGTGTACACGCCCTGGTAGCGGCCACGCCCGTGGACCGGGGAGAGCCGCACCACCAGGCCCGTCTGCGTCGGGGCGTTCACGATCTCGGCGAGCGTCCAGACGCAGACGGTCAGCGCGTAGACGCCGACCGACCCGGCGAAGGCGGTGAGCCCGAAGCCGTACCCGGCCAGCAGCGACGAGACGATCAGCAGCCTGCGCGGGTCGCGGTGCTCGATGTACCGGGTGACCGGAAGCTGGAGCGCCACGATGAGGACGCCGTTCACCGCCATCGCCAGCCCGAAGTCCGCCGCGCCGAACCCGTCCGCGCCCATGGCGACCGGCAGGCCCACGTACCCCTGCTGGAAGATCAGCGAGATGAGGAAGGAGAGGCCCACCACACCCATGAACCGCCCGTCGCGCAGGACCGTCCCCATCCCGACGTCCGGCTCCACTGCCTTCCCGGGAGCGGACGGGGCCTGCGAGGGGCGGGACTCGGGCAGCTTGACGAAGATCAGGACCGCGCAGGTCAGGGTCAGGACGGCCTCGCCGAGGAAGCCGGCGAGGTAGCTGTACTCCGCGATGAATCCGGCGCCGGCGGCCGAGATGGCGAAGCCCAGGTTGATCGCCCAGTAGTTGAGCGAGAACGCCCGCATACGGTCCTCGGGCCGGACGATGTCCGCCATCATCGCCTGCACGGCGGGCCGCGAGGCGTTCGACGCGGCGCCGACGACGAACGCGACGGCGGCGATCGCGACCGGGTGCTGCATGAAGCCGAGGACGGCGACCGAGACGGCCGTCGACACCTGGGCGATCAACAGCGTGGGACGGCGGCCGAGCCGGTCGGTCATCACACCGCCGGCGACCGACGAGATGACGCCGCCGAGCCCGTGGAGGGAGGCGACGAGCCCGGCGTACGAGGCCGAATAGCCACGGTCCAGGGTCAGGTACAGGGCCATGAAGGTCGCGACGAAGGCGCCGAGCCGGTTGATCAGGGTGCTGGCCCACAGCCACCAGAACGCGCGCGGCAGGCCCGAGACGCTCTCTCTGGCCGCCCGTTTGAGCGTGGTGATGGACATGCGTAACCCCCCGTAAGTGGCTGACCCGGTGATCGCAAATTACGGGCTGCCTGTTGTCGGGGGCCACTCAATTGACGGGAGCCGTCAAGTGTCATCGGCGTCCATTAATCTCGTACGCATGGCCGACGCACCGTACAAGCTGATCCTCCTCCGCCACGGCGAGAGCGAATGGAACGCGAAGAACCTGTTCACCGGCTGGGTGGACGTCAACCTCACCGAGAAGGGCGAGAAGGAGGCTGTCCGCGGCGGTGAGCTGCTCAAGGACGCCGGTCTGCTCCCCGACGTGCTGCACACCTCCCTCCAGAAGCGCGCCATCCGCACCGCGCAGCTCGCCCTGGAGGCCGCCGACCGCCACTGGATCCCGGTCCACCGCTCCTGGCGCCTGAACGAGCGGCACTACGGCGCGCTCCAGGGCAAGGACAAGGCGCAGACGCTCGCCGAGTTCGGCGAGGAGCAGTTCATGCTGTGGCGCCGCTCCTACGACACCCCGCCGCCGGTCCTCGCCGACGACAACGAGTTCTCCCAGGCCGGCGACGCGCGCTACGCCACCATCCCGCCGGAGCTGCGCCCCCGCACCGAGTGCCTCAAGGACGTCGTCGTCCGCATGCTGCCGTACTGGTACGACGGCATCGTCCCGGACCTCCTCGCCGGCCGCACGGTCCTGATCGCCGCCCACGGCAACAGCCTGCGCGCCCTGGTCAAGCACCTGGACGGCATCTCCGACGCCGACATCGCGGGCCTGAACATCCCGACGGGCATCCCGCTGGTCTACGAGCTGGACGCCGACTTCAAGCCGGTCAAGCCGGGCGGCACCTACCTGGACCCCGAGGCGGCCAAGGCGGCCATCGAGGCGGTCAAGAACCAGGGCAAGAAGTAACCGCACACGGCAAGGGCCCCGTCCACGGTGTGGACGGGGCCCTTTTCGTGCACGCCCGGCGGGTCAGCCGCAGCAGCCGCCGCACTGGCACGGCGCGCCCGACTGGCAGCCGCAGCCGCAGCCCGAGCCACAGCCACAGGCGCCCAGCACGGGCAGGCGGAGCACTTCGACGGGCACTTCCAGCTCGGGGTCGGTCATGGGCGTATCTGCCATGGGTCCCTCCTCGAAGGCGTACGTTCCAAGGCGTACGTCGCCTCTTCCCATTGCATGCCCAGCCGACAGGGCGCATCAACGGCGCACAGATGTGCGGGCGCCCGGTGCGTGCCGTTACGCGCCCTCGACCGGTGCCTCCGCCTGCTGGAGCTCGTCCGCGTGCTCGCCCGTGACCAGGTAGACCACGCGCTTGGCGACCGACACCGCGTGGTCGGCGAAGCGCTCGTAGTAGCGGCCCAGCAGGGTGACGTCGACCGCGGTCTCGATGCCGTGCTTCCAGCGGTCGTCCATCAGGTGCTGGAACAGCGTGCGGTGCAGGCGGTCCATCTCGTCGTCGTCGTGCTCGAGCTGGAGCGCCAGGTCGACGTCCTTGGTGATGATGACCTCCGCCGCCTTCGCCATCAGGCGCTGCGCGAGCTGGCCCATCTCCAGGATCGTGGCGTGCAGGTCCTGCGGCACCGCCGTGTCCGGGAACCGCAGCCGCGCCAGCTTGGCGACGTGCTGGGCCAGGTCGCCGGAGCGCTCCAGGTCCGCGCTCATCCGCAGCGAGGTCACCACGATCCGCAGATCCGTCGCGACGGGCTGCTGGCGCGCCAGCAGGGCTATGGCCCGGGCCTCCAGGTCGTGCTGAAGGTCGTCGACCTTCTGGTCGGCCGCGATCACGGCCTCCGCCAGCTTCAGATCCGCGTCGAGCATCGCCGTGGTGGCGCGCCCGATCGCCGACCCGACCAGCCGGGCCATCTCGACCAGACCCTCGCCGATCGAGTCCAGTTCCTCGTGGTACGCGTCCCGCATGGATGTCCCTCTCTCAGTGCGAACCTCAGGGGTCCGGGTGGGCTCGGACCCCTACGCTCCCACGGTCCGAGTCCAAAAAGTCCGGGGCCTCCCTCACAAGTGAACCGTCACTTTCCCCTCGGTGAACTCTGGGCGACGACTGTTCGAGCACGCCCCCTGATGGCTGGGAGAGTGTCCGAGCGCCCGCATAACCTGGATGCATGGACGTGAACGCGGCGGTCGCCGCATTGGCCGCGATCGCCGGCGCGTGCACCGGCGTGATCGCCATGCTGGCGTTCCGCTGGAGCGAGCGCGACCAGGCGAGACCCACCCGGACCTCCCTCCACACGGACGCGGTACTGCCGCCCGGTGTGGACACGGTCCTGTCCGTACTGCGCTCCTCCGCCGTCGTCCTCGACGAGAGCGACTCCGTCGTCAAGGCCAGCTCGGCGGCGTACGCGCTCGGGCTCGTCCGGGGCGGCAAGCTCGCCGTCGAGCCCATGCTCCAGATGGCCCGCGACACCCGCCGTGACGGCGAGATACGGCAGGTCGAGCTGGACCTCCCCCGGCGCGGCACCGGCCGCGGCGAGGCCCTCGCCGTCTCCGCCCGCGTCGCTCCCCTCGGCTCCCGCCTCGTCCTGCTCCTGGTCGAGGACCTCACCGAGGCCCGCCGCATCGAAGCGGTACGCCGCGACTTCGTCGCCAATGTGAGCCACGAGCTGAAGACCCCCGTCGGAGCCCTCTCCCTGCTCTCCGAGGCCGTCATGGACGCCTCCGACGACCCCGAGGCGGTCATGCGCTTCGCCGGGCGCATGCAGATAGAGGCGACCCGGCTCACCAACCTCGTCCAGGAGCTCATCGACCTCTCCCGCGTCCAGAACGACGACCCGCTGGAGGACGCCGAGCCCGTCCGGGTCGACGAGCTGGTCGCCGAGGCCATCGACCGCTCCCGGCACACCGCCTCCACCAAGCAGATCACCATGGCCGCCGGCGGCACCGCCGACCTGCACGTCTGGGGTCACCGCGGCCAGCTCGCCGCCGCCCTCGGCAACCTCGTCGAGAACGCCGTGAACTACTCCCCGGCCCACACCCGCGTCGGCATCGCCGCCCGCCGGGTCACCGCACCCGGCGGCGACCTCATCGAGATCGCCGTCACCGACCAGGGCATAGGCATCCCCGACAAGGACAAGGAGCGCATCTTCGAGCGCTTCTACCGCGTCGACCCCGCCCGCTCCCGCGCCACCGGCGGCACGGGACTGGGCCTGGCCATCGTCAAGCACGTGGCCGCCTCGCACGGCGGGGAGGTCACGGTGTGGAGCACCGAGGGTCAGGGCTCCACGTTCACCCTCCGCCTCCCCGAGGCCGGCGCCGGACGGGACCGCTCTTCCCGGTCCCACCACGACCACACCACCACCGAACCGCTCACAGCCCCGGAGGTCCTTCCGTGACCCGAGTGCTCGTCGTCGAGGATGAGGAATCCTTCAGCGACGCCCTGTCCTACATGCTCCGCAAGGAAGGCTTCGAGGTCGCCGTCGCGACCACCGGGCCCGAGGGGCTGGATGAGTTCGAGCGCAACGGCGCCGACCTCGTCCTGCTCGACCTCATGCTGCCCGGTCTGCCCGGCACCGAGGTCTGCCGCCAGCTCCGCGGCCGGTCGAACGTCCCGGTGATCATGGTGACCGCCAAGGACAGCGAGATCGACAAGGTCGTCGGACTGGAGATAGGAGCCGACGACTACGTCACGAAGCCCTTCTCCTCCCGTGAGCTGGTCGCCCGCATCCGCGCCGTCCTCCGCCGCCGCGGCGAGCCCGAGGAGGTCGCCCCGGCGGCCCTGGAGGCCGGACCGGTCCGGATGGACGTGGACCGCCACGTCGTCACGGTCGCGGGCGGCAAGGTCGACCTGCCGCTGAAGGAGTTCGACCTGCTGGAGATGCTGCTGCGCAACGCGGGCCGGGTGCTGACCCGGATGCAGCTCATCGACCGGGTGTGGGGCGCGGACTACGTCGGCGACACCAAGACTCTCGACGTCCACGTCAAGCGCCTCCGCGCCAAGATCGAACCCGACCCCGGCGCCCCCCGCTACCTGGTCACGGTCAGGGGCCTGGGCTACAAGTTCGAGCCGTAGGCCAACCCCCGGCCGTAGGCCGCCGGACAGCACAAGGGGCGCCCCACCACCGGTGGGGCGCCCCTTCCGCGTACGTGTGCGTCAGTGATCCGCGCCGTGCGACGCCGAGGCGGAGTCCGACGGGGTGGCCGACGACGCCTCGTCGCCGCCCGCCGGGGCGCCGGGGGTGGTGGTCGGCGAGCCGGTGGGGCTGCCGGTCGGCGTACCGGCGGGGGACTGCTCCGCCGGCTTCTGCGGGACCTCCTCCGGGCCGTAGCCCGCGAAGTAGCTGGTCGCCGGGATGACGAACGCCTTGAGCCCGACGTCGCCGGTCTCGCTCAGCTTGAAGACGACCTCCTGCGCGTTGCCGTCCTGCGCGGCCTCGCGGCCCTTCTCGATCACCGCGGAGGCGTTGCCCTTGCCGCCGATGAGGACCGAGCCGCCCGCCGGGACGGTGATCGGGCCGGAGCCGCTCGCGGCGGTGAGCTTGACCTCGGCGTTGGTGCCGGGCAGCTCGATGGCCTCCAGGGTCTCCGCCTTGGAGCCGTTGTTGAAGAGCATCGCCGAGACGACGGCGGGGCCCTCGGCGTCGAGCTTCGGCTGCGTGATCACCATCGCGTTCTGGATCTTGACGGTGCCGACGGAGGTGGCGGCGTTGTCCGGCTTGACGCCGAGCGTCTGCGCGTCGTTGCCCGCACCGCAGGCGGAGAGCGAGGCGATCGAGATCACGATGGCGGTGGCGGCGAGGGCGCCGCGTCGAAGGCTGCGGCTCACGGCGGCGGCAACTCCTAGGACGTACGGACGGAGGGACGGGCACGGTGTGGTGGTACTGGCTGTCCGGCCGACCCTGAGAGCGGGCCCGAGGATCAGTCGGCGCGCTCAGGTTACCGACCCCTCCACCCCGCCCCGCACCCGACCCGCCCCACTCCCGTGTCGGGGTCCGGGCACGCCGCCCGTACGCCGGCCGCTCCCGTGTGCTTCGTTCCGCGTTCACATAACCGCTCTTGATCAATTCCGGAGCGGTCCCGCATTCCTCGTGAAATGCGCCGCTCGATCAAGCTTCGCCAAGCTGCGCGATCAACGCGTGACCCGCACTCGGTCAATTTCGACAATCGTCCGGCACCGCCGTCCGTACGGGTGAGCGGCCGCCGAACGGAGTACGGGAAGTTCACCTCCTGGAACCCGGCAAACCGGGACGATCAGGCTCTTCGGACCTCCCGTGGAGGGGGGTGACGTGCCGGTTTCAGGCCGCCCGCGCAGCCGCTCCGACCTGCGAATACCCCCTTCCGGAACCCCTCCGCAGCACGTTCCTGTTGCTGTTGTCAAGCCCCGAGATATGCCCTGACCTGCGAAAACGCCATTCAGAAGAAGCCGTATCCGTGTTACCCTGGATAGCCACGGAAGGGGTACCTGTCACATGACGTTCAAGGTTGGCGACACCGTGGTCTATCCCCATCACGGGGCCGCGCTGATCGAGGCCATCGAAACTCGCCAGATCAAAGGCGTGGACAAGACCTACTTGGTGCTCAAGGTCGCCCAGGGCGACTTGACGGTTCGTGTGCCAGCGGACAATGCGGAGTTCGTCGGCGTGCGCGATGTGGTCGGTCAGGACGGACTGGACCGGGTCTTCGAGGTGCTGCGCGCACCGTACGCCGAGGAGCCGACGAACTGGTCCCGTCGCTACAAGGCAAATCTCGAGAAGCTCGCCTCCGGCGACGTCATCAAGGTCGCCGAAGTGGTGCGTGACCTGTGGCGCCGCGAGCGTGAGCGTGGTCTGTCCGCCGGTGAGAAGCGCATGCTCGCCAAGGCGCGCCAGATCCTGGTGAGCGAGCTCGCCCTCGCGGAGAACACCAACGAAGACAAGGCCGAGGCCCTGCTCGACGAGGTCCTCGCGTCCTGACGTGTCGCACGACGCGTCTCACACAGAGCGCGTAGCTGATGTGAAGCGATGCCGCGGTGCCCGCTGACATGCTGTGACAGACAGCTTCGTCGCCGGGCGCTGCGGCATGTCCGGCTCCAGCACGCTTCAGCACGATCTCGCTCTGCCCGGGCAGCTCGCGCAGCTCGCTCAACCAGTGGTCACGGAAGGGTCCGGTCAAGGCGTTGCGCCCGCCCCGCTGAGGCCATACCCATATCGGCCGAGTCAACAAACCTGCCGGAGTGCAACCGATGTCTGACGCAGCACCCCCTGCCCGCACCGCCGCGGTGATCCCCGCGGCCGGCCGGGGCGTACGGCTCGGCCCGGGCGCCCCCAAGGCGCTCCGCGCCCTGAACGGCACGCCCATGCTGATCCACGCGGTCCGCGCCATGGCGGCCTCCCGCGCGGTCTCCCTCGTCGTGGTGGTCGCCCCGCCCGACGGCGCGCCCGAGGTCAAGAACCTCCTCGACGCGCACGCGCTGCCCGAGCGGACCGACTACCTGGTCGTGCCCGGCGGCGAGACCCGGCAGGAGTCCGTCCGCCTCGGCCTGGACGCGCTGCCCGACGACATCGCCACCGTCCTCGTCCACGACGCGGCCCGCCCGCTCGTCCCCGTCGACACCGTCGACGCGGTCATCGAGACCGTCCGCGACGGCGCCGTCGCCGTCGTACCGGCCGTGCCGCTCGCCGACACCGTCAAGCAGGTCGAGCCGCGCGAGAAGGGCGAGCCCGAGCCGGTCCTCGCCACGCCCGACCGCGCCACCCTCCGCGCCGTGCAGACCCCGCAGGGCTTCGCCCGCGACACGCTCGTGCGCGCCCACCGCACCGTCACCGACAACGTCACCGACGACGCGAGCATGGTCGAGCAGCTCGGCGAGCCCGTCGTCGTGGTGCCCGGCCACGAGGAGGCGTTCAAGGTGACCCGCCCGCTCGACCTCGTACTCGCCGAGGCGGTCCTCGCCCGGAGGAGGGCCAACGATGGCTTCTAGCCCGCCGAGCGTCGGCATCCCCCTGGTGGGCATCGGCACCGACGTCCACGCCTTCGAGAAGGGCCGCGAACTGTGGTGCGCCGGCCTGCTCTGGGAGGACTCCGACGGCTACGGCCTCGCCGGGCACTCCGACGGCGACGTCGCCGCCCACGCCGCCTGCGACGCGCTGTTCTCCGCCGCCGGCATCGGCGACCTGGGCGCCCACTTCGGGACCTCGCGCCCCGAGTGGTCCGGCGCGTCCGGTGTGACGCTGCTCGCCGAGGCCGCGCGGATCGTGCGCGCCGAGGGCTTCGAGATCGGCAACATCGCCGTCCAGGTCATCGGCGTACGCCCGAAGATCGGCAAGCGGCGCGAGGAGGCCCAGAAGGCGCTGGGCGCGGCGGCCGGCGCACCCGTTTCGGTGTCCGGCACGACGACGGACGGCCTGGGGCTGACCGGCCGGGCCGAGGGCCTCGCCGCCATCGCCACCGCGCTGCTCGTACGCAAGGCCTGACGGCGCGGGTTTTCCACAGGCGCGCGGGGCACTGGCACCGGCCCACTACCCTGGAGTGGTGACTATTCGTCTGTACGACACCAGCGCCCGGCAGATCCGTGACTTCACCCCGATCACGCCGGGCTGTGTCTCGATCTACCTGTGTGGCGCCACCGTGCAGGCCGCCCCGCACATCGGGCACATCCGGTCCGGGCTGAACTTCGACATCATGCGCCGCTGGTTCGCCTACCGGGGCTACGACGTGACGTTCGTCCGCAACGTCACGGACATCGACGACAAGATCATCGCGAAGTCCGCCGACCAGGGCCGCCCCTGGTGGTCGATCGGATACGAGAACGAGCGCGCGTTCAACGACGGGTACGAGGCGCTGGGCTGCCTCCCGCCCAGCTACGAGCCGCGCGCCACGGGTCACGTCCCCGAGATGATCGAGATGATGCGCGGCCTCATCGAGCGCGGCCACGCGTACGTGGCGGACGGCAGCGTCTACTTCGACGTGCGCTCCTTCCCGGAGTACCTCGCCCTCTCCAACCAGGACATCGACGACCTGCGGCAGCCCGCCGAGGAGGGCATCACCGGCAAGCGCGACCCGCGCGACTTCGCCATGTGGAAGGCCACCAAGCCCGGTGAGCCCGACTGGGAGACGCCGTGGGGCCGAGGCCGCCCCGGCTGGCACCTGGAGTGCTCGGCCATGGCGCACAAGTACCTGGGCTCCGCCTTCGACATCCACGGCGGCGGCCTGGACCTGGTCTTCCCGCACCACGAGAACGAGATCGCCCAGGCCAAGGCGTACGGCGACGACTTCGCCCGCTACTGGGTGCACAACGCCTGGGTCACCATGAGCGGCGAGAAGATGTCGAAGTCGCTCGGCAACTCGGTGCTGGTCTCCGAGATGGTCAAGCAGTGGCGGCCGATCGTGCTGCGCTACTACCTGGGCACCCCTCACTACCGGTCGATGATCGAGTACAGCGAGGAGGCCCTGCGCGAGGCCGAGTCGGCGTTCGCCCGCATCGAGGGCTTCATCCAGCGGGTCGTCGAGAAGGCGGGCGCCGTCGAGCCGGCCGCCGAGGTCCCGCTCGCCTTCGCCGAGGCCATGGACGACGACATGGGCGTCCCACAGGCGCTGGCGATCATCCACAACACCGTCCGGCAGGGCAACAGCGCGCTGGCCGCCGACGACAAGGAAGCCGCCGTCGCGCGCCTCGCCGAGGTCCGCGCCATGCTCGGCGTCCTCGGCCTGGACCCGCTCGACCCGCACTGGGCGGGCGAGACCGACCGCGGCGAGGACCTCCACGGCGTCGTGGACTCGCTCGTCCGCATGGTCCTGGAGCAGCGCGAGGCTGCGCGGGCGCGCAAGGACTGGGCGACGGCGGACGCCATCCGCGACCAGTTGGGCCAGTCCGGGCTCGTCATCGAGGACAGCCCCGACGGGCCCAGGTGGACGCTCGGCGCACGCTGAGCACCACGCTGGCACACTTCATATACACGCTTCATATACACGTACGTACGACACGCATCGACAGAGCAGGTAAGTCATGGCCGGGAACAGCCAGCGCAGGAACCGCCGCACGTCCAACAAGAAGGGCGCGACGGTCGGCAGCGGTGGCCAGCGGCGCCGGGGCCTGGAAGGCAAGGGCCCCACGCCGCCCGCGTCCGCCCGCAAGGGCCATGTGAAGAACCGCGTCGCCAACGCCAAGGCCAAGCAGGCGCACCGCCGCCAGGTCGCCCGGCGCGGCGGCAAGGGCCTGTCCGAGATGGTCGTCGGCCGCAACCCCGTCTTCGAGGCGCTGCGCGACGGCGTACCGGCGACGACGCTGTACGTCCAGCAGTTCATCGACAACGACGAGCGGGTGCGCGACGCGCTCAAGCTCGCGGCCGACCGCGGCGGGATCAACCTCATGGAGGCCCCGCGCGCCGAGCTCGACCGGATGACGAACGGGCTCAACCACCAGGGCCTCGTCCTCCAGGTCCCGCCGTACGAGTACGCCCACCCCGAGGACCTCGCCGCGGCCGCCTTCGACGACGGCGAGGACCCGCTGATCGTCGCCCTCGACGGGGTCACCGACCCGCGCAACCTCGGCGCCGTCGTCCGCTCCGTCTCCGCCTTCGGCGGCCACGGCGTGGTCGTGCCCGAGCGCCGCGCGGCCGGTATGACCGCCGGCGCCTGGAAGACCGCCGCGGGCACCGCCGCCCGTACCCCGGTCGCCCGCGCCACCAACCTCACCCGCGCCCTGGAGGCGTACCAGAAGGCCGGCATCACGGTCGTCGGCCTGGCCGCGGACGGCGACATGGAGGTCGGCGAGCTGGAGGCGCTCGGCGGCCCGGTCGTCATCGTCGTCGGCAGCGAGGGCAAGGGCCTGTCCCGCCTGGTCGGCGAGACGTGCGACCACCTCGTCCGCATCCCCATGCCGGGCGGCGCCGAGTCCCTCAACGCGGGCGTCGCGGCCGGTGTGGTGCTGTACGAGGCGGCCCGCCGCCGCGCGTGATGTTCCGCGGGGCGACGCCCCGCACGCCGGGCTTTCCGGGACCCGTCATGATCTTGACGGGTCTCGGACATTTCCCACCCGTCAAGGCAGTGTCCTAAACCCACGTCACTCGGTTAGATGAGTGTGGACACCAGAACGCCCCGGCCCGGTTTCGACGATCAGCCTGCGCTGAGCATGGTCAAGGTGGATTGCGATCCCGCGCAGGTCATCGTGAACCACGCCAGTTTCCGTGTGCAGCTCGCCCCGGTGAACAAGCCCCGGTTGGCCGACACCACCCGAGTACCCGCCATGAGCGGCGCCGCCGCCGGCGGCGCGACGGCACGGCGGCGCGCGCCCGTCGTGTGGAGCGGGAAGTCCTCGCCCGGGGACCCCGGCGCGACCGGGCTGCTCCAGGCCGTGCGGGAATCGACGGCCGTCGACACGCTCGACGGCGGCGCCACCCAGGTCATCCCGCGCGTCGACCTCTCCGACGACACCATGCCGACCCCCGTCGTCGGCGCCCAGCGCGGCCCCGACGCGCCACCGCTGCTGCCGCCCATGCGCCGCGCCGTCGGCGCCTACGACGACCAGCCCGACCCGTACACCGATACGCACTCCGGCACCTACTCCGACGCGTACGAGGGCGACGACCGCCGCGACGGCGACCGTGACGCGGCCGGCGCGTACACCGGACCCGCCCACCGGCACGCGTACTACCCCGGCCGCCGGATGAACCTCGGCGTCGTCCTGCTGCCGCTGCGCGTGTTCCTCGGCTTCATCTCCATCTACGCCGGCATGGGCAAGCTCTGCGACCCCGTCTACTTCGACGGCGGCGAGCGCGGCTCCATGGTCAAGTGGCTCACCTCCCTGCACCCCTGGGCCCTCGCCGAGCCGCTGCGCGACTTCGCGCTCGCCCACCCCGTCGGCGCCGGCCTCACCGTCGCCTTCGCCCAGGTCGTCGTGGGCGTCCTCACCGTGCTGGGGCTCTGGCAGCGGGTCGCCGCCGTCTTCGGCGCGATGCTGTCCGCCGCGCTGATCCTCACCGTGAGCTGGAAGACCGTCCCCGTCTACGACGCGCCCGACATCATCTACCTCGCCGCCTGGTCGCCGCTGATCATCGCCGGCGCGCCCGTCTACTCCATCGACGGACGCCTCGCCGGCGAGGCCTGGCGCACCCTCGGGCCCCGCTCGGCGCTGTGGGACCTGCGCCGCCGGGTGCTGCGGCGCGGCGCGGTCGTCGCCACCGTCGTGGTCGGCCTGACGCTGCTCATCGGCTCGCTCCTCGGCGGCGCCGTACGGTCCACCGAGATGGTCACGGTCCCCGGACCGAACGACGACCCGACCAACCACCTGCCCGGCCGGCCACTCCCCGAGGAGCCGGGCGAGCAGTCCCCGTCGGCCCGGGAGTCCTCCCGGCGCCCCGAGCCCTCGGCGTCCGCGTCCGCCGGACCGACGGCCGAGGAGCAGGCGTCCTCCCCGGCCGAGGAGACCAGCGAGGCCGAGCGCATCGAGGAGGAGCGGCCGACCGCCTCGCAGGGCACCGGACAGCAGCCCCCGGAGCAGTCCGAGCCCGTGCCCCCGCCGTCCTCCAGCGCCGGCCCCACGTCCACCGGCGGCACCGGCAGCGGTGGCGGCACCGGCGGCGACGACGGCACGGGCGACGGCTCGGGCGGCAACGACGGCGGCTCGTCCACCGGCGGCAACCGCAACCCGATCGGTGGCCTGCTCGGCTGACGTACACGACGGGAGGAGGGGCGGTCACCGTGCCCACGGTGACCGCCCCTCCTTCGTGTCCGGGAGCCATGTCTAGGAGCCGGCGAGCTCCTTGGCCGCCTCCTGGAGGTCCTTCGCGGTGTCGATGGCCCTCCAGTACGCCCCCTGCGGCAGCGGGAAGCCCGCCAGACGCCGCTCACGGGCCAGCCGGGGGAACGTGGTGCGCTCGTGGTCCCCGACGTCCGGGAGGAGCCGGGTGAAGGCCGGGGAGAAGACGTACACGCCCGCGTTGATGAGGTAGGGCGACGGCGGCGACTCGATGAAGTCGGTGATGTGCCCGAAGGTGTCCGTCTCGACGGCCCCCCAGGGGATACGGGGACGGGCCAGGGCGAGTGTCGCGGCGGCGTCGCGCTCGGCGTGGAACGCGGCCATCTCGCGCAGCGAGAAACGGGTCCAGATGTCACCGTTCGTGGCGTACCACGGCTCGTCGGGGAGCGGCAGGCGCGCGGCCGCGTACTTGAGGCCGCCGCCGCGGCCGAGCGGCTCGGGCTCCACGACGGTGGTGACGCGCAAGGGCAGTTCGGCCGTCGCGAGCCACTGCTGGAGCACCTCGGCGAGGTGGCCGCAGGAGACGACGGCGTCGGTCACGCCCTCGGCGGCCAGCCAGGAAAGCTGATGGCCGATGATCGGGGTCCCGGTTCCCGGGATCTCGACCATCGGCTTGGGGCGGTCGTCGGTGTACGGGCGCAGTCGTGAACCCTGGCCGCCCGCCAGGACCACGGCCTGCGTCGGAGAGGTGTGCATACCGCGCACGATAGGCGCACCTCGGTGCTGGTGATACGCCTCAGCTCTCGTGGGCGACGCCGGCGGCGTAGGACGTGTCGCACACGGGGCGGGAGTACGTCTGTGCCTTCACGGGGCCGTAGTGCTGGACGGCGGCACGGCCGAGCGCGCGGGCGATCGACATGCAGTGCCTGGCGAGCGAGGGGCGCTCCTCCACCGCACGCTGGAGGTGCGTGAGGGCGACACCCGGGTCCTTCTCCTGAAGCTCCGCGAGGAGCTTGTCGCGGAGAATATCCTGCGGGGCACGGGGCTTGGCCCGTACCGAGACGTTCTCCGAGGACGCGGTGAGCATCCGGGTCTGGGAGCTGCTGCCCGCCCACGGGACGCTGGTGACCGCGAGAGTTCCGGAGAGCACCAGGACGACGGGCAGGACGAGGGCGAGAGAGCGGCCGATTCGGCGTGCGGTGTGGGTCACGGACGTGAGCGTAGCGGCCAGTGATGATTTGGAGACATTTAGTCACCCCCACGGGGGATGGTTCGATGCTCCTTTTCGAATCGGGTGTTGACGAACGGGGTCCGAATTGACCCGTGTGCCGGGGTATTTGTCGACATCCGGGCGGCCTCCGGCCCCGGGTACGCGGACGGCCCCGCACCGAAGTGCGGAGCCGCGTACGCGTATTACCGGCGTCAGTCGCTGAGGCGCTCACCCGTGGAGGTCGAGAACACGTGGATCTCGTCGGGGCGCGGTACGACGTGCAGCACGGAGCCCTTCTCCGGGATGGAGCGGCCACCGACGCGGACCACCAGGTCCTTGTCCTCGCCGCCGACGCGGGCGGAGCCGTACACGTACCCGTCGGCGCCCAGCTCCTCGACGACGTTGACCGAGACGGCCAGGCCCTGGTCGCTCTCGGCGCCCGCGACGTCGAAGTGCTCGGGGCGGACGCCGACCGTCACGGTCGTGTCGCCCTTGCCGGACGCGGCGGACAGCGCCTCGCGCGACACCGGCACGACGCTGTTGCCGAACTTGACGCCACCGTCGGTGATCGGGACCTCGACCAGGTTCATGGCGGGGGAGCCGATGAAGCCGGCGACGAAGAGGTTGGCCGGGCGGTCGTACATGTTGCGCGGCGTGTCCACCTGCTGGAGCAGGCCGTCCTTGAGCACCGCGACCCGGTCACCCATGGTGAGGGCCTCGACCTGGTCGTGCGTGACGTACACGGTGGTGATGCCGAGCCGGCGCTGGAGCGACGCGATCTGCGTACGCGTCGACACGCGCAGCTTGGCGTCGAGGTTCGACAGCGGCTCGTCCATCAGGAACACCTGCGGCTCACGCACGATGGCACGGCCCATCGCGACACGCTGCCGCTGACCGCCGGAGAGCGCCTTCGGCTTGCGGTCCAGGTACTCGGTGAGGTCGAGGATCTTCGCCGCCTCCTCGACCTTCTTGCGGATCTCCGCCTTGTTCACGCCGGCGATCTTGAGCGCGAAGCCCATGTTGTCGGCGACGGTCATGTGCGGGTACAGCGCGTAGTTCTGGAACACCATGGCGATGTCCCGGTCCTTCGGCGGCAGGTGGGTGACGTCACGGTCACCGATCCGGATGGCGCCGCCGTTGACGTCCTCCAGACCGGCGAGCATGCGCAGGGAGGTCGACTTGCCGCAGCCGGACGGGCCGACGAGGACGAGGAACTCTCCGTCGGCGATCTCGATGTCGAGCTGGTCGACGGCGGGCTTGGTGCCACCCGGGTAGATCCGGGTCGCTTTGTCGAACGTGACAGAAGCCATGGTGATGCGGTCCCTTCACCGGCAGGAACGTGCCGGACGATCCGAGTAAAGGAATGGAAGTGGTCTGGTCCACGCGAGTGAACCTGGGGTGACGCTACCTGGCGGGGCGGGCTCTGTCAGCAGTCGGCGGGCGGCGAAATTTTCGACCGGAGGCGGGCGGGGTCCGGTTACACTCGTGCGCAGTGCCTCCTTAGCTCAGTTGGCCAGAGCACCGCTCTTGTAAAGCGGGGGTCGTCGGTTCGAACCCGACAGGGGGCTCCACGCACAAGGCCCCGGACGATCCGTCCGGGGCCTTTACGCGTGTCCGGGGTCAGTGGCGGCCGCAGACGCGGTCGGCGAGGGCGGCGAGGCGGTCGGTGGTGGGGGTGTGGGTGGTGGCTTCGCGGCGGTCGGCGGTGCGGTAGGCGGCGTAGAGGGTCTGGACGCCGAGCCAGCGGAGGGGTTCGGGCTCCCATGAGCGGACCTTGTGGTTCACCCAGGGGAGGGTGGTGAGGTCGGTGGGGCCGGACTGGCCGGAGTCCTGCTGGATCAGGTCGCGGAGGGTGCGGGCGGCGAGGTTGGCGGTGGCGACCCCGGAGCCGACGTAGCCGCCGGCCCAGCCGAGGCCGGTGGAGCGGTCGAGGGTGACGGTGGCGCACCAGTCGCGGGGGACGCCGAGGACGCCGGACCAGGCGTGGGCGACGGGGACGCCGGCGAGCTGGGGGAAGAGGCGGATGAGGATCTCGCGGAGGGCGTCGATGGTGGCGGGCTGGGTGCGGCCGTCGTTGTCGGTGCGGGAGCCGTAGCGGTAGGGGATGCCGCGGCCGCCGAGGGCGATGCGGTCGTCGGCGGTGCGCTGGGCGTACATGTAGGCGTGGGCCATGTCGCCGAGGGCTTCGCGGCCGGTCCAGCCGATGTCGTCCCACAGCTCCTGGGGGAGGGGCTCGGTGGCGATCATGGAGGAGTTCATGGGGAGCCAGGTGCGCTTGTGGCCCTTGATGCTCGCGGTGAAGCCCTCGGTGCAGCGGAGGACGTAGGGGGCGCGGACCGTGCCGTACGGGGTGAGGGCGTGCTTCGGCTTGATCTGGGTGACCGGGGTCGACTCGTGGATCGTGACGCCGAGGGCTTCGACGGTGGCGGCGAGGCCCTTGACCAGTTTGACCGGGTGGACGCGGGCGCCGTGCGGGGTCCAGCTCGACCCGACGGCGCCGGTGACGCGGACGCGGGCGGCGGTCTCGCGGGCGCCGTACAGCTCGCGATCGGTCTCGCCGAAGGCCACCTCGACGGAGTGGAACGCCTTGAGGCGGGCCAACTGGGCGGGGCCGTAGGCCACTTCGAGGACGCCGCCCTGGTGGATGTCGGCGTCGATGTTCTCGTCGGACGCGACCTTGACGACTTCGGCGACGGTGTCGTTCATCGCCTGCTGGAGGCGTACGGCGGCCTCGTGGCCGTGCGCCTTGGCGTAGCGGTCGCGGCCGGCGATGCCGTTGTAGAGCCAGCCACCATTGCGGCCGGAAGCACCGTAGCCGCAGAACTTCCCTTCCAGCACGATGATGTTGAGGAAGGGGACGGCCTTCTTCAGGTAGTACGCGGTCCACAGGCCGGTGTAGCCGCCGCCGACGATGCAGACGTCGGCCGTGGTGTCGCCGGGGAGGGGCTCCCGGGGAGCGGGGGCGCCCTCCTGTGCGTACCAGAACGATATGCCGCCGTTGACGGTGCTCATGTGGTTCCTTGGGTCCATCGCCAGTGGGTGGGTGTGGACGTTATCGGATGGGGTGTGGAGTGATCGAGGTTCCGGCGGAGCTGGCGCGGGTCCAGAGCGAGACCAACGGCGAGGAGGGCCGGGCGTTCATCGCGGAGCTGCCCGGGCGGACCGAGCGGTTCCTTCGGGAGTGGGGGCTGCGGCCCACGGGCCCGGCGATGCACGGATGGTCGGCCCTGGTGCTCCCGGTCGTGGCGGGGGACGGCACGCGCGCCGCGCTGAAGCTCCAACTGCTGGACGAGGAGAGCGAGGGGGAGGGCGCCGCGCTGCGGGCGTGGGACGGCGCGGGCGCGGTGCGGCTGCTGAGGGAGGACGCCGGGACGGGGACGCTGCTGCTGGAGTGGCTGGACCAGGGACGGTCGCTGTCGTCGGTGGAGGACCCGAAAGAGGCCACGCGGATCCTGGCGGAGCTGATGGCGCGGCTGGTGGCCGTGGAGGCGCCGGCGGGGATGCGGAGCCTGGGCGACATCGCGGCCGAGATGCTCGACGACGTGCCGGACGCGGTGGCGGAGCTGGAGCGCGAGGAGGACCGGCGGTTGCTGCGGGACTGCGCGGCGGCGGTTCGGGAGGTGGCGGGCGAGCCGGGGGACCGGCTGCTCCACTGGGACCTGCACTTCGACAACGTCCTGGCCTCGGGCCGCGAGCCGTGGCTGGCGATCGACCCGAAGCCGCTGGCGGGGGACCCGGGTTTCGAACTGCTGCCGTCGCTGTTCAACCGGTTCGACGCGGGGGACGTGCTGTGGCGCTTCGATCTGATGACGGAGGTGCTGGGGCTGGACCGGGAGCGGGCGAGGGCGTGGACGCTGGGGCGGGTGTTGCAGGACTCCTTGTGGGACGTGGAGGACGGGGAGACGGTGCTGGAGGGTGAGCGGGTGGTGGTGGGGCGGCTGCTGCTGGGGCGGTAGGGCTGGGGGTGCTGGGGCTGGGGCGGTGGTGCCGGAGCGGTGGTCCTTAGGCTGCGGTCATGATTCGTAGCGCTGTTGTCGATGACGTACCCGCCATTTACGCGATGGTCCGTGAGCTCGCCGAGTACGAGAAGGCCCTGGACGAGGTGCGCGCGAGCGAGGAGCAACTGCGGGAGGCGCTGTTCGGCGAGCGGCCCGCCGCGTTCGCGCACATCGCGGAGACGGAGGAGGGCGAGGTCGCGGGCTTCGCGCTGTGGTTCCTGAACTTCTCGACGTGGCGCGGGGTCCACGGCGTCTACCTGGAGGACCTGTACGTGCGGCCCGAGCTTCGGGGTGGCGGGTACGGCAAGGCGCTGCTGCGGGAGCTGGCGCGGATCTGTGTGGCGCGGGGGTACGAGCGGCTGGAGTGGTCCGTCCTGAACTGGAACACCCCGTCGATCGACTTCTACGAGTCGCTGGGCGCGCGGCCGCAGGACGAGTGGACGGTGTACCGGCTGACCGACGGGGCGCTGGCGGAGCTGGGCTCGTGATCAGGTGGGGGTGCAGGTGACGGTGGGGCCGGTGAGCATCCCGCCGGTGCTCTCCTGGCCCCTGGGCGTCCAGTAACCCAGCTTGGACACGACGGTGGAGCAGGCGGACTTGAGGGTGGCCCGGACGGTGACGGTGGTGGGCCGGCCCGGCTGGAGGTCGGTGAGGGCGCAGTCCAGTGCGTACAGGCTCCGGGTGGTGGAGGGGTAGCGGCCGGGGAGCGGGTTGACGCAGCGGCGGTCGGGCGAGGTGAGTTCGATGCCGGTGGCCTCCTCGCCGATGAGGCCGAGGCGGGCGCTGCCGTCGCCGTGGTCGCTGACGCGGGCGACGGTGTAGGTGAGGGTGGTGGTGACGCCGGGCTTCAGGGTGCGGTGTGCCGGGGTGACGTCGACGCGGTGGGTGGGCTGTGGCTTGGCGTCGGTGAGGGTGACGGTGGCGCGTACCTGTCCGCGCAGGTCGGTTCCGGCGGGGTCGGAGCGTACGTGGACGGTGGCGCCGATGTCGTACGTGCCGGGGCCCGGGTAGTCGGCGCGGCCGGCGAGGGTGCCGGTGGCGGTGGGCGTGGCGGCGGGGCTGCCGTGGCGGTGGGCGGTCCAGGTGCCGGACGTGCGGCAGACGGGGCGGGCCCCGGTGGTGCCCCGGCGGCAGGTGGCGGCGGCCGACACGGTCATGGTGGCGCCGGTGTTGGTGACGCACAGGGCGATGTCGGCGTACTGGCCGTGCGGGCCGCGGAGGGTGCCACCGGGGGCGCAGTGGGTGATGGGGGACGTGGGTGGTGGGGCTTTTTCGGCCGGTGCGGCGGTGGGTGGGGTGGCGTGGGCCGTGGTGACGGTCCACAGGAGGAGCAGGGACAGGGCGCTCAGTGCGTACAGGGCGGTGGGGGGTCTCTTGGCGGCGCGTGGTCGCGTGGTGCGGGTGGTCATCCTTGCCTCCGGCTAGGTGGGCTTGGATGGTGCGGGAGCGGGGTGCCGCCGGGGCCCGCTCCACGCCGGGGACTGCGCCGGTTCCGTTACGCGGGTTCACCCGGCGGGGTCAGGGGACCAGGACCACCTTGCCCATCGTGGCGCGGGTCTCCAGGGCGCGGTGGGCGGCGGCGGCCTCGGCGAGCGGGAAGCGCTGGACGGCGGGGCGGAGGCGGCCGGCGGCTGCTTCGGCGAGGGAGCGGAGCTCCAGGGTGCGTATGTCGCCGCCGGCCTTCTGGAGCATCACCGGTCCGAGCACGGACCGGGAGGTGATGGCCCGTTCGGCGAGCTCCTCGTCGGTGAAGGTGAGGGGTTCGCCGTCGTGCGGGCCCTTGCCCGCCCAGCCGAAGACGAGGTGGTGTCCGCCCTTGCCGAGGAGGCCGACGGCGGTGCGGCCGGTGGCGCCGCCGACGGAGTCGAAGACGACGGTGGCCGTCCTGTCCCCGAGGCGGGCGCGGACCTGGTCCGCCCAGTCGGGGAGCGTGTAGTCGACGGCGAGGTCGGCGCCGTTCGCCCGGACGCGGGCGACCTTCTCGGGGCCGCCGGCGAGGCCGATGACGGTGGCGCCGGCGTTCTTGGCGTACTGGACGAGGAGCGTGCCGATGCCGCCGGCGGCGGCGGTGACCAGGGCGACGCTGCCCGGGCCGAGTTCGGCGAACTGGAGGATGCCCATCGTGGTGCGGCCGGTGCCGATCATTGCGACGGCCTCGGCGTCGTCGAGGGCGGACGGGATCTCGTGGAGTCTGGCGGCGTCGGTGACGGCGAGCTCGGCGTAGCCACCGGGGGTCATGCCGAGGTGGGCGACGACGCGCTTGCCGAGCCAGCCTGGGTCGGTGCCCTCGCCGAGCGCGTCGACCGTGCCCGCGACCTCGCGGCCGGGGACGGTGGGCAGTTCGGCGGGGGCGGGGTACGGGCCGGTCAGGCCCTGGCGCAGCGCGGTGTCCAGCAGGTGCACGCCGGCGGCCGTGACGGCGATCCGGACCTGGCCGGGGGCGGGGGTGGGGTCGGGCGTCTCCTCGTAGGTGAGGTTCTCGGCGGGGCCGAAGGCGTGGAGTCGGACGGCGCGCATGGTGGGCTCTCCTCTGCTGCGGGTACGGCTGGGGTACGGAGAAGAGCCTCCAACCTCAAGCGCGCTTGAGGTCAAGGGGTGTCAGGGGGCGTCAGGGGACGCGGGGGAAGCGGGACTGGAGGGTCCAGATCACCGGGTTGTCCGCGAGCCCCTCGTGCATGTCGGTGAGGTCGGCGATCAGGTCGTGGAGGAAGTCGCGGGCCTCCCGGCGCAGCGCCGCGTGGCTGAACGTGAGCGGGGGCTCCTCGGCCGGCATCCAGTCGGCCTCGACGTCCACCCAGCCGAACCGGCGCTCGAAGAGCATCCGGTCCGTGGACTCGGTGAAGTCCAGCTCGGCGTACTGCGGCCGCGCGGACCGGCTGCCGCGCGGGTCGCGGTCGAGCTGCTCGACGATGTCGCACAGCGCCCACGCGAAGTCGAGCACCGGTACCCATCCCCAGGCTGTGGATACTTCCCGGTCGGCCTTGGTGTCCGCGACGTACACGTCACCGCAGAACAGGTCGTGCCGCAGCGCGTGGACATCCGCGTGCCGGTAATCCGTCTGCGGCGGATCCGGGAAGCGGCGGGAGAGGGAGTAGCCAATGTCGAGCACGTACTCGATGGTGTCACGCCCGGGGCGTGCGCTCGCACGTGCGAGTGAGCGACTTCCGATCGCCCCGCGAGGGGGCGGCCTACGCTGAGAGCGTCGCTCCGTAATCGAAGGAGGTCCACCGTGGCGCTGCCCGTTCCCGAGCACGAGCCGCACGAGCCGGCCGACTACCGGGCCCTGGCCGAGCTGCTCAAGAACCAGGTCCCGGGCCTGTCCGTGGAGGAAGCCTTCGGCATGTTCAGTGCGGTTGCCCCCCGGGGCTGGCGCGTGGAGTTGTTCGAAGGGGAGATCCACGTGACGCCTCCTGCCAATGGAGAGCACGAAGAGATCGTGTCCGAGGTGACCGACCAGGTCGTCCAACGGCGGAAGGAGCACCACATCCGCTCCTACACCGGCATCGGGCTCTTCCTGCCCGGCGCGTCCGTCAGCGGCAAGGTCGAACCGGACATCGTCCTCGCGCCCAAGGGGAGCTTCGCCGATCAGGCCGAGTACCACGACCCCTCCCCCGTGCTGCTCGTCGCCGAGGTCACCTCCCGCTCCACCGCGGGCAACGACCGGGTGAAGAAGATCCGCGGCTACGCCCGCGCGGGCATCCCGGTCTACCTGCTCATCGACCGCGAGGCCGAGCAGGCCGTCGTGTGCACCGAGCCCTCCGGCGAGGATTACGGCACCAAGGTGGCCTACAAGCTGGGCGAGGTGGTTCCCCTTCCCGAGCCGCTCGGCTTCGAACTCGACACCGGGGCGTTCTGACCCGTCACGGCAGCAGGCGCTGTTCCTTGGCGACGGCGACGGCGCCCGCTCTCGTGTCGACGCCCAGCTTGGCGTAGATGCGGCCCAGGTGGGTCTTGACCGTCGCCTCGCTGATGAACAGGGCGCGGGCGATCTCCCGGTTGCCCAGGCCGCGGGCGAGCTGGCCCAGGATGTCGCGCTCGCGGTCGGTGAGGGCCGGGGCACGGTCCCGGGGGACGACGCGGCTCAGCGCCCGACGCCCCTCGGCCGCCGCGTGGATGGCCGCGAACAGCTCCTCGGGGCGCTCGGCCTTCAGGAGGTAGCCGGTGGCGCCCGCGCCGATCGCGCGGGTGACGTCGGCGTCCGTGTCGTACGTGGTGAGGACCAGGACCCGGACCCCCGGAAGGGTGGCGGTGATACGGCGCGTGGCCTCCACGCCGTCGATGCCGGGCCCGAGCTGGAGGTCCATCAGGACGACGTCCGGCCGCAGCTTGGCCGCCGTCGCCACGGCCTCCTCGCCGCTGCCCGCCTCGCCGACGACCTCGATGCCGGGCGCGCTGCCGAGCAGCGCGAGGAGCCCGGCGCGTACGACGGCGTGGTCGTCGCACAGCAGGATGCGTACGGTCACCGGGGGGCCTCCAGGGGGATCGACACGGACAGGACCGTGCCCTCGCCGGGCGCGGACTCGACGGTGAGGGTGCCGCCGAGCTGCTCGGCGCGGGCCCGGATCGCGGGCAGCCCGTGCCCGCGTACACCGTCCCGCGCCACGGACCCGGCCTCGAAGCCGCGCCCGTCGTCGGCGACGTCGAGGACGACCTGGTCGTCCAGGTAGGTGAGGGTCAGCGCGGCGGACGTCGCCCCGGCGTGCTCCCGTACGTTGGCGAGGGCGCCCTGCGCGATCCGCAGCAGGGCCGAAGTCACCCGGTCCGGCAGGTCGACCGGCGGGCCGTCCACCCGGAAACCGACCGGGAACTGCGCCGACTCGCGGGCGGCAAGCCGGCGCAGCGCCTCCTCCAGGCCGCCGCCCCCGGCGAGGTCGGCGGGCGCCAGGTCGTGCACGAACCGGCGGGCCTCGGCCAGGCTGTGCTCGGCGATCGACGCGGCCGTACGGACATGGCGGCGGGCGGCCGCCGGGTCGGTGTCCCAGGTGCGGTCGGCGGCCTGGAGCAGCATCCGCTGGCTGGACAGGCCCTGGGTGAGGCTGTCGTGGATCTCCATCGACAGCCGCTGCCGTTCGGCGAGGACGCCCTCGCGCCGCTCGGTGGCGGCCAGCCGCTCCGCCTGCCGCTGGGCGTGCACGAACACGGCGGTGGCGATGGCCGCGACGGCGGGCGGGGCGACCAGCAGGTTCGGGTCCAGGGCGCCGTCGGCCAGTCTGAGCTGGGCGGTCACGACGAAGACCGTCAGCAGGGCGACCAGCACGAGCGCGGCGCGCGGGCGCAGCGTACGCAGCCCGGTGTAGAACAGCGGGACCGCGCACCAGGCGAAGCTCGGCGCCAGCACCACCAGCACCATCCACACGGCGACGACCGTGCCCAGCCACGGCAGTTCGCGCGGCACGGGCAGCACGTACAGCACCGCCAGCGCCGCCGACAGCGCCACCACCCACGGGCCCAGGTCCAGCCACGGGTGCCGCAGCAGGAATCGGACCAGCGAGGCGCCGAGCAGCGCGAAGAACGCGGCGTGCATCACCCGGGCCAGCCAGCGGGCGTCGGGGTCCTGCTCCACGTCCACCACTCCTCGTACCGGAATCCGGTCCTCACCGGAATCAGGTCCCATCCTCACCCGCGCCCGCCGCCCGGGCATCAACCGATCGGCTGACCCCGGGCCCCCTGTCGTGCCCCCAGCATCGAAGGCATGACGAAGCACTCCACGAAGAAGATGTCGCTGCGCGCCCGCCTCCTGACCGGCACCGTCGCCGCCGCCGCGCTCGGCGCAGGCACCTTCGGCGCCATGTCCGCGAACGCCGCCGAGCCCGCCCAGGCGCCCGCCACGGCTGCCGCCGACGCCGCCCACCCCCGCGACCTGACGCAGTCCACGCACCTGACGATCGACGCCGCCACCCGGGCCGCCCAGGCCGCCCTGGACGCCGCCGAGCAGGAGAACCAGCGCGTCACGGTGGCCGTCGTCGACCGCAACGGCAACACGGTCGTCACCCTGCGCGGCGACGGCGCCGGCCCGCAGTCCTACGAGTCGGCCGTCCGCAAGGCGTTCACCGCCGTGTCGTGGAACGCGCCGACGTCCGAGCTGGTCAAGCGGCTGGAGACCGCCCCGAACCTGAAGGACATCCCCGGCACCCTGTTCCTCGCGGGCGGTGCCCCCGTCGCCGCCAAGGGCGCCCCGATCGCCGGCATCGGCGTGGCCGGTGCGCCCAGCGGCGCCCTGGACGAGAAGTTCGCCCAGGCGGGTGTGGCCGCGCTCACCCGCTGAAGCGGCCGGTCCGCCCATACGATCATGGAGTGGACCTACGCCGCCCCTTGGCTCTCGCCGCCGCCGTTCTCCTCGCCGTCACCTCCACCGGCTGCACCGGCGAGGAGGACGGCGCGCGCGGCAGGCCCGGAGCGGCCGGGCTGAGCGACCCGTACTTCCCGCAGCTCGGCAACGGCGGCTACGACGTACGCCACTACGCCCTGACGCTCGCCTACGAGCCGGGCACCGGCCGCCTCACCGGCACCGCCGACATCACGGCCCGCGCCACTCAGGCCCTCAGCGCCTTCAACCTCGACCTCACCGGGCTCACCGTCCACAGCGCCACCGTGGACGGTGAGCCCGCCGCCGTGCGGCGCGAGGGCGCCGAGGTCACGCTGCGCCCCGGGGCGGACCTGAAGAGCGGCGACACCTTCCGTACCGTCATCCGCTACTCCGGTACGCCCGCCACGATCACCGACGCCGAAGGGGCGCGGGAGGGCTGGCTGAGGACCGCCGACGGGGCGGTCGCGCTGGGCGAACCGACCGGTTCCACGGCCTGGTTCCCCGGCAACCACCACCCGTCCGACAAGGCCGCGTACACGGTCACCGTCACCGTCCCCAAGGGCCTCCAAGCCGTCTCCAACGGCGAACTGACGGGACATCGCACCACCGGCGACCGCACCACCTTCACCTGGCGCTCCGCCGAGCCGATGGCGAGCTACCTCGCGACACTCGCCATCGGCCGGTACGAGACGAAGACCTCCCGTACCCCGTCCGGGATTCCGGTCCACACCGCCGCCCGCGGAAACCCCGCGCTATTGGCCCGTATCCCGGAGCTGCTCGCATGGGCGGCGGAGAACTTCGGCCCGTATCCCTTCTCCTCCACCGGCGCGATCGTCGACCCGGGGCTCGACGTGGGGTACGCGCTGGAGACACAGGGCAGGCCGTTCTTCGGACAGGGCACCTTCGACGCCTCGACGCTCGTCCACGAGCTCGCCCACCAGTGGTACGGCAACTCGGTGTCACCGGAGTCCTGGCGGGACATGTGGCTGAACGAGAGCTTCGCGACGTACGCGGAGTGGCTGTACGCCGAGGACTTCGGGGACAAGCCCGTCCGGAAGAGCTTCGACGAGGCGTTCGCCGACGACGAGAACTGGGCGTTCCCGCCCGCCGAGCCGCCCACGGCCGCCGACATCTCGGGCCCGCCGGTGTACGGCCGGGGCGCGATGGTGCTCCACCGGCTCCGCCGGGCCGTCGGCGACGACGTCTTCTTCCGCATCCTGCGGGGCTGGCCGGCCGAGCACCGGCACGGCAACGCCTCGACGGAGGACTTCATCACCTACGTGGAGAAGGAAGCCGACGCGGACCTGACCGACCTGTGGGACACCTGGCTGTACGGCGAGGACCGCCCTACAGATCCTTCCGCATGACGACGCAGTCACGGCCGAGCCGCGCGTCCGGGCGGCGGTCGATCTCCTCGTACCCCAGTGCCGACCAGAAGGCGATGGCCTTCACGTTGTTCTCCAGCACGGCGAGCTTGATTCCCCGCCGTCCCCTCTCCCGGAACCGCTTCTCGACGATCTCGGCCAGCTCGCGGCCGAAGCCGACGCGGTGGTCCCGGGCGTGCACCATCAGCAGCCCGATCCAGGGGTCGGGGTCGTCGGGGTCGTCCGGGTGATGCGCCCGCGTCACCGAGACACCGATGACGTGCCCGGCCGAACGGGCCAGCAGCACCTCGGTGTCCGGGTGGGACAGCTCCTCGGCGAGCGAGGCGGCGACCTGCTCGGGCCGGATGTCGTCGGGGTCCGGGAAGTCCCCGCTGAGCTGCTGGAACTCCCGGTTGGACGCGTACAGCTCGGTGAGCTCGGTGAGGAGCGGGCCGGGCAGGGCAGCGCCCTCGCCGACCTCCAGCGGTTCGACGATCATGCCGGAAACAGTAGGGCCCCGGCGCGGACTTCGCCGCCGGGGCCACAACCGGTGCCGTCCGTCAGATGTTGACGCCGAAGTCGCGGGCGATGCCCTCCAGGCCGGAGGCGTAGCCCTGGCCGACGGCGCGGAACTTCCACTCGGCGCCGTGGCGGTACAGCTCGCCGAAGACCATGGCGGTCTCGGTGGCGGCGTCCTCGCTCAGGTCGTAGCGGGCGATCTCGGCGCCGCCGGCCTGGTTGACGATGCGGATGTAGGCGTTGCGGACCTGGCCGAAGTTCTGCGAGCGGTTGACCGCGTCGTAGATGGAGACCGGGAAGACGATCTTCTCCACGTTGGCCGGCAGACCCGCCAGGTTGACGTTGATCTGCTCGTCGTCGCCGCCGCCCTCGCCGGTGCGGTTGTCACCGGTGTGGACGATGGTCTGGTCCGGGGTGGACTTGTTGTTGAAGAAGACGAAGTGGGCGTCGGAGGCGACCTTGCCCGCCCCGTCCACGCCGATCGCGGAGGCGTCGAGGTCGAAGTCGGTGCCGGTGGTGGTACGGACGTCCCAGCCGAGGCCCACAGTGACGGCGGTCAGACCCGGCGCCTCCTTGGTCAGCGAGACGTTGCCGCCCTTGGACAGGCTTACAGCCATGGAAATGCCCTTTCGTCGTCCGTACGTCGTACGGGATAACGCGCCGCACGGCGGAGTGGTTCCGTGAACGCAAAACGGGGTGACGTGACCGTGGTCCGACAGGGACCATGGGGGGCATGTCCGGTCCCTATGTCATCCGTGGTTCGGTCTGCCTGCCGGAGGCCGAGTTGATGTGGCGTTTCTCCAGGTCGTCCGGGCCGGGCGGGCAGCACGTCAACACCAGCGACTCCCAGGTGGAGCTGCGCTTCGACCTGGCGGGCACGGAGGCGCTGCCACCGGTCTGGAAGGAACGCGCGCTGGAGCGGCTGGCCTCGCGGCTGGTCGGCGGGGTGCTCACCGTGCGGGCGTCCGAGCACCGCTCGCAGTGGCGCAACCGCGAGACGGCGGCGGTGCGCCTCGCGTCCCTGCTCGCCGAGGCGACGGCCCCGCCGCCGAAGCCGCGCCGCCCGACGAAGATCCCGCGCGGCATCAACGAACGCCGCCTGCGGCAGAAGAAGCAGCGCTCCGAGACGAAGCGGGGCCGGTCGTCCCGCGACTGGACGTAGTACGACCCGCGCCCGGGGTCACCGGGGCCGGGCGCCGCCCCTGTCCCGCCGGGCGCCGCCCCCGTCCCGTTGTGCCCACCTCCCCCCAAGCTCTCTCGGCTTCGCTCGAGCAGGGGGACCCCCATCGCCCTGCGGGACGACTGCCCACAACGGGAGGGACCGCCGTCAGGACAGGTGCCGGTAATTGCCGCGGAAGTAGGTGAGGGGGCCGGAGCTGTCGGCTGGGGGGAAGCCGACCGACAGGACGCGGGCGATGACCAGGGTGTGGTCGCCCGCCGTCACGCGCTGTTCCGTGCGGCACTCCAGGGTCGCCAGCGCCCCGTTCACCAGCAGCGCGCCGGTCGCCTCGCCCCGGGTGGTGGGGATGTCCGCGAACAGCAGCCGGTCGCTGACGCGGCCCTTCATCGCGAACCGGCCCGCGATCTGCCGCTGCCCCTCGGCGAGGATCGACACGCCCCACAGCGGCTGCTCCGCGAGCAGGTCGTCCATGCGGGAGCCCTCGCGGAGGCTCACCAGCACCAGCGGCGGGTCCAGTGACACCGACAGGAAGGCCGTCGCCGTCATGCCGACGTCCTCGCCCCGTGGGCCCTCGTCGGGGTCGTGGGCCGTCACCAGCACCACACCGGCGGCCAGCCGGGACATCGCGGCACGGAACTCGTCGTTGCTCACCCCCTCAGGATGAGGGACGGCGAGGGCGGGAGGCTGGGTCGTCGGCAACACACCAGGAACGCTAACCTCGCCCCCACCGCTCCCGCATCGGGCCGGAGGACCAGCCCGTGGTCCGTCCCGTGGTCCTAGGACCACGGCCCGGCGGGGCCCATACTGTGCCTTCGCGAGGAGTTCAACGGCCGGTTACCCGCAGTTCGTGTGGCTCCCGCAACCAACATCATCCTTTGTGACTTGAGTCACAGAGCGCAGGTTTTGTTGACCCTGTGTACCTGGGGCACAGCTCGCTGTGATTCAGTGGCGTGGACAGTGCAACACGAGCGCCGATGAGAACCCTGGAGTTGCTGTCGAGGTCTCGGGGAGAGCGAGCAATGGAGACCGAGTCGGAGCCGTACGTCCGTCTTGCGACCCTGCGGCAACTACATCAGGTCGTCGCCAACCTCAACACGGCCCGCAGTCTGGCCGACACGCTGCAGACCGTCGCCGACGGCGTCACCGCCGGTCTCGGCTACGAGCTGGCCTGTGTGAACCTCGTCCGCCCCGACGGTGACCTGGTTGTCGCCGCCTTCTCCGGCAGCCCCGCCGCCGAGGCCCTCATCACCGGCCGGGTCGGCTCCCGCGCCTCCTGGGAACGGCGCCTGAGCATGGGCGAGGCGTGGGGCGAGCTCCGCTTCATCCCGCACACCGAGGGCTGGGTCCTGATAGAGGACGACGTGCCCCAGTGGCACACCGACGGACCCGAGCCCCGCTTCGAGGACGAGTGGCACCCCCGCGACCGCCTCTACGCCCCCATGTACGCCTCCGGCAGCGGCCGTGAGCTCCTGGGCGTCATCTCCGTGGACCGGCCGCGCAACGGCCGCCGCCCCGGCCCCTGGGGCCAGGAGGCGCTCCAGATGTACGCCTCCCAGGCCGCCATCGCGATCAGCAACGCCCGGTTGCGGGCCAACATGCAGCGGGCCCTGGTCCGCCTGGAGCGCGAGCAGCAGGCGCTGCGCGCCAGTGAAGAGTCGTTCCGCCAGGCCTTCGAGTACGCGCCCTCCGGCATGGCGATCGCCGAGATGGGCGGCGATCAGCACGGCCGGCTGCTCCGCGCCAACGACGCGCTGTGCCGGCTGCTCGGCCGCCCCTCCTCCGTGATGCGCCGGTACTCCTTCGCCGACCTGGTCCACCCCGAGGACATCGGCACCCTGCTGCGCACCTCCGCCGAGGGCGGCCGTGCCGAGCTGCGCCTCGCCCGCCGGGACGGCACCTATGTGTGGGTGTCCCTGCGCAACTCGGTGGTCGCCGACACCGCCGACGGGCCGCGCTTCCTGCTCACCCACGTCGAGGACATCGAGGAGCGCAAGCGCCACGAGCTCCAGCTCGCGCACCGCGCCTCGCACGACGCGCTGACCGGCCTGCCCAACAGCGCCGAGCTGCGCGCCCGGCTCAGCTCCCGGCTGTGCTCCCGCCCGCACGCGGTGCGCGCGACGGCGGCCGGGACGCACGCGGTCGACAGCGGCGTCGACAGCTACGACAGCAGCTACGACAGCGGTGAGTACGAGTACGGCGAGCACGCCTACCGGGGGGACGGCTTCGACTTCGGCGACGGCGCGGACGGCGGCGCGTACGACCACCATGTGCACGCCGTCGCGCCCGACAGCGAGGTCGACGACGGGACAAAGGGCCTCGCGGTCCTCTTCTGCGACCTGGACGGCTTCAAGTCGATCAACGACCGGTTCGGGCACCACACCGGTGACGCCGTGCTCATCGAGGTGGCCCGCCGCCTGACCGCCGGGGTGCGGGACGGGGACACCGTGGCCCGGCTCGGCGGTGACGAGTTCGTCGTCCTCGCCGACGGGCTCGGCGCGGCCGACGCCGCCGACCTGGCCGTACGCCTCCGCAACGCGATCATCCCGCCGATCCGGGTGGACGGGCGCGCGGTGCGGGTGGGGGCCAGTTTCGGGATCGGCTGGGCGGAGTGCGGAATGTCCGTCGAAGAGGTCCTGAACTCCGCTGACCAGCGCATGTACATCGAGAAGCGCTCCCGCTCGAAGGTTCACCGCCGGGCGGGGTAGACCGTTCGGGGTAGGCTCGCCCGGGTCGGTGACCGCTGGCGAGCAGGGATGAGGAGTGACCAGGGATGGCTGCCGGTAACAACGGCAACGGCGCGGGCACGCCCGAGGACGACGATCCGTTCGGCTACCTGTACGCGGACGGGCAGGCGTCGGGCGCGCAGGCGCCGCGGCAGGGCGGCTACGGCTACCCGGGTCCGGCCGCTCAGCCGGGGGTGCCGAGGACGTCGTACAACCAGGTCAGGGCGGTCGGCGAGCGCCAGTACGGCGGTGCCCAGGTGCCGCCGCAGCAGCAGTACCAGCAGCAGTACGCCCAGCCGAGCCCCCAGTACGCGGCCCCGGAGACCTACCCGGGCGGCGACCGGACCCGGCCGGTGCCCCAGGCCCAGCCCCCGCGTGGCGGCGGCCGCAGCGGCGGCCCCAACACCAAGGGCCTGCTGGTCGGCGCGCTCGCGGTCGTCGCGGTCGTGGTGACCGGAATCACGGTCGCCGTCATGACGAACAACGGCTCCGACGACAAGGGCACCGACGCGGGCGGCAGCCAGTCCGCGCCGCCCACCTCGGTCCAGGAGTCCCCCACCGCCAAGCCCTCCGAGCCCACGGGCGAGCCCGTCGAGCTCCCCAAGCAGGACGCGGCGACGCTCCAGCTCGGCCCGCCCGCGATGCTCGCCAAGGACGTGAAGGGCGCCGAGGGCGCCGACGGTGCCTACGTCACCGGCTTCAACGCCGTGGGCGCCTCCGTCACGTGGAAGGCGGACGTCCCGGAGGAGGGCGACTACAAGCTGTACGTGCGCTACGCCATTCCGGCGAAGGACGCCAACGCGACCCTGACCGTCAACGGCAAGCCCAACTCCAACCCGCTCGGCCTGAAGAACTTCATCGGCTCCTCGGACCCGAACCTGGAGAAGAACTGGCAGACCACCTGGGCGCCGGTCACCCTCAAGAAGGGTGAGAACGAGCTGAAGATCTCCTGCGAGCAGGGCAATCAGTGCGACGCCCTGCTCGACTGGCTGGAGGTCCGGCCCAACTGACGCGCCGCCCCGGGGTGCTCAGGGCCGGTCGCCGTCAGGGACCCGTCACCGTCAGGAAGTGCGCCACCGTCGCGGTCATCGCCTCGCGCGCCGGGGTGAGGTACTTGCGGGGGTCCACCGTGTCCGGGTCGGTGGCCAGGAAGTCCCGTACCGCGCCGGTGAAGGCAGTGTTCAGGGCCGTACCGATGTTGATCTTGGTCATGCCGGCCGCGATCGCCGCGCGCAGTTCGGCGTCCGGGACGCCCGAGGAGCCGTGCAGGACCAGGGGGACGGGGACGGCCGTCTTCAGGGCGGCGATCAGGGTGTGGTCCAGGGCCGCCGTGCGTTCGGTCATCGCGTGCGTGGAGCCGACCGCGACGGCCAGCGCGTCGACGCCGGTGTCGGCGACGTACGCGGCGGCCTCCGACGGGTCCGTGCGGACGCCCGGGGCGTGGGCGTCCAGCGGAGGTTCGCCGTCCTTGCCGCCCACCCGGCCCAGCTCCGCCTCGACCCAGATGCCCCGCTCGTGGCCCCACCGCACCGCCTCGGCGGTCGCCTTGACGTTGTCGCCGTAGGACAGCTTCGACGCGTCGAACATCACGGAGCTGAAGCCCTCGGTGTGTGCGGCCCGCAGCAGCTCCGGGGTGACCACGTGGTCCAGGTGCAGGCCGAGCGGCGCGGTGGACGCGCGGGCGACGGCGGCCGCGGCGGCGGCGATCGCGGACAGGTCGCCGCCGTGGAACTTCACCGCGTTCTCGGAGATCTGGAGGATCGCGGGCCGCCCCACCCGTTCGGCCCCCGCCGCGATGGCCTCCGCGTGCTCCAGCGTGATGACGTTGAACGCGGCGACGGCGCCGGCCGCGGACCGGGCCCGGGCGATCAGTTCGCCGGTGGGGACGAGGGGCATGTGCGGTACCTCCGTTTATGCGGCCGTGGCGTGCTCCGTCACCGTGACGCGGGACAGCAGTTCCCGGTACGTCGTCATCTCGAACTCGCCCGCCGCCGGTGCCAGGACCGTCGCCGCCGACAGCGCCACCGCCCGCGCCAGCCGCTCCGGCCACGCCGCGCCCTCGACCAGGCCGGCCAGCAGGCCCGCCACCGCCGAGTCGCCCGCGCCGGTCGGGTTGCCCTTCACCGCCGCCGGAGGGGCCGCCTGCCAGGTGCCGTCCGGGGTGACCGCGAGGAGCCCCTCCGGACCGAGCGAGGCCACCACGGCGTGGGCGCCCCGGCGGCGGGCATCGCGCGTCGCGCGCAGCGGCTCGCGGGCGCCGGTGAGCCTGGCCAGCTCCTCCGCGTTGGGCTTGACCAGGTCGGGGCGGGCGGCGATGCCCCGGCGCAGCGGCTCGCCGCTGGTGTCCAGCAGGACCGGCACGGACGCGGCCCGGGCGCGGCGCACCAGCTCGGCGTACGCGCCGACGTGGATGCCGGGCGGCAGGCTGCCGCACAGGGCGACGGCGTCGGCGTCCCGTACCAGCTCCTCGTACGTGGCGAGGAAGGCCGACCACTCGGCGGGCGTGAGGGTCGGGCCGGGTTCGTTGAGCTGTGTGGTGTCGCCGGTCGACGCGTCCACGACGGCCACGGTACGGCGCGTGGTGCCGGCGACCGGGACGAGCGCGTCGCGCACGGGCAGCGGGGCGAGCAGGCCGCGCAGCACGTCGCCGGTGGGGCCGCCCGCGAAGCCGGTGACCACGGTGTCGTGGCCGAGGGCGGCGAGGACGCGGGCGACGTTGACGCCCTTGCCGCCGGGGCGTTCGGCGACGTCGGTGACGCGGTGCGAGGCGTGGGGGGTGAGGGCGTCGACCTTGTAGGTGATGTCGAGCGCGGTGTTGAGCGTGACCGTCAGGATCACCCGTAACACCCCCGAGTAGTACGTGCTCGCTTCAGCTTTTGGGGCCTGATCATGCCAAACCGAAGGCGGTTGGCCCAGACCCCTGGCCCAACCGCCTTGCAGTAATTCGATCAAAAATCAGCCCAGTTGGGGCTCAACCACCCATTCGCCCTTACGCATGACACCCACCAGGGTGAATGTGTCGTCAAGGACGACCAGATCGGCGTCCTTGCCGGGCTCCAGGGAGCCGACCTTGTCGTACACACCGAGCAACTTCGCCGGGTTGGCGGAAACCGCGCGCACGATCGACTCGACCGGCAGCCGGTCGATGGTCGCGGCCCGCCGGAACGCGGTGTCGAGGGTGAGCGTGGACCCCGCGATCGAGCCGCCCTCCACCAGTCGGGCGACGCCCTCGCGGACCTCCACCTCCAGCGGGCCCAGGTGGTAGATGCCGTCACCGAAGCCCGCCGCGTCCATGGCGTCCGTGATGAACGCGACGCGTTCCGGGCCCGCGTGATGGAACGCCAGCTCCAGGGCGGCCGGGTGCAGGTGCGTACCGTCGTTGATCAGCTCGACGGTGACCCGCTCGTCCTCCAGCAGCGCGGCGATCGGGCCGGGTGCGCGGTGGCCGAGGGCGGGCATCGCGTTGTAGAGGTGCGTGGCGACGGTGGCGCCCGCGTCGATCGCCTCGATCGTCTGCTCGTACGTGGCGTCCGTGTGCCCGACCGCGGCGATGACCCCGTGCTCGGCCAGCAGGCGTACGGAGTCGATGCCGCCGGGCAGTTCGGTGGCCAGGGTGACCATCTTGGCGTGGCCGCGCGCCGCGTCGATCAGCTTGCGCACCTCGGCCGGGTCCGGGTCGCGCAGCAGCGCCTCGCTGTGCGCGCCCTTGCGGCACGGCGAGATGAACGGCCCCTCGAAGTGGATGCCCGCGATGTCGCCCTGCTCGGCCAGCTCGGACAGCTCCCCGGCGCGGTGCGCGAGGAAGGCCGTCTCGCCGGTCACGGTGGAGGCGACGGTCGTGGTCGTGCCGTGGAGGCGGTGGGTGCGGACGCCGTGGAGGACCTCGTCCACGGTGCCGGACGTGAAGGACGCGCCGCCGCCGCCGTGGTTGTGCATGTCGACGAACCCGGGCACGAGCCAGTGGCCGGTGAGGTCGAGCACGGGGGCGCCGGCCGGTGCGTGGTCCTCGGCTGCTCGGGCGGCCTCCGTGGCGGGGCCTGGCGGGATCACCTCCGCGATACGGCCGCCTTCGACGATCACCCGCCCGTGGTCCACGATCCCGGTCGGCAGCACCACGCGGGCGCCGGCGAGAACCTTGCGATCGGCCATCAGATCGGCCATCAGGCGGATACCTCCGAACTGGCGAGTAGGTCCCAGGCGAGGAGGCCCGCGCCCAGGCATCCGGCGGTGTCCCCGAGGGCCGCCGGCACGATGGCGGGCAGCTTCTGGAACGTCACGCGCCCCTCGACGGCCGCCCGGAGGGGTGTGAACAACGTTTCCCCGGCCTCCGCGAGGCCGCCACCGATGATGAGCGTGCGGGGGTCCAGCAGGGTGAGCGCCGTGACCAGCCCGTCGGCGAGCGCGTCGACCGCGTCCCGCCACACCCGTACGGCTCGTTCGTCGCCCGACTCGACGGCCTTGGCGCAGTCCGCCGCGTCCGCCTCCGGGTCGCCGCTCGCCGCCGCCCAGGCCCGCGACACGGCCGAGGCCGAGGCGAGGGTCTCCAGGCAGCCGCGCTGCCCGCAGCCGCACGCGGGGCCGCCCGGACGCACCACGATGTGGCCGATCTCGCCCGCGTACCCGTGCGCGCCCGCCTCGATGGCGCCGCCGATGCCGATGGCGCCCGCGATGCCGGTGCCCAGCGGTACGAACAGGAAACGGTCGGCGCCCCGGCCGGCGCCCACGCGGCCCTCGGCCAGCCCGCCGGTGCGGACGTCGTGCCCGAGGGCGACCGGCAGGCCGCCGAGCCGCTCGGCGAGCAGGGCGCGCAGCGGTACGTCGCGCCATCCGAGGTTGGCCGCGTACACCGCGAGGCCCCGGTCCGGGTCGACGATGCCGGGTACGGCGACCCCGGCGGCGACGGCACCGGTGCCGTACCGCTCGCGGCCGTGCGCGTACAGCTCGGCGGCGAAGCCGAGGATGGACTCCACGACCGCGTCCGGGCCGCGCTCGCGGCCGGTCGCGCGGCGCGCCTCGTACAGCAGGGCCCCGTCGGTTCCGACCAGGGCGGCCTTCATCCCGGTGCCGCCCACATCGAGGGCGATGACGTGTCTCACGGGAGACAGTGTCGCTCGTGAACCCGTGAAAGGTCTAGTCCACTTCCCTGGATTGTTGCTGCTGCATACAAATGGGCTACGAGGGCGACGAGGGCTACGGGGCTGCGGGGGCTACGAGGAGAGGATGACGCTCCGCGTCAGGTTGCGCGGCCGGTCCGGGTCGTGCCCCTCCGCCTCCGCGAGCGCCACCGCCAGCCGCTGCGCGCGGATCAGGTCCGCCATCGGGTCGTCGCTCTCTCGCGCGTGGAGCGTGCCGCCCACCCGCTCCACGTCCGCCGCCAGCCCCTCCGGCACCGCGCCGAACACCCACGCCACCCGCCCCGGGCCGGTGATCGCGATCGGGCCGTGCCGGTACTCCATCGCCGGGTACGCCTCGGTCCACGCCCCCGCCGCCTCGCGCATCTTCAGCCCCGCCTCCAGCGCCAGCCCGTACGTCCAGCCCCGGCCCAGGAACGTCCACTGCTCGGCCCCCAGCACCGCCTCCGGCAGCGGGTCTGCCACGGCCGCCTCCGCGTCCGCCGCCGCCTCGGCGACCGGCTTCAGGCCCGGCACGCCCGGTACGTCCCCCAGCGCGGCCCGCAGGAACGCCAGCGCCGTCGTCGCGAACCGGGTCTGCACGACCGACTCCTCGTCCGCCCAGTCCAGCACCGCGACCGCGTCCGCCGCGTCCATGACCGGCGTCTTCGGGTCGGCCGTCAGCGCCAGCGTGGGCACCCCGCGACCGCGCAGCGCGCCCAGGAGGTCCAACACCTCCGTCGTCGTACCCGAACGGGTGATCGCCACGACCCGGTCGTACGCGCGCGAGGAGGGGAACTCCGAGGACGGGTACGCGTCCGTCTCGCCCTGCCCCGCCGCCTCCCGCAGCGCCGCGTACGCGATGGCCATGAACCACGACGTCCCGCACCCGGTCACGGCGATCCGCTCGCCGGGCTGCGGCAGCCCCTCCCCGAACGACGCGGCCGCCTCGGCGGCCCGGCGCCAGCAGGTGGGCTGGGTGGCGATCTCTGCTGCGGTACGTGACATGGGCGCTGTGCTCCTACTGCTGCGGAGAGAGGTTGTGTTGGCCAAGCGATACCCAGGTGGTGTAGACCTCACCCACGCTGTGGGAAAATCACGGCTCAGGCAGGAATCAAAGGTGGGGAAGAGTTGTGCGACTGATCGCGGCCGTGGCCGCACTGAGCATGGCGGCAACGTTGTCAGGCTGTGGTGCCGGTGACGCCGGCGACGACGTGACCCTCAAGCTGGTGGCCGCCGACTACGGCAGCAACGACAGCAACACCTCCCAGAAGTACTGGGACGGCGTCGCCCGTTCCTTCGAGAAGACGCACCCCGGCATCAAGATCGACGTCGACGTCATGTCCTGGAAGAACGTCGACCGCGAAGTCGCCGAGATGGTCAAGAACGGCCAGGCCCCCGACCTCGCGCAGATCGGCGCGTACGCGGACTACGCCGACGCCGGCCAGCTCTACCGGGTCGACGAACTCCTCCCCATCCCCACCCAGGCCAACTTCCTGCCCCTGCTCAGCCGGGCCGGCCGGGTCGAACGCACCCAGTACGGCATGCCGTTCGCGGCCAGCACCCGGCTCCTCTTCTACAACAAGGGCCTGTTCGACAAGGCCGGCGCCAAGCCGCCGAAGAACTGGGACGACATCCGCGCCGCCGCCGAGAAGCTCAAGGGCGAGGGCGTGAAGTACCCCTTCGCGCTGCCGCTGGGCTCCGAGGAGTCCCAGGCCGAGACCATGATGTGGATGCTGGCCGGTGGCGGCGGGTACCGCGACACCAGCGACATCTCCTACGACATCAACTCCAACGCCAACATCGCCACCTTCACCTGGCTGAAGAACAACCTGGTCAGGCGCGGGCTGACCGGCCCGGTCGCCCCCGGAGACCTCGACCGGCAGGAGGCCTTCGACGCCTTCATCCGCGGTGACGTCGGCATGCTCAACGGCCACCCCACGCTGATGGAGGCCGCCGAGAAGGCCGGCATCCAGGTCGGCAAGGTGCCTCTGCCGAGCCCCGACGGCGAATCCAGGCCGGCGATGGGCGTGGCCGACTGGATGATGGCGTTCAAGCAGAACGACCACCGCAAGCAGATCGGCGAGTTCCTGACGTACGTGTACGAGGACAAGAACGTGCTGGCCTTCTCCGACCAGTACGACATCCTCCCCGTCACCACGACCGCCAGCACCGCGATGCGCGCCGATGCGAAGCACAAGGACCTGTGGCCGTTCCTGGAGGAGCTGCCCACGTCCGAGCTGTACCCGGTGGGTCAGACGTCCTGGGCCAAGGTGAGCGAGAGCGTCAAGAAGAACATCGGCAAGGCCGTCGCGCCGGACGGCGACCCGGACGCGGTGCTGTCGGGGATAGCGCGGGACGCCGAGGACGCGGAAGCGGCCGAGTAACCGCGTCGACCACGTTGACTATGTTGCTCATATGACCGCCGAGCCACTCACCGAACGGGACCGGGCCGTCCTCGCCATGGAACGGCGCTCCTGGCCCGGCCCCGGTGCCAAGGAACGCGCGATACGCGAGCAGCTCGGCCTGTCGCCCACCCGGTACTACCAACTGCTCAACGCGCTCCTCGACGACCCGAGGGCGCTGGAGCACGACCCGGTCACCGTCAACCGCCTGCGGCGCGTACGGGCGTCGCGGGAGGCGCGGCGCTGAGGTGTGCGCGGGCGGGGCCCTGGATAGGTTTCGGTGCATGGGCACCCAACCGGATTCCTTGCCGCGTCCCGCCACGCCCGCGGGCCGCGACGGCCTCGCCGCGTTCCTGGACCGTCCCGGGCGGGCGGTCGTCGCCCTCGACTTCGACGGCACCCTCGCCGACATCGTGGACGACCCCGAGCAGGCCCGGGCCCACCCCGGTGCCGTCGCCGCCATCGCCGCGCTCGCCCCGCGCGTCGCGTCCGTCGCGGTCATCACCGGCCGCCCGGCGGGCGTGGCGGTACGGTACGGCGGCTTCGCCGGGGTGCCGGGCCTGGAGCACCTGGTGGTCCTCGGCCACTACGGCGCCGAACGGTGGGACGCCGTCACCGGCACGGTCCGCGCCGCCCCCGAGCACCCGGGCGTGGCTGCCGTCCGCGCCGAGCTGCCCGGGTTCCTGGACCAGGTGGGCGCGTGGCGCGGCACGTGGATCGAGGAGAAGGGCCGCGCGGTGGCCGTCCACACCCGCCGCGCGGAGGACCCGCAGGCGGCCTTCGACGCCTTGCGCGCCCCGCTGTCCGACCTGGCGGCCCGGCACGGCCTGGTCCTCGAACCCGGCCGCCTGGTCCTGGAACTCCGCCCCCCGGGCGTCGACAAGGGCGTGGCGCTCACCGAGTACGTCCGGGAGACGGGCGCGGAGGTGGTCGTGTACGCGGGCGACGACCTGGGCGACCTTCCGGCGTTCGCGGCGGTCGAGAAGCTCCGGTCGGACGGGCTGCCGGGCCTGCTGGTGTGCAGCGGCAGCGACGAAGTCACCGAGGTCGCCGGCCGCGCCGACCTCCAGGTCCCGGGCCCGGCGGGAGTGGTCGCGCTCCTGTCCGCCCTGGCGGCTGCCGCCGCCTGACCGGGCCGCTGGTCGCCCCTGCCCGGGCGCGGCGCCCGGAACCCGTGGGTGTGGGGCGTGGCCCCTCCGGGCTCACCTCCTCGAGGCCGGCGGCCTTGGGTCACGAGTCCTTGGGAGCCCGACCTTTGCCGCCAACCTCTGCGGGGGCGACCCTGCACGGCCCCACCCCGGCCGTCGTGCGTCTGACTGCCGGGGGTTCTTCGCGGCGCGAAGCTGCCGCGCCGGGGGTCCGGGGGCGGAGCCCCCGTCAGGGACGGAGCGCGGTGAGCTGGTCCAGGAACCAGCGGGCCGGGGGGAGGGACGTCGCCGCGGCGGCGAGGCGCTTCGTGCGGTCCGCGCGGTCGGCGGCGGGCATGGAGAGGGCCTCGTGGAGGGCGTCGGCCGTGCCGACCACGTCGTAGGGGTTCACCGTGATCGCGTCCTCGCGCAGCTCCTCGTACGCGCCCGCCTCGCGGGACAGGACGAGGGCGCAGCCGGTGTCGGAGACGACGGGGACCTCCTTGGCGACGAGGTTCATGCCGTCGCGGATGGGGTTGACCAGCGCGACGTCCGCCAGGCGGTACGCCGCCAGGGAGCGGGCGAAGTCGTCCTCGACGTGGAGGATGACGGGCGTCCAGCCGTCGACGCCGTACTCCGCGTTGATCTCGTCCGCGAGCTCGGACACCTGGGCGGTGTACTCGCGGTAGACCGCCAGGTCCTGGCGGGAGGGGTAGGCGAAGGCGAGGTGGACCACCCGTTCGCGCCACTCCGGGCGCTCGGCGAGCAGGTGCCGGTAGGCGAGCAGGCCGCGCACGATGTTCTTGGAGAGTTCCGTGCGGTCGACGCGGACGATCGTCTTGCGGCCGGGGCCGATCTGGTCGCGGAGGGTAGCCATCCGGTCGCCGACGTCGGGGCGGCGTGAGCGGTCACGGAGGAAGTCGCCGTCCGCGCCGAGGCCGTGCACGCCCAGCTCGGTGCGCCGGGGGCGGCCGTGGGTCATGTGTTCGACGCTCGGGGGGAGGTCCTTGGGCCAGAGGGCCTGGACGTCCATGTCCCGGAGGGACGTCGCGCAGCAGGACTGGAACGCCTTGAGCCAGCGCCAGGTCAGGAAGCCGAGGCGGTCCGCGCCGAGCATGCCGAGGAGGAGTTCCTCGGCGATGTCGTCGGGGAGCATCGAGAAGTACTCCGGCGGCGCCCACGGCGTGTGCGAGAAGTGCCCGATCCGCAGGTCGGGGCGCAGCTCGCGGAGCATGCCGGGGACGAGGGCCAGGTGGTAGTCCTGGACGAGGACGGCGGCGCCGTCGGCCGCCTCCTGGGCGAGGGCCTCGGCGAACGCCCGGTTGTAGAGGCGGTAGGCGACCCACTGGCGGCGGAACTCGGCGTCGAAGACCGGTTCCAGGGGCGTCTGATACAGCATGTGGTGCACGAACCACAGCACCGAGTTCGCGATGCCGTTGTACGCGTCCGCGTGCACGCGTGCGTCGATGTCGAGCATCTTCACGCCCGGCTCGGCCGCGATGCCCCGCTGCACCGCCTGCCGGTCGCCGTCGCTCAGCGCCGCGCACACCCACAGCGCGCCCGCGTCCGGACCGATCGCGGAGAGTCCCGACACCAGCCCGCCCCCGCCGCGCCGGGTGTCGAACGTGCCGTCCTCGCGGGGGACGTAGCTGACCGGACCGCGGTTGGAGGCGACGAGAATCTGGGCTGCCATGGAGACGAACCTAGCCCGTAGCGGAAACGCTCAAACGTACGGCACTCACGCCACCCGGCGGCGCCGTGCGTACTCGGCCACCTCGATCATCGGCGGCCGCTCCTCGGTGTCGACCTCGTGCGTGCGCGGCACGAAGCCGTCGTCGCCCCGGTCGAACTGGGTGAGCCGGGGCCGCACCAGGTGCCCGCGCGACAGCCGGAGCTGGGCCGTGCGGTAGATCGCCGCCGCCATCCGGCCCAGCGCCCGCTCGTCCTGGTGCCGGTGCTTGCGCACGCCCACGTCCACCTGGGCGAGGGCGTCGAGGCCCACGGTGTGCAGGGCGTCCACGAGGAGGCCCAGCTCGACCCCGTAGCCGACGGGGAAGGGCAGCCGCTCCAGGAGCGAGCGGCGGGCCGCGTACTCGCCGCCCAGCGGCTGGACGAACCCGGCGAGCTGGGGCCAGTGCAGGTTCAGCAGCGGCCGCGCCACCAGCTCGGTCACCCGCCCGCCGTGGCCGGCGACGCCCGCGAGGGGCCGGTCGTACATGGCCTTGACGAAGTGGACGGACGGGTCGGTGAGAAGCGGGCCGACGATGCCGGTGACGAAATCGGCCGAGAAGTCACGCAGGTCGGCGTCGACGAAGCAGACGATGTCGCCGCTGGTGGCGAGGAGGGAGCGCCACAGCACCTCGCCCTTGCCGGGGAGGGCGGGTATGCGGGGGAGTATCGCGTCCCGGTGCACCACGCGCGCGCCCGCGGCGGCGGCGACCTCGGAGGTGCGGTCCGTGGAGCCCGAGTCGATCACCACGAGTTCGTCGACGAGGGGCGCGGAGGGGGACATGAGGTCGCGGCGGATGACGGTGACGATGTCGCCGACCGTCGCCTCCTCGTTCAGCGCCGGCAGGACGACACTGACGGTCGTACTGTGCTTGGCCGCGAGCAGCCGGTCGAGCGGTCGGTCGGCCACGGACCAGGACCGCCGCTCCAGCCAGCGCTCCACCTCTTCCAGCACGTGATCTCCATCTCGCGTTTCGGACGACCATCTCAAGTGTCCGGGGGTTCGGTTACAGTCTTGAACAACGCGGATGACCGTCGCATGTCGGGTCCCCGTGCAGACAATCGAATACCGCTCATCCAGAGGGGCAGAGGGATACGGCCCGTTGAAGCCCCGGCAACCCTCCAGCCGGCACTCGCAAGATCTTGCGCGAGGCCCCGGCTAGGGAAGGTGCCAAATCCGTCTCATGGCGAAGTGCGCCATGAGGAAGATGAGGAGAAAGGGCCTCGCCTCCATGGCTGTACAGACTGTCGCCACCGCCAAGAACGTCGACCTCGGGCCTGCTTCCGCCCTCTCCTGTCGCGAATGCGGCGAGCGCTTCGAGCTCGGTCCCATTTTCGCCTGTGAGCTGTGTTTCGGGCCCCTGGAGATCGCGTACGACCTGCCGGTCGGCGACCCCGAGGGGCTGCGCAAGCGCATCGAGGCCGGGCCCGCGAACATCTGGCGGTACGCGCCACTGCTCCCCGTCCCGGCGGACGTGACCGACAAGCCGAACCTGAACCCGGGCTGGACCAAGCTCGTCCAGGCCGACAACCTGGGCCGTGAGCTGGGCGTCGAGCCGGGCAAACTGTTCGTCAAGGACGACTCCGGCAACCCGACGCACTCCTTCAAGGACCGTGTCGTCGCCCAGGCCCTGGAGGCCGCCCGCGCCTTCGGTTTCACCACCCTCTCCTGCTCCTCGACGGGCAACCTGGCGGGTGCCGTCGGCGCCGCGGCCGCGCGGGCCGGTTTCCGGTCGTGCGTGTTCATCCCGCACGACCTGGAGCAGGGCAAGGTCGTCATGGCGGCGGTCTACGGCGGTGACCTGGTCGGCATCGAGGGCACCTACGACGACGTGAACCGCTTCTGCTCCGAGCTGATCGGCGACCCGCTGGGCGAGGGCTGGGGCTTCGTCAACGTCAACCTGCGGCCGTACTACGCCGAGGGTTCGAAGACGCTGGCGTACGAGATCTGCGAGCAGCTCGGGTGGCGACTGCCCGACCAGCTCGTCATCCCGATCGCATCCGGCTCGCAGCTCACGAAGATCGACAAGGGGCTCCAGGAGCTGATCAAGCTCGGCCTGGTCGAGGACAAGCCGTACAAGATCTTCGGCGCCCAGGCGGAGGGCTGCTCCCCGGTGTCGGCGGCCTTCAAGGCCGGTCACGACGTCGTACGGCCCCAGAAGCCGAACACCATCGCCAAGTCGCTGGCGATCGGCAACCCGGCCGACGGCCCGTACGTCCTGGACATCGCGCGCCGGACGGGCGGCGCGGTGGAGGACGTCAACGACGAGCAGGTCGTGGACGCGATCAAGCTGCTGGCCCGGACCGAGGGCATCTTCGCCGAGACGGCGGGCGGGGTGACCGTGGGCGTGACGAAGAAGCTGATCGAGGCGGGTCTGCTGGACCCGTCGCTGACCACGGTCGTGCTCAACACGGGCGACGGCCTGAAGACCCTCGACGCGGTGGCCCCGACGACGGGCCCGACCGCGACGATCCGCCCGAGCCTGGACGCGTTCCGCGACGCCGGCCTGGCCTGACCCGACCTGAAAGGCACCACGAACATGAGCGTCAACGTCCGCATCCCCACCATCCTCCGTTCGTACACGGACGGCCAGGCCGAGGTCACGGCGGAGGGCGCGACCCTCTCCGAGGTCATCGAGTCGCTGGAGAAGAACCACCCGGGCATCGCCGCCCGCGTCCTGGACGACCAGGGCAAGCTCCGCCGGTTCGTGAACGTGTACGTCAACGATGATGACGTGCGCTTCGAGCAGGGTCTGGAGACCGCCACGCCCGACGGGGCGGGTGTCTCCATCATTCCGGCCGTCGCAGGCGGCTGCTGACGTACGCAGCGTTACCTCCATTGCCCCCTCCGCGAGCTAAGCGGAGGGGGCAATTCTGCATGGTTGAGCGCGGTAGAGTTGGGGAAGTCCCCGCCGCTGCCAGTGCCGCCCGCATATGAGAATGGGGCGAGGCGGCGACAAGATGCAGTCAATGTGAGCTTGAGAGTTGCGCCATTTGCGCACTTTGCCGGGCCCGACTTGCCCGGGATTCTGGCCAATTCGGCCATCTTTTCCGTTCACCCATGCTCGGAATTCTCGTCCGATTGACCTGTTGCAGACGGCAGTTGGGCAGATACATTCAGCGGCGGTCGACGCGTTCCGGCGCACGCCCGCACCTGTCAGCGGGTGAGGTCTGACCCGGGTCCGCGAAGTGCGGTCCTGTGCAAGGGCCAGTAATAGGGGAGTTAGGCATGGCTCAGGGCACCGTCAAGTGGTTCAACGCGGAGAAGGGGTACGGCTTCATCGCGGTCGACGGTGGTGCGGATGTTTTCGTCCACTACAGCGCGATCCAGATGGACGGCTACCGCACCCTTGAAGAAGGTCAGCGAGTCGAGTTCGAGATCTCGCAGGGCCAGAAGGGTCCGCAGGCGGACATGGTCAAGCTCGCCGCCGGCTGAGAGCCGCGTCGCGATCGACCGACCATCGACTGTCGACATCGCAAGTGCCGAGGGGCCCGCGTTCCAGGGGACGCGGGCCCCTCGCGCGTGTCCGGACCCCTGTCCTGCCCCTGGCGGACCCCTGTCTCGTATGCGAGAGGCGCTTGCACTCGTAGGGGTCGAGTGCTAATCATTGGCGTTAGCACTCTGAAGGTGAGAGTGACAACGAAGGACCGGGTCGGTGAGGTCCGCAGGCCGGTGGGGCAAGGAACCACAGGGGCATGCAGGCCGTCCGTCGCGGGCGCCAGCGCGGTCCGGAGCATCCACCCCAGTCCGGGAGGACCACTTCACATGGCCAAGATCATCGCGTTCGACGAGGAGGCACGGCGCGGCCTCGAGCGCGGCATGAACCAGCTCGCCGACGCCGTCAAGGTGACCCTGGGCCCCAAGGGTCGCAACGTCGTCCTCGAGAAGAAGTGGGGCGCCCCCACGATCACCAACGATGGTGTCTCCATCGCCAAGGAGATCGAGCTCGAGGACCCGTACGAGAAGATCGGCGCCGAGCTGGTCAAGGAAGTCGCCAAGAAGACGGACGACGTCGCCGGTGATGGTACGACCACCGCGACCGTTCTCGCCCAGGCGCTCGTCCGCGAGGGTCTGCGCAACGTCGCCGCCGGTGCCAACCCGATGGCCCTGAAGCGCGGCATCGAGACCGCCGTCGAGGCCGTCTCCGGCGCGCTGCTGGAGCAGGCGAAGGATGTCGAGACCAAGGAGCAGATCGCTTCCACGGCCTCCATCTCCGCCGCCGACACCCAGATCGGCGAGCTCATCGCCGAGGCCATGGACAAGGTCGGCAAGGAAGGCGTCATCACCGTCGAGGAGTCCCAGACCTTCGGTCTGGAGCTGGAGCTCACCGAGGGTATGCGCTTCGACAAGGGCTACATCTCGGCGTACTTCGCCACCGACATGGAGCGTATGGAGGCGTCGCTCGACGACCCGTACATCCTGATCGTCAACTCCAAGATCTCCGCGGTGAAGGACCTGCTCCCGCTGCTGGAGAAGGTCATGCAGTCCGGCAAGCCGCTGCTGATCATCGCCGAGGACGTCGAGGGCGAGGCCCTGTCGACCCTGGTCGTCAACAAGATCCGTGGCACGTTCAAGTCCGTCGCCGTCAAGGCCCCGGGCTTCGGCGACCGCCGCAAGGCCATGCTGAACGACATCGCCATCCTCACCGGTGGCCAGGTCATCTCCGAGGAGGTCGGCCTCAAGCTGGAGAACGCCGGCCTGGACCTGCTGGGCCGCGCCCGCAAGGTCGTCATCACCAAGGACGAGACCACCATCGTCGACGGTGCCGGTGACAGCGAGCAGGTCGCGGGTCGCGTCAACCAGATCCGCGCCGAGATCGAGAACTCCGACTCGGACTACGACCGCGAGAAGCTCCAGGAGCGCCTGGCGAAGCTGGCCGGCGGCGTGGCCGTCATCAAGGCCGGTGCCGCCACCGAGGTCGAGCTCAAGGAGCGCAAGCACCGCATCGAGGACGCGGTGCGCAACGCCAAGGCCGCCGTCGAGGAGGGCATCGTCGCCGGTGGTGGCGTGGCCCTGCTCCAGGCGTCCAGCGTCTTCGAGAAGCTGGAGCTCGAGGGCGACGAGGCGACCGGCGCCAACATCGTCAAGCTGGCCCTTGAGGCCCCGCTGAAGCAGATCGCCGTCAACGGTGGTCTCGAGGGCGGCGTCATCGTCGAGAAGGTGCGCAACCTGCCCGTCGGCCACGGCCTGAACGCCGCGACCGGTGAGTACGTCGACATGATCGCCGAGGGCATCATCGACCCCGCCAAGGTGACCCGCTCTGCCCTGCAGAACGCGTCCTCCATCGCGGCGCTCTTCCTCACCACCGAGGCCGTCATCGCCGACAAGCCGGAGAAGGCCGCGGCCGGTGCTCCGGGCGGCATGCCGGGCGGTGACATGGACTTCTGATCCGCTCGCGGATCAGACACGTCCTTTCGTTCCGAGGGCGGTACCCCTTCTCCCAGGGGGTGCCGCCCTCGGGCGTTCTACGCTGGTCTCATGGCCGTCGACGTCCTGACCGAGACCGTGATCGACGCCCCGTGCGACCTCGTCGCCGCGTACGCCGCCGATCCCTCGACCGCGCCCGAGTGGTACCGGAACATCGTGTCGGTGGAGTGGGAGACCGAGTCGGAGGTACGGGTGGGCGCCAGGGCCGCGTTCGTCGCCCGCTTCCTCGGTCGCCGGCTCGTCTACACGTACGAGATCGTCGAGTACGAGCCCGGGCGGAAGCTTGTGATGCGGGCGGATCAAGGCCCGTTCCCCATGGAGACCACGTACACCTGGGAGCCGTACGGGGTCGAGGGCGACCGGACGCGGATGACGCTGCGGAACCGTGGCGGAGGCGGCAGCCGCCTCGCCGCCATGGCGGTACGGCGCGCCAACCGCAAGGACCTCGCCATGCTGCGGCACCTGCTGGAGATGCGGTACGGCCCCGGGGCGTGATGGTCCCGGGGCCGTCGCGCTCTCTTATCGCTTGAGGCCCGCTACGAACGCGGACCAGGCGGCGGCCCGGAACACGAGCTTGGGGCCGGTGGGGTTCTTGGAGTCACGGACGGGGACGAGGTCGGGGTGGCCGTCGGCCACTTCGAGGCAGTCGCCGCCGCTGGGGCCGCTGTACGTCGACTTGCGCCACGTGGCGACTTCCAGGCAGTTCCCGCCGCTGGCGTCGCTGTAGCTCGACTTGCGCCACTCAAGGATGTCGATCTTCATGGGCGTAATCCTCCGCCACTGATTCGATCAGGGCCAGGGATTCTTGGGGTGACAGTGCGCTGGCCCCGAGCAGATCGTAGGACAGTTCGTAGTGTTTGACGGTGGCCGGGTCGTCGTGCAACTGCCCTGAGCCCAGGCTTTCGAGGTAGGCCAGCGGGGGCGCGTCGTCGAAGGACATGAGTTTGAGCGCGCCCGCCAGGGCCATGTGCGCACCCGCCTTGAACGGGATGACCTGCACGATCACCCGGTGACAGCGGCCCAACGCCGCGATGTGGCGCAGCGCCCCGGCCATCACCGCCGGGCCGCCCACCTCTCGTCGTAGGACCGCCTCGTCCAGGACGGTCCAGAACAGCGGCTTCGCCGGGTCGTCGAGGATGTGCGTGCGGGCGAGTCGCGCCTCGACCAGGTCGTCGATGACGTCGTCCGAGGCGGTGGGGCGCCCGCCACGGAACACGGCCCGCGCGTACGGCTCCGTCTGGAGCACGCCCGGGATCAGCAGCGGCGCGTACTCCTTGATCGCCGTCGCGACCGCTTCCGCCTCCGCCGCCTCGGCGAAGTGATCCGGGTACCTCGACTTGTTGGCGGCCCTACAGTTCCGCTGGAAGAAACCATTCGTGCCCAGTATGTCGTCGATCTTGGCCGCGATCTCGGGCTGCATCCGTCGTGTGCCCGACTCCAATTGGCCGATGAACGAGCCGCTCACGAAGAGCTTCTCACCCAGCGCTTCCTGGCTCAGACCGGCGTTTTCGCGGGCATGGCGCAGCTCGGCGCCAAGAAGTGCCCTGGGTGAGGAAGACGGGTCGAGATCCTTTGGACCGGGCATGTGTCAACTCCCGTTAGCACAGATGGGGTTGTTGGGCCGCCTTTGTGTTCAGACTAGCCGCCAATCGACCACGCTGTGTACAGAACCCGAACACTCAGCGTGGAGGTGCCTGGTCATGGGGATGCTGTCGGCCGAGCAAGTGGTGGCGCAACTGCGGGACGAGCTCCGCAGGGTGGGCGTGATCCTGCCGTCCCTGCGGGTCGACCCGGTGTCGGCCGCGAGCGAAGTGCCGTACCCGCTGGTGGAGCTCGGCCGGTGCAACGTGGACACGGCCATGCGGCTGGTCGACGTGCTGCGCGGGGCCGGCCGATGAGCGCGCCCGAGTACATGATCGACTCCCGGGACGGGCGGATCGGCGAGGTCATGGGGCACGTCGGCGGGTACGTACAACTGCGCCCGCCCGGCGGCGGCCGGGAGTGGGACTGCCCGCCCGAGGCGCTGACCCCCGCCCCGCCGGGCGAGGTGCTTCGGGCGCGTGTTCGGGAGTTGAACAGACAGGCTCGTCTGCCGTGAGAGTGCCGGGTTCGTGCGCTGCTCACACGATCGTGGGACGCTGAGGAAAGGGGCGCTTCCCCGGCGCCCCGTCGATCTACATTCGCCTTCCTCAGGCCACGGGAGAAGGGACCCGCGATGACAGCCGCGATGGTCGAGAACGACCCGGCCCCCGAGACCCCCCCGACGTGGGAATTCATGCTGAACGCCTGGCGCGAGCTGGACGTGCCCGAGGGCTGGCGCGCCGAGATCGACAAGGGGAAGATTTTCTTGGTTCCGCCGCCACACGCGCACCACAACGGCATCGCCGAGGTCGTGCAGCGCCGCCTCTACAGGGGGCTGCCCGACGAACTGGGCATCTACCAGACCCTCGGAGTGCACATCGCGCCGCTCGACAAACTGTACGTTCCCGGCCTGGTCGTGATGCCGACCGACTTGATCGCTGCCGCCGACCCGGACACCTATGACCCCGTCGACGCGTCCGAGGCCCTGCTGATCGTGGAGATCACCTCCAAGAACAACGCCACCGACGACCGGACCAGGAAGTACCACGCCTACGCACGCGCCCTGGTCCCGATGTACCTGCTCATCGACCGGTACGACACCCGTGGCGCGATGGTCACCCTGTTCACGGAGCCGCAGGACGGCACGTACAAGCAGTCCGAACAGGTGCCGTTCGGAAAGGTGCTCACCCTGCCCGAGCCGTTCGGGGTCGCGCTCGACACGGCGGCGTTCCCGGGCGGCGTGGCGGCCGGCGCGTAGCTCCGCCGTCGCTTCTCATGCGACTCTCACCGGCGCCTTAACCCCCCATCACGCCGCCTCCATAGCTTTCGCGGCATGTTCTTCACCTATCTCCGGCGCGAGTTGCGCCGCCGGCGGAAGGCGGCGTTCGTCGTCGCTTCGGGGCTGGCCCTCGGAATCGCGCTGGTCATCGTCGTCAACTCGGTCACGGCCGGGATGAACCGGGCCCAGGGCAAGGTCCTGGAGTCGCTGTACGGGCTGGGGACCGACATGACGGTCACCAAGGCCGCCTCGCCGCCCGGGGAGGGGGACATTGTGCGGCGGCCGAGGTTCCAGTTCGACGCCAAGGAGGACGGGGGCGGCGAGCAGAGCCAGGACGTCGTCATGGTCCAGGGGTTCGAGACGCTCGCGGCCTCGACCGTCGCGAAGGTCGGCGCGCAGGACGGCGTCGCCGAGGCCGTCGGCGGGCTGAACGCCCGGGTGATGAAGGTCGACGGGAAGTTCGAGCGCGGCGAGGCGCAGCCGGGGAAGCGTGTCCAGGGAGGCGGGGCGGACTTCGGGGTCGACTCGTACACCGTGTACGGCACCGACGTCGCCCACCAGGGGCTCGGGCCGCTGACGTCGTCGAAGATCACGGCCGGACGTACGTTCACGGCGGCCGAGACGGCCGCCAAGGTGGCCGTCGTCGACAGCGCGTACGCCAAGGAGCAGGGGCTGGCCGTCGGGGAGAAGCTCACCATCTCCGGCACGGCGTACGGCGTCATCGGCATCGCGACCGCCGACAGCGGTGACGCCGCCGCCAACGTCTACCTGCCGCTCGCCGAGGCGCAGAGCCTCGCCGACGCCAAGGGCAAGGTGACGACGGTCTACGTCCGGGCGACCGACTCGCAGCGGATCGAGGACGTCAAGGGAGCGATCCAGAAGAACGTTCCGGGGACGACGGTCACCACGTCCGCCGACCTCGCCGACACCGTTTCGGGGTCCCTGTCGACCGCCTCCGACCTGGCGGCGGGCGTGGGCAAGTGGCTGTCGGTCGTCGTGCTGGGCGCGGCGTTCGTGGTGGCGGGGCTGCTGACGTCGTCGGCGGTGAGCCGGCGGGTGCGGGAGTTCGGCACGCTCAAGGCGCTGGGGTGGAAGAGCGGGCGGGTCACTCGGCAGGTGGCCGGTGAGGCGCTGGTGCACGGGCTGATCGGCGGGGCGCTGGGGATCGGCGTCGGGCTGGCCGGGGCGTGGGCCATCACGGCGTTCAGCCCGACGCTCACGGCTGAACTGGGCGGCGGCCAGCGGGTCGTCGGCCCGGGTGGCGGGGGCGGGCCGGTGCGGGAGGCGGCGGGTCGCGCCCTGGACATCGCGCTCACCGCGCCCGTCTCGCTCACCACCATCGCCCTGGCCGTGGGCCTCGCCGTCGCGGGCGGGCTCGTCGCGGGCGGGTTCGGCGGCTGGCGCGCGGCGCGGCTGCGGCCGGCGGACGCGCTGCGCCGCGTTGAGTAAATCCTTCTCGTACGACTGGAGTTGACAGTAGATGTACCAGCTCAGTGGCGTCACCAAGCGCTACCGGCGCGGCAAGGACACCGTGCGGGCCCTGGACGGAGTGGACCTGATCATCGAGGACGGCGGGCGGCTGGTCATCCAGGGCCCGACCGGTGGCGGCAAGTCGACGCTGTTGCAGATGCTCGGCGGCCTGGACCGGCCGACGGAGGGCAGTGTCGTGCTGGACGGCACGGACCTGGCCACGCTGCCGGAGGCGCGGCTGACGCGCGTACGGGCGGAGAAGATCGGGTTCGTGTTCCAGGGGTTCAACCTGGTGCCGACGCTCACCGCCCAGGAGAACGTGGAGACCGCCCTCGTACCGCTGGGGCTGAGGGCGGCGGAGCGGCGGGAGCGGGCGGGGGAGGCGCTGGTGTCGGTGGGGCTCGGGGAGCGGCGGGGCCATCTGCCGGGCGAGTTGTCGGGCGGTCAGCAGCAGCGCGTCGCGATCGCGCGGGCGCTGGTGAAGCGGCCGGCGGTGCTGCTGGCTGACGAGCCGACCGGCAACCTGGACGAGTCGACGCGCGACGAGATCATGGACTTGCTGGAGGGGCTGTGGGAGGAGAACGGGCTGACGTTCGTCATGGTCACCCACGACACCGCCCTTGCCCGGCGCGCGCCCCGGCTCGCCGTGATCCGCAAGGGCCGGGTGACGATCAAGGAGCAGGCGTCGCGGTGAGGGTGGCCCTGTCGAGGCCGAAGAGGTACGTGGCGGCGAACCCGGCCACGTACCCGGTCAGCAGCCCGCCCGCGTAGACGGCGACGGTGGTGAAGGCGAGGCCCTGGTCGCCGGCGAGCAGCGGGAACAGGGCCCAGCCGGACGGGCCGATCGCCGTAGAACCGACGGTGGTGCCGAGCATGTTGAACAGCCCGACGAACCCGCCGCCGAACGCCCCGCCGACGCACGCGGTGATGAACGGGCGGCCGAGGGGGAGCGAGACGCCGTAGATGAGCGGTTCTCCGACGCCGAGCAGCCCGGCGGGCAGCGCGGACTTGATGGTGCGGCGGAGGTCGGTGTGGTGGCGGAGGCGTACGTACACGGCGGCGGCCGCGCCGACCTGGCCCGCGCCCGCCATCGCGAGGATGGGGAGGAGGACGGTGTGGCCCTGCTGCTCGATCAGGGTGGTGTGGATCGGGATCAGGGCCTGGTGGAGGCCGAGCATGACGAGGGGGAGGAAGAGGCCGCCCAGGACGAAACCGGCGACTGCTCCGGCGTGGGCGAGGAGCCAGTCGGCGGCGGTGCCGATGGCGGCGGACACCTCACCGGCGACGTACATCAGCCCGTAGACGGTGACCAGGCCGGCGACGAGGACGGTGAGGGTGGGCGTCACGAGGACGTCGAGGGCCTCGGGGACGCGGCGGCGGCACCACTTCTCGACGTGGACGGCGAGCACGGCGGCGGCCAGGGCGCCGAGGACGCCGCCCTGGCCGGGGGAGAGCTGCTGGCCGAAGGCCTCGACCTTGGCGACGCCCGCGTACACGACGATCGCGGCGACGGCGCCGCCGAGGATGGGGGTGCCGCCGAACTCCTTCGCCGTGTTGAGCCCGACGAACACGGCGATCAGCGCCATGAAGCCGGACGCGATGGCGGCGAGGGCGGGGGTGAGGGCGGGCAGCCAGTGGAGGTTGACGAGCAGTCCGTTGAGCCCGGCGATGACGCCGCAGCCGATGAGGGCGGGGATGAGGGGGACGAAGATGTTCGCGACGCGGCGGAGGAGGAGCTTGGCGGGGGTGGCGTTCCTGGCCTTCTGGGCGGCCTTGATGGCTTCGCCCCTGGTGCTCAGGAGGAGGGCTTCGAACGCGGGCGTCACGCGGGCGACGGTGCCGGGGCCGAGGACGATCTGGTAGGTCTCGTCGTCCTCGACGACCCCGAGGACGGCGGGGTGCGCCCGGAGCGCCTCGTCCTGGACGAGCGTGCGGTCGCGGAGGCCGAGGCGGAGGCGGGTCATGCAGTGGGCGACGGAGGTGACGTTGTCGGCGCCGCCGACGAGGGGGAGGAGGGCGGTGGCGGTTGCTTGGTGCGGGTCGGTCTCGGGTGCGGTCATGGCGCGGATGGTGCCAGGGGGAGGGCGCTGTACGGCGGCTGCACGCCGGTGGGTGGGTTGTGCCCACCCGTTCCTCCCCCTACGGCTACGCCGTGGGGGGACCCCCAGCGGAACGATTGCCCACAACCAGGGGCTACTGGTTGAGCGCTGCCCGTAGGTGGCCGTTCGTCTTCTGGAGCAGGGCTGTGGCCGTCTCTGCGTCCACGTCCGCCAGGAGCGTGAGGATCGCCGGCTTCACCTCGCCGTCCGTGGCCGTGAGGGCGGCTTCGATGGCGGCGTCGGGGGCGCCCGTGGCGAGGGCGACGATGCGGTGGGAGCGGGCGCGGAGTTTGTCGTTGGAGGCGCGGACGTCGACCATGAGGTTCCCGTACGTCTTGCCCAGCCGGATCATGGTGATCGTCGAGATCATGTTGAGGACCAGCTTCTGGGCGGTGCCCGCCTTGAGGCGGGTGGAGCCGGTGAGGAGCTCGGGGCCGACGACGACCTCGATGCCGTGTTCGGCGGCGGCCGCGAGGGCGCTGCCCGCGTTGCAGGAGAGACCGATCGTCAGGGCGCCCCGGGCGCGGGCGTGTTCGACGGCGCCGATGGCGTAGGGGGTGCGGCCGGACGCGGAGATGCCCACGACCGTGTCGGCGGCGGTGAGGGACAGGGCGTCCAGGTCGGCGGCCGCCAGGTCCTTGGAGTCCTCGGCGCCCTCGACCGCCTCCAGCATGGCCGTGGGGCCGCCCGCGATGAGGCCGACGACCTGGCCGGGGGTGGTGTTGAAGGTGGGCGGGCACTCGCTGGCGTCCAGGATGCCGAGCCGTCCGGCCGTGCCCGCGCCCGCGTAGACGAGGCGGCCGCCGCGTGCCATCCGGTCGGCGGTGGCGTCGATGGCGGCGGCGATCCGGGGGAGCTGGCCGGCGACGGCGACGGGGACGGACTGGTCCTCGGCGTTCATGAGGCGGGCGATCTCGGCGGTGGGGAGGCGGTCGATGTCGGCGAGTTCGGGGCGGAACGCTTCCGTGGTGAGGGCGGACAGCTCGGAGTGGTTCATGCGGGCGTGCTCTTTCGGCCGGTCAGCGGGTGCGGGGTGAGTGGCGGTGCGCGAGGGCCTCGTACGACGCGGAGAGGGCGGGGGCGGCCGTCTCGTACGTGCGCTGCGTGACGCCGGTGAACAGGCAGTCGACGACGAGGAGTTGGCTGGTGCGGGAGGACATGGCGGCGGGGCGCAGTTCGCTCTCGCGGGCCGTGGAGGTGGTGAGTATGTGGTCGGCGTACTGGGAGACCGGGCCGTCGGGACGACCGGTGATGGCGACGGTCGTCGCGCCGTGGTCGAAGGCGACGCGGAGGGGTTCTATGACGTCGCCGGTGGAGCCCGAGTGGGTGATGGCGATGGCGACGTCACCGGAGCGGAGCTGGACGGCGTTGGTGACGGCGAGGTGCGGGTCGCTGTGGGCGTGGGCGATCAGGCCGATGCGCAGCAGCTTCTGGGCGAGGTCCTGGGCGACGAGCCCGGAGGCGCCGACGCCGTAGATGTCGGTGCGGCGGGCGGCGGCCAGGGCGGTGACGGCGGCGCCGAGCTGGACGGTGTCGAGGCCGGCGGCGGTGTCGGCGAGGGTCTGCTGCTCGTCGTGGGCGAGCTTGGCGACGACGTCCGCGAGCGGGTCGTCGACCGCGATGTCGGCGGTGACGGAGGGCGCCCGGCCGGACTGCTGCTGGGCGGCGAGCCCGGCGAGGGCGAGGCGCAGGTCGCGGTAGCCGGGGTAGCCGAGGAGGCGGGCGGTGCGCACGACGGTCGCCTCGCTGGTGCCGGTGAGTTCGGCGAGGCCGGTGACGGTGAGGGCGGCGCACCCGGCGGGGTCGCCGGCGACGGCTTCGGCGACGCGCTGCATGGAGCGGGTCATGGACGGTGCGAGGGTGCGCACCTTGGCGGCGAGGGCGGCGGGGGCGGGGGCGGTCTCCCCGCCGGGTCTGCCGGTGCCCCTGCTGCTGAAAATTTCCTTCACGTCATTGGTCACACCTGAAAGGTATTTTCAGCCCTGGGGGTCGTCAACCCCTCCCGGACCTGGGGTGACAATGGCTCCATGGACGCCGTAGACCCCCTGGAGCAGGCCCTGCACGCCGCGCGGGCCCTGGTCCTCGCCGACCTCATGGCGCGTGACGTCGCCGAGGCGGAGGTCGTCTCGCTCGTGGAGGACGCGGTGACGCACCGCCGCTGGTGGGTCGAGCAGTGGCCGGAAGGCATCGAGTACGTCGCCGGGCTGGTCGCCCAGGACGTCCAGGACGCGCTGCTGGAGCGGTACGGCCGCTGGCCGCTGTGCCCGGTGTGCGCCTCCGGCGACCCGCACGCGCTGGACGTGGAGCCGGAGTTGGGGCCCGACCCGCACTGGGTGTGCGGCAAGGCGGGCGTGGTGGTGGCACGGGTCGGCGGCCTTACGTGACGGTCTACATCGACCCGCCGAACTGGCCGGGCCACGGCCGCATGTGGTCCCACATGGTGAGCGACACGTCCTACGACGAGCTCCACGCCTTCGCCGCCCTGATCGGCGCCCCGCCCCGCGCCTTCGACGGCGACCACTACGACGTGCCCTCCGAGCGCTACGCGGACGCGGTGGCGGCCGGCGCCGTGGAGGTGGGCTCCAAGGAACTGGTCCGCCGGCTCACGGAGTCGGGCCTGCGGCGCCCGAAGCGGCGGCCGGCTCCCTGACGGAGCCGCCCGACCCCGTCACCACCCGCGACGTCGAGCTGTGCAGGCGCAGCGCCACGGCGGCCGCCGCGAGGCCGAGGAGCGTCATCGCCGCGCCCGCCCAGGCCGTGGAGGGGAAGCCGAGGCCCGCGTCGATGACCGTGCCGCCGAGCCAGGGGCCGCCGGTGTTGCCGAGGTTGAAGGCGGCCGTCGTCGTGGCGCCCGCGAGGGTCGGGGCCGCGCCCGCGACGTTGAACATGCGGGCGTTCAGGGCCGGGGCCGTGTAGAAGGCCGAGACGCCGAGCAGGAAGGACAGGATCACCGTGGCGACGGGGCTGGAGGCGAACACCGCGAGCGCCACCAGGAACACCGTCGACGCCGTGATGCCGCTGATCAGCACCCCGAACAGGTGCGCGTCCGCGACCCGGCCGCCGATCGTCGTACCGATCAGCGCGCCGATGCCGAACAGGCCCAGCACGGTCGGCACCCAGCCCGCGTCGAGGCCCGCCACGTCGGTGAGCAGCGGCGCCAGGTACGAGAACGCGCAGAAGACGCCGCCCGCCGCGAGCGCGGTGACCACGACGGCGAGCCAGACCTGCCGGTCGCGGTAGATCGTCAGCTCGTGGCGCAGTCGGGGCTTGTCGTCCGGGAGCGGGATGCGGGGGATCAGGGTCACCACGCCGACCAGCGCGACGGCGGAGGCGGCGCCGACCGCCCAGAACGCGGACCGCCAGCCCAGGTGCTCGCCGAGGAACGCGCCGGCCGGGACGCCGAGGACGTTCGCGATCGACAGCCCGCCGATCATCACGGCCATCGCCCGGGCGCGCGAACCGACCGGCACCATCGCGATCGCGACGGCCGCCCCGACCGCCCAGAACCCTGCGCACGCGAGCGCGCTGACCACGCGGGACGCGAAGAGGATCCCGTACGAGGGCGCCAGCGCGCCCACGAGCTGACCGAGGCCGAACGTGCTGATCAGCGCGATGAGCGTGGTCTTGCGCGGCAACCGCAGCGTGGCGACCGCGAGCAGCGGCGCGCCGATCACCATGCCGATCGCGAAGGCCGATATGAGGAGCCCGGCCTTCGGGATGGAGACGTTCATGTCGTCCGCGATCGGCGGCAGCAGACCGGACAGCATGAATTCGCTCGTGCCGAGCGCGAAGACGGACAGGCCGAGGATGTAGACGGCCAGGGGCATACGGGTGCGATCACGTTCGGCGGTAGAGGGCATGCCAGGGGTCAACGCGGCCGGGAGCCCTTACATTCCCCCCCTCACGTTCCCGATGTCTCCAGCAGCTTCAGCTCGGTGGTCAGGTTCTGGCGGGCCCGCTCCTCCCACTCGCGTGCCCCGTGCGGGGTGCGGAACAGGCACGGCAGGCCCAGGAGCTGCCGCAGGACCGCCGCGCGGCCTTCCCGGAACGCGTCGTCCGGGACGAAGCCGTACTCCTCCCGTACCGCCGCCGCGTAGGCGGCGTACGCGTCGGGGGCGGCGGCCAGGATCGCCAGGTCCGCGTCGCACAGCACCTCGCCGTTGCGGTCGCCGTCCGCCGGGTCGTGGGTGATCGTCAGCCGGACCAGGCGGGCGACCTCCGCCGTACGGGCCTCGTCGAAGCCCAGCTCGGGCAGGGCGCGCTCGGCGAGGCGGGCGCTGCGCTCCTCGTTGGTGGACCGCTCGGGCAGGTAGACGGCGTCGTGGAACCAGGCGGCGAGGCGGACGAGGTCGGGGTCGTCCGCGTGGTCCGCGAGCTCGTCGACGCGGTCGAGGACGGCCACGAGGTGGTCGGTGGTGTGGTAGCGGCGCTGCGGCTCGGCCCAGCGGGCGAGGAGGTCGTCGGCGTAGCGGTCGGCATGCGGAGCGTCGTGCACGGCCGACGCCCAGCGGTGGCGCAGGTCGTCGTGTGCGGGGTGAGCGGGAAGGGGCGCCATGGGGTCATTGTGCCGGGTGCGGCCCGTTGCAAGGGCGGGGTGTGCACGGTTGGCTGGGGGCATGAGCGATCTACGTGACGTATCAGACGTACGTGACCCCGAGCTGCCCGGGCTGTTGCTGCGTACCGAGCGCGACACCCTGATCCCGCTGCTGCGCGGGGTGTCCGACGAGGCCTTCGCCGTCCGCACGTGCTGCCCCGGCTGGACGGTGCGGCACGTGCTGGCGCACTGCGCGGCGGCGCTGACACGGGTGGTGGAGAAGCGTTTCGAGGAGGGGGTCTTCAGCCCCGAGTCCAACGAGCGGGACATCGCGGAGCGTGCGGAGTGGTCCCACGCGGAGGTGGTCGACGAGCTGGAGCGCGGCATGACGGAGGCGGGCGCGGTGATCGCCGGGGCGCCGGACGGGCGGCAGGACGGCATCGCGCTGGGCGAGTGGGTGCACGCGGGCGACGTCCGGGAGGCCCTCGGCGAGCCCGGCGCCTACGCGGGCCCCGGGCTCGCCCCGGCGCTGGACCTCCTCGCCTCGGTCACCCGGGCACGCGGCACCGTGCCGCTCCACGCCGACCTCGACGACCGCGACGAGCCGCTCCGCCTGGGCGCCGCGTCCGGCGAACGGCCCCCGGCCCGCTACCTGGGCCCGGCGCCGACCCTGATCCGCCTCTACGCCGCCCGCCCCCTCACGGGCACCCGCTACGAGCTGGCGGGCGCCACGGAGGCGGACCTGGTGCTGTTCGGCTGACGCGCGGGCGGCCGCCGGCCGGCCACCGACCGGGTGCGGTCATGGCCGGGGGCGGACGTCCGGATCTCATTGTCCGGCGGTCGCCCGTCCGGAAGGCTCCCGTCTGTGACCAGTGCAGACGTTGGAGAGTCCATGCCGTCCTCCCCCCTCATACGTTCCTTCTCGCAGCTCGAAACGCTGGACCCGGATCGCCCCGTCGTCACCCTGTTCAGCGGTGGCCTCGACAGCTCGTACCTGCTGCTCCGGCTGCGCCGCATGGGCGTCCGCGACGTGCACGCCGTGAGCGTGGACATCGGCGAGGACGAGTCGAGCGGGTACAAGCGCCAGGTGGCCGAGGCCCTCGGCGCGACCATCCACATCCTCGACCGGCGCGAGGAGTTCGCCACCCGGTACGTCGCACCCGCGATCGCCGCCCAGGCCGTCTACCTCGGCATCCACCCGGTGAGCTCCACCCTCAGCCGGCCCCTGATCGCCGACAGCGCGGTCGCACTGGCCCGCGCCCTGGGCGCGCAGGCCGTCCTGCACACCGCCAACCGCTCGCAGAACACGCTGCGCCGCCTCAACGGCGCCCTGCGCCTCCTCCGCTACGAGGGCGCGTTCGGCAGCCCGTACGACCTCGATCCGGTGAGCCGCGACGACAAGCTCACCGAACTGCGGGCCGCGGGCATCGACCTGCTCGCCGGGCGGATCGTGAGCGGTGACTCCAACCTGTGGTGCCGCGAATTCGAGTCCGGCATCCTCGACGACCCCGAGCTGCACGAGGTCCCCGAGGAGATGTACGCCTGGAGCCGGCACACCGCCGCTCCCGGTGACACCGACACCGTGACGGTCACCGTGGAACACGGACTGCCCGTCGCCGTCGACGGCGTACCGCTCCCGCTGACCACACTGATCGACCAGCTCAACCAGCGGGTCGGCGCCTTCGGACTCGGCCGCTACTCGGGCCTGGAGCACCTCGACCACGGCGAGAAGGTGCTGGAGATCCGGGAGATGCCGGCCGCCTGGCTGCTGCTGAACACCTACCGGCACGTCGAGAGCGCCTGCCTGGACGCCGAACTCGTCCGGGAGAAGCGGCACCTGGAGCAGTTGTGGGTGCGTGAGGCACTGGAGGGCCGGTGGTTCGGTGAACTCCGGCTCGCCCTCCAGGTCTTCATGGACGCCTGCGCGGCCCGTACCACCGGTTCGGTGACCTGGCGGCTGCGTACGGGCGGTGCCGACACGCGTGCGATCAGCACCCCTTCGCCGCTGTACCTGCGCGACCGCGAGGCGTGGGAGGAGCGGGCGATCGCCGCGGAGTCGGCGCCCTTCGCCCGTACCGCCCCGCTGCTGACCGCCGTCTGATCACTCACCCACACCCCTTCCTGTACGGAGCACCTCGCCATGACCACGGCCACCGCCACCGCCACCACCCACCCCGTCGCCCTCGACGCCGTCCAGGCGCTCGCCGGACCCGGCGGCCACCTGATGCCCTCCGCCGCGCTGTCCGCCCTGGCCGGGGTGGACGCCGCCGACTGGGCCCGCTTCGCCGCGCACTGGGGCGAGCTGACCCTCGACACGTACATGGCCGACGGCGGCACCTACCGCTACCGCCGCTACGGCCAGTTCGAGCTCGACGCCGCCACCGGGGGCCTCACCCTGCTGCCGCACGCGCCCTACCGCCAGGAGTCGGAGATCAACCCGCTCAACGGCGGCATCGAGCGCGTATTCGACCCGCTGACCGAGTCCTTCATCGGCGACCCGCTGCTGCGCTCCGTGCTCGTCGAACTCGGCCGCATCTTCACGGCCGTCGACGGGACCGCCACCTGGAACGTGAAGCTCCACCCGTACCGCATCAACGCCTCCGCCGACCAGCAGGGGCAGCCCGCGCCCGAGGGCCGCCACCGCGACGGCGTCACCTTCATCACCTCGCTGATGATCGGCCGCACCAATGTCACCGGCGGCGAGAGCGGCGTGTACACGGACGAGGGTGAGCACCTGCTGACCACTACGCTGTCCGAGCCCGGTGACCTGCTTCTGGGCGACGACCGCCGCACCCTGCACTCGGTGACCCCGGTGCAGCCGGCGAACCCCGCTCTCGCCGCACACCGTGACGTCCTGGTGATCGCCTACACGGCGCGCTGAGCCGCGACGCCCGAGCACCCCCCGTAGCCCTTCCGTTCGAGGAGCCCGCCATGTCCGTGACCGTCACCGCGGCCCGCCGCGCCTGGCTGACCGATCTGCCCGTCCTGCTGGTCGCCGTGGTCTGGGGCTCCAGCTACCTGGCCGCGAAGGGCGTCACCACGGGACAGACCGTGCTGGCCGTCCTGGTGCTGCGGTTCGCCGTCGTGCTGCCCGTGCTGGTGGTCACCGGGTGGCGCAGGCTGCGCGCGCTGAGCGGGGCGCAGATACGCGGCGCGGGGGTCCTCGGGCTGATCCTGGCCGCGATCTTCCTGCTGGAGACGTACGGGGTCGTGCACACCTCGGCGACCAACGCCGGGCTCATCATCAGCCTCACGATGATCTTCACGCCGATCGCGGAGAGCCGGCTGCGCGGCACGCGCCTGCCGCGCTCGTTCGTCGCGGCGGCGGGCCTGTCGGTCGTCGGCGTGCTGCTGCTGACGCAGGGGGCGGGCTTCAGCGAGCCGTCCCTGGGCGACCTGCTGATGCTGGGCGCCGCCGTCGCCCGTACGGTGCACGTCCTGGCGATGTCGCGGATGCGGTCGGTGCGGGGCGCGGACGCCATGTCGCTGACGACCGTGCAACTGGGCGGCTCGGTGCTGGCGTTCGCCCTGCTGTGCGCGGCCCCGGGAACGGGCGCCACCCCGTGGGCCGCGGCGGCGGACTTCGGGGCCTCCGAGTGGGCGTGGCTGCTCTACCTGTCGGTGTTCTGCACGCTGTTCGCGTTCTTCGTGCAGATGTGGGCGGTGCGCCGTACCTCGCCCTCCCGGGTCAGCCTGCTGCTCGGTACGGAACCGGTGTGGGCGGCCGTGGCCGGCATCGCGCTGGCCGGTGACCGTCCGGGCTGGCTCGGCCTGCTGGGCGTGGTGCTGATCCTGGCCGGTACGGCGTGGGGCCGCACGGCGGCCGAGCCGGGCACCGGCCGGCAGGCGCCCGCCGATGGGCCCCGGCCGTCAGCCGTCGAGCCAGCCGAGCCGGACGGCACACACCCCGGCCTGGAAACGGCTGGCCGCCCCTAGCCGTTCGGTCAGTTCGGAGACGAGGCGACGGACCGTACGCTCGGACACCCCGAGTTTGCGGGCCATCGCCTCGTCCGTCAGCCCGCCCGCGAGCATCCGCAGCAGCTCCCGGTGTCTGCCCGTCGGCTGCCACTCGCCGTCGGCCCCCGCCGCCCCGGGGGCCGCTCCGGTGTCCTTACCGGTGTCGTTCAGGACGCTCGACCCGGCCCAGCAGTGCTCGAAGATGCCGCGGAGCACCCCGACCAGGGTCTCGCCGCGCAGCACGACCGCGGCGATGCCCCCGCCGCCCGCCTCCTGGGGCGGGGGCGCGGGCACGATGGCGAGGGAGTCGTCCACGATGATCAGCCGCAGCGGCAGGGTGTGCGCGGTGCGCACCTGGGCCCCTGCCGCGTTCAGCCGACGGAGATACGCCGTCATGTGCGGCACGGCTGCCGTGGAGGCCAGGTGGACGGTGCGGATGCGTACGCCACGGCCGAGCGCCAGGCGGTCGCGTTCGAGGCCCGCCTCCACCATCCCGGCGGGCAGCGCGCGGCCGGGATGGAGCGACAGCACCTCGCTCTCGGCCCGTTGTGAGGCGTCCTCAAGGGCGGCCGACACGTTGTCGCCGCCGGTCACCACCTCCATCTGCACGGAGGACAGTTCCCTGGCGTGTACGGGCTGGAAGTCGGCGACGACCTGGGCGAGCGCGGACCGGGTCTGCTGCACGGCGGCCAGCAGGGCGCCTGTGTGCTGCTCCTCCTCCAGGAGCAGGTTGCGCAACGCCGTGTCCGGTGCGAGCGCGGTCCAGCCGCTCCGGGTGTCCGCGGAGGGGACGAACAGGCCGAGCCGGCCGAGCAGGTGGAGGGCGTCCGCGAACTCCGTACCGTTCCAGCCGCGGTCGCGGGTGAGGACCTCCGGGCGCCAGCCCGCGTCATCCAGCGCTGTCCGGTACAGGTCCTGAGCCCTGGCCCGTGCGTCCACGCAGAACTCCCCCACCGCCATGGGGAACCGCCCCCCTGCGGTCCCCGCGACTGGGATCTTAGGAACACGTCGCGCCCCCGGCCAGGGTGGTTCCGGCATACGGACGCTCGCGGACGCGTCCGCCCCCGGCCATGACCGGTCCCGGACCTCCGTGAGCCGTAGCCGGAGGGGAGCCACGGCGAACATGCTGATCCCACACCGACCGACGTTTTCCAGGGGGTCTCCATGTCTGTTTCCGTCGCTTCCGCCTCTTCCGTCGCTTCCGCCTCTTCCGTCGCTTCCGCCTCTTCCGCCGCTTCCGGTGCTTCCGCCGCTTCGCGGGCCGGCGCCGTCCCTGGAGCACGCCCGCCGCTCGCCCGCGCGGTGACGGTCGTGCTCGCGGCGGCGTTCGCCCTCGGGGGCGTGGCCGTGACCGGTTCCGAGCCCGCTCCGGCGGCACCCCGTTCCTTCATCTGGGGCTGAGCGGTGGGGGATCAGCCCGTCGTCGCCGTCGTCGCGCCGCTGACCGGTCCGCGAGCCGCCTGGGGAGCAGTGCTGCTCGCCCAGGTGGAACAGGCCAGGGCCGAGGGCTCGGGCGCCTGCGCGTGGCACGTGCACGACGAGACGTCGGGGGCGGCGGCGGTCATCGCCGCCGGCGGTTATGCCGCGGTGGTCGGCCACAGCGACGGGGAACTGGCGCGTGCCGCCGTGCCCGCCTACCAGGCGGCCGGGGTCCCCTGCCTGCTGCCGTTCGTCCGGGCCGGTGACTGGCCGCTGAGCTGGGCCCCGGACGACACCGCGCTCGCCCGCACGGTGGCCGAGGGCGCGGTCGCCCTGGGAGCCGATGCGCTCTCGGTGGTCCACGACAGGGGAGACGCCTGGGCCGGTCTGGCGCGCCGCATCAGGAAGGAAGCCGCCGCCGCGGGGCTGGCGGACGGCCCGTCCGGCGCACTGGCCGTGCTCGCCGCCCAGGAACGTTTCGCGCACTTCCTGGAAGCGGCGGGCCCGGGGCCGGTACTGACCCCGGCGGACTGCGGCGTGCCCGCCTTCGCCTCCCTCGCCGCCGCGGCCCGGGGCCGCACGGTGTGGGCGGTCCACCCCCAGACGTGCGCGGTCCGGCGCGCCCGCACCGCCGTGACGGCCCTCACGGAAGCACTCTCCGACGCCCCCGCTCTGCGCGGCCCCGCCCTCTCCGCCGCCATCCGCGCACGCTCCGGCGCCCTGCTGACCGCCACCTCCGGCGTCCTCGGCGACGGCTGGCGCATCTCCCGCCTGCCCGCGGTGTGCCACCTCAGGTCCGCGTCACGGGGCACGCCGTGCACCCCGTTCGGGCGCCACGCCCGGTACTAGGCCCGGGCGTCGATCGCGTTGCGCCAGGTGCGGACCGCCGTGGGGGAGACCGGGGCGGTCCAGCCGGCGGGGCGGGCGGCGCCGCCGATGTGGAAGGCGGTGACGCCGCCCGCGAGGAGCGCCGGGACATGGTCGAGGCGGAGGCCGCCGCCGACCAGGAGCTGGGGCTCGTAGCCCGGCTCGCCGCGCCGGGCGGCGGCGGCCTCGGCCAGCAGGGTCGGTAGGCCCTCCTCGACGCCGGCCGCCGAACCGGCCGTGAGGTACGTGTCCAGGCCCGGGAGGTCGGCGAGCTGCTTGCGCGCCGCGTCCCGGCCGGCCGCCCGGTCGAGCGCGCGGTGGAACGTCCAGCGGCAGCCCTCCAACTCGGCGACCAGCCGCTCGACGGCCACCAGGTCGACATGGCCCTCGGCGTCGAGGAAGCCGAGGACGAACTCGTCGGCGCCCTCCTCGCGCAGCTCCCGAGCCACCCGTACGAGGGCGTCGATGTCGCCCGCGGCGAACCCGTCGGCCAGGCGCAGCATCACGCGCAGCGGGATGTCCACGGCGGCGCGGATCCGGCCGTAGGTCTCGCGGGACGGGGTGAGCCCGTCCGCGGCCATGTCCGTGACCAGTTCGAGGCGGTCCGCTCCTCCGGCCTGTGCGGCGATCGCGTCCTCCGCGTCGAGGGCGATCACCTCCAGGACTGCACGGTTGCTCACTGACGGCTCCATTCGCTACAGGTCTAGTCCAATGGCCAGCCTAATGCGCGTGCACGGTGAAGGCAGCCGTACGGACCTTCCCGTCGTGGCGGAAGTCCGGGAACGGCCGGTACGCGCCCGTGCCCGCGCCCGCGAGGCGCGAGCGCCGCGGTGATCGCTTGCCTCCAGGTACCCCCCAGGGGTATACATGGACTCCATCGAGTCGGCATACCCTGGACGGGTATCGATCCGCGAGGAGCAGCACTCATGAGCACCACGACGACGACACCCGGCCCCACCGCCGAGGTCGAGCTCGCCATCGGCGGCATGACCTGCGCCTCGTGCGCGGCCCGCATCGAGAAGAAGCTCAACCGCATGGCCGGCGTCACCGCGACCGTCAACTACGCCACCGAGAAGGCGAAGGTCACGTACGCCGAGGGGATCGAGGTGGCCGACCTCATCGCCACCGTCGAAGCCACCGGCTACACCGCCGAGGAGCCGGAACCCCCCGCACCCGAGGCCCACGAGGAACAGCAGCCGTCCGACGAGCTGCGGACGCTGCGGCAGCGCCTGATCACGGCCGTCGCCCTCTCCCTGCCCGTCGTCGCCATGGCCATGGTCCCGGCCCTCCAGATCGAGTACTGGCAGTGGCTCTCCCTCACCCTGGCCGCGCCCGTCGTCACCTACGCCGCCTGGCCCTTCCACCGCGCCGCCTGGACCAACGCGCGGCACGGCGCCGCCACGATGGACACGCTCATCTCGGTCGGTACGTCGGCGGCGTTCCTGTGGTCGGTGTGGGCGCTGTTCTTCGGCACGGCCGGCATGCCCGGCATGACCCACCCCTTCGAGCTGACCATCGCCCGCAGCGACGGCGCCGGGAACATCTACCTGGAGGCCGCCGCCGGGGTCACCGCGTTCATCCTGGCCGGCCGCTACTTCGAGGCCCGCTCCAAGCGCAAGGCGGGCGCGGCGCTGAGGGCCCTGCTGGAACTGGGCGCGAAGGACGTCACCGTCCTGCGTGACGGCCGCGAAACCCTGATCCCCGTCGGTGACTTGCGCGTCGGCGACCGCTTCCTGGTCCGGCCCGGCGAGAAGATCGCCACCGACGGCACGGTCGTCGAGGGCTCGTCCGCGGTGGACGCCTCCATGCTCACGGGCGAGTCCGTGCCGGTCGAGGTGGGCGTCGGCGACCCCGTCACGGGCGCCACCCTCAACGCGGGCGGCCGCCTGGTCGTCGAGGCCACCCGTATCGGCGCCGACACCCAACTGGCCCGCATGGCCAAGCTCGTGGAGGACGCGCAGAACGGCAAGGCCGCGGCCCAGCGCCTGGCGGACCGTATCTCCGCCGTCTTCGTCCCGGTCGTGATCGGTCTGGCGCTCGCCACGCTGGGCTTCTGGCTGGGCAACGGGGCCGGTCTGACGGCCGCGTTCACCGCCGCCGTCGCCGTACTGATCATCGCCTGCCCGTGCGCCCTGGGCCTCGCCACCCCGACCGCCCTCATGGTCGGCACCGGGCGAGGCGCCCAGCTCGGCATCCTCATCAAGGGCCCGGAGGTCCTGGAGACGACCCGCAAGGTCGACACCGTCGTCCTCGACAAGACCGGCACCGTCACCACCGGCCGCATGACCCTGCTCGCCGTCCACACCGCCGAGAGCACGGATGAGGCCGAGGTCCTGCGCCTGGCGGGCGCCCTGGAGCACGCCTCCGAGCACCCCATCGCCCGGGCGGTCGCCACCGGCGCGGCCGAACGCGTCGGCGCCCTGCCCACCCCCGAGGACTTCGCCAACATCGCGGGCCTCGGCGTCCAGGGCGTCGTCGAGGGCCACGCGGTGCTGGCCGGCCGCGAGCAACTGCTCGCCGACTGGGCCATCGAGCTGCCGGCCGAGCTGGAGCGCGCCAAGCACGAGGCGGAGGCGGCCGGCCGTACGGCCATCACCGTCGCCTGGGACGGCGAGGCCCGCGCGGTCCTGGAGGTCGCGGACGCGGTCAAGGAGACCAGCGCCGAGGCGATCACCCGCCTTCGGGCGCTGGGCCTCACGCCCATCCTGCTCACCGGCGACAACCGGGCCGTCGCGGAGGCCGTCGCCGCCGAGGTCGGCATCGACCAGGTCTTCGCGGAGGTCATGCCGGAGGACAAGGTCGACGTGGTCAAGCGCCTCCAAGCCGAGGGCCGGTCGGTCGCCATGGTCGGCGACGGCGTCAACGACGCGGCCGCGCTCGCCCAGGCCGACCTGGGCCTGGCCATGGGCACCGGCACGGACGCCGCCATCGAGGCGGGCGACCTCACGCTCGTACGCGGCGACCTGCGGGCGGCGGCGGACGCCATCCGCCTCTCGCGCCGCACCCTGGCCACCATCAAGGGCAACCTCTTCTGGGCCTTCGCCTACAACGTCGCCGCCCTGCCGCTCGCCGCCGCCGGTCTGCTCAACCCGATGATCGCGGGTGCGGCGATGGCGTTCTCGTCGGTCTTCGTGGTCGGCAACAGCCTCCGCCTGCGCGGCTTCAAGCCGGCGGCGTAGAGCGTGGAGCCGGTGAGGGGGCCCGCCCGGGAGGAGCGGCCCCCTCAGGCGTCCAACTGCGCCGGCAGAGGCGCCGCGTGGAGGACCGTCAGGCCCGAGACCGCCCTGGTCAGGGCGACGTAGAGCCGACGGAGGCCGGTGCGCTCGTCGGGTTCGCCGTCGACGACCGCCGCCGGCTCGTCGAGGACGACGTAGTCGTACTCCAGGCCCTTCGCCAGCGAGGCGGGGACCAGGGTCAGGCGGGACTCGGCGGTCGTCTCCTCGCCCGGCGACAGCCAGGCCAGGCCCGCCTCGCGCAGCGCGTCCGCCAGGACGGGGACGCGCGCGTCCGCCGCGATCAGGCCGATGGAGCCCTCGTGCCGGAGCGAGGCGCGGCACGCCGACACCACCGACGCGGTCAGGTCCTCCACGTGGCGTACCTCCAGTGAGCCCGGCGACTCACGCACCGAGCGCACCTCCGCCAACCCCGGCGACATGTGCGGCAGCAGCCGCGAGGCGTACGCGATCACCTCGCGCGGCACACGGAAACCGGCCGTCAGCTCCTCCACCACCGCGTCCGGCTTGCCCAGGTGCGCCAGCGCCTCCGCCCAGCTCGCCGTCGCCCACGGCGTCGTGCCCTGCGCCAGGTCGCCCAGCACGGTCGCCGAACCGGTCGAGCAGCGCCGCCCCACCGCCCGGTACTGCATCGGCGACAGGTCCTGCGCCTCGTCCAGGACCACATGGCCCAGCGACGGCGTGCGCTCCACCAGGTCGGCCGCCTCGTCGATCAGCACCGCGTCCGCCGCCGACCACTTCGCCGACTTCACCGAGCGAGGCGGCTTGGCCCACAGGATGGCCTTCTGTTCGTCGGCGTCGAGCAGCCCGTCCGCGTGCTCCGCCAGGAAATCCGCGTCGGACAGCAGCCGCAGCACCAACTTGGCCGGGTCGACGGCCGGCCACACCGCCTTCACGACCGCCTTCACCGCCGCGTTCCGCGCCACCGCGTCCTGCACCCGGTCGTCCGGCGCCTCGCCCGCCTGCTCCATCCGCACCAGCACCGCGTGCGCGATCCGCTGCGGCAGGGCGTCGCGCGCGGCCCCGTACCGGATGTCCCGGTCGAGCAACTCGCGCACGATCTCCTCCAGTTCGTACGCGGGCACCCGCCAGCGCCGCGAGCCGCGCACCACCATCAGCGGCTCCGTCGGCAGCGTCACATGCGACCGCACCGCCCGCCGCAGCACCTCCGCCATCCGGGCGTCGCCCTTGACCACGGCCGCCGCCGCGTCGTCGGCGCCCCGCACCTCGACGTGCGCCACCAGGTCGTCGACCGTCGCCTGCTTCACCTCCAACTCGCCCAGCGCGGGCAGCACCTGCTCGATGTAGTGGAGGAAGGAGCGGTTCGGCCCGACGACCAGCGTCCCGGTTCGGGCCAGCCGCTCCCGGTGCGCGTACAGCAGGTACGCCACCCGGTGCAGGCCCACCGCCGTCTTGCCCGTCCCCGGGCCGCCCTGCACGCACACCGAACCGGACAGGCCGCTGCGCACGATCTCGTCCTGTTCGGGCTGGATCGTCGCCACGATGTCCCGCATCGGGCCCACGCGCGGCCGTTCGATCTCCGCCTGGAGCAGCTTGGACGCCCGCTCCTCCTCCGCCGGATCGGACAGGTGCTCGTCCTCGTACGCCGTCAGCTCCCCGCCCGTGTACCCGAACCGCCGCCGCAGCGCGACGTCCTGCGGGTCCTTCTTCGACGCCCGGTAGAACGGCTGCGAGACCGGGGCGCGCCAGTCGACGACCATCGGGTCGCCGTCCGCGTCGTGGACGTGCCGCCGCCCGATGTAGAACGTGTGGCCCTCCTGCGTGGTGTGCAGGTAGTCCAGCCGCCCGAAGAACAGCGGGGTGTGGGAGAGGTCGGCGAGCGCCTTGATCCGCTCCTCGATCTGCGACGACAGCACGGCGGCGTTGACCCAGTTCGCGGTGACGTCACGGATGTCGAGCGCCTCGACGTCCTCGCGCATGGCGCGCAGGGCGGCGCGTGAGGCGGCGAGGTGGGCGCGTTCGCGCGCGAGCGGGTCGGTGGGCACGGCGGAGCCTCCGTCGGTCGTACGGATGTGATGGCGGGGCCGACCGGTTTCCGACCGGAGGGCGGCGCTCCACGAACGGGAGGCGGGCAAGGCGGGCGATTCTAGTCAGGCGCCGGGGGGAGGAGCGAGCGAATATCCGGCCCGGTGCCGGACCCGGTGTCCGACCCGTAGGGGATGCCGTATGCCTGGAGTCGTACGCGGGCGGCACCGGGGTTCGGTCTGCGGACCGATGTACCGCCCCGGCACGGAAACCATCATGGAGACATGACCACAGCCACCCTCCACAACGCGCCCGGCGCCACCGCCCTCGGCGCGACCCGGCACCACGCCCACCGCCTCGGCAACGCCCTGCGTGCGATCAAGGTGTTCGCCGAAGCGGCGTTCGGCGTGGTCGTGCTCGGCGAGTACGCCGAGGAAGCCGGCGTCAGGCGGCGCTGAGCATCACGCCGTGAGATCCGGATCGGCGTCCTTGGACAGCAGCTCGTCCGCGTCCACGATCCGGTACGCGTACCCCTGCTCGGCCAGGAACCGCTGGCGGTGCGCCGCGAAGTCCTGATCGATCGTGTCCCGGGCGACCACCGAGTAGAAGTGCGCCTGGTGCCCGTCCGCCTTCGGACGCAGGACGCGGCCGAGGCGCTGGGCCTCCTCCTGCCGGGAGCCGAAGGTGCCGGACACCTGGATGGCGACCGTCGCCTCGGGCAGGTCGATCGAGAAGTTCGCCACCTTGGAGACCACCAGCACGCTGATCTCCCCGTTCCGGAACGCGTCGAAGAGCTTCTCGCGCTGTGAGTTCGGCGTCTCGCCCTTGATCACCGGGGCGTCCAGGTGCTCGCCCAGCTCGTCGAGCTGGTCGATGTACTGGCCGATCACCAGGATCTGCTGGCCGGCGAACTTCCGCACCAGCGCCTCCGCGACCTTCTGCTTGGTCGCGGTCGTCGCGCAGAAGCGGTACTTCTCCTCCGTCTCGGCGGTCGCGTACGCGAGCCGCTCCGACTCGGTCAGATTGACGCGGACCTCGACGCAGTCGGCGGGCGCGATGTAGCCCTGCGCCTCGATCTCCTTCCACGGCGCGTCGAACCGCTTCGGCCCGATCAGTGAGAAGACGTCCGACTCGCGGCCGTCCTCCCGTACGAGGGTCGCGGTCAGTCCAAGACGGCGGCGGGCCTGGAGGTCGGCGGTGAACTTGAAGACGGGCGCCGGCAACAGGTGCACCTCGTCGTAGACGATCAGACCCCAGTCGCGGGAGTCGAACAGCTCCAGGTGGGGGTAGATGCCCTTCCGCTTGGTCGTCAGCACCTGGTACGTGGCGATGGTGACCGGGCGGATCTCCTTCTTCGTCCCGCTGTACTCGCCGATCTCGTCCTCGGTGAGCGACGTCCGCTTCACCAGCTCGTGCTTCCACTGGCGGGCCGAGACGGTGTTCGTGACCAGGATCAGCGTCGTCGCCTTCGCCTGTGCCATGGCCCCGGCGCCGACCAGCGTCTTGCCCGCGCCACAGGGCAGGACGACGACGCCCGAGCCGCCGTGCCAGAAGCCCTCGACGGCCTGCTTCTGGTACGGGCGCAGCGCCCAGCCGTCCTCGGCCAGGTCGATACGGTGCGCCTCGCCGTCCACGTACCCGGCGAGGTCCTCGGCGGGCCAGCCCAGCTTGAGCAGCGTCTGCTTGATCTGGCCGCGCTCGGAGGGGTGCACGACGACCGTGTCCTGGTCGATGCGCGCGCCGACCAGCGGCTGGACCTTCTTGGACCGGAGCACCTCCGCCAGGACGGGCCGGTCGGTGGTGGTCAGGACCAGCCCGTGCGTGGGGTGCTTGGTGAGCGTGAGCCGCCCGTAGCGGGCCATCGTCTCGGCGACGTCCACCAGCAGCGCGTGCGGCACGGGGTACCGGGAGAACTCGACGAGCGCGTCCACCACCTGCTCGGCGTCATGCCCGGCCGCCCGCGCGTTCCACAGGCCCAGCGGGGTGACCCGGTAGGTGTGGATGTGCTCGGGCGCGCGCTCCAGCTCCGCGAAGGGAGCGATGGCACGCCGGCAGGCGTCGGCCTGCTCGTGGTCGACTTCGAGCAGGAGTGTCTTGTCGCTCTGGACGATCAGCGGTCCGTTCACGCCTCACCCTTTCCTGGCGGCCTGGGACTGTGGCCAAACATCCAGTGTTACGCATCGGCGGAGCAAGTAGCCGGGTCACGGCCGTCTTCCCTGTGATGCTGCTCACCGGCCACGCCCGTTCCTGACGGGTTCCGTGACCGGTGAGGGGTGAACGGGCGGCGGGTCAGATCAGGGGGCTGGTGAAGAACGGGCCCTCGACCTGGATGTCGGCGAGCGGACCGTTGATCGGCGGCAGCGTGGAGGCTGCGGCGGGGGTGGCGAGGGCGGTGAAGAGAAGGGCGGTGCCCGTGAGGAGGAGGGCGAGACGTCGGCTCATTGCGGCTCCTTTCGCGTGTACGGCGCCGGGCCCGCACCGTCCGTGGCGGTGCGGGCCCGGTCGCGTCGGGGGACGGGCGGTCAGACAACCCCGAGGGCCGTCGCGAAATCGATGCCGACGGCGGCGGCCTGGGTGGTGAGCGCGGACAGGAACGCGGTGGTGGTGAGGAGGACGGTGGTGACTCGTCGCATGGGGCGACCCTTCCTGTGGTGCTGTTCGGGACGCCCCGTGGCTGCCCGCGCCGCGCCGGGGCAATGCGGAAGGTCCCCCTGGGGTGGGGTCTTGGTCACTCACGGGCGGTAAATCCGCCGCCCGCGCGCATGATCCGGGCCCGGGCGGGATCAGGTCGCGTCGTCGGCGAGCTCCGCGACGCCCGTGATGCGGTGCAGCGGGTACGTACGGACCTCGTCCGCCGTGTGGTCGTACGCCGTGACGAAGCCGCCCTCCACCCGTACCGGCGCGATGACGCGCTGACTGGCGGTGCCCTCGGCGTTGACGTAGCCGATCCAGAGCACCGAGCCGGTCATCGCGGCCGCCTGGACGGTGGCGAGGGTTTCGGCGGCGGAGGTGCGGGGCGGTTCGCCGTTCGCGCCGGTGGCCGGCTCTTCCTTGCGGACGACCGTCGAGGCGAGGTCCCCGGCGCGGATCGCCTTCACGGCGGCGCCCAGCAGCGTGGCGTCCGGCTCCGGCGGGCCCTCCGGCACCGGCGCGGGCGCCGTGCGCGCCGGGGTGCGGTAGGCGTGCGCCCGGGTGATCAGGACGTCGCCCTCCGCCGACTCGGCCGCCGGGGCGAAGCCCATGGACCGCAAGCCCTCCAGCAGCGTCGCCGGGTCCGCCTGCGCGGCCAGCACCGTCGGCGCGAGGCGGCGCAGCCGCAGGGCGGCCGACCGCTTGTCGGCGAGGATCTCGCCCAGCACGGCGTCGTCGTCGCAGCGTACGTAGGCGGAGGCGGCACCCACCCGGAGGTGGCCGTGCCTCCGGGCGACGTCGTCGATGAGGTACGCGAGCGGCTGCGGAACGGGCGTACGGGAGTGGGCCGCCAGGAAGGCGTGCAGATCGGCCGCCGCCTGCCCGGCGTCGAGGGCGCGGCGTACGGAGGCGGGCGTGAAGCGGTACACGGTGGCGCCGCCCTTGGACTCCACGTCCGCCGCCACGGCCAGCATGTCGGCGAGCGGCCGCTGGAGGGGGCCGGGGGCGACGGCCGTGAGGTCCGCCTGGAGCAGGACGTGGTCGACCGGCTCGGGCAGCAGCGGTGCGAGGAGCGCGGCGGCGCCCGCGTGGGCGGCGACGGCGGCGTGGGCGGGGCGGCGGCCGTTGAACGTCCCGGAGTCCGGGGCGGTGGAGGCGTGGGCGTGGGCGGGGCCATGGGCGTGGGCCCTGTCCGGGTGCTCCTGGGCGTGCCCGTCCGCGCCGTGCCCGGCCGCCGGGACCGGGTGGTCCGTGCCCGGGGCCGGCGCGCCCGGCAGCAGGGCCCGGCCGTGGGCCGACAGGGCTCCGCGCCCCGTCACGCCCAGCAGCTCCGCCTCCGTCAGCGTCCAGCTCGCCAGCCTGGCGCGCAGGTCGGCGCCCTGCTCCTGCGCGGTGCCCCGCAGCGGGCGCTCCCACCGCAGCCGGGCCAGCAGCGTCTCCGGGTCCGGCGACGCCCCGGCCGGGAGCCCGGCCAGCAGCGTCAGCACCCGGTGGCGCACCTCCGGCGCGGCGCCCCGGTCGAGGCCGGGCCCGAGCACCGCGAGGGTGCGGCCCTTCGTGTCCTGGGTGCCCACCAGGCCCGGCGTCCTGGTCGCGGCCAGCCACACCCCGGCCAGTCGCGCCCACCGCTCGGCGGCCGGCAGGCCGAGCCACTCGTCGTACTCGGGCGTCAGCGCGTACCGCTCGTCCGCCTCCCCGTCCGACGCGATCAGCCCCGCCCCGTACGCGACCTCCAGCCAGAACGCCGCCACCTGCTCGGACGTCTCCAGCGCCACCGCCGTCCGCTTCAGGTCCCGTACGGACATGCCGCCCGCGCGCAGCACGGCGGGTCCGCCCTCGTTCCACTCCTTCGCGAGCTCCTCGATGGTCGCGAGCGCGGTGTACGCCTGGCCCGCCGCCGTGCTGTCCACAACCTGTGGACGGTACTCACGGGCCGGCGTGACGGCGGGCGCCACCGGCTCGGGCGCCCGGTGCGCGCGCCCGGCGCGCAGATGCAGCGCCGCCTCGCGCGGCAGCACCACCGTGCGCGCCGTCGCCGGCAGCAGCAGGCCCCGGTCGCGCAGCCAGCGCACCGGCGGCGCCGGGTTCGGCGTCACCTCCCCGTACGGCGGCCCCCACACCAGCCGGTCCAGCACCCCCAGCGCCTCCACCGGCGCGGTGTCCAGCAACGCGCCCATCCGCTCCCGGTCCGTGAACAGCTCCGTCAGCGCGGCCACCGCCGACACCGGATCGTGTGTCGTCGGCAGCCCGGCCGCCGCGATGATCTCCTGGAGCCGGGTCGGCGACATGCCCGCCGTCGCCTCCGCGACCGTCGGTCCGAGCCCGGTGGGGGAGGGGTGCTGCGGGGAGGGCGCCAGCAGTTCGCGGGCGGTCCGCACCAGCCGCAGCCGGTCGTCGTCGCCCCACACCAGGGCCTGCCCGCGCAGCACCCCTACCGCCCGGGCCAGCGCCGCCTCGACGTCCGCGTCTCCCTCGTCACCGGCCATCAGCCCGAGCAGCAAGGGGTACGGGGCCGGGTCTGGGGCCACCGCGAGCGCCTCGGCGGTCTGGAGCGTGAACCGGTCGAGCCGCTCCAGCGCCCGGACGACGGACGCGCGGGTCCCGGCGCGGGTGGCGAGCTGGGTCAGGTCGCCGGGCACGGGAACCAGCAGGTCGGGGCGGGCGCGGAGCAGCGCGGTCAGGCCCTCGTCGCCGCGTGCCCGGAGGGCCTCCGCGAGGGTGCGCGGAGCCGCCGTACCGCCATTGCCTTCGGTTCCTGCGGCCACGTGCGCCTCCCGATCGAGCTCACCGGTCCCCATCCGGACCACGTTAGCCCCTGCGCAGGCGCTAACGTCGTGACGGTGGGGATCGAGAGCGACCAGTTGGTCTTCGACTATCTGAGCCGGGTCGGTGACCTGGCCCAGCAGCGGCAACTGTCCTCGCAGACGCGGATGCGGCTCGTGTCGTCGCTGCGCAGCGAGATCGACAGCCGGCGCGGCGAGGACGACAGCCCGGCGGCGGTACGCGGCATTCTCAAGGCCCTCGGCACGCCGGACGAGGTGGTCGGCGCGGCGGCGGGCGCCGCCGGTCCGGCGCGTCCCGCCGTACCGGTGCAGCGCACCCCGAGTACGCGGCCCGAGACGCCCGCGTGGGAGGCGGCGAGCCCGCACCTGGCGGGGATGGACGAGCTGGGCGACGGGGCGTCGGCGGGTCAGCCCGACTGGTGGCGCGTCGAGGAGGACGCGCTGCCGCCCGGCTTCCGGGGCGGGGTGGAGATCCCCGACATGCTGAAACCCCCGCCGAAGGCGGAGGAGGGGGAGGAGGCTGCGGAGCCGGAGCCCGTGTCGCCGGCCGTGTCGCCGGCACCCGCGCGTCGCCGGCTCTCCCTGTCGGGACTGCGGCTCGGGCACCCGATGCTGGTGGCCGCCGCCGTGCTGCTCGTGGCCGGCGTCATCCTCGGCTCGTGGCTCGCCCTCGGCGGCGGCTGGCTCCTCGCGTACGGCTCCCGCCGCCTCAGCCGTACGGAGGCGAAGCTCGCGGTGTTCGGCCTGCCGGGCGCGGTCGCGGCGGGCGCCGCGGTATGGCTGTGGGGCCGCCTCGACGGCCGCTGGGGCGACCCGATCCCCCCGGGCGGCGACGCCCTGAGCGCCGCGCTCACCGCCACCTGGCCCTGGACGCTCCGCACCGCCGCCCTCGCCTCCGCCCTCTACCTCCTCTGGCGCGCCCGCCGCGCGTGACGCCCCGGGGCGGCGCCTGCCGGTGGGTGGGTGTGGTCCACGCCCTGGTGGCCGTCCCCGTGGGCGGCGCCTGAACCCGGTGGGCGGGGGGCGGGGCCCCTCCGGGCTCACCTCCTCGAGGCCGGCGGCCTTGGGTTACGGGTCCTTGGGAGCCCGGCCTTCGCCGCCAACCTCTGCGGGGGCGACCCTGCACGGCCCCACCCCGGCCGTCGTGCGTCTGCGGGCCGGTTCGCCGACCGTTTGTGGGCATTCGTGCCGCTTGGGGGTCCCCCAGGACGAAGTCCTAGGGGAGGCACGGATGGGCGCCAACAGGGAGCCTGGGCGTGGCGCCCCGCGGCGCGAAGCTGCCGCGGCGGGGGGTGCGGGGGCGTCAGCCCCCACGAACAACTACCTCCCCCCGCCAGGGGGTCCGGGGGCGGAGCCACCGGTTTCGGGAAGGGGCGGGGTGGGGGACTTCAACCGCCCGCCGACCACGGCGCGCAAGGCACCACCAGCGGCGAGCCCGTCACCGGGTCCGGGATGACGACCGCGTCGAGACCGAAGACCTCGCGGACCAGGTCCGCCGTGACCACGTCCGACGGCGGGCCCTCGGCCACCACCCGGCCCGCCTTCATCGCCACCAGGTGGTCGGCGTACCGGGCGGCCTGGTTCAGGTCGTGCAGGACCACGACGACCGTGCGGCCGCGCTCGTGGTTGAGGCGGCGCACCAGGTCCAGGACCTCGACCTGGTGGGAGATGTCCAGGTACGTCGTCGGCTCGTCGAGCAGCAGCAGGTCCGTCTCCTGGGCCAGGGCCATCGCGATCCAGACGCGCTGGCGCTGGCCGCCCGACAGCTCGTCCACCGGCCGGTCGGCCAGCGTGGCGACGTCCGTGCGTTCCATCGCGGAGACGACCGCCCGCTCGTCCTCCTCCGACCACTGCTTCCACCACGCCTGGTGCGGCTGGCGGCCGCGCGACACCAGGTCGGAGACGGTGATCGCCTCGGGCGCCACCGGCGTCTGCGGCAGCAGGCCGATCGACTGGGCGATCCGCTTCGTGGGGATGCGCGACAGCTCCGTACCGTCCAGCAGCACCGAACCGCCGCGCGGCTTCAGCAGCCGCCCCAGCGCCCGCAGCGTCGTGGACTTGCCGCACGCGTTCGGGCCGACGATCACCGTCACCCGCCCGTCCGGTATCGCCAGGTCCAGTTCCCGCACCACCGTGCGGTCCTCGTACGCGAGGGTCAGCTCCCGCGCCGTCAGCCTGCTCACGCCCTACCTCCCGTACGGCTGCGCATGATCAGCCAGATCAGATACGGCGCGCCCACCGCGGCCGTCAGCACCCCCACCGGCAGTTCCTCCGGCGCGAACATCCGCCGCGCCAGCAGGTCCGCCCCCACCACGATCACCGCGCCCAGCAGGGCCGAGCACAGCAGCGGGATCTGCGCCGTGCGCGTCAGCCGCCGCGCGATCTGCGGCGCCAGCAGCGCCACGAAGTCCACCGGTCCCGCCGCGCCGGTCGCGACGGAGGCGAGGACCACGCCCAGCAGGACGAGCCCGAGGCGCACCCGGCCCAGCGGTACGCCCAGGGCCGTCGCCGTGTCGTCGTCCAGCGACACCGACCGCTGCGCCCGCGCCGCCCACAGCACGGCGGGCACCAGGGCGAGCAGCGTCCAGCCCAGCGGCGCCACCTCGTCCCAGCCGCGCCCGTTGAGCGAGCCCGTCATCCAGATCTGGGCCTGCTGGGCGACCAGGTAGTCGCCCTTCGTCATGAACAGCGTCGTCACCGAGCGAAGGGCGATGGCGAAGCCGATGCCGATGAGGACGAACCTGGTGGCGTGCAGTCCGCCGCGCCACGCGAAGACGTACACCAGCGTCGCCGCGACGATGCCGCCGACGACGGACAGGTACGGCAGCACGGCGTACGACGTGACGCCGAACGTCATCGCACCGACCGTCAGCGCGCCCGCGCCCTGGCTGATGCCGATGATGTCGGGGCTCGCGAGGGGGTTGCGGGCGACGGTCTGGATCAGTGCGCCCGCCACCCCGAACGCCGCACCCACCAGCAGGCCCAGCACCAGCCGTGGCAGCCGCAGCGTGCCCACGACCAGCTCGCTCGACGACGGCTGCCCCAGCAGCACCTTCAGCACCTCGCCGGGTTCGACGAACCGCTCCCCGGCGCTCAGGTACGCCACCGACAGCGCCGCCAGCGCCAGGGCGAGCCCGATGGCGGTCGCGGCTGCGCGGCGGTGGAGGAGGAAGGAGGCCGGTCCCGTGCGGACCACCGTGTACGCGGTCATGCCGGGACCGCCTTCCGGCGTACCAGCGCCACCAGGAACGGCACCCCGATCAGCGCCGTCATCACGCCCGCCGGGACCTCACCCGGCGGGAAGACGATCCGTCCGACGACGTCCGCCACCAGCAGCATCACCGGCCCGATCAGCGCCGCCATCGGCAGCACCCACCGGTGGTCGCTGCCCACCACCGCCCGCGCGATGTGCGGCACCGCGAGCCCGACGAACGCGATCGGCCCGGCCGCCGCCACCGCCGCGCCCGTCAGGACCGTCGCCCCCACACCGCCCACGACGCGTACCGTCGCCACCCGCTGCCCGAGCCCCTTCGCCACGTCCTCGCCCAGCGCCAGCGCGTCCAGGCCGCGCGCCACCGACACCACCAGCACCGTGCCGACCAGCAGGTACGGCCACAGCCGCGCCGCCACGTCGGCGTCCCGCCCGGCCAGCGCGCCCACCTGCCAGAACCGGAACTCGTCCAGCGCGGCGGCCTTCGTCGTCAGCACCGCCGTCGTCACCGACACCAGCAGCGCGTTGATCGCCGCACCGCCCAGCGCCAGCTTCACGGGCGTCGCCCCGCCCCGGCCGGCGGCGGCGATGGCGTACACCGCGACCGACGCGACCGCCGCGCCCACGAAGCCGAACCACACGTAACCCGTCAGCGTGTGCACCCCGGCGAACGCGATCGCCAGCAGCACGCCCACGCTCGCGCCCTGGCTGATGCCGAGGACACCGGGGTCGCCGATCGGATTGCGGGTGATGCCCTGGAGCGCCGTACCGGCCAGCCCGAGCGCGGTGCCGGCCATCAGCCCGACCAGCGTGCGCGGCAGGCGGAGCTGCGTGACGACCTCGCCGTCCTCGCCGCCCCCGCCGTGCAGCAGGGCGTCGACGACGGTGCCGGGGGCGATGGCGCGCGCCCCGACGGCGAGACTGAGCAGGACCGCGACCAGCAGGGCCACGAGGGCCGCCGCTGTCGCGGCGACACGTCTGGAAGACATCGGACCCCATCGGAAGCACGCAGGTAAGGCTTGGCTGAGCGGGGTCAGTCTAAGCAGGCGTCCGAAAACGGTCCGCAGGCACAATGGCCACCATGGTCCCCACGGTGACGGTCGGCTTCGACCTCGACATGACCCTGATCGACTCCCGCCCCGGCATCCACGCCGCCTACCGGGCGCTCTCCGCCGAGACGGGCGTGAGGATCGACGCCGACCTGGCCGTCACCCGCCTCGGACCACCCCTCGAACAGGAGCTCGCGCACTGGTTCCCGGCCGACCGCATCCCGGAGATGGCGGACCGCTACCGCGAGATCTATCCGGCATACGCCATCGAACCCACCCTCGCGATGCCCGGTGCCAGGGGTGCGATTCAAGCCGTTCGCGCGGCGGGCGGCCGGGCGGTCGTCGTCACCGCGAAGCACGAGCCGAACGCCAAGCTCCACCTCGACCACCTGGGCATCGAACCGGACGCGGTGATCGGCTGGCTGTGGGCCGAGGCCAAGGCGGAGGCGCTGCGTGAGCACGGCGCGAGCGTGTACGTCGGTGACCACACCGGTGACGTACGCGGCGCCCGCGCGGCCGGCGCCGTCGCCGTCTCCATACCCACCGGGCCGTGCGGCGCGGACGAGCTGCGGGCGGCCGGCGCGGATGTCGTCCTGCCCGACCTGAGGGCCTTTCCCGCCTGGTGGGACGCCTACAGGGCGGGCTTGGCGGCCGACCTGGCCTGACGGCGCTGCGCCGCGATCGACCGCAGCACCCCGGCGGCGGCGATCATGAAACCGACACCCATCAGCATGCACACGGCGTACGCCACCGGCGGGAACGGATCGGTGCCGAGGAACAGCGGCGCCACGGTGATCAGAGTGGCCACGGCGCCGACGATGAAGACGATCCCGCCGGCCCGGACGAGGCCGTCACCGGGGGCGGCGGTGCTCGCAGGGGTTTCACTATGCATTCGGCCAGGGTAGTTCCCTGGCCGGAGGAACAGACCGGCGACGTCTTGTCACCAGCCCCTGGACCATTAGCCTTGGTCCTGGCGGGCCCGAGCGGCCCGCTGTAGTGCTATCCAGAGCCAGTTTTTTTATCGAGTACGAGGACGAGGACAGACGTGCCTACCGGCAAGGTCAAGTGGTTCAACAGCGAGAAGGGCTTCGGCTTTCTCTCCCGCGACGACGGCGGCGACGTCTTCGTGCACTCGTCGGTGCTCCCTGCCGGAGTCGACGCCCTCAAGCCCGGCCAGCGCGTCGAGTTCGGCGTGGTCGCGGGCCAGCGCGGTGACCAGGCGCTTTCGGTGACGGTCCTCGACCCGACCCCGTCGGTCGCGGCGGCGCAGCGGCGCAAGCCGGACGAACTGGCATCGATCGTCCAGGACCTGACGACGCTGCTGGAGAACATCACCCCCATGCTGGAGCGCGGCCGCTACCCCGACAAGGTCCACGGCAAGAAGATCGCGGGCCTGCTGCGGGCGGTCGCGGACCAGCTCGACGTGTAGCGACGACTCAGACGAAATCGAGCGCGTCCGGGCCGAGGGGCGGCACCAGCCCCTCGGCCGCCGCGCGTGTCAGCAGGCCCCGTACGGCCGCGTAGCCGTCCTCGCCGAGGTCGGCGGTGAATTCGTTGACGTACAGGCCGATGTGCTGATCGGCCACGGCCGGGTCCATCTCCTGGGCGTGTTCCCGTACGTACGGGCGCGACGCCTCGGGGTCGTCCCACGCCATACGGACCGATGCGCGCGCCGACTCGGCGAGCAGTCGCAGCGTGTCCGCGCCCAGCGAGCGCTTCGCGATGATCGCGCCCAGCGGGATCGGGAGGCCCGTGGTGGACTCCCAGTGCTCGCCCATGTCGGCGAGGCGGTGCAGCCCGTACTGCTGGTAGGTGAAGCGTGCCTCGTGGATGACGAGGCCCGCGTCGACCTTGCCGTCCCGTACGGCCGGCATGATCTCGTGGAACGGCATCACCACGACCTCGCCGACCCCGCCCGGGACGACGTCCGCCGCCCACAGGCGGAACAGCAGGTACGCGGTCGAGCGCTCGCTCGGCACCGCGACGGTCCTGCCCGTGAGGTCCAGTCCCGCCTCCCGGGTGAGGACGAGCGGGCCGCAGCCACGGCCCAGCGCGCCGCCGCAGGGCAGCAGGGCGTACTCGTCCAGGACCCAGGGCAGGACGGCGTACGAGACCTTCAGGATGTCGTGGTCGTCCGAGCCCCGCTCGGCCCACCCGTTGGTGACGTCGATGTCCGCGAACGTCACGTCGAGCGCGGGCGCGCCGAGGACGAGGCCGTGCGCCCAGGCGTGGAAGACGAACGTGTCGTTCGGGCACGGGGAGTACGCGATCCTCACAGGTCCTCCAGGAAGACGGTGGTGCCGAGCAGCGTGCAGGCGTGCCGCAGCGAGTCCAGGGCATGACCGATACGCCAGGCGGCGCGGTCGCGCGGGCCGACGGTGTTGGAGACGGCGCGGATCTCGACGACGGGGACGCCGTGGGCGGTGGCCGCCTCGGCGACGCCGAACCCCTCCATGGCCTCCGCGCCGGCGCGGGGGTGACGGGTGATCAGCTCGGTGGTGCGGGCGGCGGTGCCGGTGACCGTGGAGACGGTGAGCACCGGTGCGACGACGTGCGGCCGGCCGCCCTCGTGCAGGGCCTTGGCGATCCGGTCGGGCAGCCCGGGCGGCGGCAGGTGGACGGAGCGGCCGAAGCCCAGCTCCTCGACGGCGACGTACCCGTCGGGCGTGTCGGCGCCCAGGTCGGCGGCGATGATCGCGTCGGACACGACGACCGCCCCGAGGGGCGCGTGGGGGAGGAACCCGCCGCCGATGCCGGCCGAGACGACGAGGTCGTAGGCGTACGGGGCGGTGGCGAGCGCGCTGGTGGTGCCGACGGCGGCGGCCGCGGGCCCGACACCGACGGCGACGAGGTCGACGACGGCTCCGTACGGCGCGCCGGCGCCGGCCGGCGGCGCACCGCCCGAGGGGCCCGGAGCGTGCGGGACGGCGCTGTCAGGCGCGCCCGACGCGGACCATGCGCCCGGCGCGGGGATGCCGTACCGCCCGCCCCACGGCAAGTGGGTCAGCGTGTGGCCGGACGGCAGCACGCGCGGGGGTCCGGTGGGGACGAAGCCCGCGAGGCCGGCGGCGACGGAGTCCGCCTCCGCCGCCACCGCCGTCACGACCAGGACGCGCAGCGTCAGGATTCCTTCTTCAGCTCGAAGTGCCAGATGCCGGTCAGCTTCTTGCCGCTCGTCTCGACGATGCTGATCTGCGCCGTGTTGGACGTCTCACCGGTCTGGCTGGAGAGGAACGCGCTGGCCGGGATCGACCGGTACGTCTTCTTGTAGGGCTCCTGCTCGGCCTGCTGGCCGCCGATGAACAGGGTCCAGCCGTTCTCGGCGATCTCCGGGTCGACGCCGAAGCGGACCCGGTCGTCGGCCGAGACCGTGATGGTCTTCTCCGCCTTCTTGTTCAGGCACGACTGGATCTGCGATTCCTTGATCGCTTTGCCGTCGTTGTAGCAGGTCGCTTCGGCGTTGACCGATTCGGACCCGACCGTCACGGTCGCGAGCGGGGTCGGCTTGGTGCCGCATGCGGAGAGTACGAGGAGTCCGGCGGAGACGGCACCCAGAGCGACGCCGGCCCGGCGGGCCTTACCGGAAAAGAACGCAACGGTCATGGCTCGAAGGCTATACGTCGCCCCGCATCACGCCACGCGGGGGTGCGGCGTGCCGCGCCGCGCCGCCGTCAGCAGGCCCCGCACGGTCACCGCCACCCCCAGCGCCAGGATCGCCGCCGCCACCGACATGCCCAGGGGCCCGTTCAGCGGCAGGGCGATGCCGATCGCCCCGCCGACCACCCACGACATCTGGAGCAGCGTCTCGGAGCGGGCGAACGCCGACGTCCGCACCACCTCCGGCACGTCCCGCTGGATCATCGCGTCCAGCGACAGCTTCGACAGGGCCTGCGACAGCCCGGCCACCGCGCCCAGCGCCGCCACCGCCACCCCGCCGAAGAACGCCGCCGCCACGATCGCCGCCGACATCGCGAGCGTCACCATCGCGGCGACGATCAGCTCCGGCGCCCGCGACCTGAGCAGCGCGCCCAGCGCCGTACCGCAGGCGTTGCCCACGCCCGCCGCCACGCCCACGATGCCCAGCGACACCGCCGCGCTCTGCCCCGACAGCGGGTGCTCGCGCAGCAGGAAGGCGAGGAAGAAGATCAGGAAGCCGGACAGCACGCGGTGCGCGGCGTTCGCCTGGAGGCCGTGCAGGACCGACGGGCCGACCGTGCGGAGGCTCGGCTTCTGCTCGCCGTGCGTCAGCATGTGGGCCTTGCGCTCGCCCTTCGCCGAGTCCACCTTGTGCGGCATCGACAGGGCCAGGAACGTTCCGCCGGCGAACAGCGCGCACGCCCCGTACAGCGGCCACTGCGGCCCGATCTGCTGCAACCCCACCCCCACGGGCGCGGCGATGCCCGTCGCCAGCAGCCCGGCGAGCGTCACCCGCGAGTTCGCCTTCACCAGGGAGAAGCCGTGCGGGAGGAGGCGCGGTACGACGGCGCTGCGGACCACCCCGTACGCCTTCGAGGCCACGAGGACGCCGAGCGCCGCCGGATACAGCTCCAAGTCGCCGGTGGCGACCGCGCCGGACAGGGCGATGGCCAGCACCACTCGTGTGCACATCGCGCCCGCCATCGCCGCGCGGCGGCCGTGCGGGACGCGGTCCAGGAGGGGGCCGATGACCGGGGCGAGGAGGGTGAAGGGCGCCATCGTGACGGCGAGATACAGCGCGACCCGGCCACGGGCCTCGTCGGTCGGTACGGAGAAGAAGACGGTGGAGGCGAGAGCGACGGTGATCATGACGTCGCCGGCGCCGTTCACGGCGTGCAGCTCGATCAGTTTGCCCAGGCCCGATTCGCCCGCGCCGTGGGCGTGCGTGGCTTTCCGGATACCGCGCGCGGTGCCCGTGAACGGCAGGTGCAGGGCACGGCCCACCCGCCGGGCCGCCCTCCGGAGCGGCCCGGGATCCTCGGACGACCTCACGGCTGCCACCCCGTCATAGTGCCCCAGCAGCCTCTTCAGTGAACCGTGATGAGGGCTACTTGGGGCGGGCAGGTGGGCGGCGGGCTGCGGAGGGGGTAGCGTGCGTAGCGCGCCACCGGCGGAAGTTCTCGGCCGCGCGCCTCTTCGGCATCCCGCAGAATGGATGACGATAGGTGTGCCCGAGACACGTCGGGCGCGGACGTCGATGCGGCCCACTGGTCCGCTCCGCCCGCCGCCCGTACATCGCGAATCGGCCGGCGCATCTGTGAGACGGCGTAGGAGATGAGCGAGACCTGTGAGTGCTGCGACGACGCGAAGCCGTACTGCGCGTACCCCGGCCCCCGACCGCCTGTGCGCCGAGGCGGTGGACTTCGCGCGGGAAGCGGCCGCCGAGGTGGCCGCGCCCGGGGTGGTGGGTGAGCACACGGGTGTCGTCGCGGAGGGTGACCGGGTCGTCACGCACTTCTTCGAATGCCGGAAGCCCGGCTACCGGGGCTGGCGCTGGGCCGTGACGGTCGCCCGCGCCTCCCGCGCCAAGGTCGTCACCCTCGACGAGACGGTCATGCTGCCGGGTCCCGACGCCCTTCTCGCCCCCGAGTGGGTGCCGTGGAGCGAGCGGCTGCGCCCGGGCGACCTCGGGCCCGGCGACCTGCTGCCCACCGAGCAGGACGACCTCCGGCTGGAGCCCGGCTACACCGGCGAGGACGCGCCGCCGCCGAACTCGCCCGTGTCGGAGGAGATGGCCGAGCTCGTCGACTCCGAGGACGCCGACCTCGTCACCCGTACGCCGTCGCGCGGCACCATCGCGGCCGTCGCGGAGGAGCTCGGCCTGCGGCGGGCGCGGGTCCTTTCGCGGTACGGGCTGCACGTCGCGGCCGACCGGTGGGAGGAGGCCTACGGGGCCAAGACCCCGATGGCCCAGGCCGCCCCGGCGACCTGCGTCACGTGCGGGTTCCTGATGCCGCTGGGCGGGTCCCTGAAGCAGGCGTTCGGCGTGTGCGCCAACGAGTTCTCGCCGGCGGACGGGCACGTGGTCTCCCTGACGTACGGCTGCGGCGGCCACTCCGAGGCGGCCGTCATGCCCAAGCCCCCGCGCCCGGCCCCGCCGGTCCTGGACTCCATGGGCGCCGACGAGTTCCCCCTCCGCCCCGCCCGCGACAGCGGCTCGGTCCCCCCGGTCTCCCCGGACGCCGCCTCCGAAGACCTGGGCCACAGCTAGCCCCCGGGGCGCGGGCCTGTCGCCGGTCGCCCCGGCGCGGTCGCGTGCCGTTGGGGCCGCTCCGGGGACCGTGTCCTGGGCTCTCCTTCGCAAGCTCAGTCGTCCTACGCCCAGAACGCGACCCACTGCGCGTCCCCCTTCGGGGTGGGCCGGGGTCGCCCGGGGCGGCACCCCACGCGGCGCGAAGCTGCCGCGCTCCGGGGACTGGAGCGCCCACGCCCACGTGGCGCGAAGCTGCCGCGGCCCGGGGGTGTGGGGGCGTCAGCCCCCACGTACAACCATCTCCCCTGTCAGGGGGGTCCGGGGGCGTCAGCCACCGGTTTCGGGGAGGGGCGGGGTGGGGGAAAAGCAGGCGCCCTCCGCCACGCGGTACCTTCGGGCCCCGGAGCAAGCGCAGGGCGAGAGAGCGGAGCGACACGTGAGCGTGAGGGCGACGGCGACCGAGGGGGCCGACCCGTTCGGCACCGCACGGCTGCGGCGCGGGGTGCTCGACGCGTGGGGCGCCGGGCCCGCGAGGTTCCGGGAGGACGCCAACGCCGAGGAGGACCTGGCGCTCGGCGGGTACCGCGACCGGCTGGTCGTGGAGCTCGCCCAGAACGCCGCCGACGCCGCCGCCCGCGCGGGCGTCCCGGGACGGCTGAGGCTCACGCTGCACCCGGCCGACGCCGACGGCCCCGCCGTCCTCGCGGCCGCCAACACGGGCGCACCGCTGGACGCGACCGGCGTCGAGTCGCTCAGCACGCTGCGCGCGTCCGCCAAGCGGGAGGGCCACGAGGGCGCGGTCGGCCGGTTCGGCGTCGGGTTCGCCGCCGTGCTGGCCGTCAGCGACGAGCCGGCGATCGTGGGCCGGCACGGGGGCGTGAGGTGGTCGCTGCGCGAGGCCCGCGAGATGGCCGCCCAGGCCGCGCAGGCCAGCCCCGGCCTGGGCGACGAGCTGCGCCGCCGCGACGGCCACGTACCGCTGCTGCGGCTCCCGCTGCCCGCCGAGGGCACCGCGCCCGAGGGCTACGACACGGTGGTGATCCTGCCGCTGCGCGACGCCGCCGCCGTGGACCTGGCCGAACGGCTGCTCGCCGGGATCGACGACGCCCTGCTGCTGACCCTGCCGGGGCTCACCGAGGTCGTCGTGGAGACCCCGAAGGGCACACGGACCCTCACGCGTACGGAGCGGGACGGGTACGTCCACGTCGACGACACGGACGGCGGCACCCGGCGCTGGCGGACCGTCACCCACCAGGGCGCCATCGAGCCCGGCCTGCTCAAGGACCGGCCCGTCGAGGAGCGGCTGCGCCCGCACTGGGCGGTCACCTGGGCCGTGCCCGTGGACGACGAGGGCGCGCCCGCCCGTCCCCGTACCGCGCCCGTGGTGCACGCCCCGACGCCCACCGACGAGCCGCTCGGCATCCCGGCCCTGCTCATCGCGACGTTCCCGCTGGACACCACCCGCCGCCACCCGGCGCCCGGGCCGCTCACCGACTTCCTGGTGCTGCGCGCCGCCGACGCGTACGCCGAGCTGCTGGCCGAGTGGCGGCCCGTGTCGACCGGGACGATCGACCTGGTGCCGGGGCCACTCGGCAAGGGCGTCCTGGACGGGGCGATCCGGGCCGCCGTCCTGGAGCTGCTGCCGCGCGTGGCGTTCCTGGCACCGGCGGCGGCCACGGAGGAGCTCCACGCGCTGCGTCCGTTCGAGGCGGAGGTCGTCGAGGGCGCGGGCGCCGACACCGTACGCGTCCTCGCGGAGGTCCTGCCGACGCTGCTGCCCGCCGGTCTGGAGCGCCGTACCGAGCTGCGCGCCCTCGGTGTGGCCCGGCTCCCCCTCGGCGACGCCATCGACCGGCTGGCGGGCACCGAGCGCAGCGCCGAGTGGTGGCACAAGCTGTACGAGTCGCTCGCGGGCGTCGACCCCGACCGGCTGACCGGCCTGCCCGTGCCGCTCGTCGGCGGCCGTACCGCGATCGGCCCCCGGCACGTCCTGCTGCCGCTGCCGGACACGCCCACGGACCTGACCCGGCTGGGCCTGAAGGTCGCCCACCCGGACGCCGCCCATCCCATCCTGGAGAAGCTCGGCGCCCTGCCCGCCACCCCGCGTGCCGTGCTCACCACGCCGCAGGTGCGGGCCGCCGTGGCCGCGTCCCTGGACGGGGGTGACGTGTGGGACGAGGACGCCCTGGACGCGGACGAGCTGGCCGAGACGGTCCTCACCCTCGTACGGGACGCCGGTCTGGAGCCGGGCGACGAGCCGTGGCTGGGCGCGCTCGCCCTGCCCGACGAGGAGGGTGAGCTCGCGCCCGCCGGTGAACTGGTGCTGCCCGGCAGCCCGTTCGCCTCGGTGATGCGCGAGGACGAACTGGCGCTGGTCGACGCCGAGTTGGCCGAGCGGTGGGGCGAGCAGCCGCTCGCCGCGTGCGGGGTGCTCGCGAACTTCGCCCTCGTGCGGGCCACGGACGTCGTCCTGGACCCGGACGAACTGGAGCCCCGCGAAGGGGACTTCGCCGAGCCGGACGACGTCGGGCTGCTGGACGCCGTCGACGTGTGGTGCGAGGACGCCCTGGACCAACTGCCCGAGACGCCGGTGCCGCCCGTCGCGACCGAGATCGTCGCCGTGCGGGACCTGGACCTGGTCGACGACGACGCCTGGCCCGAGGCGCTGGCGCTGCTCGCCCAGCCGCCGCTGCGCGACGCGCTCACCCAGCCGGTGCGCGTCCTGCTGCCGGACGGTACGACCGAGACGGTCCGCCCGTACACCGCCTGGTGGCTGCGCGACCACCCGGTGCTGGACGGGCGCCGTCCGGCCGGGCTGCGCGCCGCCGGGGCGGACCCGCTGCTGGAGGGGCTGTACGACTCGGCCGACATCGCGACGGGCTTCCGTGACCCGCAGGTGCTGCACGCCCTGGGTGTCCGCACCACCGTCGCCGCGCTCCTCGACGAGCCGGGCGGCGCGGCCGAGCTGCTGGCGCGGCTCGCCGATCCCGAGCGCGAGGTGACCGCCGCCCAACTGCACGGCCTGTACACCAGGCTCGCCGACCTCGACCCCGAGCAGGTCACCCTCCCCGACCGGCTTCGCGCGGTGGTCGACGGCGAGGTACGGGTGGTGGACGCGGCGGACGCGTTCGTCGCCGACGCGCCCGATCTGCTGCCGCTCGCGGAGGGCCGCCCGCTGCTGCCGGTGGCCCCGGCGCGGGCGGCGGACCTGGCGGAGCTGTTCCAGGTCCGGCGACTGAGCGAGGAGGTCGAGGCGGAGGTGACGACGGAGGGCGAGGAGCACGACGTACCCGAGTCGGTGCACGCCCTGCTCGGGGCGGGTACGCCCGCGACGTACGTCGAGCACGAGGAGTTGCGGGCGGGCGGCGTCGAACTGGACTGGCGCCGTACCCCCGACGGTGTCGTCCACGCCGCCACCCTGGAGGGCGTCGCGGCGGGCCTGGCCTGGGCGGCGGGCCAGTGGCCGCGCCGCTTCGAGGTCGCGGCGCTCCTGGAGGACCCCTCCCGCACGGCCGAACTGGCCCGCGACCGCTGGTTCGACTGATCCCGCGCGGGCCGGGCCTGGCGTGGGGGCTTAACTCATTTGACCTGATGCCGTAATTCGCACAAGATCAACACGCTTTCGAAGATGACGTGAAGATCGTTCTTGCGGTTGGTAGGTGTGCATGAAGCTGGCCCGTATCCCGGCCATCGTCGCGGCGGTGGCGATCACCCCCGCTCTGCTGTTCTCCGTCCCGGCGCTCGCCGCCGACGGTGAGGCGTCGGCCGCTCCCGCACCGGCCGCCTCGGCGACGGACGCCTCCCCGGCCGAGCGGGACCGGGCCGCGATCCTCAAGATGCTGGCCAACCCGTACACCGGCCCGGGTGTCCGCGAGGCGGCGCAGAAGGCGCTGGACGGCACGCCCGAGGACATGCGCCAGTTCCTGGAGACCGGCCAGTACGAGCAGCGGCTCGTCGACGATGAGGTGCGGGTCTCGCGGATCATCAGCATCGGTGGTCCCGCGGTGAAGGAGGCCGGCAAGAAGGCGCTGAAGGGCACCCCCGAGGACATCGTCCGCTTCCTGGAGTCCGGCCAGTACCAGGCGCAGCTTGAAGACGACAGGGTCCGCGTCGCCCAGATCATTCACCGGGGCGGCCCCGGCGTGAAGGAGGCGGGGAGCAAGGCGCTGGACGGCACGGCGGACGATGTGCGGCGCTTCCTGGAGACCGGCCAGTACCAGGCGCGTCTCACGGACGACCGCGTGCGGGTCTCACGGGTCATCAGCGTGGGCGGCCCGGCGGTGAAGGAGGCGGGCAAGAAGGCCATGCAGGCCAACACCGAGCAGGCCATCCAGGCCTTCCTGGAGACCGGCCAGCACGCTGCGCGCCTCACGGACGACCGGGCGCGCGCCACGCGGATCGCCGCGGCGGGCGGCCCCGCGGTCAAGGCGGCGGCGGCGAAGGCGCTGAAGGGCACGCCGGAGGGGCTGCGCCACTTCCTGGACATCGGCCAGTACGAGGCCCGTGCCAAGGACGAGGCGGCGAAGAAGAAGCCGGCCCCGGCGAAGACCGTCAAGCGCTGAGCTGAGAGCCCGGAGCAGTCCGGCACCGCAAGGGCGCCCGAGGCCCGCACCTGGATGGTGCGGGCCTTTTGGTGTCGGATCAGCCCCCGTCTGGCTGGCCCCGGTCCGACTGGCCCCGGTCCGACCGGCCCTGGTTCGGCTGACCCGGCTCCGGCTGTTCCGGCTCCGACTGGCCCTGGTCCGGCTGCTCCTCCCGGCCGCCCGCCGGGAAGCGCCGCTCCACCACCCGCCAGGCCAGCTCCACGAGCGCGGCGCCCATCGCCGCGATGGCCACCGCCGCCCACGGCATCGTCGTCCCGACCAGACGCAGCGCGAAGAAGTCCTGGAGCCAGGGCACGACGAGGACCAGCAGGAAGCCCGCACCCATCGTCGCGACCAGCCCGATCCGCCACCACGTGTACGGGCGGGCGATGATCGCCAGCACCCACAGCGACACCAGGAACAGCGTCAGCGTCGCCGCGCTGGTCTCGGCCGCGAGCGCGCCCGGTCCGCTGTAGTGCGTACGGGCCAGCAGGTAGGTGGCGAAGGTGGTGGCGGCGGCGACGATCCCGGCGGGGATGGCGTACCGCATGACGCGGCGGACGAAGTGGGGCTTGGCGCGCTCCTTGTTCGGGGCGAGCGCCAGGAAGAAGGCCGGGACGCCGATGGTGAGCGTGGACAGCAGCGTCAGGTGCCGGGGGAGGAAGGGGTACTCCACCTGGGAGCACACCACCATGATCGCCAGCAGCACCGAGTACACCGTCTTGGTGAGGAAGAGCGTGGCGACGCGGGTGATGTTGCCGATGACCCGGCGCCCCTCCGCGACGACCGACGGCAGCGTGGCGAAGCTGTTGTTGAGCAGCACGATCTGGGCGACGGCCTTCGTCGCCTCCGACCCGGACCCCATGGAGACGCCGATGTCGGCGTCCTTCAGGGCGAGGACGTCGTTGACGCCGTCGCCGGTCATCGCGACCGTGTGCCCGTGCGACTGGAGCGCGCCGACCATGTCGCGCTTCTGCTGCGGGGTGACGCGCCCGAAGACGGTCCCTTCGTCGAGGGCCGTCGCCATCCCCTCCCGCTCGGCGGGCAGGCGCCGCGCGTCGACCGTCCGCTCGGCGCCCGGCAGGCCGAGCTTGCCGGCCACCGCGCCGACCGAGACGGCGTTGTCGCCGGAGATGACCTTGGCGGCGACGTTCTGGTCGGCGAAGTAGGCGAGGGTGTCGGCGGCGTCGGGCCGCAGCCGCTGCTCCAGGACGACGAGGGCGGTGGCGTCGGCGGTCCCGGCGACCTCGGGGTCGTCCAGCTCGCCGCTGACCCGGGCGAGCAGCAGGACGCGCAGGCCCTGCTGGTTGAGGTCCTCGATCTCGCCGAGCACCGGGTCGCCGTCGGGCAGCAGCACGTCCGGCGCGCCCAGCAGCCAGGTGCTGGTCTGTCCGTCGCCCTCGCTGAAGGCGGCGCCGCTGTACTTGCGCGCGGAGGAGAACGGCAGCGCCTGGGTGCACCGCCAGTCGTCGCTGTCGGGGTAGGTGTCGATGATGGCCTGGAGCGAGGCGTTGGGGCGCGGGTCGGACTCGCCGAGCGCGCCGAGGACCTTGCGTACGTACGCCTCGTCCGAGCCGTTCAGCGTCCGCAGCTCGGTGACGTCCATGCCGCCCTCGGTCAGCGTGCCGGTCTTGTCGAGGCACACGACGTCGACGCGGGCGAGCCCCTCGATGGCGGGCAGCTCCTGCACCAGGCACTGCTTGCGGCCGAGCCGGATCACCCCGATGGCGAAGGCGACGGAGGTGAGGAGGACCAGCCCCTCGGGGATCATCGGCACGATGCCGCCGACCGTCCGCGCGACCGACTCCTTGAAGTCGGTGTCCTTGACGACGAGCTGGCTGATGATGAGCCCGATCGCGGTCGGGACCATCATCCACGTCACGTACTTGAGGATCGTCGAGATGCCGCTGCGCAGCTCGGAGTGGACGAGCGTGAAGCGGGACGCCTCCTCGGCGAGCTGGGCGGCGTACGCCTCGCGCCCCACCTTGGTGGCGGTGAACGCCCCGCCGCCCGCGACGACGAAGCTGCCGGACATGACCTGGTCGCCGCGCTTCTTCAGGACGGGGTCGGCCTCGCCGGTGAGCAGCGACTCGTCGATCTCCAGGTTGTCCGCCTCGGCGACCTCGCCGTCGACGACGACCTTGTCGCCCGGCCCGAGTTCGATGCAGTCCCCGAGGACGATCTCCGACGTCGACACCTCCGCCGACACCCCGTCGCGCCGGACGGTGGGCTTGGCCTCGCCGATGAGGGCGAGGGAGTCCAGGGTCTTCTTGGCGCGCAGCTCCTGGATGATGCCGATACCGGTGTTGGCGAGGATGACGAACCCGAACAGGCTGTCCTGGATCGGCGCGACGATCAGCATGATCACCCACAGCACGCCGATGATCGCGTTGAAGCGGGTGAAGACGTTGCCGCGGACGATGTCGACGGTGGAGCGGGAGCTGCGTACGGGTACGTCGTTGACCTCGCCCCGCGCGACCCGCTCGGCCACCTCGGCGGCGGTCAGTCCGGCCGGCCGGTGCTGAACGGGTGGCCGCACCGGGTGTACGGGGTCGAGCTCGGCCCCGGCGTCGATGGTGGGCCCGGTCTCGATCTTCGCCCGCTGCGTCATGTTTTCGACGGTACGGCCGTCGCCGCCCCCGCACACGGCGAGCGGCGGGAAGATCCGCCCCTGGTACGACGGGAATGGTCCCGTGGTGCTACGTCAGTCCGGGCGTCAGTCCTTGTCGGCCTCGGCCGCCGCCCGCTTGAGGGCCGCGTCGCGCTTGCGGACGTACCAGATGCCGATCAGTCCGAGCCCGCCGCCCGCGAGGCAGGTCCACACCCACCAGGTGAGGTCGCGGTCGGCGAACCAGCCGTAGAAGGGGACCTGCACCAGGAAGAGGACGAACCAGAGGATCGTGCCGCCGGTGATCGTGGCGACGACCGGCCCCTCCAGGGGTTCGGGTGCCTCGTGCTTGGGGGTCCACTTCGCCATGCGCACAGTGTAGGTGTGAGCCTTCCGCCCGCTGGCTCTACGCGCGGAGATACCGATCTTCGTCTGATGCGTTCATACTGGAACGTCTTGCGTCTGACCGGTTTCTTTCGTGTGAACGACCAAACACGACCGGTTATGGCCACTTCCCCGCCCCCGCACCATGAGGTTTCGCATGCCCTCCTCGGCCACCGCGCTGGTGGACGCCGGCGCCCAGCCGCCGTCGCCCCAGCAGCCGACCAGCGGCCGCCTGGACCGCTTCTTCAAGATCTCGGAGCGTGGCTCCACGGTCGCCCGAGAGGTACGCGGCGGATTCGCGACCTTCTTCGCGATGGCCTACATCATCGTGCTGAACCCGATCATCCTCGGCAGCGCCAAGGACATGTACGGGCACCAGCTCGACGGTGGCCAGCTCGTCACCGCCACCGTGCTGACCGCCGCCTTCTCGACGCTGCTCATGGGCGTCATCGGCAACGTCCCGATCGCCCTCGCGGCCGGTCTCGGCGTCAACACGGTCGTCGCGCTCCAGCTCGCGCCCCGCATGTCGTGGCCGGACGCCATGGGCATGGTCGTGCTCGCCGGCTTCGTGGTGATGCTGCTGGTCGCCACGGGCCTGCGGGAGCGGGTGATGAACGCCGTGCCCCTCGGCCTGCGCAAGGGCATCGCCATCGGCATCGGCCTGTTCATCATGCTGATCGGCCTGGTCGACTCCGGCTTCGTCTCCCGTATCCCGGACGCCGCCCACACCACCGTCCCGCTCCAGCTCGGCGCGAGCGGACACCTCACCGGATGGCCGGTCCTGGTCTTCGTGCTGGGCGCGCTGCTGACCCTGGCGCTGATCATCCGGAAGGTGCCGGGCGCGATCCTCATCTCGATCGTCGTCATGACGATCGTCGCGATGGTCGTCAACGCGGTCGCGACCGTCCCCTCCTGGGGCCTGACCACCCCGAAGTGGCCCGGCAACCCGGTCGCCACGCCCGACTTCGGGCTGGTCGGGCAGGTCAGCCTGTTCGGCGGCTTCGAGAAGGTCGGCCTGCTGACCGGCTGCCTGTTCGTCTTCACGGTGCTGTTGTCCTGCTTCTTCGACGCGATGGGCACGATCCTGGGTGTCGGCGACGAGGCGAAGCTGATGGACAAGGACGGCAACTTCCCCGGCATCAACAAGGTGCTCCTCGTGGACGGCCTGGCCGTCGCCTCCGGCGGCGCCAGCTCCTCCTCGGCCACCACCTGCTTCGTCGAGTCCACGGCGGGCGTCGGCGAGGGCGCGCGCACGGGCCTCGCGTCCGTCGTCACGGGCGGCCTCTTCTCGGTGGCCCTCTTCCTCACCCCGCTCGCCACGATGGTCCCCTCCCAGGCGGCCACCCCCGCCCTGCTGGCGGTCGGCTTCCTGATCCTGGCCGGGTCGGTGAAGGACATCGACTGGAGCGACTTCACCATCGCGGTGCCGGCGTTCCTGGCGATGGTGATGATGCCGTTCACCTACTCGATCACCAACGGCATCGGCATCGGCTTCATCGCCTTCACCGTGCTCCGCCTCGCGGCGGGCCGCGGCCGCGAGGTCCCGGCGGCGATGTACGTCGTCTCGGCGGTCTTCGCCTTCTACTACACGATGCCGTCGCTCGGCCTCACGTAACCGCCCACGTGCCCCCCGGGCATGGGCACCGCACGTGGGTGCACCGGGGCCTGGGCACCGCCCGCGGGTGCACCCGGCATGGGCACCGCCCTCGTGGGCACCGGGCATCGGCACCGCCCCGGCCTCGCCCAGGCGCCGGCAGGCGCTTTCGCGGCGCGGAGCTGCCGCGCCCCCGGCGGGGGCGAAGCCCCCGGACCCCAACCCCCACCAGCCCCCGGCAGGGTTTCGGGAAGGGGCGGGGTGGGGGACGAAGCCCCGGCGCCGCCACCAGCCGCCGCCCGGGCGGCGGGCGAACCCCGGGGGCCGCGCCCCGGCCTCGCCCAGGCGCCGCCAGGCGCTTTCGCGGCGTGGAGCTGCCGCGCGGGGGGCCGGGGGCGGCGCGCCCGGGGCTTACGCGCCGCGGGCGTTGTAGAAGCGGTTCGTCTCGTCGACCGCCGCCTCGAAGCGTTCGTCGAAGTCGTCGCGGATCAGCGTCCGGACCACGTAGTCCTGGACGCTCATTCCGCTGCGGGCGGCATGGCGCCGGACCCGGTCGAGCAGCTCTCCGTCTATCCGCAGGCTGAGCACTGTCGATCCCATGCCGCCCAGAGTCGCCGCCCCGCCCCGCCCCCCGCGTCACTTTCCGGCACCGTCTCACTCGTACGGGTGACCCGCACCACTCCCCGCCCACCCGGTGGTATTTAGCCAGGGTAATGAGTTACGCTAAATACATGCCTGACCTTTCCCACGGTGACGCCGCTGACGCAGCCGCCGTGAACGCCTTGCGCTCCGCCGTCATGCGGCTGGGCCGACGCCTCAAGCACCAGCGCGTCGACGAATCGCTGAGCCCCACCGAGATGTCGGTGCTCGGCACCCTCGCCCGCTGCGGTTCCGCCACCCCTGGTGAGCTGGCCCGCAAGGAGCACGTCCAGCCGCCGTCGATGACACGCATCGTCGCGCTGCTCGAAGCCAAGGGACTGGTCCGGCTGGAGCCGCATCCCGACGACCGCCGGCAGAAGGTCGTCACCCAGACCGAGACGGCCGAGGCCATGCTCGAGGAGTCCCGCCGCAAGCGGAACGCCTGGCTGGCCGCCCTCGCCGAAGGTTTGGACGAGGACGAGTGGGCAAAGCTGCGCGACGCCGCTCCTGTACTGGAGAAGCTCGCACACCTGTAAGACGTACGACACAAGGAGGCGAACCCTTTTGAGTACGGGACCCGGAGCAGACTCCGCACCCGCACACAACCCCTACGACACGCACGACAACACCACGCGCAACCGGACCTTCTCCTCCCTCAAGGTCCGCAATTACCGGCTCTTCTTCACCGGGGCCATCGTCTCCAACACCGGCACCTGGATGGCCCGCATCACCCAGGACTGGCTGGTCCTCAGCCTCACGGGCTCCGCCGCCGCCGTCGGTATCACCACGGCGCTCCAGTTCCTGCCGATGCTGCTGTTCGGCCTGTACGGCGGTGTCATCGCCGACCGCTACCCCAAGCGGCGCCTGCTGCTGCTCAGCCAGGGCGCCCTCGGCCTGTGCGGTCTCGCCCTCGCCGTCCTCACCCTCTCCGGGCACGTCCAGGTCTGGCACGTCTACCTGATCGCGTTCCTGCTCGGCATGGTCACCGTCGTGGACACCCCGGCCCGCCAGTCCTTCGTCTCCGAACTGGTCGGACCGGCCCAGCTCCGCAACGCCGTCAGCCTGAACTCCGCCAACTTCCAGTCGGCGCGGCTCGTCGGCCCCGCCGTCGCGGGCCTGCTCATCGCCTCCATCGGCAGCGGCTGGGCCTTCCTCGTCAACGGCCTGTCCTTCCTCGCCCCGCTGACCGCCCTGCTGCTGATGCGCACCGGCGAGCTGCACAAGGTCGAGCGCGCCCCGCGCGGCAAGGGACAGTTGCGCGAAGGACTGCGGTACGTCGCCGGGCGCCCCGAGCTGATCTGGCCCATCGCGCTCGTCGGCTTCATCGGCACGTTCGGCTTCAACTTCCCCATCTGGCTGACCGCGTTCGCCGACGGCGTCTTCCACGTCGGACCGGGCACGTACGGCTTCCTCAACACCCTGATGGCCGTCGGCTCCCTCGCCGGGGCCCTGCTCTCCGCCCGGCGCGGCACCTCGCGGCTGCGGCTGCTGGTCGGCGCGGCGATGGCCTTCGGCGTCCTGGAGATCGCCGCCGCGCTCTCCCCGGCCTTCTGGCTCTTCGCCCTGCTGCTGGTCCCCATCGGCATGCTCGGCCTGACGGTGAACGTCACCGCCAACTCCTCCGTCCAGATGGCGACCGACCCCGTCATGCGTGGCCGGGTGATGAGCCTCTACATGATGGTGTTCGTCGGCGGTACGCCGCTGGGCGCGCCCCTGCTGGGCTGGATCACCGACACGTACGGCGCGCGCGTCGGCTTCGCCACGGGCGGTGCCGTCTCGCTGGCCGCCGCCGTGGTGATCGGCCTGGTGCTGGCCCGGGTGGGGGGCCTCCGGCTGAAGGTCGACCTGCGCCGGGGCCACCCACACGTGCGGTTCGTCCAGCGGGAGGAACTGGCGACGGCCGCGTAGCCGGCCCCCGGTCACACCCGCAGCGCCAGCACCTGCCCCTTCCACTCACCGACCGTGAAGGTCTCCGTGGGCGTGAAGCCGTGGCGCACGTAGTAGTCCACGAGCCGTCCCTCGCTGCCCGCGAAGCAGTCAACGCGCAGCAGCGAGACGCCCTGCCGCCGGGTCTCCTCCACCGCGTGCGCCAGCAGCGCGCTGCCCACGCCGCGCCCGTGGTACCGGATGTCGGTGGCCAGTAGCCGCACGTACAGCTCCGGCTCGTCGGCGGGGGCGACCTCCGGCCCCGGTGCCGGCGTCAACGAGAGGGTTCCCGCCGGTACGCCGTCGATCTCGGCGATCCAGGGCGTGCCCTCCGCCACGACATCGTGCACGCGCTGCACGGCCCGGGGCTTCGCCGACCACGGCTCGGTGCCCCACTGGTCGGTGATGCCGCGCTCGTTGAGCCAGACGACGGCGCTGTCCAGCATGCCGAGTATCGCGGGGATGTCGTCGGACCCGCCCTTCCTGATCTCCACCTTGCCCCTGCTCATGTCCATGCTCATCGGACGAGAATAAGGCGCGGCGATCATGCCAGACTCGCGTCATGAGGCTTTTCGCTGCCGTGCTGCCGAGCCAGGTCGCCGTCGATGAACTCGCCGCCGTGGTCGACCGGTTGAAGCACCTTCCGGGCGCCGACGAGCTCCGCTGGGCGGGGCGTGACGGCTGGCACTTCACACTCGCGTTCATGGGGGAGGTGGACGAGCGGCTGCTGCCGGAGCTGCGCGGCCGGCTCGCCCGCGCCGCGCACCGCACCGAGCCCTTCCCGCTGCGCGTGCACGGGGGCGGACGGTTCGGGCGCCGCGTCCTGTGGGCGGGCGCGGCGGGCGGGCTGGACGACATGCGGCTGCTCGCCGAACGCGCGGACGCCGCCGCCCGCCGCTCCGGCATCCCGATGGACGAGCACCGCCGGTACCAGGCGCACCTGACGATCGCCCGCAGCCGCACCGACACCGCCGACCTGCGGCCGTTCGTCGAGCGGCTCCAGGACTTCGAGGGCACCCGCTGGGAGGTCGCCGAGCTCGCCCTCGTGCGCAGCCGTCTCGGCGCGGGCGGCGACGCGGGCCGGGGGCCGCGCTACGAGACGGTCGGTTCCTGGCCGCTGGGACGGGCGAGCTAGTCTCGGGGGGTGGACCCGAAGACCCGTAACCGGATCATGGCCGGTGTGCTCGTGCTGATGTTCGTGATCATCGCCCTGGCGGCCGCGCTCGGCTGACCGAGCGACGGCCGCCGGCCGGCGCCTGTCACCAGGCGAATGCCTCCGGGGACGGCCCCGGACCCGGGAAGATCGCGTCCAGCTCCGTCAGGACCTCGTCCGACAGCTCCAGCTCCACCGCCCGCAGCGCGGAGTCGAGCTGCTCGGCGGTACGCGGCCCGACGATCGGCCCCGTCACCCCCGGCCGGGACAGCAGCCAGGCCAGGGCCACCTCGCCCGGCTTGAGCCCGTGCTTGTCGACGAGGTCCTCGTACGCCTGGATCTGGAGGCGTACGTCGGTGTTGTCGAGCGCGTCCGCCGACCGGCCGCTGGTGCGGCGCGCCCCTTCGGTCTCCTTCTTGATCACCCCGCCGAGCAGCCCGCCGTGCAGCGGCGACCACGGGATGATCCCGACGCCGTAGTCCTGTGCGGCCGGGATGACCTCCATCTCGGCGCGGCGCTCGGCCAGGTTGTAGAGGCACTGCTCGCTGACGAGCCCGACCATGCCGCGCCGCTCGGCGATCTCGTTCGCCTGGGCGATCTTGTAGCCGGGGAAGTTCGACGATCCGGCGTAGAGGATCTTCCCCTGCTGGATCAGCACGTCGATGGCCTGCCAGATCTCCTCGAAGGGAGTGCGGCGGTCGATGTGGTGGAACTGGTAGAGATCGATGTAGTCGGTGTTGAGGCGCTTGAGGCTGCCGTCGACGGCCCGCCGGATGTTCACGGCCGACAGCCGGTCGTGGTTGGGCCATACGTGCCCGTCGGTCCCCATGTTCCCGTACACCTTGGTGGCGAGCACCACCTTGTCCCGGTCGCCGCCACGGGCGAACCAGGAGCCGATGATCTCCTCCGTACGGCCCTTGTTCTCGCCCCAGCCGTACACGTTGGCGGTGTCGAAGAAGTTGATGCCCGCGTCGATGGCGGAATTCATGATCGCGTGACTGCCGGCCTCGTCGGTCTGGGGCCCGAAGTTCATCGTGCCGAGGACGAGTCGGCTGACCTTGAGTCCGGTGCGTCCGAGCTGCGTGTACTTCATGAACGTACAGCCAACGCCTTGGAGCGCGCTCGAAGCAAGGGTGCGCCGGACCGGTGGTGCGTCAGTCGCGGGGGAAGTCGGAGGTGTCGAGGACGAGGCCGACGGGGGTGTCGGTGAGGTCGATGGGCTCGCCGAAGCCGAACCGCTCGGGCTCGGGGTACGCACCGTCCTTGGGCGTGGTGTGCAGCACGCACTTGCCGGTGTAGGGATTGACGATCAGGTAGACCGGCACGCCGGCTGCGGCGTACGCGTCCTTCTTGGGGCCGTAGTCGTTCATGCCGGTGCTGCGGGAGATGACCTCGGCGACGAACTCGACGTCCTGGTAGTGCCACAGACCCTTGTCGTCCATCGTGGCGCCTTCGGAGACGAGGGTCACATCGGTGGCGAAGCCGTTGAGGTGGCCGGGATAGTCGATGCGGACATCGGACTTGATCCGCTTCCTCGGGTGCTTGGTCCGAAGCTGCTCGACGATGTCCAGAATGATGTTCCAGTGGGTGTCCCGCTGCGGCGACATGAAGATGTGCCCCCGGACGATCTCAGCCTTGTATCCCTCGGGGACGCCCATCCGCTCAAGCGCCTCGAACATTTCGTCCAGGGTGCGCTCGTCGTTGCTGTCGGCCATGTGGATCCTGTCGTTCTCTACGACGGTCATCGTGGCGCTCCTCCCCGCTGCCGCGTGATCGCATGCAGCCGCGCCCTTCAACGATACGTAGGCACGGGCCGACACGCCCGTGGCGGCGGCTCGCCAACCCGTGCGTCACGCCCCGCCCAGCCACCCCGCCGCGTCGAGCCGGAAGGCGTCGGCCGGGACGACGGTACGGAGTGCCGCCTCCATGTCCCGGACCCGTTCCGCCCCCAGGGCCCGCGCCCAGTCCGCGCGCAGCTCGTCGAAGATGGCGGCCGAGCGGGCGAGGGCGTCCAGGCCGTGCGGGGTGAGGCGGACGAGCTTGCGGCGGGCGTCGGCGGGGTCGTCGGCGCGCTCGGCGTACCCGAGGGCGACGAGCCGGTCGACGGTCTTGCCGGCCGCCTGCTTGGAGACCCCGAGCCGCCGCCCCACCTCGCTGGCGGTCGCGCCGCCGACCCCGATGGCCTGCATGGCGAACCCGTGCGCGGGCCGTGCGTCCGGGTGGCCCTGGCGGGCGAGTTCGGCGTGGAGGCGGTCGATGAGGGTGCGGAACCCGGCGAAGAGGAGCAGGGGCAGCTCGTAGCCCTTGCCCGAATCGACAACCTGGTTTACCTTCTTATCGTCAACCATGTTGTCCATCTTAGGAGCGGCCATGTTCGTCGACCACACCCTGGACACCGCCCCGCCCGCCGCCCGCCCCGTGCTGGAAGCCATCACCCACCGCTCCGGCGGCCACCTCCCGCCCGCCGCCGCCCGCATGGCCACCTCCCCGGAGCTCCTGGAGGGCTTCATGACCCTCACGGCCATGTTCGACCGCACCACCCTGGACCCGGTCGCCCGCGAGACGGTCGTCATGGCGGTCGCCACCCGCAACGGCTGCGAGGTCTGCGTCGACCTCCACACCCGCAAGCTCCGCACCCTCGGCGCCGCCCCCGACGTCATCGCCGCCCTCCGGGGCGGCACCCCGCTGCCCGACGAACGCCTCGAAGCCGTACGCCGGTTCGTCGAGGCCGTGTACGCCACCACGGGCGAGGTTTCCGACGAGGACCTGGCCGCCTTCCTCTCCCGCGGCTACACCGAACGCAACGCCCTGGAGGTCGTCATGGGCATCGGGACGTACACGATGTCGACGTTCGCCAACCGCCTCACGGGGGCGTCCTAGGCGCCGGCCAACTCGGCGTTCGCGCGCTCCGTGACCAGCGTCAGCACGCGGCCCGCGACCGCGAGGTCCTCGGCCGGGATGCCCGCGTACAGCCGGGCGGAGATATCGGCGGTCTCGGCGGTGGTGGCCTCGTGCAACTCCCGCCCGGCGTCCGTGAGCCGCAGCCGGGGCGCCTCCGCGGGGACCTCCTCCAGCAGTCGCGCGGCCGTCAGCTCCTCGATCACGCCGCGCACGACCGACGCGTCGGTCTTCAGCGAGCCCCTGACGTCACCGATGAGCTCGTCACGGCCGATGGACCCGCCCGCGACGACGACGGCCCGGAGCGTCACGCTCTGGTGGAACGTGGCCCCGTGGCGGTCCAGTACGCCCTCCAGAAGGGCACGCCCGGCGTGGTGTGCCAGGGCTATGACTCGGCCATTGGTCGTGGGTGCGGTGGTGGTCATGACTGCTCCTCCGTCGTTTCCGGTGCGTGCGGACGACCGTAGAACCTCAACCACGCTTGAGGTCAACGCTGTTGAGGGGGTGGTCGGTCCACGGTCGGAGATCGACGTAGCTCCTGGGGCCCACACGGTTCAGGCCGCAGGGGGACGCCGGGGCAGGACCCCGCTGCCTAGCCTCGGCGGCATGAACCGTCTTCCTCGCGGCGCCGCCGCCGCGTTACTCGGCCTGTCCCTCGCCCTGCTCGGTACGGGCGTCGCCCACGCGGCCCCCGACACGGTCACGGCCGCCGAGACCGCCCGGGTCCGCCTCGAACTCCCGCCACCCACGGGTGACTTCGCCGTGGGCCGCGACACCCTGCACCTCGTGGACACCGACCGCCCCGACCCGTGGGTGCCGGAGGCCGGGCCGCGTGAACTGATGGTGTCCATGTACTACCCCGCCCGGCCCGGGGGCGGCGGCCGCACGGCCCGGTACATGACCACCGGCGAGGCCCGCGCCTTCATCGAGGACCGGAAACTGACCGACGCGGTCCGCCCCGAGACCCTCAGCGCCACCCGGACCAACGCCCGCCCCGGCGCGGCGCCCGCACGCGGCAGGTTCCCGCTCGTGGTGCTGTCGCCCGGGTTCACGGTGAACCGGTGGACCCTTACGGTCCTCGCCGAGGACCTGGCCAGCCGGGGGTACGTCGTCGCCGCCGTCGACCACGCGTACGAGTCGGTGGGCACGGCCTTCCCGGGAGGGCGGCTGCTGACGTGCGTCGCCTGCGGGCGGGCAAGTATGGCCGAGGTCGCCAAGGGGCGCGCCCAGGACGTCTCCTTCCTGCTCGACCGGCTCACCGCCTGGCGGCACGCCCGCGTGATCGACCACACCCGGACCGGCATGGCGGGCCACTCCGTCGGCGGCTCCTCCGCCGCCGCGACCATGGCGGGCGACCCGCGTGTACGCGCCGGGGCCAACATGGACGGCGGGTTCTTCGACTCGGTGCCGTTCCAGGGCCTGGACGGACGCCCCTTCATGCTCCTGGGCACCGCAGACGGCGGCACCTCCTGGGACAAGGACGGCTGGCCTCGCCTCGACGGCTGGAAGCGCTGGCTGAAGGTCACCGGCTCGGGCCACTTCACCTTCACCGACACGCCCGTCCTCGCGGAGCAGTTGGGCCTGCTGCCCCCGGACGAGCCCCTGTCGGGCGAACGGTCGCAGGAGATCACGCGCACGTACGTGGCGGCGTTCTTCGACCAGCACCTCAAGGGCGTGGGCCAGCCGCTGCTGGACGGCCCGTCCGCAGACCATCCCGAGGTGGTCTTCCACAAGCACGGCTGACCGGGCACCGAGCCTGACAAATGTCATGCATTCCTGTGCGCACAATCGGCCCCTGGGTGGAGGAAGGGGCCGTGCCGGCGCCATGAGGATGGTCGACGGCGCACACACCGGTGCGCCGTCGACCGTGCAGGAAGGCCCATGGACCCCACCACTCGCCGTGCTCCCTCCCCGCTCCGCCGCAACCTCCGCCGCGCCGCGCTCGCGTCGAGCGCCGCCCTGCTCTGCCTGGCCGCCGGTACGCTTCCGGCCCACGCCTTACCGACCACGCCCACGCCGGTCACCGCGTCCGCCCCGAGCCACGGTGCCGACCACGGCCGGCCTCTCGACCGCAAGGCACTGCGAGCCTCGCTCGAAGCGATCCACCAGGCCGGCATGTACGGCACGTACTCCGCCGTCCGCGACGGCTCGTCATCGTGGCGGGGCGCCGCCGGGACCGCCGACATCGGCACGCAGCGCCCGGTGCGGGCCGACTTCGAGCACCGGGTCGGCAGCATCACCAAGACCTTCACCGCCGTCGCCGTCCTCCAGCAGGTCGCCAAGGGCCGCATCGAGCTCGACGCGCCCATCGGCCGGTACCTGCCCGAGCTGATACCCGGCGAGCGCGGACAGGCCATCACGGTCCGCATGCTCCTCAACCACACCAGTGGCCTCGGCGACCACATCCTGGGCGCCTTCCCCGGTCTCCTGGAGGACCCCGGCAAGGCCCTCGACGCTCGCCAGTTCCACCGCTTCGACCCCGAGGAGCTCGTACGCCTCGGACTCGCCGCGCCCCCGGCGGCACCGCGCGGCACGCACGCGTACTCCAACACCAACTACGTGATCGCCGGGCTGCTGCTGCGCAAGGTGACGGGCCAGGAACCCGAGCAGTACATCGCCCGCAACGTCATCCGCAAGGCCGGGCTGCGCCACACCTACTTCCCGCGCACGCCCTTCCTGACCGGCCCGCACGCCAAGATGTACGAGTCGATGTACGGGACGATCGAGCCCGCCCGCGACTACAGCGTCTACGACATGTCCTGGTGCGGCCCGGCCGGGTCCCTGGTGTCGACCGTCGACGACCTCAACTCCTTCTACCGGCAGCTCCTCGGCGGCCGACTGCTCGGCCCCGCCGAACTGAACGCCATGAAGACCACGGTGCCCGCGCACGAGCCGCCGCCCGGCGGTGAGGTGACGTTCCGGTACGGGCTCGGGCTCTACACGCTGAAGATGCCCGACGGCCAGTGGTACTGGGGCCACGACGGAGGCGTCTTCGGTGCCGGTACCTGGGCGCTGTCCACCGAGGACGGCCGACGGCAGGTCGCGCTCGGCTGGAACCTCATGAAGTACCAGCGCGTCGACGAGCAGGGCCAGATGAAGCCCCACCCCATCGACGCGGCGATGCTCCGCCACATGACCGTGGCCCTCGGCGGCACCCCGGCCGACGCCCGGCCCGCCTCCCGGTCCGGCACCCCGGCGCCACTCGCCGCAGCAGCGGTCGACGCCCTGCGCCTTCGGCGCTAGCCCGCGCGTGGGACCTCCGGACCTACCGGAGGTCCCCCAGGAACGCCGCCCATGCGGCGGGGGAGAGGGCGAGGGCAGGGCGGGTCACGTCCTTGGAGTCCCGGACGTGGACGGTGTGGGGGTGGAGGGCGACCTCGACGCAGTCGCCCCCCTGCTCACTGCTGTAGCTGCTCTTGAACCAGTCGAGGTTGATGCTCATAGCTCGCATGCCACCTGTTCGATGAGTTGGGCGGAGTCTTGCGGGTTGAGGGCCTGCGCCCGCAGAACGCCATACCGCGCGAACGCGTCCCCCAACTCCGGCTGCTCACTCAGAAAGTACCGCCCGCTCAGGCCTTCGACATAGACGAGCTGGCTTTGACGCTTGGCTGTCTCCAGCAGGGTGAAAGGGCCGCTGAGTCCGGCGTGGACCTCTGGGTACTCCGGCATCACCTGAATCTGTACGTTTCGTAGCCGGCCAATGTCCAGGATGTGCAGCAGGTTCTCTTTGAGGACAGCCGCCCCGCCGATGGGCTTGGTGAGTGCCGCTTTGTCCAGGACGAAGCTGACGAGAGCAGTCGGCCGGCGGTGGAAAAGCTGCTGTCTTGCCAGCCTGGCCGCGACCATGATGTCGACCTCGTCCTCATCGAAGGGCGGGTTCGCACAGGCGAAGACGGCACGCGCATACGCCTCGGTCTGGAGCAGCCCTGGAATGAGGTGGTTCTCGTACTTGTGCACACCCGCCGCCCGCGCCTCCTCCTCCAAGTAGTCCTCGAACCACGCCGCGACCCCGCTCGCCTTCACCTCCTCCGCGACCTCTACCAGTGCACCCTGTGCACCCAGAAACTCGTCCGCCAGGTCCACGAAGTTGCCCCTCGGCCTGCGCTCGCCGCGCTCGATCATGGCCACTTGGGACTTGGAGTATCCGGTGTGGTGGCCCAGGGCCTCCTGGGAGACCTTGGCCCTTTCGCGGTAGAACCGCAGCAGCCTGCCGAACGCCTTCGCGGCGCCGGGGCTGCCGTTCTTTCCGATGTTCACGCCCGCCCTCCCCAAATGCACAGTTCCGCACGAACGCCTTGTGGCGCTGGTCACAGTAGATCCGGGCCGCAAAGCTGGCCGCATGAATCCGCGCATTTCACTTGACAGGGTGCCGTCCTGGGTTCCGGCCTCCGGGCATGCCCTGCGGCATGCGGGCATCCACTTCGACGCGGTACGCATCGGAGGGCTGCTCGGCCAGGAAGTGGCGTACAGGCTCATGGAGTTCACGGACTTCCAGGCCGGGCCGATCGTCCGGGAGCTGACCGGTGAGCAGAACCTGTACTTCCTGCTGCCGCCCGGGACGGCGGCGGCTCACGCGTGGCCGGCCGGGGCGCGGGCGCTGAGCCGGGCCGGACGCAGCATGGCCTTTGTGGGGGTGCCCGCGCTCGACGGGCTGACCTGGCCGCTGGACTGGAGGTCGCGGCCCACGGAGGAGGTGCCCTTCGTGGAACCGGACTTGTTGCACGAAATGGCTGTGCGCACGCTTTCGCCGTCGTGAAGTTGGCGATTCAACCAGTTCCCGTACGGGGACGGTCAAGTTCCTTTCCCGTGACGGTTCTTGGACTTTGCGGAGCTAAATTGATCTTGCAAACGTCCTCGCCTACGAAAGGCACCGCATGCGTAAGCTGAAGCGCTCGACCTCCTCCGCCGTCATCATCGCCGCGCTCGCCGGCACCGCCGCGATCGCGACCGCCACCCCGGCCTCCGCCGCCGACTACAGGTGCACCACCAGCACCAAGTCCGTCGACGACGCGGCGTACGACGGCCCGTGGGCGGACAACTGGGACTTCAAGGTCAGCCTGTGCGCCAAGCGCTCCGGCTCCACCGTCTACACGTACGCGAAGATCAGTTGGGACGGGCCGGCGTACGGCCAGGTGGACGACAGCACGATATTCGACGGCGCGTACTTCAAGCTCCAGGTCAAGAAGTCGCAGTCCGGCACCGACCCGGTGAAGAAGTCCGCCAACTACTGGGGCATCGAGTCGCGGCTGGAGAACAGCGACTCCAACGCCAACTACAACAACTCGTACACCACGCCCGTCCTGAGCTACAACATCGGCTCCAGCCGTGGCCTGGCGGACGGCGAGCTCTACCTGGACTGGAACAACGACGGCAAGGGCTTCGGGAAGCACCTGTTCAGCGGCTCCCCGACGGTCTGATCAGGCAGCCCGGCCCGGAGGGTGGGTGTAGGGCCCGCCCAGGCCCCAGGCCTGGTGCATCGCCGTGGCGAAGGCCGCCGCCAGCTTGTGCTCGCCCGACGGGCCGGGGTGGGTGCCGTCGTAGGTGTCGGTGTGGATGTCGTACGCCTCCGGCGGCGACGCCAGGAGGAGGGGCGAGCCCGGCTCGTCGAGGTCGGCGACGGTCTTGGCGAGGAGCTCGTTGAAGCGGGCGCACTCGGCGGCGAACGGGGGCTCGTCCTCGGCGCGCACGTTGGGGATCACCGGGAGGATGACCGCCCGTATCCGGGGGTTGGCGGCGCGGGCCGCGCCGATGAAGGCGCGGACGTTCTCGGAGGTCTGGCCGCTGTTGGTGTAGAAGCCCAGGTCTATCAGGCCCAGGGCGACCAGCAGCACGTCCGCCTCCGCCGCCGCGACCGCCTCGCCGATCAGCGGCGCCATGTGCAGCCAGCCCTCGCCCCAGCCGGACAGGTGCCTGCGGGCCGCGGCGGGGAAGGCCGGGTCGGCGTAGGCGTGCGAGACGGCGGCGTCGGCGGTCGCCTCGTACAGCTCGGTGCGCGGGCCGACGATCGCGTACGGACCGTCGAAGGTCGCGTCGAGGTGCTGCCACATGCGGTAGCGCCAGGTGTAGTCGCCGGCGCGTCCGATGGTTTGGCTGTCGCCGACGAACATGAAACGCATGGGGGTCATCATCGCCGACCCCGTCCCGTAAGTGCGATGTGACCATGGACACTGGGATCATGCGTTCGTTGCGTACGACCCTGGTGGCGGCCCTCGCCGTGGTGCTGGTGGCCGCCGGCCCGGCCGTGGCGGAGGGTGAGGACGGCGGGTTCACCATCAAGGACCCCCGGATCACCGAGTCCAGCGGCCTGGCCGCCAGCCGCGCGCACCCGGGCGTCTACTGGACGCACAACGACCAGGACGGGCCACGGGTGTTCGCCGTGGACGGGCGGACCGGCGAGACCGTCGCCACGATCACCCTCCGGGGCGTCGGCACGCCCCGCGACATGGAGGCGATCTCGGTCGGGGCGGACGGCGCGGTGTACGTCGGCGACATCGGGGACAACCTCGACGGCTCCTGGGACCACGTCTGGATCTACCGCTTCCCCGAGCCCGGGCGGCTTCGCGACCAGACGGTCGAGGCCACCCAGTACACGGTGACGTACGCCGACGGGCCCCGGAACGCCGAGGCGCTGATGGTGCACCCGAAGACGGGGCGGGTCTACATCGCGTCGAAGAACGAGGACGGGGGCGGGCTGTACGAAGGCCCGGCGCAACTGACCGCCGACGGTCCGAACGTCTTCCGGCGGATCGGCGAGGTGCCGTGGGTCACCGACGGGGCCTTCTCGCCGGACGGCAAGGAACTGGTGCTGCGGGGCTACTTCAGCGCGCGGGCGTACGCCTGGAAGGACGGGCGGCCCGGCACGGAGAAGCGGCTGAGCGCGCCGCTCCAGCGGCAGTCGGAGTCGGTGACGTACACGGTGGACGGCTCGGCGCTGCTGTTCGGCTCGGAGGGCGCGAAGAGCACGGTCGTGCGCGTGCCGGTGGAGAAGGAGGGCGGGGAAGCGTCGGGGGCGCCTTCGCCCCCCGGCGGTTCACCCACCGGCGGCTCGCCGGGTACGGGCGCGGGTACGGGCGACGGCGGCGACGGGAACGCCACGCTGGGCGCCCTGGTCCTGGCGGGTGTCGCCGTCCTCGTACTGGCGTGGCGGCGTCTGCGGCGGCCCAGGGGCTGAGCACGCCGGAGGCCGGAGCAGCCGCTCTCACCCGGAGAGGTGCCGCACCACTTCCCGTGTGAACACCTGCGAGGCCGGGGCGACCCACCGCCTGCTGTGCCGGGCCAGCAGGACGGGCACGTCGGCGAAGCCGGGTCCGGGCACCCGTGCCAGCCGGCCCTGACGCAGGTGCTCCTCCACCGTCGTGAGCGGGAGCAGGGCCAGGCCGAGTCCGGCGGCCACACAGCCACGCGCCGCGTCCACGCTCCCGAACCGGGTCAGCCGTGGCCGGGCCCCGGCCACGGCGAGCAGTCGCCGCTCCAGGGCGTCGCTGTAACAGCAGCCCTCTTCCAGCAGGAAGAACTCTTCCGCCGCGAGGTCCTCCCAGGAGACGGCACGCGCACGCGCACGCGCACGCGCACGCGTACGCGCGGCGAGCGGGTGCCCGGGGGCGCAGACGAGGGCGAGCGGTTCGCGGGCGACCGGCTCGGCCGCCACATCGGGGAAGTCGGCGTCCTCCTCCAGCAGCAGGGCCACATCGAGGCGTCCGGACCGCAGACCCTCGACGCACTCCGCCGTGCCCGCGGCGTGGAGCTGTACGTCGATCTCCGGATGGCGGGTGCGCAAGGCGGCCATGACGCCCGGGAGCCGGGTGGAGCACAGCGACTCGGGGGTGCCCACGACCACCCGCCCCCGCACGGCCCCGTCACCGTCGTCGCCGCCGGCCCGCAGGCGCGCCACGGCGTCCAGGACGTTCTCGGCATCCACCAGCACCCGCCGCCCGGAGTCGGTGAGCAGCGCGCCCGTGGGGAGCCGGTCGAAGAGCCTGGTGCCGAGCTCCCGTTCCAGGGTGCGGATGTGCACGGTGACCGTGGACTGGGCCACGTGCAGCTCCGCGGCGGCGGCGGTGAAGCTGCCCGTGCGGGCGAGGGTCGTGAAGGTGCGCAGAAGCCGGGTGTCCACGGGCCCAGGGTATGCGATATCGGCATCGCTCCAATGGAAACTGATCGTTGGACGCGATGGCCTGCCGCGCGCCAGCATAGGGCCATGACCACCACCGAAGCGCGCAGCCCGCTGACCGAGCCCCTCCGTTACTCCGCTTTCACCGACGACCCGAAGGGCGGGAACCCCGCCGGTGTCGTGCTCGACGCCTTCGGGCTCGACGACGCGGCGATGCTCGCGATCGCCGCCGACCTCGGCTACTCCGAGACCGCGTTCGTGACGCGCGGGGACGAAGCGGCGCGACGGTTCCAGGTCCGCTACTTCAGCCCGCTCGCCGAAGTGGCGTTCTGCGGGCACGCCACCATCGCCCTGACCGTCGCGCTCGCCGAGCGGCTGGGCGTCGGCGACATCCTCCTCGACACCCCGGTGGGCGAGATCCCCGTGGCCACCGGGCGCGACGGCTCGGGCGCGGTGGTGGCCACGCTGACCAGCGTCGCCACCCGCAGCCGGCCCGCCACCGGCGCGGAGCTGGACGCGACCCTGCGCTCCCTGGGGTGGTCCGGCGCCGACCTCGACCCGGCCCTGCCCCCGCACGTGGCCTTCGGCGGCAACGACCACCTGGTCCTGGCCGCCGCCTCGCGGGCGCGCCTGGCCGATCTGGAGTACGACTTCGACGCCCTGGCCGCGGTGATGCGGGAGCACGGGTGGACGACGGTGAACCTGGTGTGGCGGGAGTCGCCGGAGCGGTTCCACGCCCGCAACCCCTTCCCCGTCGGCGGTGTCGTGGAGGACCCGGCGACCGGAGCGGCGGCCGCGGCGCTCGGCGGCTACCTCCGCGCGCTGGGCCTGGTCACCCGTCCCACCACGATCGCGATCCGCCAGGGAGAGGACATGGGCCGCCCCAGCGACCTGCTGATCGACGTGTCCCCGGAGGACCCCCGCACCCGGGTGACCGGACGTGCCGTCCCGCTCGGCTAACCGCCGCTCTCCTCGGCCGGTTCGGCCTTCGCCGCCCTGGTCACCCTCGCCTCGAAGCCGTCGACGAGGGCCCGCAGGCCGAACTCGAAGTGGTCGAAGTCCTTCGAGAACGTGTCGGCGGACAGGGACGCCATGAGCGGGAAGTCGCCGCTGGCCATGGCCCGGTCCAGGAAGGGTTCCTGGCGCTTCCAGAACTCCTCGTCGCTGACGCCGGTCTCCTTGGCCGCCTCGACCGCCTCGGCCTCCATGCGCACGATGCCCGTGACGAAGCTCTGAACGGCGATGATCACCGAGATGGTCTCCGGGTCCGTCAGGCCCATGCTCTTCAGCCCCGTCAGGGCGAGTTCGAGTCCGCGCAGGGCGCTCGGGCCGAGGACCGTGCGGGTCTGGTTGACCTTCAGCAGCCAGGGGTGGCGGCGGTAGAGGTCGAGTTCGGCGCGGGCCAGGGCGTCGACGGCGGCGCGCCAGTCGCACGGCTCGGGCGGCTGGGGGTCGAGCATCGCGCCCCGTACCCGGTCGAGCATCAGGTCGAGCAGCTCCGCCTTGCCGGGGACGTACCGGTACAGCGACATCGTGCCGGTGCCCAGCTCGGCGGAGAGCCGCCGCATCGAGACCGCGTCCAGCCCTTCCGCGTCGGCGACCTCGACGGCGGCGGTGACGATCCGGTCGAGGGTCAGGCCGCGCTTGGGCCCCCGGGTGGGGGGTTCGCCGGTGCCCCAGAGCAGTTCCAGGCTGCGGTTGAGGTCGCCGCTGCCGCTCGTCGCCGTCGTCCGGGCGGGCGTCCTGTCGCTGGTCATGGCGTCAGCGTAAATCACTGGACCAAAACTGAGTACGGTGTACGCTCGCTTGGGTACGGTGTACTCAGTTTTCGGGTACGCGGTTTCGCGAACGGGAGGGCGCATGGACGACTGGGCGGTACGGGCCGAGGGCCTGGAGAAGAGGTACGGGGACAAACGGGCGCTGGACGGATTCGACCTCGCGGTGCGCAGCGGCACCGTCCACGGCCTGCTCGGCCCCAACGGGGCGGGCAAGACCACCGCCGTCCGCGTGCTGGCCACGCTGCGGCGCTTCGACGGCGGCCGCGCCGAGGTCGCCGGGGTGGACGTGGCGCGCGACCCGCGCCGTGTGCGCGCCCTGATCGGGCTCACCGGCCAGTACGCGGCCGTGGACGAGATCCTGACCGGCCGGCAGAACCTGGAGATGTTCGGCCGGCTGTTCCACCTCGGCGGGCGCCGGGCCCGCTCGCGCGCCGCCGAGCTGCTGGAGCGGTTCGGGCTGACCGAGGCCGCCGACAAGGGCGTCGAGGGCTACAGCGGCGGTATGCGGCGCCGCCTGGACCTGGCCGCCTCGATGATCCTCGCGCCCCGCGTGCTGTTCCTGGACGAGCCGACGACCGGCCTCGACCCGCGCGGCCGCGGCGAGGTGTGGGAGGCGGTGCGGGCCCTCGTCGCGGGCGGCACCACCGTCCTGCTGACCACCCAGTACCTGGAGGAGGCCGACAAGCTCGCCGCGCGCGTCACCGTCATCGACCGGGGCCGCGCCATCGCCGACGACACCCCCGAGGCGCTGAAGAACCGCGTCGGCGGCGACCGGATCGAGGTGGTGGCCGCCGACGCGGCCGACCTGCCGCGCGTCGCCAAGACCGTCGCCCGCGTCTGCCTGGGCGAGCCGCACCTCGACGAGGCCGAACGGCGCGTCCACGCGCCCGTCACCGACCGGGTCACGGCGCTCACCGAGGTCGCCAGGACCCTCCAGGACGAGGGCGTACCGGTCGAGGACATCGGGCTGCGCCGGCCGAGCCTCGACGACGTGTTCCTGCGCCTGACGGGACAGGGGGTCGCGGCATGAGCGTCACGATGGAGCCGATCGCGGGTCGCGGGCGGGCCTACTGGGCGGTCGTCGACTGCTGGAACGTCGTGCGCCGCCACCTGACCCTCTATCAGCGCAAACCCGTCTACATCGCCTGGCAGCTCGGCTTCCCGATCCTGTCGGTCCTGCTGTACGGGTACGTCTTCGGCGGCGCGATGAAGCCGCCGGGCGGCGGCGGGGCGGCGGACTACCGGGACTTCCTGATGCCCGGCATGTTCGTGATGACGATGGCCTTCGGGTTCATCAACACCGCGACGGCCGTGGTGACCGACGCCAACAAGGGCGTCATCGACCGGTTCCGCTCCATGCCCATGGCGCCGTCCGCGGTGGTCACCGGGCGGGGTGTCACCGACGGGGTCATCGCCTGCGCGGAGCTGGCCATCCTGGCGGCGACCGCGTTCGCGATGGGCTGGCGCTCGGACGGCGGCCTCGCCGCGACCGTGGCCGCCTTCGCGCTGCTGCTCCTGCTGCGCTACTGCCTGACGTGGGTGGGCATCTGGCTGGGGCTGCTGGTGCCGAACCCGGAGGCGGCCGGCGGGCTGTTCGCGGTCGCCTTCCCGCTCACCATGATCTCCAGCATCTTCGTGCAGCCCGGGACGATGCCGGGCTGGCTGGGCACCATCGCCGCCTGGAACCCCATCTCCTCCACGGCGGTGGCCACGCGTGAGCTGTTCGGCAACCCCGGCGCGGGCGGCGGGAGCTGGGTCGAGCAGCACGCCGTGGTGATGGCGGTGGTGTGGCCGCTGGTGATCACGGCGGTGTTCCTGCCGCTCGCGGTGCGGCGCTTCCAGCGGCTCTCGAAGTGAGGCGGGGGGTGGGCCCGCGGAGGGGGCGCGGGCCCACCCGGTCACGGGACCCGGTTACTTCGGCGGGCACTCCTTCCACGCCAGCCGGTAGACCGTCTTGATGTCGCCGTCCGTGGAGTCCATGGCGATGAAGCTGTTGGTCTTCGTCGGGTCCGAGGTGCCCGCGCTGACCCGCAGCTCGGTGTTGATGTTGAAGTTCCGCTTCACCCCGCACGGCGCCCACACGAGCTGACCCCAGTCGGTCTCGTCGGTCGCCTGCCAGTTGTTGTCGAACGGGCCCTTGTACGGGTGGCTCTTCTGCGCCGTGTCGGGCGAGCCCTGGAAGTAGTACGACGCCTTCTGCACGGCGGTGGCGCCGGGCTCCAGCTTGGCGTACCCGCGGTAGTCGGCGCTGGCGACGGCGTAGGTGAAGCCGCCCGGGACGTGCACGATCAGGTTGAGCTGGCAGTTCTTGCGGAAGTCGGTCGGCTTGGCGCCCACGCCCACCTGGGCGAGGTACTCGCTGTACGTCACGGTGAAGGCGGTGTTGTCCGGGGCCACGGCGACGGCGGCCGTGCCCTGGGGGCAGCCCGATCCGTTGACGGTCGCGATCTCGATCACGATCTTGTCGGGCGGGGCGACGATGCCCGCCGAGGCGGGGGTCGGCGCGAGGACGCTCGACGCCAGGGCCGTCGCGACGGTCGCGCCGGCGAGCAGGGTTCGGGGTCTTCTGGACATGGGACTCCGATCGGTGGCCGGGTGGAAGTGGGGGGTCCAACCGTGGATGTCGTGCACGTGGAATGTCGTGCACATGTCAACCACTCCGGTGGTCGTGCTCCCGGAGTGCTTCGGATGGTAGGGACCGGTGGAGACGGTGGATAGGGCGGTAATCGGCCGCATGCGGAAGGCATACGGAAGGGCCCCGACCCACCCGGGGTCGGGGCCCTCACCTACGTACCGCTGCTTACAGCTTCTCGATCACGTAGTCGACGCACGCCGTCAGCGCCTCGACGTCCGCCGGGTCGATCGCCGGGAACATCGCGATCCGGAGCTGGTTGCGGCCCAGCTTGCGGTACGGCTCGGTGTCGACGATGCCGTTGGCGCGCAGCACCTTGGCGACCGCCGCCGCGTCGATCTCGTCCGAGAAGTCGATCGTGCCGATGACCTGGGAGCGCTTCGACGGGTCGGCGACGAACGGCGCCGCGTACTTGGACTCCTCCGCCCAGCCGTACAGCGTGCGCGCCGAGGTCGCGGTGCGGCGCACCGACCAGTCCAGACCGCCCTGGCCGTTGATCCACTTGAGCTGCTCGTTGAGCAGGAAGAGGGTCGCGAGCGCCGGGGTGTTGTACGTCTGGTTCTTCAGCGAGTTGTCGATCGCCGTCGGCAGCGAGAAGAACTCGGGGACGTGGCGGCCCGAGGCGTGGACCCGCTGCGCGCGCTCCAGCGCGGCCGGGGAGAACACGCCGATCCACAGGCCGCCGTCCGAGGCGAACGACTTCTGCGGGGCGAAGTAGTAGACGTCCGACTCGGTGATGTCGACCGGCAGGCCGCCCGCGCCGGAGGTCGCGTCCACGAGGACCAGCGCGCCCTCGTCGGCGCCCTCGACGCGCTTGACCGGCGCGGCCACACCGGTGGAGGTCTCGTTGTGCGTGAGCGCGTACACGTCCACGCCCGCCTCGGCGCGCGGCTCGGGGTGCGTGCCCGGGTCGGCGGAGACGACGGTCGGCTCGGCCAGCCACGGGGCGAGCTTGGCGGCCTTGGCGAACTTGGAGGAGAACTCACCGAAGGACAGGTGCTGCGACTTGTTCTCGATCAGCCCGTGGGTCGCGATGTCCCAGAAGGCGGTCGAGCCGCCGTTGCCGAGGATCACCTCGTAGCCCTCGGGGAGGGAGAACAGGTCGCGTACGCCCGCGCGGACCTCGCCGACCAGGTTCTTGACCGGGGCCTGGCGGTGGGACGTACCGAGGAGGGAGGTGCCGGTGGCGGCCAGGGCGTCCAGCGCCTCCGTACGCACCTTGGAGGGGCCCGCGCCGAAACGGCCGTCGGCGGGCTTGATGTCAGCGGGAATCCGGATCTCAGCCACGGTCGGAGCCTAGCCGCTCAGGGACGCGGCCGATGACCGTGTCCGTCCGATGAGACACGAAATGGCAAGTCACCACGCACGCGTGCCCAGTCGGACCGGGAGCTCGAAGAGATCGTTCTGGGTGACGACCGGCTTGTGGCGCAGCTCGGAGTCCGGCACGGCGAGGGTGAGCTCCGGGAAGCGCCCGTACAGGGCGGGGAGGGCCACCCCCGCCTCCAGGCGGGACAGCGCGGCGCCCGGGCAGACGTGCGGGCCGTGGCCGAAGGAGATGTGCCGGCTGGGCGAGCGGGTGATGTCGAAGGCGCCGGCGCTCGGGCCGTGCTGCTTCTCGTCGCGGCCGATCGCCCCGTACGACACGATCAGCGCGTCCCCCGCCGGCAGGGTCCGGTCGCCGACCCGGACGTCCTCGGTCGCGAACCGGATCAGGACGTGCGAGGTGGGGGTGGAGAAGCGGAGGGTCTCCTCGACCACCGCGTCCCAGCCCGCCTCGCCGGAGCGGACGAGGGCGAGCTGCCCGGGGTGGGCGGACAGGTTCACCACGGCGTTGACGATCAGCGAGATCGTCGTCTCGTGGCCCGCCGCCACCATGAGCTGGAGGGTGGAGACGATCTCCTCGTCGGTGAGGTGGTCACCGTTCTCGGAGGCGGCGATCAGCGCGCTCGTCAGGTCGTCGCCGGGCTCCGCGCGCCGCGCGGACACCACCTTGGCCATCATCCCGGCCAGCTCGCCGAGGGTCGCCACGACCTCCTCGGGCGGCGTCTGGGTGGAGAAGAACCTGTCGAACAGCACCTTCAGGCGCGGATGGTCCGCCGGGTCGATGCCCATCAGGTCGCTGATCACGTACATGGGGAGGGGGTACGCGAAGGCGGCCTTGAGGTCCACGGTCTCGTCCGGCCCGTACGCGGCGAGGCCCTCCAGCAGGCCGTCGGTGAGCTCGGTGATCCGCGCCCGCATCCGCTCCACCCGGCGCGGGGTGAGCGCCTGGGCGACCAGCGCCCGCATCCGGCGGTGGTCCTCGCCGTCCACGGTGAGCATGGACCGGCCGGGGTTGGCCAGGCCGATCAGTGGCCAGTCCGGCGGTATCTCGCCGCGCTGCCAGGCGCCCCACACGCCGATGTCCTTCACCAGCCGCTTGTCGGTGAGCAGCTCGCGCGCCTCCGCGTGGTGCGTGACCGCCCACACCGGCACCCCGCCCGGCAGGACGACCCGGGCCAGCGGCCCGGCCGCGCGCAGCGCCGCGCTCTCGCCGTCGAGGTCGGTGACGAACGGGTCGAGGTGGATCGGCTCTGTGGTCACGGGGTGCCTCCCAGGGCGGGGGTCGGGGTGAACGTCACGGGCAGGCCGGTCAGGCCGCGCAGCCACGGCGACGGCCGCCGGGTGAGGGAGCCGGCCGGGACGGCCAGGTCCAGGTCGGGAAGGCGGTCCAGCAGCACCTCGATCCCGGTACGGGCGATGACCTCGGCGATCTCCTGGGCGGGGAACGGGCAGCGGTGCTCGCCGTGCCCGAAGGAGAAGTGGGCGCTGTTGCCGCCGGTGAGGGCCGCGTTGTCGATGTGGACCTGCGGGTCGGCGTTGGCGGCGGCCAGGCCCAGCAGGAGCAGGTCGCCGGCCTTGATGTGCCGCCCGCCCAGGTGCGTGTCGCGCGAGGCCCACCGGCCGGCCACGTTCTGGGTCGGGGTGTCGGCCCACAGCACCTCGTTCATCGCCTCGGCGACGGAGTGCCGCCCACCGGAGAGGGACGCGGCGAACCGGTCGTCGGTCAGCATCAGGCGCAGCGAGTTGCCGATCCAGTCGGCCGTCGGCTGGTGCCCGGCCGCCATCATGACCATCAGGTCCTGGGCGATCTCCTCGACCGTGAACCCGGCCGGGTCGGCCAGCATGCGGGAGGCCACGTCCTCACCCGGGGCGGCCTGCTTGGCGGTGAGCAGGCCGAAGATCGCCTCGGCCAGGTGCTGTTGGCCCGCCAGTGCCCGCTCCCGGCCGTCGATCATGTCGTTGAGCGCGGTGACCAGGCCGGGGCCCTGCTCGTCCGGCACGCCGTAGATCTTCACCAGCACGCGGACCGGCAGCAGCATGGCGTACTGGGCGACCAGCTCCGCCTCGCCCGCGCCGCAGAACGCGTCGATGAGCCCGTCCGCGTACCCCTCGGCGTACCGGCGCAGCGTGAAGGGGTCGAGGGACTCCAGCGCGTCGCCGATCATCGCGGCGCGCTCGCGGTGCCGTTCGCCGACCGTGTAGAGGATGGACGGCTGTTTGCGGCCGATCATGGGCAGGAGCGGCCAGTCACCGGGGATGCGGTCCCACTGGTTCCACAGCTCCGAGTCGCGGCTGAAGAGCACCGGGTCGCTGGTGACCTGGTGCAGTTCGCGGTAGTCGAGCACCAGCCAGGCCGGGACGTCCCCGTCGAGCACCACCGGGGCGACGGCTCCGTGCTCGCGCCTCATCTCCCGGTACAGCTCGGCGGGTTCGGCCCGGAACCGGGGCCCGGACAGGGGCACGGGGGCGGTCATGTTCTGGTCTCCCGTTGGGTGTGCATGCGCTGGAGGTGGGTGACGAGGTTGATCAGTACGTACTTGCTGGACGAGCGGTCGCGGGCGTCGCACTCCACCAGCGGTACGTCGTCGGCCAGGTCGAGCGCCTCGCGGATCTCCCGCTCGGTGTGGGCCGGGCCGCCGAAGTCGTTGCAGGCGACGATGAACGGCATGCCGTGGTGCTCCAGGCGGTCGATCGCGTACCAGGAGTCGGCGAGGCGGCGGGTGTCGACGAGGACGACCGCGCCGAGGGTGCCGGAGAAGAGGCGGTCCCACAGGAACCAGAAGCGTTCCTGGCCCGGGGCGCCGAAGAGGTACAGGACGTTGTGCGCGTCGAGCGTGATGCGGCCGAAGTCGAAGGCGACGGTGGTGGACGTCTTGGTGTGGATCCGGGCGACGTCGTCGACCGCCTCGCCCGCGCGGGTCATCGTCTCCTCGGTGTTGAGGGGACGGATCTCGCTGACGGAGCGTACGAGGGTGGTCTTGCCGACACCGAAACCGCCAACGATCACGATCTTGAGACCGTTGTCGGCGGTGCTGGTGAGCGGTGTCCGTTCAGAGGCTGCGGAGTCCAACGAGCACCTGCTCCAGGATGTCGGGGTCGGGAAGGCGGTACGTGGAGCCATGGCCGGCCGTACGGGGGTGGCGGGCGCTGATCCGGCCCGTGCCGAGCAGGTCGGAGAGCAGGATGCGCACGATGCCGATGGGCAGGGCCAGTTCGGCCGCCACCTCGACGACGGCCGTGGGTCGCCGGCACGTCCGCAGGATCGCGGCGTGCTCGGACTGCATGCCGGGCACCGGCTCCGACTCCGCCACCACGAGGGTGACGAGGTCGAACGGGGCGTCCGGCGCGGACCGGGTACGGCCACCGGTGAGGGTGTACAGCCGGTCAGGGGACTCGTCCCGGTGGCTGCCGGGGCTCACGGTGTCCGGGGCTCGGCGTGCAGGTGCTCGCCGAGCTGCTCGACGAGCTCGCTCATGTTGTGCCCGACCAGGCCGACGTCGGAGTCCTCGGCGGCGACCACCGCGAGATGGGCGCCCTGCCCGGCCTCGACGATGAGCAGGATGCCGCCGTAGAACTCCGCCATCGCGGACCGTACGCCGCCGGTCCCGTCGCCGAACTCGACGGACGCGCCGTGGGACAGGCTCTGGATGCCCGCCGCTATGGCGGCCAGTTGGTCGGCCTGGTCGACGGAGAGCTCCGGCGTACGGCACAGCTTGAGGCCGTCCCGGGACAGCACGAGCGCGTGGCGGGCTCCGGGCGTGCGCCGGAGCAGGCCCTCCAGGAGCCAGGTGAGCTTGTCGTCGGTGGTGGTGCCGGTGCCGGTGGTCATCGGGGGGTGCCTTCCGTGGTGGTGCGTACCGCTTGGCGGAAGCTGCTGAATCGGGCCGCCGACCGGGTCCGGGAGGCGGTATCGGTGCTTTCGTCGGGGGTGGTGGGAGTGCCTCCGGGGTGGGCGGCGGCGAGGGTCTGGCCCCGGCGGCGCTTGGGAAGCTGGGTGGTGCCCGGGGTGGCGAAGGGGGAGGCGGGGCGCTCCTCGGTGGTGCGGGGCGCGGGCGCGGGGCTTGCCTCGGGGCGAACGGCTGTTTCGGGACGGGGGCGGGTGATCAGCTCGTGCGGGATCATCATCAGCGCGCCCGTGCCGCCCCGGGCCGAGGGGCGGAACGACACGGTCAGCCCGTGCTTGCGGGCCAGGCGGCCGACGACGGCGAGGCCGAGGCGGGTGCCGGACAGACCGGTCAGGTCGGTGCCCTCGGCGGTGACGGCCCGCTCGGCGCGGCGCAGTTGGACGTCGCTCATGACCAGACCGCTGTCCTCCACGGTGACGACGATCCCGGCCGGGACCTCCTCGACGTACACATGGACCTCGGCGGTGGGCGGCGAGAAGTTCGCGGCGTTGTCGAGCAGCTCGGCGAGCGCGTGCATGACGCCTTCGGCGGCGTGGCCGGCGATCGCGGCGTCGCTGGTGGTGTGGAGCCGTACGCGCTGATAGCCGCCGATGCGGCTCATCGCGCCGCGCAGGATGGACTCCATCACGATCGGCTTCGCCCAGCGGCGGCCGGAGCGGGCGCCGGTGAGGACGGCGATGGAGTCGGCGAGGCGGCCGGCCTGGGCGGTGCGGTGGTCGAGGTGGAGGAGGTCGGTGAGGACGTCCTCGTCGGTGTGCCGGTGCTCCATCTCGCGGAGGTCGGCGAGCATGCCGGTGGCCAGGGCCTGCATGCGCCCGGCGGCGTTGGCGCAGGCGGCCACGGCGGCGGCGCGGCCGGTCTCGCTGCGGGCGGCTTCGGCGCGGGCGCGTTCCGCTTCGGCACGGGCCCGGGTGACCGCGCGGTCCGCTTCCGCCCGGGCCCCGGCGGCGGCGTGTTCCGCTTCCGTCCTCGCGCGGGTCGCGCGGCGGGCGGTGTCGAGGGCGTACGCGGCGGTGGTGATCGCGGCGGTCAGCAGCACGGCGGCCGTGGCCGAGCCCCACGCCAGCGGAGCCCGTACGGAGCCGGGCGCGGCGGCCACCGCCCCCGCGCACAGGAGGCCGGTGACGGCCGCCGAGATCAGCAGGGTCGGCGCGACCGGCCGGAGTGACCGGAGGGAGGGGCGCAAATCGTCAGTCCTCTGGGCGTGGTGGGGGGCATCTGGAGCCGTCAATTCCCGAGCAATTCCGGGTCACTATAAGAGAATTGACGATCACTTTGGGAAGTTCTTGTGCGCTTTCTTACGGAGGTCTCGGCGGGGGACCGGAGGCCACCGGCCCCGTCGGGGGCATGCTGGCCGCATGGGTGACCAGCGGCAGTCAGAGATCGCACGGGCGCTGCGCACCGCCGTGCGCGGCGAGGTGGACTTCGGCGCGGCGGCCCGGGCGCTGCACACCATGGACGCGTCCAACTACCGGCGCGTCCCGGCCGGGGTCGTGGCCCCGCGCGACGCGGCGGACGTGGCCGCCGCTCTGGAGGTGTGCCGGGAGCACGGCGTGCCGGTCGTGCCGCGCGGGGCGGGCACCTCGATCGCCGGGCAGGCCACCGGCACGGGCGTCGTGCTCGACTTCACCCGGCACATGCGGGACATCGTGTCGGTGGACCCCGGGGCGCGGACGGCCGTGGTCCGGCCGGGCGTGGTGCTGGACCGGCTGCGGGACGCGGCGCGCCCGTACGGGCTGACCTTCGGGCCCGACCCGTCCACGCACAGCCGCTGCACGCTCGGCGGGATGATCGGCAACAACGCGTGCGGGTCCCACTCGGTGGCGTGGGGGACGACCGCCGACAACGTCGTGGACCTGTCGGTCGTGACGTACGGCGGCACCGAACGGCGCCTGGGGCGCGGCTGGGAGGGCGCCCCGGACGGGCTCGCCCGACTGGTGCACGACCACCTGGCGGCCATCCGCACCGGCTTCCCGCCCGGCCTTCCCCGCCGCATCTCCGGTTATGCGCTGGACGCCCTCCTCCCCGAGCGCGGCACCGATCTCGCCCGCGCCTTCTGCGGCAGCGAGGGCACCCTGGGCGTGCTGACCGAGGCGACCGTACGCCTCGTCGAGTCGCCACCGGCGCGGGCGCTGGCCGTCCTCGGGTACGCCGACGAGAGCGCGGCCGCCGAGGCGGCGCCCGGCCTCCTCCCGCACGCCCCGCTCACCGTCGAGGGCATGGCCGAGGACCTGGTCCGCGACCCGGCCGCCCGCGCCGCCCTGCCCCGGGGCGGCGCCTGGCTGTTCGCCGAGACCGGCGGCGCGACGCCCGCCGAGGCGCGCGCCCACGCCGAGGCCCTGCTGCGCGCCGCCGACGCCCTGGACGGCGCCGTCGTCACCGACCCGGCCGCCCAGCGGGCCCTGTGGCGGGTCCGCGAGGACGCCGCCGGGACCGCCACGCGCACCCCCGAGGGCGCCGAGGCCTGGCCCGGCTGGGAGGACTGCGCCGTACCGCCCGCCCGCCTGGGCGCGTACCTCCGCGACTTCCGCGCCCTGCTCGCCGAGCACGGGCTGCACGGCACGCCCTACGGCCACTTCGGCGACGGCTGCATCCACGTCCGTATCGACTTCGACCTCGTGTCGAAGGCGGGAGTGGGCCGCTTCCGGCGGTTCTCCGAGGACGTCGCCGGCCTCGTCGTCGCCCACGGAGGCTCCCTTTCCGGCGAACACGGCGACGGGCAGGCACGGGCCGAGCTGCTGCCCAAGATGTACGGGGACGAGCTGGTCGCGCTCTTCGGCCGGTTCAAGGACCTGTGGGACCCGGCCGGCGGCATGAACCCCGGCATGCTCGCCCGGCCCGCCCGCCTCGACGACAACCTCCGCTTCGACGTCCTGCCGCGCGAGCGGGTGGACGTCGCCTTCGGCTACCCGCACGACGGCGGCGACTTCGCCACCGCCGTACGGCGCTGCGTCGGCGTCGCCAAGTGCCGGGTGGACGGCCCGAACCACGGCCCCGGCGTCATGTGCCCCTCCTTCCGGGCCACGGGGGAGGAGCAGCACTCCACGCGCGGCCGGGCCCGGCTGCTGCACGAGATGCTGGCGGGCGAGGTGGTGAGGGACGGATGGCGGTCACCGGAGGTGCGGGACGCGCTGGACCTGTGCCTGTCGTGCAAGGGCTGCCGCAGCGACTGCCCGGTCGGGGTCGACATGGCCACGTACAAGGCGGAGTTCCTGCACCACCACTACGCGGGACGGCTCCGGCCCGCCGCCCACTACGCGATGGGCCGCCTGCCGCAGTGGCTGCGCCTCGCGGCCCCCTTCGCCCGGCCGCTGAACGCCTTGGCGGGCGTGCGCCCGCTCGCGGCCCTGGCCAAGCGGGTGGCGGGAATCGCACCGGAGCGGGACATCCCGGAACTGGCGCCGCGGACGTTCCGCGCCTGGTTCGCCCGTCGGGGCGCCGGCGGCGGCGACCTGGTCCTGTGGCCCGACACGTTCACGAACCACCTGTCCCCCTCCGTGGGCCGCGCGGCCGTCACGGTCCTGGAGGCGGCGGGCCTGAGCCCGGCCCTGCCGCCCGCCCGGGTGTGCTGCGGCCTCACGTACGTCTCCACCGGCCAGCTCGACCACGCCCGAACCGTCATGCGCCGCACTCTCGACGTCATGGAGCCCTTCTCCGGCGTGCCCCTGGTCGTCCTCGAACCGAGCTGCGCCGCCGCCCTGAGGACCGACCTGCCCGAGCTGCTCCCCGACGACCCCCGCGCCCGCCGCCTGGCCGCATCGGTCCGCACCTTCGCCCAGACCCTGGAGGAGTACGCACCCGACTGGCAGCCCCCTCGCCTGGACCGCCCCGTCGCCGGCCAGACCCACTGCCACCAGCACGCGGTCCTCGGCGACACCGCCGAACGCCACCTCCGCGCCCGCGCGGGCCTGACCGGCGACCTGAGCGGCGGCTGCTGCGGCCTGGCCGGAAACTTCGGCTTCGAACGCGGCCACCACGACGTCTCGGTCGCCTGCGCCGAGGACCAGCTCCTCCCCGCCGTCCGCGCCGCCGCCCCCGGCACCGAACTCCTCGCTGACGGCTTCTCCTGCCGCACCCAGTTGGCCCAGCTCGCCGGCCGCCGGGCCAGGCACCTGGCGGAGGTGCTGGCGGAGGGGCTCGAAGGCTAGGCGCGGCCCTTACCGTGGGTGGGTGGGCTTCCGGCTGCTGGTGCAGTACCTTGGGCTGGAAGTTCAATCCAATGCACTCGCGAAGAGGAAGAAGTCGAGGTTACCCCGGTGAACGACACCGCACGTCCGGACGCGTCTGTCGCGGACGCGTCCGCCGTCGCGCTGCCCGAGGCCGTCGCCGCGCACCCCGAGGGGCGTGTCCGGCGGCGCGGGTCGCTCGGGCCGGTCGCGCTGGTGGTGGCCGGTGGGCTGTCCGTGCAGTTCGGGGCGGCCGTCGCCGTGCTGCTCATGCCGCGTGCCGGGGCGGTCGGGGTCGTCACGCTGCGGCTGGTGCTGGCCGCCCTCGTGCTGCTGGCGCTGTGCCGGCCGAAGGTGCGTGGCTACACGCGGGCCGACTGGGGGACGGTCGTCGCCTTCGGCGCCGTCATGGCCGCGATGAACGTCCTCTTCTACCAGGCCGCCGACCGCATCCCGCTGGGCGCCGCCGTGACCCTGGAGGTGCTCGGGCCGCTCGCCCTGTCGGTGGTCGTCTCGCGGCGGCTGGTCAACGTCGTGTGGGCCGGGCTCGCGCTGGCCGGCGTGGTGCTGCTGAGCGGGGGCGGGTTCGACCGGCTGGACCCGGTGGGCGCGGCGTTCGCGCTGTCGGCGGGCGCGATGTGGGCGGCGTACATCGTCTTCAGCGCCCGCACCGGGCGGCGCTTCCCACAGGCCGACGGGCTGGCGCTGGCGATGGCCGTCGGCGCGGTGCTCACCCTGCCGCTCGGCATCGCCGAGGCCGGGTCCAGGCTGCTGGTGCCCTCCACGATCGGGCTCGGCCTCGCCGTGGCGCTGCTGTCGTCGGTCCTCCCGTACACCCTCGAACTGCTCGCGCTGCGCCGCCTGCCCGCCCCGACCTTCGCCATCCTCATGAGCCTGGAGCCCGCTATCGCGGCGACGGCCGGGTTCTTCATCCTGCGCCAAGCCCTTTCCGTCACCGACGCGTTGGCGATCGCGCTGGTCATCGCGGCGAGCATGGGTGCGGTGCGGTCCCAGGTGACGAAGCGGACGCCGAAAAAGTAAAGCAAGCATGCTTGCTTGTTTCTTCGGGCGCTGCCATGCTCCGGGGCACGCACTGCCGTGTCCCGGAGGGAGCGCACCGTGTCGGATGCCCTGCTGGCCGATCTGCGAGACGAGAGCGAGGAGGTCGACCGGCTCGTCGCGGGCCTGAGACCGGACGGCTGGGCCACGCCCACCCCCGCGCCCCGCTGGACCGTCGCCCACCAGATCGCCCACCTGGCGTGGACCGACGACGCGGCCCTGCTCGCCGTCACGGACGCCGACCGGTTCGCCGCGCACGTCGAAGAGGCACTCAAGGCGCCCGAGACCTTCGTCGACGACGGGGCGGAGGCGGGCGCCGCCGCCCCGCCGCAGGAGCTCCTGACCCGTTGGAGGGACGGCCGGGAACGGCTCCTGACCGCCCTGCGCACCGCCCCCGCCGACGCCCGCTTCCCCTGGTACGGGCCGCCCATGAGCGCCGCGTCCATGGCGACCGCCCGCCTCATGGAGACCTGGGCACATGGCCAGGACATCGCCGACGCCCTCGGTGTCGACCGCCCGCCGACCTTCCGCCTCCGGCACGTCGCCTGGATCGGCGTACGGGCGCGGGACTACGCCTACGCGGTACGCGGCCTGACCCCGCCCCCCGAACCCTTCCGGGTGGAGCTCACCGCGCCGGACGGAAGCCTTTGGGCCTACGGCCCGGAGGGCGCGGAACAGCGCATCACCGGTCCCGCCCTCGACTTCTGCCTCCTGGTCACCCAGCGCGCCCACCGCGCCGACCTCGCCGTACGCGCCGAGGGCGCCGACGCCGACCGGTGGCTCGACATCGCGCAGGCCTTCGCCGGACCGGCGGGCCCCGGCCGGGCGCCCAAGGACGCCTCGTGAAGCGGCCGCTGCGGATCGGCAACGCCTCCGGGTTCTACGGCGACCGCTTCGACGCCGTGCGCGAGATGCTCACCGGCGGCGAGCTGGACGTCCTGACCGGCGACTACCTCGCCGAGCTGACCATGCTCATCCTGGGCCGGGACAGGCTGAAGGACCCGGGGCTCGGCTACGCCAAGACCTTCCTGCGCCAGATGGAGGAGGGCCTCGGCCTCGCCCACGAGCGGGGCGTCAAGATCGTCACCAACGCCGGCGGCCTCAACCCCGCCGGTCTCGCCGACGCGCTGCGCGCCCTCGCGGACCGCCTCGGGCTCCCCGAGGTGCGCGTCGGCCACGTCGAGGGCGACCATCTCCCGGTGCCGGAAGGGGTGCTGACGGCCAACGCGTACCTGGGCGGTGGCGGCATCACGGCGTGCCTGCGCGGCGGGGCGGACGTGGTGGTGACCGGGCGGGTCACGGACGCGGCGCTGGTCAGCGGGCCGGCGGCGTGGTGGTTCGGGTGGGGCCCGGAGGAGTACGACCGGCTCGCCGGGGCCGTGGTCGTCGGGCACGTCCTGGAGTGCGGGACGCAGGCGACGGGCGGCAACTACGCCTTCTTCGCCCGGCACGACGTCCGGCGGCCCGGATTCCCGGTCGCCGAGCTGCACGAGGACGGCTCCTCCGTCATCACCAAGCAGGACGGCACGGGCGGAGTCGTCGACATCGGCACGGTCACCGCGCAGCTCCTGTACGAGACGGCCGGCGCACGGTACGCGGGGCCGGACGTGACGGCACGGCTCGACACGGTGGCGCTGGAAGCGGACGGCCCTGACCGGGTGCGGATCACGGGCGTACGGGGCGAGGCGCCGCCCCCGGCGCTGAAGGCCGGGCTGAACCGGCTCGGCGGCTGGCGCAACGAGGTCGTGTTCGTACTGACAGGGCTCGACATCGAGGCCAAGGCGCGGCTGGTGCGCGAGCAGTTGGAGGACGCCCTCGCGGTGAAACCCGCCGAGGTGCGATGGGAGCTGGCCCGCACCGACCGGCCGGACGCCGGCACCGAGGAGACCGCCAGCGCCCTGCTGCGGCTGGTGGTCCGGGACCCCGACCCCGACACGGTGGGCCGGGCCGTGAGCGGCGCGGCCATCGAGCTGGCCCTGGCGAGCTACCCGGGCTTCCACGTCACGGCCCCGCCCGGGAAGGGCGCGCCCTACGGGGTGTTCGAGGCGGCGTACGTCGACCCCGGCACCGTCACGCACACCGCCGTACTCCCGGACGGCCGGCGCGAGGTGATCCCCGCGGCGGTGCGTACGCGAGCGCTGGAGCCCGTACCCGAGCCGCCCCTTCCGCAGCCGCTTGGGCACGGCCCGGTACGCCGCGCCCCGCTCGGGCTGGTCGCCGGGGCGAGGAGCGGCGACAAGGGCGGTGACGCCAACGTCGGGGTGTGGGCGCCCACGGACGAGGCGTGGCCCTGGCTCGCCCACACCCTCACCGTCGACCGGTTCCGCGAACTGATCCCGGAGGCGGCGCCCCTCGAAGTGGTCCGGCACGTCCTGCCGAACCTCCGCGCGCTGAACTTCACCGTCACCGGCCTGCTCGGCGAGGGCGTCGCCGCCCAGGCCCGGTTCGACCCCCAGGCCAAGGCGCTCGGCGAATGGCTGCGCGCCCGCCACCTCGACATACCGGAGGCTCTCCTGTGACCGTCCTCCCCTCGGCCCTCGACACCACCGGGCCCGACTACGCCGCCCACCGCGAGGCCATGCTCGCCCAACTGGCCGAGCTGGAGACCGAGCACGCGAAGGCGCTGAGAGGCGGCGGCGAGAAGTACACCGCCCGGCACCGGGGGCGCGGCAAGCTGCTGGCCCGCGAACGCATCGAGCTGCTCCTCGACCCCGACGCGCCGTTCCTGGAACTGTCCCCGCTCGCCGCCTGGGGCAGCGACTACCCCGTCGGCGCGTCGATCGTCACCGGCATCGGTGTCGTCGAGGGCGTCGAGTGCCTGATCACCGCCAACGACCCGACCGTACGCGGCGGCGCGTCCAACCCCTGGACGCTGAAGAAGGCGCTGCGGGCCAACGAGGTCGCGTACGCCAACCGCCTGCCCTGCATCGCCCTCGTCGAGTCCGGCGGCGCGGACCTGCCCTCCCAGAAGGAGATCTTCATCCCGGGCGGTGCCCTGTTCCGCGACATCACCCGGCTGTCCGCCGCCGGGATACCCACCATCGCCGTCGTCTTCGGCAACTCGACGGCGGGCGGCGCCTATGTGCCCGGCATGTCCGACCACACCGTGATGATCAAGGAGCGGTCGAAGGTCTTCCTCGGCGGCCCGCCGCTGGTGAAGATGGCCACCGGCGAGGAGAGCGACGACGAGTCCCTCGGCGGCGCCGAGATGCACGCGCGCGTGTCGGGGCTCGCGGACCACTACGCGGTCGACGCGACCGACGCCATCCGCCAGGCCCGCCGGATCGTCGCGCGCCTCAACCACCGCAAGGCGCACCCCGATCCGGGACCCGCCGAGCCGCCGAAGTACGACCAGGAGGAACTCCTCGGGATCGTGCCGACGGATCTGAGGACCCCCTTCGACCCGCGCGAGGTCATCGCCCGGATCGTCGACGGCTCGGACTTCGACGAGTTCAAGCCGCTGTACGGGCCGTCGCTGGTGACGGGCTGGGCGTCCCTGCACGGCTATCCCATCGGGGTGCTGGCCAACGCCCAAGGGGTGCTGTTCTCCGCCGAGTCCCAGAAGGCGGCGCAGTTCATCCAGCTCGCCAACCAGCGGGACATCCCCCTGCTCTTCCTGCACAACACCACCGGCTACATGGTCGGCAAGGAGTACGAGCAGGGCGGCATCATCAAGCACGGCGCGATGATGATCAACGCGGTGAGCAACTCCCGCGTCCCGCACCTGTCCGTACTCATGGGGGCGTCGTACGGCGCCGGGCACTACGGCATGTGCGGCCGCGCCTACGACCCCCGATTCCTGTTCGCCTGGCCCAGCGCCAAGTCCGCCGTCATGGGCCCGCAGCAGCTCGCCGGCGTCCTGTCGATCGTCGCCCGCGCGTCCGCCGCCGCCAAGGGACAGCCGTACGACGACGAGGGCGACGCCGCGCTGCGCGCCATGGTGGAGCAGCAGATCGAGTCCGAGTCCCTGCCGATGTTCCTGTCGGGGCGGCTGTACGACGACGGCGTCATCGACCCGCGAGACACCCGTACCGTCCTCGGCCTGTGCCTGTCCGCGATCCACACCGCCCCGGTCGAAGGCGCGCGCGGCGGCTTCGGCGTCTTCCGGATGTGAGGCCCTGATGATCACTTCTGTTCTGGTGGCGAACCGCGCGGAGATCGCCTGCCGCGTCTTCCGTACATGCCGCTCGCTCGGCATCGACACCGTCGCGGTGTACGCGGACCCGGACGCGGGCGCGCTGCACGTACGGGAGGCCGACGCGGCGGTACGGCTGCCGGGCGCGGCGCCCTCGGACACATACCTGCGCGGCGACCTGATCGTGGAGGCCGCGCTCGCGGCGGGCGCGGACGCGGTGCACCCGGGGTACGGGTTCCTGTCCGAGAACGCCGACTTCGCGCGGGCCGTCATCGACGCGGGCCTGGTCTGGATCGGCCCGCCGCCGAAGGCGATCGAGACGATGGCGTCCAAGACGCGGGCGAAGGAGCTGATGGGCGCGGCGGGCGTACCGCTCCTCGCGCCCGTCGACCCCGCGACGGCCACCGACGCCGACCTCCCGCTGCTGCTCAAGGCGGCGGCGGGCGGCGGCGGGCGGGGCATGCGGGTCGTCCGGGACCTCGCCGCCCTGCCGGGCGAACTGGCGGCGGCGGCCGCCGAGGCGCGCTCGGCGTTCGGGGACGGCGAGGTGTTCGCGGAGCCGTACGTCGAGCGCGGCCGCCACGTCGAGGTCCAGGTCCTCGCCGACGAGCACGGCACGGTGTGGGCGCTCGGCACCCGGGACTGCTCGCTCCAGCGGAGCCACCAGAAGGTCATCGAGGAGGCCCCGGCGCCCGGCCTGGGCCCGGACCTGCGTGAGACCCTCCACGCCTCGGCGGTGGCCGCCGCGCGGGCGGTGGGGTACGTCGGCGCGGGCACGGTCGAGTTCCTGGTCGCCGGCGACCGGGCGTACTTCCTGGAGATGAACACCCGCCTCCAGGTCGAACACCCCGTCACGGAAGCGGTCTTCGGCCTCGACCTGGTGGCGTTGCAGCTCCAGGTCGCCGAGGGCGCCCCGCTGCCGCCCGAATCGCCCGCCCCCGAAGGCCACGCCGTGGAGGCCCGCCTGTACGCGGAGGACCCCGCCGGGGACTGGGCCCCGCAGTCGGGAGTCCTGCACGCGCTGGAGATCCCCACCGGTCATGGGCTCCGCGTCGACGCCGGGTACGCCGCCGGGGACACCGTGGGCGTCCACTACGACGCCATGCTCGCCAAGGTGATCGCCCACGCGCCCACCAGGGGCGAGGCGGTCCGGCGACTGGCCCACGCGCTGGCGCGGGCCCGGGTGCACGGGCCGGTCACCAACAGGGACCTGCTCGTCGCCTCGCTGCGGCACCCGGACTTCGTGGCGGGGCGCCTGGACACCGGGTTCTACGAGCGCCACCTCGCCGGGCTCACCGCGCCCGCGCCGGGCGAGGAGTACGCGGCCGTCGCCGCCGCCCTCGCCGCCGCCGCCGGCCGCTCCGGACGGTTCGGCGCCTTCCGTAACGTACCGTCGCAGCCGCAGACCGCCCGCTACGGCGCCCACGAGGTGCGCTACCGGCCCACCCGGGGCGGCGGGTTCACCGTCGAGTCCCACCCGCACGCGCGCGTGGTGGACGTTTCGCCCGGGTGCGTGAGCCTCGAAGTGGACGGCGTCGTACGGCGCTACGAGGTGGCCGGCCACGGCGACGGCGTCGTCCATGTGAACGGCCACCGGCTGACCGCCCACCCCCGGTTCACCGACCCGGCCGAGCGCACCGCGCCCGGCTCGCTGCTCGCGCCCATGCCCGGCACGGTCGTCCGGGTCGCCGACCTGGCGCCCGGCGCCCGCGTCGAGGCGGGGCAGCCGCTCGTCTGGCTGGAGGCCATGAAGATGGAGCACAGGATCACCGCTCCCGCCTCCGGCACGCTCACCGCGCTCCACGCCGCCCCCGGCCGCCAGGTCGAGGTCGGAGCCCTGCTCGCCGTCGTAGAAGACGCAGAAGAGTCGTCCGAAGAGGAGACAGAGCAATGAGCACCGTCATCGAGACCGAAGAGCACCAGGCCCTCCGTTCCGCCGTCGCCGCCCTCGGCCGCCGCCACGGGCGCGAGCACGACCGCGAGGCCCTGTGGGCGGAGGCGGGCAAGCTCGGCTACCTGGGGGTGAACCTGCCCGAGGAGTACGGCGGCGGGGGCGGCGGCATGGCCGAGCTGTCCATCGTCCTCGAAGAGCTGGGCGCGGCGGGCTGCCCGCTGCTCATGATGGTCGTCTCGCCCGCCATCTGCGGCACGGTCATCGCCCGCTTCGGCACCGACGAGCAGAAGCGGCGCTGGCTGCCGGGCCTGGCCGATGGCACCCGCACCATGGCGTTCGGCATCACCGAGCCGGACGCCGGGTCCAACTCCCACCGGATCACCACCACCGCCCGCCGGGACGGCGACGGCTGGGTCCTGACCGGCCGCAAGGTGTTCATCTCCGGTGTCGACATCGCCGACGCCACCCTCATCGTCGGCCGCACGGAGGACGCCCGCACCGGCAGGCTCAAGCCGTGCCTGTTCGTCGTCCCGCGCGACGCCCCCGGCTTCGGGCGGCGGCGGATCGACATGGAACTGAACGCCCACGAGAAGCAGTTCGAGCTCACCCTCGACGACGTACGCCTCCCCGCCGACGCGCTCGTCGGCGACGAGGACGCGGGACTCCTCCAGCTCTTCGCCGGGCTCAACCCCGAGCGCGTCATGACCGCCGCCTTCGCCCTGGGCATGGGCCGGTACGCGCTGGCGAAGGCCGTCGAGTACGCCAAGGACCGGCAGGTCTGGAAGGCCCCCATCGGCGCCCACCAGGCCATCGCCCACCCCTTGGCCCAGGTCCACATCGAGCTGGAGCTGGCCCGCCTGATGATGCAGAAGGCCGCCCACCTCTACGACGCGGGTGACGACATCGGCGCCGGGGAGGCCGCCAACATGGCCAAGTACGCCGCCGCCGAGGCGTGCGTGAGGGCCGTCGACCAGTCCGTCCACACCCTCGGCGGCAACGGCCTCACGCGCGAGTTCGGGCTCGCCTCGCTCATCACCGCGTCCCGAGTGGCACGCATCGCTCCGGTAAGCCGGGAAATGATTCTGAACTACGTGTCCCACCAGACCCTGGGTCTCCCGAAGTCGTACTGACAGGAGCCGTGATGGTGTTCCACAGCGAGTACGCGGATGTCCCGACCGTTTCCCTCCCCATCCACGACGCGGTACTGGCCCGTTCGGCCGCCGCGTACGCCGACGAGGCCGCCCTCGTCGACGGGGCGGGCGACCTGACCCTCACGTACGGCCGGCTCGACACCTACCACCGGCGGGTCGCCGCCGCGCTCGCCGAGGCGGGGGTGCGCAAGGGCGACGTCCTGGCGCTGCACAGCCCCAACACGGTCGCCTACCCGGTCGTCTTCTACGGGGCGACGCGCGCCGGAGCGGCCGTCACCACCGTCCACCCGCTGTCCACCGCGGAGGAGTTCGCCAAGCAGCTCCGCGACTCCTCCGCCCGCTGGATCGTCACCGTCTCCCCGCTGCTCGCCACCGCCCGCCGGGCAGCCGAACTGGCGGGCGGCGTCACGGAGATCCTGGTGTGCGACGAGGCCGAGGGGCACCGCTCGATCCTCGACATGCTGGGCTCGACCGCCCCCGAACCGGACGTCGCCATCGACCCGGACGAGGACGTCGCCGCCCTGCCGTACTCCTCCGGCACCACCGGCGTCCCCAAGGGCGTCATGCTCACGCACCGCTCCATCGCCACCAACCTGGCGCAGCTCGAACCCCTGATCCCGATGCGCCCGGGGGACCGGGTCCTCGCCGTCCTGCCGTTCTTCCACATATACGGGCTGACCGCGCTGATGAACGCCCCGCTGCGGCAGGGCGCCACCGTCGTCGTCCTGCCCCGCTTCGAGCTCGACCAGTTCCTCGCCGCGATCGAGAAGCACCGCATCAACGCCCTGTACGTCGCCCCGCCGGTCGTCCTGGCGCTCGCCAAGCACCCGGCGGTCGCGCGCTACGACCTGTCGTCGCTGGAGTACGTCGTCAGCGCCGCCGCCCCGCTCGACGCCCGCCTCGCCGAGGCGTGCTCGGCCCGCCTGGGTCTGCCGCCGGTGCGGCAGGCGTACGGGATGACGGAGCTGTCGCCCGCCACGCACGCCGTCCCGCTGGACGTGCCGAACCCTCCGGCGGGCGCGGTGGGCAGATTGTTGCCGAACACCGAGATGCGGCTGCTGTCCCTGGACGATCCGGCCAAGGACGCCGCCCCGGGCGAGGAGGGTGAGATCGCCGTGCGGGGGCCGCAGGTGATGAAGGGGTACCTGGGCCGCCCGGACGCCACCGCCGCGATGATCGACACCGACGGGTGGGTGCACACCGGGGACATAGGCCGGGTCGACGAGGACGGGTGGCTGTTCGTCGTCGACCGGGTCAAGGAACTGATCAAGTACAAGGGCTTCCAGGTCGCCCCGGCCGAGCTGGAGGCGCTGCTGCTGACCCACGAGGGCGTCGCGGACGCGGCGGTGATCGGGGTGTACGACGAGGACGGCAACGAGGTCCCCAAGGCGTACGTCGTCCGGCAGCCCGGTGCGACCGGCCTGACGGGCGACGACATCATCGCCTTCGTGGCCGGGAAGGTCGCTCCGTACAAGAAGATCCGGCGCGTCGAGTTCATCGACGGCGTGCCGAGGGCGGCGTCGGGGAAAATTCTCCGGCGCGAACTGAGGGAGCGAGAGGGCGCATGACGAGTCTCGTCACCACCGCGCACGAGCGGGGCATCACGACCCTGACGCTGGATTCTCCGGACAACCGCAACGCCCTGTCGGCGCGGCTCGTCGGCGAGCTGGCGGCGGCGCTGGAGGGCTGCGGCAAGGACCCGGCGGTACGGGCGGTGGTGCTCACGCACACCGGGTCAACGTTCAGCGCGGGCGCCGACCTGAAGGCGCCGCCCAGCCCGTACACCTTCGTGGCACTGCTGCGGGCGATCGTGGAGCTGCCCAAGCCGGTGGTGGCGCGGGTGCACGGGCACGTGCGCGCCGGGGGGCTGGGGCTGCTCGGGGCGTGCGACATCGTGGCGGCGGGGACGGGCTCGGACTTCGCGCTCACCGAGGTGCGGATCGGGGTGGCGCCGTCGGTGATCTCCCTGTCCCTGCTGCCGCGCCTCGACGCGCGGGCCGCCGCCCGCTACTACCTCACGGGTGAGCGGTTCGACGCGGCCGAGGCGGCCCGGATCGGGCTGGCGACGGTCGTCGGGGACGACGTGGACGCGGCCCTCGCCCCCGTACTGGACGGGTTGCGCCGGGCGTCGCCGCAGGGGCTGGCGGAGGCCAAGAGGCTCGTCACGGCTAGGGTGCTGGAGATGTTCGAGCGTGACGCGGAGGACCTCGTGCAGCGCTCGGCCTCGCTCTTCGCCTCGGCGGAGGCACGCGAGGGAATGACGGCCTTCCTCGAACGACGGGACCCTGCATGGGTGTTGTGACCTCCTCGGCTCCCAAGGCGCCGAAGCAGGACCGCAGCCGGGCCACCCGGCAGCGGCTCCTCGCGGCGGCCGTGGCGTGCCTCGCGGAACACGGCTGGGCGGGCTCGACGGTCTCCGTCGTCGCCGAACGCGCCGGTGTCTCGCGCGGCGCGGCACAGCACCACTTCCCGACCCGGGAGGACCTGTTCACGGCGGCGGTCGAGTACGTCGCCGAGGAACGCTCCCAGGCGCTGCGCGCCCTGCCCGTGCAGGGCCGCGCGGCGGTCGTCGCCGCCCTGGTCGACCTCTACACCGGCCCGCTGTTCCGGGCGGCCCTGCACCTGTGGGTGGCGGCCTCCAACGAGGAGCAACTGCGGCCGCGGGTGACCGAGCTGGAGGCGCGGGTCGGCCGCGAGACCCACCGCATCGCGGTGGAGCTGCTGGGCGCCGACGAGTCACGGCCGGGCGTGCGCGAGACGGTCCAGGGCCTGCTGGACATGGCGCGCGGCCTGGGCCTGGCCAACCTGCTCACGGACGACACCGCGCGCCGCGAGCGCGTGGTGGCGCAGTGGGCGGCGCTGCTGGACGACGTGCTGGGCTGAAGCCCCGGCGTACGGGAACGGCGCCGCCCCTCGCGCGGGGGGCGGCGCCGTCGTCGTGCGAGGCGTCAGCCGGCGATGTCCTCGTACCCGGCGATCTCGCGCGGGCTGCGCGCGCCCGGGCCCACGTAGCGGGCCGAGGGGCGGACCAGGCGGCCGGTGCGCTTCTGCTCCAGGATGTGCGCCGACCAGCCGGCCGTGCGGGCGCAGGTGAACATCGACGTGAACATGTGCGCCGGGACCTCCGCGAAGTCCAGCACGATCGCCGCCCAGAACTCCACGTTCGTCGCCAGGACGCGGTCCGGGCGCCGGTTGTGCAGCTCCTCCAGGGCGGCCTTCTCCAGCGCCTCCGCCACCTCGAAGCGCGGCGCGCCCAGCTCCTTGGCGGTGCGGCGCAGCACACGGGCGCGCGGGTCCTCGGCGCGGTAGACGCGGTGGCCGAAGCCCATCAGGCGCTCGCCCTTGTCGAGGGCCTGGCGGACGTAGGCGCCGGCGTCACCGGTGCGCTCGATCTCCTCGATCATGCCGAGGACGCGGGAGGGCGCCCCGCCGTGCAGCGGTCCGGACATGGCGCCCACCGCACCCGACAGGGCGGCGGCCACGTCGGCGCCCGTGGAGGCGATGACGCGGGCGGTGAAGGTCGAGGCGTTCATGCCGTGCTCGGCGGCGGACGTCCAGTACGCGTCCACGGCCTTCACGTGCTTGGGGTCCGGCTCGCCGCGCCAGCGGATCATGAACCGCTCGACGACGGACCGCGCCTTGTCGATCTCGCTCTGCGGGACCATCGGCAGGCCCTGGCCGCGCGCCGACTGGGCGACGTAGGACAGTGCCATGACGGCGGCACGCGCGAGGTCGTCGCGGGCCTGCTCCTCGTCGATGTCCAGCAGCGGCCGCAGCCCCCACACGGGCGCCAGCATGGCCAGCGCCGACTGCACGTCCACGCGGATGTCGCCGGAGTGCACCGGGATGGGGAACGGCTCGGCGGGCGGCAGGCCGGGGTTGAACGCCCCGTCGACCAGCAGGCCCCACACGTTGCCGAAGGAGACCTGACCCACCAGGTCCTCGATGTCGACGCCGCGGTACCGGAGCGCGCCGCCCTCCTTGTCCGGTTCGGCGATCTCCGTTTCGAACGCGACGACTCCTTCGAGTCCGGGTACGAAGTCGGACATCAGGCGGCTCCTCGTCAGGTGAGTCTTCCAGTGGTGCGGTGATGCCCCGTACGGCGGGTGGTCATCCGGCACCGTCGTGGGGAGGGAACAGTGACCCAGCGCATGAGTCTGTCGGGTTCCTCCGATGCGGGGAAGCGTGACATCCGGCACACTCCGCCGAACCGGTCAGGGAGGATTAATGGCACGCGGTGCCGGGCAGACTGCCTCGCTACGGCAGGATGGCCTTGTGACAGACGCTCTTGACCCAGCAGCTCTCGATCCCGCCGCCATGCGCGAGCAGTACCGCACCGCCGAGTTCCTGGAGGCGGACCTCGCGCCCGGGCCGATGGACCAGTTCGCGCGCTGGTTCAAGGAGGCCGTCGACAGTGACGCCATCGTCGAGCCCAACGCCATGATCGTCTCCACGGCCACGCCCGACGGCCGGCCGTCGGCACGCACGGTGCTGCTGAAGCACTACGACGAGCGAGGGTTCGTCTTCTTCACCAATTACGGCTCCCGCAAGGGCGCGGAGCTGGAGACCAACCCGTACGTCTCGCTCCTCTTCCCCTGGCACCCGGTCGCCCGCCAGGTCCTCGTCACCGGCACCGCGTCCCGCGTCGGGCGCGACGAGACGGCCGCGTACTTCCGCACCCGCCCGCACGGCTCCCAGCTCGGCGCCTGGGCGAGCGAGCAGTCGTCGGTGATCGCCTCGCGGGCGGAGCTGCTGGCCCGGTACGAGGAGCTGGCGGCCCGCTACCCGGAGGGCGAGCAGGTGCCCGTCCCGCCGCACTGGGGCGGCTTCCGGATCGCACCCGAGACGGTCGAGTTCTGGCAGGGCCACGAGAACCGGCTGCACGACCGGCTGCGGTACGTCCGGGACGGCGAGGCCTGGCGGGTCGAGCGGCTGTCGCCCTGACGGTCACGCGGACACGCGGCGGGCCTCGGCCAGTGCCGTCTCCACGGCCGCCGGGATGTCCGTCACCGGGTACTGCACGTGCCGTACGGCACGCTCCCGGTCCAGTACCAGCACCGCCCGCTTCAGCCGCAGACCCTGGCCGGCCCGGAACGTCGGCAGCCGCAGCGCCGCCGACAGCCGGCTGTCCATGTCGGACAGCAGCGGGAAGGGGATGTCCTCGGCGGCGGCGAAGGCCCGCTGCTCGTCGGGCCGCTGCGTGCTGACGCCGCGCACCGCGAGCCCGGCCGCCGTGAAGTCGCCGTACGCGTCGCGGAAGAGCCGGTTCTCCAGGGTGCAGCCGACCGTGCCGGGGATGTCCGACCAGCCGTCCGGCAGCGGGCTCGGGCGCCCGGTCGCCGGGTAGGCGAAGAGCACGGTGGCGCCCGCGCGGCCGTCCACCGGGTCCAGTTCGCCGCCGGTGTGCGCGGGGAGCGTCAGGCGCGGCAGCCGGGTGCCCGGCAGGGCCAGTACGCGCCGCGCCTCGGCGCTGTCCTCGTCGGCGGACGCGGTCAGGGTGCCGTCGCCGAGCAGCCAGCGGTCGGCCCAGTCCTGCATGGCGACCAGGACGGGCAGCAGGGCGCGTCCGGCGGCGGTGAGCCGGTACTCGTGGCGCACGGGCGCCTGCTGGTAGGGGACCTTCTCCAGGACGCCGCTGTCGACGAGGTGGTTCAGCCGCTCGGTGAGGACCTTCCGCGAGATGCCCAGCTCGTGCTGCAACTCGTCGAAGCGGTGCCGGCCGCGCGCGGTCTCCCGTACCAACAGCAGGCTCCACCAGTCGCCGACGACGGCGGCGGCGTGCGCGACGGCGCAGGCGGCGTCGCGCTCGGGCACTGCTCTGTTCATGGCGTCCTCTCCCTCTCGACGGGCTCCATCTTGCGCCACCGAGTGAGTTCCCGATAGAAACTTACGCGCATCGAGTTTCCATTGGGAACTGACTCGACCGACTCGGGGGAGGAACCGGCCGTGCCCATTGCCCGGGCGACCGCCTGGCGCACCTGGCAGATGACCAGACGCGCCTATCCATGGACCTACGCCGTCGGCACCGTGCTGCCCGCCGCGCTCACCATCTCGCTCGCCTACCTCGGCTACCACGCCATCGGCGGCGGCCACGTCGGCGACGACTTCACCGCCGGCAGCGGCGCCGGACCCGCCGCGTACCTCGCCTACATCGCGGTCGGCGCGACCGCCTTCCAGTTCACCGTCCGCCTCATCCTGTGGTCCGCGAAGGCGCTCATCACCGAACAGCGCCAGGGCACCCTCGGCGCCCTGCTGATCGCCCCGGCGGCCCGGCTGCCCTACCTGCTGGGCTTCACCGGCTTCGCGGTGCTCAGCAGCCTCGTCGAGTTCCTCACCCTCGGTGTCGTCATCGGCCTGCTCGGCATCACGATCCCGGTCGCCTCGCCGCTCGGAGCGCTCGCCGGAGCGCTCGCCCTCGTCGCCGCCGTGTTCGCCCTCTCGGTGGGGCTCGGCGGGCTGATGATCGCGGCGGGCGAGGCGCACATCTCCCAGAACACCGTCTTCATCGTGCTCGGCCTGCTGTGCGGCTTCACCTTCCCCCGCGCCTACCTCCCGGAGCCCGCCCAGTGGCTCGCCGAGGCGCTCCCCACCACCGCCGCCATGGACGTCCTGCACGGCTCCCTCACCGGCGGCCACACCCTCGCCGGCCTCGCCCCCCGGCTCGTCACCTGCCTCGCGCTCACCGCCGTCCACCTGCTCGCCGGGCTGCGGTACCTGCCGCGCGCCGAGGCCCGCGCCGTCGAAAGGACGTACTGAAGATGAAGGCCACCCCGACCGGCATCGAGGTCCGCGCGCTGCGCAAGGACTTCCCCGTACGCGACGCGGGCCTCTTCGGCCCCCGTACGCTCAAGACCGCCGTCGACGGGCTCGACCTCGACATCCCGCCCGGCCGCGTCACCGGCCTCCTCGGCCTCAACGGCGCCGGAAAGACCACCACCATCAAGACCCTCGCGACGCTCCTGCGCCCCACCTCCGGCACGGTGACGGTCGACGGCCTCGACACGGTCGCCGACGCCCGCGCCGTACGCCGCCGGATCAACCTCATCGCGGGCGGCGAGCGCATGGTCTACACCCGTATGACGGGCCGGGAGAACCTCTGGTACTTCGGCCAGCTCTACGACGTGCCGAAGGCCGAGCTGCGCACCCGCATCGGCGAACTCCTCGCCCTCGTCGGCCTCACCGACGCCGCCGACACCATGGTCGAGCGGTACTCGCGCGGCATGACGCAGCGCCTCGCCATCGCCCGCGGCCTGATCAACCGCCCCGCCTACCTGCTCCTCGACGAGCCGACGCTCGGCCTCGACGCCCCCATCGCCCGCGACCTCCGCCGGGTCGTCGCCGACCTCGCCGCGGGCGGCACCGGAGTGCTCCTCACCTCCCACTACCTGGCCGAGGTCGAGGAACTCTGCTCCCACGTGTACGTCATCTCGGCCGGCCGCCACCTCGCCGAGGGCAGCCCGGCGCAGCTCAAGGCCGCGACCGGCAGCCACCGCACGGTACGCGTCACGGTCACCAACCCCACGCCCCGCACCGCCGCGGCCGTCGCCCCCTTCGGCGCCGTCGTGGAACGGCGGCCCGACGGCACGGAGCTGATCACCCTGCGCCACCCCGACGACATCGCCGGCCCGCTCGCGGCGGCCATCGTCGGGGCGGGCGGCTCCATCGGTGGCCTGGAGATCGCCGAGGCGAGCCTGGAGGACGCGATCCTGACGCTCGCCGCGGGCGCCGGGGGCGCGGGCGCGGGCGCTGGGGCTGCGGGTGCGGGGGGCGCGGGCGCCGGGGTCGCGGCGGGGAGCGCGGCATGACCGGCAGCCCCTTCCGTCACGCCCTGCGCGTCTTCGCGGCCGAGGCGCTCAAGCAGCACCGCCGCCTCTTCGGCCAGCCCCTCGTCGTCTTCTCCATGCTCGTCTGGCCGGTGCTGCAACTCGCCACCACCTACTACACGTTGCGCCCCGTCGCCACCGCGTCGCCGGCCGCCGCGAACTGGCCGCTCGCCGCCGACCCGGAACGGCTCCTCGCCTTCCTCGCGACCGGCACCCTCGCGTACGCCTTCTTCTTCTCGCTCGTCCAGTCGGCCTGGCACCTGTCCTTCGAGCGCACCACCGGAACCCTGGAGCTGCTCTTCCTCAGCCCCGCCGGACGCCTCACCCTCATGCTCGCCAACGGCACCGGCGCCCTCCTCCAGAACGCCTGGCTCCTCACCTGCTTCACCGTCGCCGCCCTCGCCGGCTTCGGCACCCTGTCCGTCGCCGCGTGGTGGATGTACGGGGTGGTGTTCCTGGCCCTGCTGGTCCCGGCCGTGGCGTGGGGGGCGTTCCTCAACAGCCTGCTGGTCTTCTCCCGGGACTCGGCGTTCCTCTACACGATCCTCGACGAGCCCCTCTGGTTCGTCTCGGCCGTCCGCCTCCCCAACTTCGCCCTCCCCGTGGCCGTCCAGCTCGTCGGCGCGGTCTTCCCCCTGACGGGCAGTCTGCTCGCGGTGCGCGGCGCGCTTCTCGAATCCCGGACCTTCACCGAGCTGGCCCCCGCCCTTACGGGCCTGGCCGCCCTCAGCGCGCTCCTGCTGTGCGCCGCGGCCCTGATCCTCCGCGCGGGCGAGGCACGCTCGCAGCGGACGGGGCGGCTGAGCCTGGCGTAGCGCGTTCTACGAGAAGTCGACGACCGCCAGCAGCGGTCCTGCCACGGCCAGCGCGTACTGGGCGAGCACCGCTCCTCGGCGTACGGCGTGGCTGATGGCGTCGCGGGGGAGGCACAGCGCCCACAGACCGACCAGGCCGGACAGGCCCAGCGACCACATGGCCAGTTCGGTCAGGGGGCCGTTGGCGCCGTCGCCGACGTAGGCCTGACGCAGCAGGATGACGAGGGTGCCGACGAACGTGACCGCGAGCAGCAGCAGTCCGATCCCGGCGAAGACGCGTACGGCTCTGGTGCTCGGCGCGAAGGGGCCCTGCGCGGAGTGGCCCAGCGCGGAGTGGCCCGGCGCGGTGGGGCCCTGTGAGTCGGTGGCGTTCATGCCGCCATCCTGGGCGCCGGCCGGTGGGCCGGACATCGTGGCGGGTACTCAGACGGGTACTCGGAACGGTGGGTCCGGATACTCACAGCAGAAACCCGCGGGCTCTGGCTCTCCTGACGGAGAGGCCGGCCGGATGTGCCGGCGAACCCGCGGGTCGGTGACTGCTTGGGATTGCGGCAGGAGGCCTGCCGACATTGCACAGAGTGCGACAACAGGCCTCAGCCCGCAGTCACCTCACGCATCCGAAAAGAAACCACTTCCGGATCACCTCCTTTCTTCGTGTGCCCCACACCCTAGGAACGGCCCCGGCGTCCCACAACCGGTTTTTCGCGCCAGGTGATTTCCGGGAACCGGCTGTGCTCTGAGTCACGTTCCAGTTGAATGACCGGGCGTGCACGTGCACGCACGCGAGTACACGTCCTGCAGGGGGTGCCGGGATGAGTGCGTCCAGGAGCGAGACCGAGGGGCGGGCCGCGACCGGGGCGGATCTGCTCGCCGCGCTGCTCGACGGGATGGACGCCGCGCTGTGCGCGTTCGACGCCGACGGGGTGCTCACCCACTGGAACCGGGAAGCCGAGCGCATCCTCGGGTGGAGCGCCGAGGAGGCCGTCGGACGGCGCGGGTTCGCCGGATGGGCCGTGCGCAGCGCGGACGCCGACGACGTACACCGGCGGCTGATGGCCGTCATGGACGCGCCCGGCCGCCAGGTCCACGAGTTCGCCCTCCTCCGCAAGGACGGCGGGCGGGTGCTCGTCCGGACCCAGTCGGCCGGGGTGCGGGGCGCCGACGGCAGGCCGGCCGGGGTGTACTGCGCGTTCAGCGAGGTGCACGCCCAGATCGACCTGGAGCGGTCCATCGCGCTGAGCGAGGCGCTGTTCGAGGACGCCTCCTGGGGCGTGGTGCTGGTGGACGTGGACCTCCGCCCCACCGTCGTGAACGCACACGCCGCGCGGGCGCTCGGCGCCGGGCGTACGACGCTGCTCGGGCGGCCGCTCGGCGAAGTCGTCGTGCAGGGCGTGGAGGAACTGGAGGGCGCCCTGCACCACGTCCTGGCGGAAGGCGCGCCCAAGGCGCCGGTCGAGCTGTGGGTGACGCTCCGGACGCCGGAGGGCGAGCGGCGGCGGTGCTGGCGCAGCGGCTTCCTGCGGCTGGCGTCCCCGCTCGCGGAGGAGCCGGTGCCGCTGGGCGTCGGCTGGCTGTTCCAGGACGTGACGGACGCGAGGCTGGCGGAACAGGAGGCCGACCGGCTGCGGTTCCGGTCCAGTCAGCTCCACCGGGCGGGCAGCGCGGCCGCCGAGTGCGAGGACCCGATGGAGGCGGCGGCCACGTACCTGGACTTCGCGCTGGCCGGCTTCGCCGACCACGCGCTGGTGGACCTCTTCCAGGGCGACCGGCTCGTGCGGGCCGCCGCCTCCCCGACCGGGGCGCCCGGCCCGGTGGCCCGCCTCACGGGCGGGGGCATCCCGGTGCGGTACGCGGCCGGGCACCCGGCGTTGCAGGCGGTGGACCGGGCGGGGCCGGTGCGGGCGAGCGCCACCTCGGACTCCTGGGCGACCGACCGCCACTGGCCCCCGGACGCGGCCCACGCCCTGTGCACGGTGCTCCGCAGCCGCGGCCGCACACTCGGCGTCCTCACCTTCCTCCGCTCCGCCTCCCGCCCCGCCTTCGAACGCCCGGACGCGGTCTACGCCCAGACCATCTCGGTCCGCGTCGCCTCGGCGGTAGACCTGGCCTCCATGCTGGAGGGTTAAGCGGAAGCGTTGCCCCCGCGCGCGGTCGCCTTCCGTTGTGGGCAGTCGTTCCGCACGGCGGTGCCTGTTCCCGGTGACCCCGGTGCGGGTCGGTGGGCTGGGCGGCCACCCCGGTGGGTGGGGGCGGGGCCCCTCCGGGCTCGCCTCCTCGAAACCGGCGGCCTTGGGCTACGGGCAGGGGAGCCCACCCCTCGCCGCCAACCTCTGCGGGGGCGACCCTGCAGGGCCCCACCCCGGCCGTCGTCCGTCGGACGGTAGGGGGTCACTACGCCGCGTGCAGCGCCAGCGTCGGGGACAGGCGGGACGCCCGCACGGCGGGGTAGAGCCCGGCGAGCGTGCCGATGAGCAGCGTCGCGCCGAAGCCGCCGCCCACCGCCCACGGCGGGACGACCCACGGCAGGCCGCCGGACGTGGCGTACGCGCCGGTGGCCGCCGCGCCGAGGGCCACGCCCGCCAGGCCGCCGAGGCCCGAGAGCATCAGCGACTCGGTGACGAACTGGACGCGGATCTGGCCCCGGGTCGCGCCCAGCGAGCGGCGCAGCCCGATCTCGTGGCGTCGCTCGAGCACCGAGATGATCATGGTGTTGGCGACGCCCACCCCGCCGACCAGCAGCGCGATCCCGCCCAGCCCGAGCAACAGCGTGGAGAAGGCGCCCTCGGTCGCCGCCTTGGCCCGCAGTGCCGACGACGGGTCGGTGACCCGGACGTTCTGCGGGTTGCGCGGGTCGACCGTGGCGGCGAGGACATCCCGTACGTCCCGTACCGACGCGTCCGTGGACCGCTCGTACACCGACGTGGGGTGCCCGTCGAAGCCGAGCAGCCGTTCGGCCGCCGCCCACCCCAGAAGGGCGGAGCGTTCGATCTCCGGGGCGAGCGGCAGGGGGTCGAGGATGCCGACGACCGTGAAGTACCGGTCGCCGATCCACACCTGACGCCCCGGCTCGGTGATGCCGAGCCGCTGGGCGGCGACGTGGCCCAGGACCACCGACGGGTAGCGGCCGTTGGCGGCGTTCAGCCAGGTGCCGTGGCCTACTCGGCCGCGCAGCACCTTGAGCAGGTCCTCCGTCGTGGCCTTCACCGCGATGCCGCCTGTTTCCTCCTCGGGGATCTTCTCCGAGCGGCGCACGGAGTGCTTCACGTCCCCCGTCGCGCCGGCCTGCTGTACGCCGTCGATGCGGCCGACCATGCCCGGAGCGTCCTTGGGGAGCTTGACGTCCTGCCCGGCGAACATCGACTCGCCGGGCGTGGCCACCAGCATGTTGGTGCCGAGCGCGTCGAGCTGCCGCATCAACTGCGCCTTGCTGGACGCGGAGATGCCCACCACCGCGATCATGGTGGCGATCCCGATCGCGATGCCGAGCGCGGACAGCACGATCCGCACGGGCCGGCTGCGCAGCCCGGCGGCGCCGACGTGCAGGACGTCACGCGGACCGAGCCGGGCGGCCTTGAGTTTCGTACGGGGCATCAGGCCGCCACCGCCCGTACGTCCGCGACGATCCGCCCGTCCCGGATACGCACCTGGCGGGGCAGTCGTGCGGCGATCTCCGTGTCGTGCGTGATGACGGCGATGGTGGCGCCCTCCGCGTTGAGGTCGTGCAGCAGCTCCATGACGGCTTCCCCGGACGCCGTGTCCAGAGCCCCGGTCGGCTCGTCCGCGAGCAGCAGGTCCGGGCGGCCGGCCACCGCCCGGGCGATGGCCACCCGCTGCTTCTGCCCGCCGGACAGTTCGTGCGGCCGGTGCCCGCGGCGGTCGGCCAGCCCGACGCGGGCGAGCGCTTCGGCGGCCAGGGCGCGGCGCCGGGCACGCGGCAGGCCGGAGTAGAGCAGCCCTTCGGCGACGTTGTCCTGGGCGCTGACGCCCGGCACCAGGTGGAACGCCTGGAACACGAACCCGATGTGCCGGGCGCGCAGCGCCGACAGGCGCCGGTCGGACAGGGCGGCCACGTCGTGCCCGGCGATCTCCACGTGCCCCGCCGTCGGCCGGTCCAGCGTGCCGACGATGTGCAGCAGCGTGGACTTGCCGGACCCGGACGGGCCCACGATCCCGATCAGCTCGCCCTGCCCGATGGCCAGGTCGACGCCGTCGAGCGCGGTGACGCCGCCCGCGTACTCCTTGGTGACGCCGGTCAGGCGTACGACCGTGCTCATACGGACGGCACCCCGACCTTCATGCCCTCGCGCAGTCCGCCGCCGCTGACCTCGACCCGGCCCTCGGCGAACATGCCCAGCTCCACCTTCACGTCCCGCCCGCGGCCCTTCTCCACCACTTCGACACCGAAACCGCCTCCAGGGAGGGCGAGAAGCGCGTTGACGGGGACGGAGAGGACGTTCTCGCGGGTCTGGCCGGTGAGGTTGACGGTCACCGGCGACTGGTCGAACGCCTTGACCTTCGCCGGGTCGTCGAACGACACCGTGATGTCGATCTTCGGGGTCTTGTCCTGAGGGTCGTCGCCCGCCTTGGCGGTCTTCCCGACACCCGTGACCTTCCCGGGCGCGCTGGTGCCGTCGGGCAGTTCGACCGTCACCTTGGTGCCGGTTTTCGCCAGGGACCCGTCGGACACCGGGAGCTGGAAGCGGACCACGCGTTCGGCGCCGGTCACGGTGAGGACCGGCTTGCCCGGGCCGACCGGGTCGCCGGGCGCCGCGCCGGTCTCCTTCACCCGGACGGAACCGGACGCGAACGTGATCTGGTCGGGCCCTATGCGGCCGGTCTGCTTCAGGTCGTGGGACTCCTGCCAGCGCTTGACGGCGTCGGCGGTGCCCTCGGTGTACTTCTCGTCGACGGCGAGGCCGGAGCCGTACCCGAGGTCGCGGAGGTTCTCCTCCAGCTCCTCGACGTCCCTGCCCTTGTCGCCGGGCTTCAGCGTCCGGTACATCGGCCCGCTGCCGTACATCAGCCGGACGGGCCGGCCGTCGACCTCGTACAACCGCTCGTCGCGCTCGACGGTGGAACCGGCGCCCGCGATCCAGGTGAGGGTGCCGGAGGGACCGGCGTTGATGCGGCGCTCCTTGGCGTAGCCGAGGGTGCCGGTCTGCTGACTGCTGTCCTTGAGGTCACCGCGCTCGACGGTGGCGGTCGCGGGCAGGGTCTCCTTGGGGGCGGTTTTCCGCTCGGGCGCGCTGTACGCGGTCACGGCGGCGCCGCCGCCCGCCGCCAGGACGATGACGGCGAGCGCGACGACCAGTCGTCGGCGGGTCACCGGCTCTCGCCCCCGCAGACCTTCATCGCCTTGTCGAACTTCTCCTTCTCCGGGCCGGCCGACGGCATGGGCAGCGCCTGCTGCATCGACCCGTCGAACTTGGGGTCGGGCATGTTGACGCCGTTCTCACGCATACAGCGGGCGTACTTCAGCGCCTTGTCCTTGTCGGCCTGGGTGATCTCCGAGCCGGCGGCGCCGCCCTTCCCCTGGCACGCCTTGAAGGCCTTCTCCATCTGCTCCTTGCTCAGATCGCCGCCGATGGTGATGCCCCGCTCGTCCTGCCCCGGCTTGGGCTCGGGCACGTCCAGGCCCTGTTCACGCAGGCACTTGCGGTACTCCAGGGCCTGGTCGGCCTTCTTGCCCTCGCCGCTGACGTCCTCGCTCTTGGTCCCGCTCTCCGTGCCCGAGCAGGCGGCGGCGAGCAGGGCGAGGGCGGCGATGGCTGTGCAGTGTCGGATTCTCATGGCTGTGGAGGGTGCCCGGGACGGGTGTTTCGCCGCTGCCAAGGAATTCGTTAACACCGGCGAAAGGTGCCCGTGGGTTACACAGGACCCATGCGCGTACTGGTGGTGGAGGACGAGGATTTCCTCGCGGAGATGATCGCCGAGGGGCTGCGCCGTGACGCGCTCGCCGTCGACGTCGCCTCGGACGGCCTGGAGGCACTGCGGAAGCTCCAGTTCGGGGCGTACGACGTGCTCGTCCTCGACCGGGACCTGCCGGGCCTGCACGGCGACGACGTGTGCCGCCGGGTGGTGCAGCAGGGGCTGCTGACCCGGATCCTGATGCTGACCGCGTCGGGGACGGTACGGGACCGGGTGGACGGGCTGGGCCTGGGCGCCGACGACTACCTGACCAAGCCCTTCGCGTACGACGAGCTCCTCGCGCGCGTGCTGGCGCTCGGCCGCCGGGCACGGCCCGCCCTGCCGCCCGTCCTGGAACGGGCCGGCATCGTGCTGGACACCGCCCGCCGGCAGGCCAGCCGCGACGGACGGCACCTGCACCTGTCGCGCAAGGAGTTCGCCGTCCTGGAGGCGCTGCTGCGCGCGGACGGGGCGGTCGTCAGCGGCGAGGACCTGATCGAGCAGGTCTGGGAGGAGCACACCAGCTACCGCACCAACGCGGTCCGGGTCGCCCTGAGCAAGCTGCGCGCCAAGCTGGGCGAGCCGCCCGTGGTGGAGACGGTTCCGGGCGCGGGCTACCGGATCGGCTCATGAGCCTCCTTCCGGGCGGTGAACGGGCGCGGCTCACCGCCCTCTACGGCGGGCTGCTGGTGCTGGCGGGCGCCCTGCTCACGGGCGTGGTCTACGTCCTCGTACGGCAGGGGCTGTACACGTCGATCAGTACGGCGGTCACGACGGCCGTCCCGGCCTCGACGTTCGAGCCCTCCGTGCCGGCGCCGACCCGTTCGGCCGTGCCGGCCAGCCCCATGCCGACGCCCGCGCCGTCGGACCTGGCCGTACGCGGCTACGCGGTCACCCGGCAGCTCAGCGACGCCGCCGAGGACGCCGCGCTCAGCCGGCTGCTGACCGTGTCGCTGCTGGTCCTGGTGGCGTACGCGGTGGTCTCGGTGGCCGTGGCGTGGTGGATGGCGGGGCGGGTGCTGCGGCCGGTCGCGGTGATCACGGAGACGGCGCGGCGGCTGTCCGGCGAGAACCTCCACGAGAGGATCGGGCTCGCGGGGCCGCCGGGGGAGCTGAAGCGGCTGGCGGACACCTTCGACGGGATGCTGGAACGGATGGAGCAGCTCGTCGGGGCCCAGCAGCGGTTCGCGGCGAACGCGGCGCACGAGCTGCGCACCCCGTTGGCGGTGCAGCGGGCGGCGGCGGAGATCGGCCTGGCGGGTGAGCCGGACGCGGAGAGGGTGGCCCGGATCCGTACGAAACTGATCGGCGTCGCCGACGACAGCGAGCGGATCATCGACGGGCTGTTGCTGCTGGCCGCGTCCGACCAGGGCCTGTCGGGCGACGTCGCGCCGGTCGCCGTCCACGAGGTCACCCGGGCGGCCGTGGACGCCCTCGCGGGGGAGGCCGCCGAGCGGGAGGTGACGGTCACCGTCCGGGCGGAGCCGCTGACGGCCGAGGGCGACGCGGTCCTGCTGGACCGGCTGGTGCACAACCTCGTGGCGAACGGCATCCGGCACAACCGGGCGGGCGGCCGGGTGGAGGTGCGGACCGGTCCGTCGGGCATCGAGATCTCCAACACGGGCCCGCAGGTTCCTCCGGACACGGTCCCGCTGCTCTTCGAGCCGTTCCACCACACCGGCACGGAGGGCGCCGGCCTGGGCCTGTCGATCGTGGCCTCCATCGTCCGCGCGCACGGGGCGTCGGCGACGGCTACGGCGAACCCGGCCCCGGAGGGCGGCCTGACGGTGCGGGTCGCGTTCTAGCGCCCTAGTGGCGGAAGAAGATCCGGTCCGCGTACTCGTTCATCACACGGCCGTTCCACTCGTGGCCGCCGTCGACGTTGCCGGAGCGCAGCAGCGGCGGCTCGATGCCGCGCGCCACCAGGGCCTCGGTCGCGGCCGCCATCACCGCCTGCATGACGGCGCTGGTGACGACCGTGGACGCCGGTGCGAAGGGGGCCTCGACGCCCTCGTGGGTGAGCTCCGCGTCCCCCACGGCGATCTTGGAGTCCAGCACGATGTCGCAGTGGTCCTTGAGGAAGGTGCCCGACACGTGCCGCGACTTGGTCTCCTCCGCGTACGCCACCGACGTCACCCCGACGACCTTCAGGCCCAGCGCGCGGGCGTTCATCGCCATCTCGACGGGCAGGGCGTTGCGGCCGGACAGCGAGACGATGATCAGTACGTCGCCGGCCCTGGCGGGCGAGGAGTCCAGGACCGCGCCCGCGAGGCCGTCCACCCGCTCCAGGGCCGAGCCGAGCGTCGCGGGCATCACGTCGACGCCGACGACACCCGGCACGGCGAGCAGGTTCACCAGCGCGAGGCCGCCGGCCCGGTAGACCACGTCCTGGGCCGCGAGGGAGGAGTGGCCCGCCCCGAAGGCGAACAGCCGGCCGCCGTCGGCGACCGTGTCGGCGATGGCCGCACCGGCGGCGGCGATGTTCCTCGCCTCCTCGTCCCGCACCCGCTGGAGCAGGCCGATCGCGGCGTCGAAGAATCGACCGGCCAGCTTGCTCTCGCCGATGGCGTCAGGCATCGTCGGGCCCCTTCTCTCCGTGTCGCGGATCACGTTGCGGTCTGGACCATTGCTCTGTCAATACCGGGCTTGTCCACAGGGCGGCACGGTTGTCGGCGCGATGCGCAAGAATTGAGTCAGGGCCAGCGCACGAATCTTTCGAGGGGCACGTATGTCCGGACTGATCGACACCACGGAGATGTATCTCCGCACCATCCTCGAGCTCGAAGAGGAAGGTGTGGTGCCCATGCGCGCCCGCATCGCCGAGCGGCTGGACCAGAGCGGGCCGACCGTCAGCCAGACGGTCGCGCGGATGGAGCGGGACGGTCTGGTGACCGTCGCGGGCGACCGGCACCTGGAGCTGACCGACGAGGGCCGCCGCCTGGCCACCCGCGTGATGCGCAAGCACCGGCTGGCCGAATGCCTGCTGGTCGACGTGATCGGCCTGGAGTGGGAGCAGGTCCACGCCGAGGCGTGCCGCTGGGAGCACGTGATGAGCGAGGCGGTGGAGCGCCGCGTGCTGGAGCTGCTGCGGCACCCGACGGAGTCGCCGTACGGGAACCCGATCCCGGGCCTGGAGGAGCTGGGCGAGAAGGCGGAGGCCGAGGCGTTCCTCGACGAGGGCATGGTGTCGCTGGCCGAGCTCGACGCGGGCACGGAGGGCAAGACCGTGGTGGTGCGCCGGATCGGCGAGCCCATCCAGACGGACGCCCAGCTCATGTACACGCTGCGCCGCGCGGGCGTCCAGCCCGGCTCGGTGGTCAGCGTCACCGAGTCCCCGGGCGGCGTCCTGGTCGGCAGCAGCGGCGAAGCCGCGGAACTGGGCGCCGACGTCGCCGCCCACGTCTTCGTCGCCAAGCGCTGACGGGTCACCTCGACCGTTTGTGGGCATTCGTGCCGCAGGGCGGCACGGGTGGGCACAAACGGTCCGGTCCGGGGCGGTGCCTGTTCCCGGTGACCACGGGTGTGGGTCGGTGGGGCGGCGGCCACCCCGGTGGGTGGGGGCGGGGCCCCTCCGGGCTCACCTCCTCGAGGCCGGCGGCCTTGGGTCACGGGCTTGGGAGCCCGGGCTTCGCCTCCCCCAAGCTCTCGGCTTCGCTCGAGCAGGGGGGACCCCCATCCTCTGCGGGGGCGACCCTGCACGGCCCCACCCCGGCCGTCGGCCGTCTGCGGGCCGTTGGTCCGCAAACGAAGGCGGAGCCCGGTGCGAGCCCCGCAAGTGTGCGGAACGGCAGCGGGCGCGCCCGGCGCGTGCCAGTCTTGGCCTCGGGCAGACCTGAGCGCGCGGGGAGGGGAGCCGGCTTGACGCGGCCGTCACATGTGGAGAGCCCCGGCGCCCATCGGCGCCGGGGCCTCACCTCCCCTGTGTCGACCCGGAGCCCCGAGCTCTCAGGGTCGTCCCCCTCGGACCGTTTTCCCCGAGCGGCCCGCCTCCCGATGAAGATCTCCCCTCGGCGGCGGCCGTCAATCCTTGAGCCGGGTCACTCGAACGAGCGGTGTTGCGAGCGAGAGCCCCGTTTTCGAATGCAGGTTCGATAGTCTGGCTGCGCACGTGACAGAAGGGGGTGTCAGGACACATGGTGCGACGCATCGACCTGACCGGAGCCGACGGCTTACGCCTCGCCGCCTGGGAGTTCGCCGACCCGCCCAAGGGCCGGACGTCCGGTGACGAGGTGCCGGGCGTGCTCCTCCTCCACGGCCTGATGGGCCGGGCCTCGCACTGGGCCTCCACCGCGCGCTGGCTCGCCGAGCGGCACCGGGCCGTCGCGCTCGACCAGCGTGGGCACGGGCGCAGCGACAAGCCCGCCGAGGCCCCCTTCACGCGGGAGGCGTACGTGGCCGACGCCGCCGCCGCGGTGGAACAGCTCGGGATCGCCCCGGCGATCCTCATCGGCCACTCCATGGGCGCCCTGACCGCCTGGCAGCTCGCCGCCGAGCGCCCCGACCTCGTGCGGGCGCTCGTCATCTGCGACATGCGGGCCTCCGCCCTGGGTGCCGCGTCCCAGCGGGAGTGGGAGGAGTGGTTCCGCTCCTGGCCGCTGCCCTTCGCCACGCTCGCCGACGTACGGAAGTGGTTCGGCGAGGACGACCCCCGGGTGGAGCGCCCCAACCCGGCGCGCGGCGAGTTCTTCGCCGAGGTCATGACCGAGGGCGCCGACGGCTGGCGCCCCCTGTTCTCCCGCCGCCAGATGCTGACCTCCCGCGAGACCTGGGTCTACGACGCCCACTGGGAGTCGCTGGCCCAGGTCCGCTGCCCCACCCTCGTCGTCCGTGGCCTCGACGGCGAACTGGGCCGTGCGGAGGCCCAGGAGATGGTCCGCGTCCTGCCCCACGGGCGGTACGCCGAGGTACCGGACGCCGGCCACCTCGTCCACTACGACCGGCCGGACGGCTGGCGCGCGGCCATCACGCCCTTCCTGGAGGACGTCAGCCCTTGCTGACCGCCGTCAGGATCTCCGGGAGCCGGTCCGCCGTGCGCGGCGCGGCGAGGCGGAGGCCCGCCCAGGTCAGCAGCGTGCCCCAGCCGGCGCCCAGGGCGAGGAGGAAGAGCCGCGCCGCCATGTCGGCTCCGGTCGCGTTCAGCCACACCGTGAGGGCGATCAGCGGCGCGCACAGCAGTGCCGCCGTGACCATGCCGCCCAGGATGGAGATCCACGCCAGCCCCGCCTGACCCGGCGCCACGTTCTTGAACCCGCTGTCCTGCGGGATCGAGTACGGGAAGCGGGCGGACGCCACCGCGCCCGTGCCCAGCATCGCGCCCAGCACCCCGAACGACAGGCCCAGCGCGTCGGGCAGCACCTGCCAGTCGCCGAGCACGCCCGCTGTCAGGGCGGTCACGAGGACCACGTACGGAAGGGTGATCAGGGCCAGTGCCAGCGCCCGCGCCCGGAGTTCCTCGTAGGCGTCCCGCGCCGAGGAGATCGTCATCGCGACCATCCAGAAGGCGGAGGTGTCCTGGCCGAACTGGTTGTACATCAGGATGCCGAGCATGCCCGCCGCGAAGCACGCGAAGTACACCGATCCCGTGCCCTGCAAGGCGTTGAACAGCGGCACGATCAGGCCGATCGCCAGCGATGTCACCCACGCCGCCTTGGTCTTCGGGTCACGCGCCACATAGCGCAGACTCCGCTGCATCACCGTCCCCGCACGCCCCTCGGGCCACAGGCGGCCGGCGGGCCCGGAGGAGGCCGCCGACTCGCGGCGGGACGGGCGCGAGGCCGCCGCCAGCGTCGAACCGTCCGGGGCCGTCATCAGCTTCTCCAGGCTGCGCCGCCACGCGTACAGCAGCGCCCCGAGGGCCGCCACCGACAGCAGGAGCCCGGCCACGGCCTCCCCATACGCACCCTCGCCCGCCGAATCGACCGCGGCGAACGCCGACGCGGGCGGCACCCACCGCACCACCTCCGCAGCCGGGTCCAGCGCCGACAGGCCGCCCGCCCGGCCGAGCCGCTGCGCACCGAAGTTGACGAACTGGATGCCCACCGCGATCACCAGACCGCTCAGCACCGCCAGGTCCCGGCCCTTGCGGGACGTCAGCAGCCGGACGTTCCCCGCCGCGACCGCCCGCGCCAGCGCCACGCACACCAGCAGCACCAGCGGCACGGCCACCACCGCGACCGCCACCGCGAACGCCCCGCGCGCCAGCGCGACCGCCGACCCGACCGCCAGGCACAGCGTGAACAGCGGCCCGATACCCACCAGCGACGACACCAACAGCGCCCGCACCAGCGGTCCCGGACGCAGCGGCAGCATCACCAGCCGCGTCGGATCGAGCGTCTCGTCACCACTCGGGAAGAACAGCGGCATCACCGCCCACCCCAGCGCCACCAGCCCGGTCAGCAACACCACCACGGTGGCCGCGTGCTCACTGCCCCGCAGCAGCACCAGCCCCAGCAACTGCCCCGCCGCGAACAGCAGCGCCAGCACGGCGGACGTGACGTACGCCGCCGTACGCCCCGCCGACTGCCGCAGCCCATTGCGCAACAGGGACAGCTTGAGCCGTACGAAGACGGAGATCACCGGGCACCGCCCAGCCAGTCCAGCGACTCGCCCGTGTCCCGCCCCTGCGCGCCCACCAGCTCCAGGAACGCCGCCTGCAACGACGGCGCACCGCCCCGCACCTCCGCCAGCGTGCCCTGCGCCCGGATCCGGCCGGCCGCCATCACCGCGACCCAGTCGCACAGCGACTCCACCAGCTCCATCACGTGGCTGGAGAAGACGACAGTGGCGCCCGACGCGGTGTACCGCTCCAGGACGCCCCGGATCGTCTGGGCCGACACCGGGTCGACGCCTTCGAACGGCTCGTCGAGGAAGAGCACTTCGGGGTTGTGAAGGAGGGCGGCGGCGAGACCGGTCTTCTTGCGCATGCCCGTCGAGTAGTCGACGACCAGTTTGTGCTGGGCCCCCGCGAGGTCGAGCACGTCCAGCAATTGCGCGGCCCGCTTGTCGACCTCGGCGCCGGGCAGCCCCCGCAGCCGCCCGGTGTACGCGAGGAGCTCCCGCCCCGACAGCCGCTCGAACAGCCGCAGCCCCTCCGGCAGGACCCCGATGCGGGCCTTCACCGCCGCCGGGTCCCGCCACACGTCGTGCCCCACCACCTCGACCCGCCCCTGGTCGGGCCGCAGCAGCCCCGTCACCATCGACAGGGTCGTCGTCTTGCCCGCCCCGTTCGGGCCCACAAGCCCGATGAACCGGCCCGCCGGTAGCGTCAGATCGATCCCGGCGACGGCGATCTGCTCGCCGAACCGCTTCCACAGCCCCTCGACGCGAACGGCGGGCGGCGCCGCCCCCGGCGCTCCACCCGCCACGTCACCAACCGTCCCGTCCGGCATGGTCACTGCCTTCCGTCGTCCCCGTCGTTACGGGAACCACCCTACGGACGGGCCGGGACGCACGCAGGGGCAGAATCCGGCAGTCTGCGCCGCTCAGCCTTGCCGGGCCCGCGCCGCGGCGGCCTCCCTGGCGGTGGCGGCCTCCCGGGCGCACGCGTACGCCAGCGGGCAGATCAGCTCCTCGACGTCCGGCAGCCACCGGTTCGCCGGCGTGGGGCGGCGCGCCCACTGCACCGCGCCGTGCCCGCCCACCCGGGTCGGCGGCGCCGCGACGTAGTGGCCCTCGCCCCGCGCCACCAGGTCGATGCCGCTCGGCGACCAGCCCAGTTTGCGCACCAGGTCCGGCACCTTGGCGGCGGCGCCCGGCAGGACGAAGAACATCATCCGGCGGTCCGGGGTGCAGGTGACCGGGCCGAGCGTCAGGTCCATCCGCTCCATCCGCGCCAGCGCCAGGAAGCCCGCCGCCTCCGGCACGTCCAGCGCGTCGAACGTGCGGCCCGTCGGCAGCAGGATCGACGCCTTCGGCTGCTTCCCCCACAGGCGGCGCGCCACCACCGCGCTGCCCGTCGCCTGGGTCGCCCAGTCCGGCCGGGCGGGGTGCGCACCCGCCGCGGGACACGCGGTGTCGCCGCACGAGCACCGCTCCATGCCGTCGACCGCCTCCAGCCAGGTGCCGGGGAACACGTCCCAGTGCCGCTCTTCCGCGTACCGCACGGCGCTGTCCAGCAACTGCTCGCCTCGCTGCTTGGGGATCTGTGCGGCTTCCGTGACTCCGATGGTCTCTTCCACGGTCAGCACAACTACCGGCCCCACCCGGGGTTACGGGGCGCGGGACGGGAGGCCGAGGCGCATCGATTCGGCATCCGGGGCGCATGGATGCACGGACGGGGGCGCGCATGGGGACCGGGAGCGGTGGCCGGGTAGCCACAGTCGGGGGAGGTGACCGGTCTACCGATATCGCATGACGTATCAGGCTTCATCGGTCTTCATCGCGCCAAGGAGGGCCACACGTTCATCCGTGCTCTTCCGTAACTGTCCGTGCCCTTCTTGGTGCTTCATCGGTTTCGTCAGTATTCGCAGGTCAACTTCTGCATTCTCCGTATATCAGCCGGGCAGTGATCAGCGAGACTGATCACCGCGGCAACAGGGGGTAGTCATGGCAGCGAGGCCGCTCGTCGCCCGTCAGCCGAACGAACGGTTGCAGGCTCTCATCCAGGAAGCAGGGTGCTCCAACGCCGGGCTCGCCCGCCGCGTCAACATGGTCGGGCAGGAGCGCGGGCTCGACCTGCGGTACGACAAGACGTCGGTGGCGCGCTGGCTGCGCGGCCAGCAGCCGCGCGGACGGGCCCCCGGGATCATCGCCGAGGCGCTCGGCCGCAAGCTGGGGCGTACGGTCACGATCGACGAGATCGGCATGGCCAACGGCAAGAACCTGGCCTCCGGCGTGGGGTTGCAGTTCTCGCCGACCGTGCTCGGGGCCATCGAGCAGGTCTGCGAGCTGTGGCGCAGTGACGTGGGCCGGCGGGACTTCCTGTCCGGTTCGACGGTGGCCGCCTCCGCGCTCGTCGAGCCCAGCCGGGACTGGCTGATCACGGCCGCCGATCCGCAGGTCGCCCGCCAGGCCGGGGCCCGGGTCGGGATGGCGGACGTCGAGGCGGTACGGGCGATGACGGCCGCACTGGTCGAGCTGGACCACCGGTTCGGCAGCGGCCATGTGCGGCCCGTGGTGGTGCACTACCTGAACAGCGTCGTCTCCGGGCTGCTGTCCGGCTCGTACCGGGACACCGTCGGCCGCCAACTCTTCGCCGCCGTCGCCCGCTTGACGGAGCTGGCCGGGTACATGGCGGTGGACACGGGGCAGCCGGGGCTGGCGCAGCGGTACTACATCCAGGCGCTGCGGCTCGCGCAGGCGGCCGGGGACCGGGGGTACGGCGGGTACGTACTGGCCGCGTCCATGAGCCACTTGGCGGCGCAGCTCGGAAACCCGCGCGAGATCGCCCAGTTGGCGCGGGCCGCCCAGGAAGGGGCGCGGGGGCACGTGCCGCCGAGGGCGGAGGCGATGTTCCTGGCGGCAGAGGCGCGGGGGCACGCCCTGCTCGGTGACGCGCACGTGTGCCAGGAGGTGGCGGCCCGGGCGGTGGCCGCGATGGACCGGGCGGACCCGGAGGCGGGTGACGACCCGGCGTGGATCGCCCACTTCGACCGGGCGTACCTCGCCGACGAACTGGCCCACTGCTACCGGGACCTGGGCCGGCCCGAGGAGGCGGCGCGCGCGGCCACCGAGTCGCTGGAGGGCCACCCCGAGGCGCGGGCGCGGCGGCGGGCGATCGGCCTGGTGCTGCTGGCCACGGCGCAGGTCCAGCAGCGCGAGGTGGAGGCCGCCTGCCACACGGGCACGCGCGCGGCCGAACTGCTGGGCACGCTGCGTTCGTCGAGGGGCGCGGAATACCTGGACGACCTTCAACAGCGCCTGGAGCCGTACGCGAACGAGCCCGCCGTCCGTGAATTCGGCGCCCGGCTGGAGCTCCAGGCCGCCTGAGGCGGCTTCCGGGGCGGCGAGGTATCGCGACTTCGGTATCAGCGTCTTCGGGAAGGTTCTTGTTACTGCCGCCACACACGTGTGCGCAGGCTCTGCGTCACCCGGTAGCGTGAGCCGACGCTTCCGTAGGTTTACAGGTTTACACGTAGGAGTCCCGGTGACGCAGAGCGGACAGGGTCAGGAGCCGCACCTTCCCGCGACGCGGCCCGCGCACGAAGGTGTCGTGCTGCCCGCCGAGGGCAGTGAGACCTGGGGCGCGAGGGACGCCGGACCGGCCGGGGGTCAGCCGTGGGGCGGCCCCTGGGGACCGCCGGGCGGCCACCAGCAGCCCCTCCCGCCGCAGCAGCCGCAGCAGCCGGGGGCGTACCAGCAGCACCAGCACCAGCACCAGCATCAGCAGCCCCAGCCGCCGCAGCAGGACGCGTACGGGACCGTCGCCCAGCCGCTGCCGCCCGAGGTCACCCCGGGCGCCGGCGACGCGGACGCCACGCAGTACCTGCCGCCGGTCGCCACGCCGGGCGCCGGACCGATGCCCATGCCGATGCCGCTGCCCCCCGAGAGCCCGGCCGAGTCGACGCAGTTCCTCGGCACCCGCCCGGCGGGCCACGACGCGGACGCCACGCAGTACATCCCGCCCGTCCCGCCCCAGCCGTCCGGCGCGCCCTACGGGATACGCCCCGGGGCGCCCGGTGACCGGCAGCCCCCGGCCGAGTTCGACAGCCTCTTCCGCGACGACGCGGCCGCGACGCAGCACATGCCCCCGTACGGGGCGGCGGCCCAGGCCCCGCGCCGGCAGCACCAGCCCCAGCAGCACCAGCCCCAGCAGCCCTACCAGGACCCGTACCGGGAGCCCGCCGCGCCCCGCCGGTCGTCGAAGCTGCCGCTGATCGCCGCCGTCGTCGTCGGCTGCGCCGTCCTCGGGCTGGGCGCCGGTGCCCTGCTCAGCGGGGGCGACGACGACAAGAAGGGCGCGTCCGACAAGACCGACGTCGCCGCCGCCAGCTCGCCCACCCCGGGCGCGGCCGGATCCCAGGCCGCGCCCGACCCGGCCAGGACGCAGGCGGAGGCCCTCGACAAGCTCCTCGCGGACAGCAACAACAGCCGCGACACGGTGATCCGTTCGGTCGAGAGCATCAAGAAGTGCCAGAACCTCGACCAGGCAGCCACGGATCTGCACGGCGCCGCCGGGCAGCGCCGCCAACTGGTGACCCGGCTCCAGGGCCTGGCCGTCGACAAGTTGCCCAACCACGCCGCGCTGACCACCGCGCTGACGGAGGCCTGGCAGGCGTCCGCCTCCGCCGACGACCACTACGCGGCCTGGGCCGCCGAGGTGAAGGGCAAGAAGGGCTGCAAGGGCGGCAAGGCGCGCAGCACGGGGCATTTCGCCCAGGGCAACAAGGACAGCGGTGACGCGACGACCGCGAAGAGGAAGGCGGCCCCGCTCTGGAACGGCATCGCGGGCACGTACAACCTCACCCCGCGCCAGCCGAACCAGCTCTGAAGCCGCTGAGAGGTTAGAGGGCGGCGGCCTTCCGGAGCGTCGGGCCGACGTCGACGAACCCGTCCGTCTGCGCCACCAGTCGTCCCTTGCGTACGACCTGGAAGGTGACCTGGTGGTTCACGATCCGCGGCAGGTCCGGCGTACCGAGCATGTCCTCGTAGCGCCAGCGCAGCGGCGGCGTCAGGCCGCCGGTGTCGACCCGCACGCCGCGGTCGAGCGCCTGGCCGATCCGGCCGGAGGTGACTTCCTCGTCGCCGAGGGATTCGACGACCGCCGTCAGGACGTTGTACGCGATCCAGGTCGTCTGGACGCCCGCGTCGGCCGGGTCGATCCGGTTGTCGGCGAAGGCGTGCTCGCGGATCACCCGCTTCATCGCGTCCCAGCGCTCGTCGCCCGCCTCCGGGTACCAGCCGGTGATGTAGGCGCCCTCGAAGGGGCCGTTGGCGCCGCCGGTGCGGTCCACGAGCGGCTGGTCGACGCTGCCGAGGACCGAGGAGACCTTGACGTCCCGGCCGTCGGGAGGGAGGCGGCGGAAGGAGTCGAAGAAGTTCGCGGTGTGCTCGCCGAGGGCGGCGGTGACGCAGCCGCCCTCGTCGCCGACCCGCTTGCGGGACTGCCGGGCCTCCTCGGTGTACTCGCCGGCGTCGTCGGCGGCCGGGATGTCGGCGGCGGTGCGGTGGTGGCCCTGGGCGAGGCCCGAGTTGAGGATGAGCGGCAGGTCGGCGCCGGTGATGGAGTCGGGCCGGACGAGGGAGACGCGGTCGCACGCGTCCGCGAGCTGGATGCCGTTGCCGGCCATCAGCGCGGCCTGGCCGCCGTTGACCGGGTAGGAGACGGGGCTGCGGAACTCGTCGTCGGTGAGGCCGTAGCCGCCGATGTACGGGATTCCGGCGGCCTCCAGCGGCGGCATGAAGGCGCGGCCGTTGCGGCTGTACGAGCCGACGACGGCGACCACGCCCTCCTGGACCGCGCGCCGGGCGCAGGCGGCGGCGGCCGCCGGCTCGTTGCCCGCGTTGCAGGTGAGCACGCGCAGCTCGCGGCCGTTGATGCCGCCTCTGGCGTTGATCCACCGGGCGTACGCCTGCCCCATGGCCGGCATCCCGGGCATATTGGTCGCGCGGGTGTTCTCGGGCGCCCACGTCATGACGGTGAGGGGCTCCCTGGAGCCCCCCGTGGCCCCAGGGAGCACCCCGCACCCGGCCAGGAGGCACGCCGAGCCGATTGCCGCCGCGGTCCTGATGAGGGAGAGGGTGGAGGAAGAGCGTCGCCTGCCGTTACCGGTCATGGTCATGCACAATTCCGCCTCATGGGTAACGCGGGAGTGAGGCAGGTTCAACGCTCGGTGACGTCGAGGTGAATTGCGGGGGCCGGTCCTCGGCCCGTGCGGGGGAACGTACGATCGAAACGTGTCAGCTTCCGTGAACTCTTCCCGTCGCGGCCGTCGCTCCTCCACCATGGGCGGTATGCCGCTCAACGACATGCCGTGGTGGCGCTGGCGCGCCAACGTGCGCTCGGCGCTGCACATGCTCTCCGACCCCGTCTTCCACCAGGAGTGCTGGCTGGCCGGCCTCGACGGGTACGGGGACGTCACCGACGCCGTGTACCGGCTGGTCGAGGACACCTGGCTGGACAACTGGTCCGCCGAGAAGTACGTCGGCACCATATTCCGCGACTCGGGCGAGGCCGCGCTGGTCGACGTCGCGGTGCTGCGGGTGCTGCGGATCATGCACCAGGTCGGGCCGGACGCCCCCGTCTCCGCCTACATGGGGCACCACGGCTGGCCGGAGGCGGTACGGGCGGCCCGTGACGCCCACGTACGGCTGGCCGTCAACGACGGCGAGGACCCGGACGCGCCGCCGCGGTCGCTGGACGTGCTGCGGATCATGACGAGGTCCGCGTGACGGACCGCCGTCCGGGGGTGTCGCCCGGATGTGGCATCCTGCCAGGATGACCGACCAGTACGTCCTCACGCTCTCCTGCCCGGACAAGCAGGGCATCGTGCACGCCGTTTCGAGTTACCTCTTCATCACCGGCTGCAACATCGAGGACAGTCAGCAGTTCGGAGACCGGGACACCGGGCTGTTCTTCATGCGGGTCCACTTCTCGGCCGAGGCGCCGGTGACGGTGGAGAAGCTGCGCGCGAGCTTCGCGGCGGTCGGGGACTCCTTCGCGATGGACTGGCAGATCCACCGCGCCGACGAGCGCATGCGGGTCGTGCTGATGGTGTCGAAGTTCGGTCACTGCCTGAACGACCTGCTGTTCCGTACGCGGATCGGCGCGCTGCCGGTCGAGATCGTGGCCGTGGTCTCCAACCACACCGACTTCGCCGAGCTGGTCGCGTCGTACGACATTCCGTTCCACCACATTCCGGTCACCAAGGACACCAAGCCGCAGGCGGAGGCCGAGCTGCTGGAGCTGGTGCGCGCGGAGAACGTCGAGCTGGTGGTGCTGGCCCGGTACATGCAGGTCCTGTCGGACGACCTGTGCAAGCAGCTCAGCGGCCGGATCATCAACATCCACCACTCGTTCCTCCCGAGCTTCAAGGGCGCCAAGCCCTACCACCAGGCGCACGCGCGCGGCGTGAAGCTGATCGGCGCGACGGCCCACTACGTGACGGCCGACCTCGACGAGGGCCCGATCATCGAGCAGGAGGTCGAGCGGGTGGGCCACGACGTCACGCCGGAGCAGCTCGTCGCGATCGGCCGGGACGTGGAGTGCCAGGCGCTGGCGCGGGCGGTGAAGTGGCACGCGGAGCGCCGCATCCTCCTGAACGGCCGCCGCACCGTCGTCTTCGCGTAGGGGCTCCCACCCCTACGAACCCGTGGGCCGGGCCCCACGGCTGGGCACCGCCCCAGTCCCGTTGTGCCCACCCTCCCCCAAGCTCTCGGCTTCGCTCGAGCAGGGGGACCCCCCATCGCCCTGCAGGACGACTGCCCACAACGGGTACGTGAGGCCGTGCGGGCGCAGCCTGCGCTGGTCGCAGCGCAGCCCGAAGCCCCCTCCCCCCGCGGCGCGAAGCTGCCGCGCCTGGGGGTGCGGGGGCGTAGCCCCCGCGTAAACCAACGGTCCCCCCGCCAGGGGGCTGGGGCGCAGCCCCAGCGTAATCACCCCCCGCCAGGGGCCCGGGGGCGGCAGCCCCCGGGGTGACTACAGGCGGCTCAGGGAGGCCGCGGCGAGGAGGACGTCGCGGATGGCTTCGCGGTCGCCGTCCTGGCCGGCGGCGGCTTCGTCGGGGGTGATGTGGCCCGCGACCAACTGGCAGAACTCGACGGCGTCCAGAGCCACCTGGGCGACCTTGCGGTCGGGGGAGCCGATCGCGGCGGGGGAGTCGAGGGCGATGTACCAGTCGCCGCCGCCGGAGCCCTCGACCTCCAGGTGGAGCGAGCGGCCGGGGGCGCCGGCCGTCACGAGGTGGCGGGCCGGGGCGGCGAGCCCCGCGCGGCGGCGGTCGGCGAGGGCGGCCGGCAGTAACCGGGCCGCCAGGTCGATCATGCCGTGCAGGTGGGCGGCGCTGGGCGGCTCGTACGGGTAGTCGACGGCGGTCGCGATGTCGTCCGCGTGCACCCAGCACTCGAAGGCCCGGTCGAGCAGCGCGTCGCGCAGCGGCAGGGAGAAGTCGCCGTACGACACGGACAGTTCCGCCACGCCGCGCCCCGCGAAGGAGACCGTGCGGATCAGCGTGTGCGCCTGGTCGCGCCACGGTTCGCGGACCGCTCTGGTGGGCGGGTGGTGGGCACCCTGCCAGTACGCCTCGGTCCGCTCGGCCGGGGTCTTCGCCGACAGCGAGTCGTCCAGGCCGATCGCCGTCGCGACGAGGCTGTCGACCGCCTGGAGGTGGCCGATCACCCCCGCGACGGTGGTGCGGCGGCTGACGGACCGGTCGCGCTCGAACCACCTGAGCCGCACCGGCGCGTGCCACTCGGAGTCGCCGATGTCCCGCAGCAGCGCGTCGAGCCGGGCGGTCTCCGCGTCGTACGGCCCGGCCCAGTCGGGCACGGGGATACGCGCCGGGCGGCGGCCCAGGCAGTTCTCCAGCACCCGGGAGCGCAGCAGCGGGTCCAGGTCCAGGTCGCGCTCGTGGTGCAGCAGGCCGACCGCGTCACGCAGCCGCAGGGCCTCCTCCGCACAGGGCGCGCACTCGGTCAGGTGCTCCTCGACGGCGACCGTCTCCTCGGGCGAGCAGGCGGACAGCGCCCACGCGCCGAGCAGCGACTGGAGGACCTTGTGCGGCAGGGGCGCCGCCGCCACCTCGGGCGCGGGCAGCGCCTCGCAGTTGTCGGCGGCCCGCCTCGGGGACGGTATGCGCGGCACGCCGCCCACCTCCTCGTGGCCGTCGCCGTGGCCACCGCCGTCCAGCGGGCCGGTCATAGCGCCCGTCCGTCCAGCGGCCGGGTGTTCGCGGTGGACAGCAACTGGAGCCCGAGCCGCAGCCGGCGCCGCGCCTCGTCCTCCGTCACGCCGAGGTCCGCGGCGGTCTGGCGGTAGTCACGGCGCTGGAAATAGGCCAGCTCCAGTGCGGCGCGCAGCGGCGCCGGCATGGACTGGACGATGAAGTCGGCGCGGGCCGACACGGCCGCGCGGCGCACCTTCTGCTCCAGCTCCTCGGTGGAGCCGCCGCCCCGCTCCGCGTACGCCTTGGCCTCCGCCTGGCGCAGCCGGTGCACGGCCTGGCGGCGGGTCAGCTTCGCTATCCAGGAGCGCATGGAGCCCTCGCGCCTGGGGTCGTACGCGTCCGGGTTCTCCCACACGTACCCGAACACCTCGCGGGTGACCTGGTCGGCGGCCGACTCGTCGTCGAGGACGCGGTGCGCCGTGTTGTGCACGAGGGAGGCGAAGCGGTCGTACAGCTCACCGAGCGCGGCCGCCTCGCCGCGCGCCAGCCGCTGCTGCATCTTGCGGTCCCAGCGCGGTGGTGTGTCCTTCGCCATAGGGAGCCCTCCCGACCCGACTCCTCTCGAATGTAATGGGCCGTACCGACAACGCGCCCCTCTTTGTGGCAAGTGCGTCCCGCGCGGGTCCGGGATGGTAAGGAAACCGTCACTGTGCGTGGATCGTGTTTCATGGGAGAACGACGGGGCAGCAGGGGCGCAAAGGAAGCACTGCTTCCGGTTCATGTTCCCGTTCATTTTTCCCGGTCGGATCGGCGAAGGGTAGGCGCGTGACGCTCACGGTGGACGAAGCCGAGCACGGCGCCTGGACCGTGCTCAGCGTCCAGGGCGAACTGGACCTGGTCTCCTCACCCGTTGTCCGCAGATGCGTGCACGACGCGGTCGCCGAGGGCAGACGTGACGTCGTCCTCGACCTGTCCCAGGTGCTGTTCTGCGACTCCAGTGGCGTCGGCGTGCTGATCGCCTCGCGCCGGCTGCTGCACTCCTGCCGGGGCCGGCTGCGGCTGATACTGCCCGCCCAGGGCGCTGTCGACGGCTCGCACGTCAACCGGGTCCTGGCGGCCCTCGGCGTACGGCGCCTGTTCTCGGTGTACGCGGACGTGGCCTCGGCCACCGGTGAGCAGGACGAACAGTTGTCCGCGTGACGGCGACCCCGTCGCGTCGTACCCTCCCGGCATGGACGCAGAGGAGTTGTACGAGCGCCGGATCGCCTCGCGGTTCGCCGCGTTCGACCAGGACGGCAACGGCTATATCTCCCGCGAGGACTTCACGACGGCGGCGGGCAAGCTGCTGGAGGAGTTCGGCACCTCGTTCCGCTCGGACAAGGGCCAGGCGCTGGCCGGTGGCGCGGAGGCCTTCTGGCAGGGCCTGGCCGGTATCGCCGACGTGGACGGCGACCAGCGGGTGACCCGGGGCGAGTTCGTGAGCGGCGCCGTGAAGCGGCTGCGGGACAACCCGGACCGGTTCGCCGAGATCGCCCGCCCCTTCGTCAGCGCCCTGCTCGCCGTGGCCGACCAGGACGGCGACGGCAAGGCCGGCACGGCGGAGCTGGAGCGCGCCCTGCGGGTGCTGGGCGTCGAGCCGCACACGGCGGCGCTCGCTGCCGAGTCGATGGACCTGGACCGCAGCGGGCTGGTCGACGAGGAGGAGGCCGTCACGGCCTTCGCCCGGTACTTCATGACCCAGGAACCCCGTTAGGTGACGAGTAGCGTTCGCGCAGTTTGTACTTGAGTACCTTGCGCAGCGTGTCGTTGCGCGGCAGGGCGTCCACGACCTCGAGCCGCTCCGGCAGTTTGTGCACCGCCAGGCCCTCGCCGCGCAGGAACCCGGTGAGGGCGTCCAGGGTGAGCGTGCCGGTGGCCTCGACGACCGCGCACACCAGCTCGCCGCGCTCCGGGTCCGGCAGGCCGATGACCGCCGCGTCCCGTACCGAGGGGTGGCGGTGCAGCAGGTCCTCGATTTCCTTGGCTGAAATGTTCTCGCCCTTACGGATGATGATGTCCTTGACACGTCCGGTGAGCACCAAGTGGCCGGATTCCGTGAGGTGCCCGAGGTCCCCGGTGCGCAGGAAGCCGTCGGAGTCGAACGCCTCGGCGGTCTGTGCCGGGTCCAGGTAGCCCCGGCACACCGCCTCGCCGCGCAGCCGGACCTCGCCGTCGACGACGCGTATCTCCATGCCTTCCGGGGGCCTGCCCTCGGTGTGGGCGAGGTTGTCGTCGGTGTCGTCCGGTGACCCCATCGTGATCATCGGGACCTCGGTCATGCCGTAGCCGTGGGTGAGGCGGCAGCCCATCTCCCGTACGACGTCGTGGTACAGCTCCGGCGGCTTGGGCGCGCCGCCGCCCGCGAGGAGCCGGAGGGTGGGGATGAGCTTTTCGCCGGGCTGTTTGCGCTGCTCGGCGAGGAACATGGCGTAGAAGGCGGTGGAGCCGCCGGCCGTGGTCACGCCGTGCGCCCGGTAGGTCTCCAGCGCCTCGGGCAGGGCGAACGTCTCGAAGAGGGCGGCCGGGAACCCGTACAGCAGGAGCATGACGAGGTAGTCGAGGCCGCCGATGTGGGCGAAGGGGAAGGCGATCGACCCGACGTCGTCGGGCGTAAGGCGCAGCGCGTGGGCGAGGCAGGAGCCGCCCGCGATCAGTGAACGGTCGGTGTGCAGGACGCCCTTGGGGTCGGACGTCGTGCCGGACGTCCAGTAGATCCACCGCACGTCCGTCCCCGTGGTGGGGGGCGGTGCGGGCAGGGTGTCGGGGTCGGCGTCGGGGAGGGTGTCGTACGCCTCGAAGACGCCGCGCGCGCCGAGGCGGTGCGCCATGGCGGTGTGGTCGAAGCCGCGCCACCGGCCCGGTACGGCGAAGAATTCGGCCTTGGACTCGCGTAGTGCGAAGCCCGCCTCGCGGTCCCGGTAGAAGGGGATGACGGGGGACTGGACGGCGCCGAGGCGGGCCAGGGCGACGCTGAGCACGACCGTCTCGATCCGGGTGGGCAACTGCCAGGCGACGACCGTGCCGGGCCGTACGCCCATGTCCCACAGCCCGGCCGCCGTCCGCTCGGCGCGGTCGCGCAAGGCGCCGAAGGTCAGGCGCCGGTCGCCCTGGAGGAGGGCGGGGCGGTCCGGGGTGAGGCGGGCGCGGCGGTCGACGAGCTCCCACAGGGTGGGCGAGGCGCCCAGGGCGTGTGCGGTGTCGGTGTCCGGCACGGTGCGCTCCTCCATTGCTGACGGTTAGTCAGGTCAGTGCGGTGAGCGTAGGGCGGTGTGCCTTGTCGGTCCAGGGGTGCGGGGCTAGCCTGCGACCGACAGAGCTGACGGAGCGTCAGAAAACGGAGGCGTCATGACGGAACTGCCTCGGATCATCAGCGTCGACGACCATGTGATCGAACCGGCGCACCTCTTCGAGACCTGGCTCCCGGCCAAGTACCGCGACCGCGGACCCCAGCCGCTGACCACGGGGATCGGCGAGCTGGCGTACGTGGGCGGGAAGTACCAGATCACGATGGACCCCGACGGGCCGCCGGCCGACTGGTGGATCTACGAGGACCTGAAGTTCCCGTACAAGCGCAACATCGCCGCGGTCGGCTTCGACCGCGACGACATGACCCTCGAAGGCATCACCCGGGCCGAGATGCGGCGCGGCTGCTGGGACCCGAAGGCGCGCCTTGAGGACATGGACCTCAACCACGTCGAGGCCTCGCTCTGCTTCCCCACCTTCCCCCGCTTCTGCGGACAGACGTTCGCCGAGGCCAAGGACAAGGAGGTGGCCCTGGCCTGCGTCCGCGCCTACAACGACTGGATGGTGGACGAGTGGTGCGGTGACAGCGGCGGACGGCTGATCCCGCTGTGCCTGATCCCGCTGTGGGACATCGGCCTCGCGGTCGCCGAGATCCGCCGCAACGCCGCCCGGGGCGTACGGGCGGTCACCTTCAGCGAGATCCCCACGTACCTCGGCCTGCCGTCGATCCACTCCGGCTACTGGGACCCCTTCTTCGCCGCGTGCGAGGAGACCGGGACGGTCGTCAACATGCACATCGGGTCCTCCTCGCAGATGCCGGCGGCCTCCCCCGACGCCCCGCCCGCCGTCCAGGCGTCGCTGTCCTTCAACAACGCCATGGCGTCGATGATGGACTTCCTGTTCTCCGGCGTCCTGGTGAGGTTCCCGGCGCTGAAGCTCGCCTACAGCGAGGGACAGATGGGCTGGATCCCCTACGCGCTGGAGAGGGCCGACGACGTGTGGGAGGAACACCGCGCCTGGGGCGGCGTGCGCGACCTGATCCCCGAGCCGCCCTCCACGTACTACTACCGGCAGATCTTCTGCTGCTTCTTCCGTGACAAGCACGGCATCGCGTCCCTCGACGTGGTCGGCCGTGACAACGCCACCTTCGAGACCGACTACCCGCACGTCGACTCCACCTTCCCGCACACCAAGGAGGTCGCCCTCGACCACGTCAAGGGCCTGGACGATGAGACGACGTACAAGCTGATGCGCGGGAACGCCATCCGGATGCTCGGCCTGGGCCTGGTCTGATGGACCTGGCCCACACGGAGGAGGAAGAGCACTTCCGGGCGCGGCTGCGGGAGTGGCTCATGGCCGTGCTGCCAGGCCTGCCGCCCAGACCCGACCCCGCCGACTGGCCGGCACGCCGCGCCTACGACACGGCCTGGCAGCGCATGCTGTACGACGCCGGGTACGGCGACCTGCACTGGGCGGCGGCTCCCACACTGCGGCTGGTCTTCCTGGAGGAGACCGAACTGGCCGGCGCGCCCTACGTGGGCGCCAACTTCGTCGGTCTGCTGCACGCGGGCCCCACCATCGCCGCCGAGGGCACGGCCGGGCAGCGCGAGCGGTGGCTGCCGCCCATCCTGAAGGGCGACGACGTGTGGTGCCAGGGCTTCAGCGAGCCCGGTGCGGGCTCGGACCTCGCGTCCCTCCGCACGCGCGCGTGGCGGGACGGCGACCACTACGTGGTCAGCGGGCAGAAGATCTGGACCTCCCACGCCGAGGTCGCCGACTGGTGCGAACTGCTCGTCCGCACCGACCCCGAGGCCCCCAGGCACCGGGGCATCACCTGGCTGGCCATGCCCATGGACGCCCCCGGCGTCACCGTCCGCCCGCTGCGCACGCTCGCCGGGACGGCCGAGTTCGCCGAACTGTTCCTGGACGAGGTCCCCGTGCCCGTCGCCAACCGGGTGGGCGAGGAGAACGACGGCTGGCGGGTCACCATGGTCACCCTGTCGTACGAGCGCGGCACGGCGTTCGCCGGCGAAGTGGTCGCCTGCCGCCGGGTCCTCGGCGAACTGGCCCGCGAGGCCCGCCGCAACGGCCGCTGGGACGACCCCGTGCTGCGGCGCCGCCTGGGACGGCTGGGCGCCGAGTTCCGCGCCCTGTGGCGACTCGTCCAGTGGAACGTGAGCGAGGCCGAGGCGACCGGCACGGTGCCCGGGACGGGCGGTTCGGTGTTCAAGCTGCGGTACTCGCACGCGCGCCAGGAGCTGTACGACGCGGCCGCCGAGGTGCTGGGCGCGGACGCGCTGGACCTGGACCGGGAGTGGGCCGGTGACCGGCTGTCGTCGCTCTCGTACACCATCGCCGCCGGGACCTCGCAGATCCAGCGCTCCATCCTCGCCGAGCGCGTCCTCGGCCTGCCGAAGGGACGATGACCGTGGATTTCCGGCTCGACGACGATCAGCGGGCGCTGCGGCGGGGCGTGCGGGAGCTGCTGGAGGGGCGGTTCGGCCGGGACGCGCTGCGGGCGGCCGTGGACACGGGCGTGCTGGACCGGAAGCTGTGGCGGGAGCTGGGCGCGGCCGGGTTCTTCGCGCTGCGGCTGCCGGAGGAGGACGGCGGGGCCGGGCTGGGGCTGCCGGAGGCGGCGCTCGCCTTCGAGGAGGCCGGGCGGGTGCTGCTGCCCGGGCCGCTGGTCGCCACGCACCTGGCGGCGGGGCACGTCGAGGGCGCGGCGGAGGGGGAGGTGGTCGTCACCGCCGTGGACGGGACGCTGGTGGAGTGGCTGGACGCCGCCGACGCCGTGCGGGGCGGCGACGCGGCCGGCGCCCGGCCCGTCCGCTCGGTCGACCCGCTCACGCCACTGCACCGGGTGCCGGCGGGCGCCGCGCACGCCGACCCGGTGGCGGTGCTGCTCACCGCCGCCGAACAGCTCGGCAGCGCGGGGCGTACGACGGAGATGGCGGCGCGGTACGCGCGCGAGCGCGAACAGTTCGGCCGCCCCATCGGTGCCTTCCAGGCGGTGGCCCACCTGTGCGCGGGGATGCTGGAGCGCGTGGAAGTGGCGCGCGTCGCGGTGTACGCGGCCGCCGTCACGGCCGACCCGGTGGACATCGCCGCCGCCAAGCTGCTGGCGGACGAGGCGGCGGTGCGCGGTGCCCGGGACTGCCTCCAGGTGTACGGCGGGATGGGCTTCACCTGGGAGGCCGATGTGCACCTGCACCTGAAGCGGGCGTGGGTGCGGGCCCGGCGGTGGACGGGGACGGCGGAGGCGGAGGAGGCGTGTGCGGCGGCGCTGTGCGACGGAGGGTGAGGCGTTCCCTCAAGGGTGATGCGGTCACGCAGCGTTGATATCGGGTTGTTGCCTTGCGAGTACTCGTCACGGCCTGGAGTCGGCGCCCGCCTCCGGTACGCTCCGGGGAATGCGAGTGGTTCAGAGGCTGGGACGCCCCGGTGTTGCCCGTGCGGCAGCTCCGCGCCCGGGAATGCCCGCCGCTCGTACCCCTCGTCGTACCCCTCGGTGGCGCGGTGCGCCCCCCTGTTCGACTACCCGCAACGTGCGTCGCACAGTATGCACCACGCGTACTCCTTCGCGCTGGAATATGCCCGAAGCGCTTGTTGCGGTGACTGTACGTCAACCATGCTGTCCCACAAGGAAATCACGTTCAGTGACGACTGTTACTGCTGTGGTCACTGTGAGACGCGAGGCGATGTGTCCGCCGGTTCGGATGGTGTGAGCGGTGCAGGTGCTTCAGGTGCAGTTGGAGATCGGCCCCGATCCAGCAGAGGTCGGTCGTGCCCGGAGATGGGCGCGATCCCGGCTCGCCGGTTCCGGGATAGGGGATGACGAGCCGCTGGCCGAGACGCTGGTGCTGCTCATTTCGGAACTCGTCACCAACGCCGTGGTGCACACCGGCTGTCCGGCCGTGCTGCGGATGCTCTTCGGTGCGGGCGCGGCCGAGGCGGGGACGGTACGGGTGGAGGTCGCCGATACCAGCGCCCGCCCGCCGCGCCCCCGTCACGCCGACGGTGACGACACCAACGGGCGGGGCCTGGAGCTGGTCGACGGGCTGGCCGACCGGTGGGGGTGGCAGCGGGAGGGCGCCGGCAAGAGCATCTGGTGCGAGGTGGACCGGGGCGCACCGGTTGTGACGGGGGTGGTGCGTGAGCCGGGAGCATATGCGCCGTCGTGCGCTGTCACAAATAGGGCATAACGGGCGTATCTCTGAATAGGTGTTGACGGGTCGTATCCGTCTGATCACCCTTGGAGCAGCGATTCGTGGCGAGGGGACGCCGAGGGCTTGACGCCCTCGGCGAGTACGGGTCGCGGCTCGGCGGCGGCTCCTGTTCAGGGCCCTCGGGGTGAGCCCGCCGGAGCCGGGTGGCGGCCGCCGTGCCGTGCTCGGGGTGCGCATGCGTGCGCCGCCACCCAAGGATGCGTCCACTGGAGAGGGCGCCGAGCGCCCCGTACCCGTCACAGAACCGCCACCGGGGCCACCGGGGTTCCCGTGGCGCCCACGAAGGGCTCGGGCATCGCGGACAGCAGGAACGCGTACCGGCGCTCCTGTGCACAGGCTGTGGACAGTTCCTCCAGGTTCCAGTTCTGGCCCTGGAGCATGCCCATCTCCACCAGGTGGAGCGCGTGCACCGGCAGCCACAGGTCCTCGATCTCGGGCGGGAAGATCTCGAAGGTGAGCGTGTCGTTCGCGACCGCCGCCACATCCCGGGCGTGGAACCACTCGGGCGTGCGCACCGACAGACCCGGCGACGGATACCCGTACGCCTGCCTGTCGCCCGCCAGGTAGACCTGAACCTGCCCCGTCCGTACGAGCACGATGTCGCCCGCCCGGACGCTCACCCCGCCGAACTCCGCCGCCTCGTCCAGGTCCTCCGGTGTCACGGCGTGGTCGCCCGGCAGCCGCTCGACGCCCTTGGCGCGGGCCACGTCCAGCAGGACCCCGCGCGAGACGATGTGCCGCGCCTTGTCGATGCCGCTGAACTCGCTGCGCCCGTGCGGGGTGATCGAGGAGGCGGGCCGGCCGTTGTAGAGCCGGCCCGAGTGTGAGACATGGGTGAGGGCGTCCCAGTGGGTGCCCGCCTGGAGCCCGAGCGTCACGACGTCGTCGCTGGTCGCGACCGTGCCGGGGCCGAACAGCTCCTGGTTGATCTGCACCATGGCGTGCAGCGGGTTGACCCGGCCCGGGATGAGGCCCGTCTGGACGCCGTCCTGGCGCAGCTCCAGCGCCAGCGGGACGCGCAGCCCGGTCCGTACGTCCCGGGCGGCCTCCCGTACGGCGTCGTCGGTGATCAGGTTCAGCGTCCCCCGCTCGTCGTCCTCGCCCCAGCGTCCCCAGTTGTTGACGCGCTTGGCGATCTCGTGGAACGCGGCCGGCAGTGACATGGGGCCCTCCCAGGGCTTGTGCTCGCATATCTGACGGACCGTAGAATCTAACGATCCGTCAGATAAGGCGGAAGTGGTGGCGCCGGAGGGAGCCGGGCATGGGGAACTTCTTGGCAGGCCAGGTCATCGCGGTGACCGGTGCCGGGCGGGGCATCGGACGGGCCGTCGCCCTCGCCTGCGCCGCCGAGGGAGCCAGGGTCGTCGTCAACGACTACGGCGTGTCGGTCGAGGGCGCGGAGCCCACCTCGGAGGTCGCGGCGGCCGTCGTCAAGGAGATCGCCGCTGCGGGGGGCGAGGCCGTCGCCGTGGCCGACGACATCTCCACCATGGCGGGCGGGCAGCGCGTCGTGGACACCGCGCTCGCCCAGTACGGCCGGATCGACGGGGCCGTGTGCGTCGCCGGCATCCTCCGCGAACGGATGCTCTTCAACATGTCCGAGGAGGAATGGGACCCCGTCCTCGCCACCCACCTCAAGGGCACCTTCACCGTCTTCCGCGCCGCGTCCGCCGTGATGCGCAAGCAGGGCGCCGGGACGCTGATCGGCTTCACCAGCGGCAACCACCAGGGCTCGGTCTCCCAGGCCAACTACTCCGCCGCCAAGGGCGGCATCATCTCCCTCGTCCGCAGCGCCGCCCTCGGCCTGCACAAGTACGGCGTCACGGCCAACGCCGTCGCGCCCGTCGCCCGTACCCGTATGTCGGCGAACGTCCCCATGGAGCTCAAGGAGATCGGCGACCCCGAGGACGTCGCCGCGCTCGTCGTCTACCTGCTCTCCGACCGGGCCCGCGCCGAGAGGATCACCGGGCAGGTCTACACGATCGCCGGACCCAAGATCGCGGTCTGGGCGCAGCCGCGCGAGCTGCGGGCCGCGTACGCCCAGGAGCCCTGGACGCCCGAGCGGATCGCCGACGTCCTGCCCGGGACGGTCGGCACCGACCCCATGCCGCTGCTGGAGCAGTTGGAGGAGATGGCCAGGGCGGCGGCCGCCAAATCCCGCCCGAACGCGTAGGGGCGGTCATGGACTTCGCGTTCGGGGCGGAGGACGAGGCCTTCCGGGCCGCCGCCCGGGAGTGGCTGGAGGGGCATCCCTGGGGTGAGGGCGGGCGCGCCTGGGAACGGGAGCTGGGCGCGGGCGGCTGGATCGGGCTCGGGTGGGAGGCGGAGGGCTACGGCAACCGGCGCGCCACGCTCACCCAGCAGGTCGTGTGGGCGGAGGAGTACGCGCGCGTGGGGGCGCCCGGCCGGGTCGGTCACATCGGCGAGAAGCTCCTCGCGCCGACCCTGCTGGCGTACGGGGACGAGGCGCAGAAGAACCGGTTCCTGCCCGCCATCGCGCGGGGCGAGGAACTGTGGTGCCAGGGCTACAGCGAGCCCGGCGCCGGGTCGGACCTGGCAGGGCTGCGGACGCGGGCCGAGCGGGACGGGAACGTGTACCGGGTCAGCGGGCAGAAGATCTGGACCTCGCTCGCGCGGGACGCCGACTGGTGCTTCGTGCTGGCCAGGACCGAGGCGGGCTCGCGCCGCCACCACGGGCTGTCGTTCCTGCTGGTGCCCATGGACCAGCCCGGGCGGATCGAGGTGCGGCCCATCCGGCAGATGACCGGGACGAGTGAGTTCAACGAGGTCTTCTTCGACGGGGCGGAGGCCTCCGACGTGGTGGGCCGGGAAGGGGACGGCTGGCGCGTCGCCATGGGGCTGCTCGCGGTGGAGCGGGGAGTGTCGACGCTCGTCCAGCAGATCGGGTTCGAGGCGGAGCTGGGGCGGGTGCTGCGGCTGGCCGTGGACAGTGGCGTGGTCGCCGACCCCGTACTGAAGGACGCCCTCGTACGGCAGTGGGCCGAGCTGCGCGTGATGCGGTGGAACGCGCTGCGGACACTGAGTTCGCCCGACGCGGGCGCGCCGAGCGTGGCCAAGCTGCTGTGGGGCCGGTGGCACCAGCGGCTCGGTGAGCTGGCGATGCGGGTGCGGGGCGCGGCGGGCGCGACCGGGCTGGGGGAGTGGGCGCCGGGCGCGTACGAACTCGACGACCTCCAGCACATGTTCCTGTTCAGCCGGGCCGACACCATCTACGGCGGCTCGGACGAGATCCAGCGCAACATCATCGCCGAGCGGGTGCTCGGCCTGCCGAAGGGGTCGTCATGAGAGGTGTTCTCTTCGACGGTGAGCGGGCGCGGGTCGTCGACGACCTGGTCGTACGGGACCCGGGGCCGGGCGAGGTGCTGGTCGGCATCGCGGCGGCGGGGCTGTGCCACAGCGACCTGTCGGTGATCGACGGGACGATCCCGTTCCCGGTGCCGGTGGTGCTCGGGCACGAGGGCGCGGGGATCGTCGAGGCGGTCGGGGCGGGGGTGACCCATGTGGCGCCCGGCGACCATGTGGCGCTGTCGACGCTGGCCAACTGCGGGACGTGCCCCGACTGCGACCGGGGGCGGCCGACGATGTGCCGGCGGGCGATCGGCCGGCCGGGGACGCCGTTCGCGCGGGACGGGCGGCCGGTGTACCAGTTCGCGTCCAACTCGGCCTTCGCGCGGCGAACGGTGGTGAAGGCCGTCCAGGCGGTACGGATACCGGAGGACGTTCCGCTGCGGTCGGCCGCGCTCATCGGCTGCGCGGTCCTCACCGGCGTCGGGGCCGTCCTCAACCGCGCCAAGGTGGGGCGCGGCGACAGCGTCGTCGTCATCGGCACCGGCGGCATCGGCCTCAACGTGCTCCAGGGCGCGCGGCTCGCGGGCGCCTCCGTGATCGTCGCGGTCGACGTGCGCGCGGACAAGGAGGCGGTGGCACGGCGGTTCGGGGCGACCCACTTCCTGGGCGGCGTGGACGCCGTGCGCGAGGTGCTGCCGGGCGGCGCGGACCACGTCTTCGAGTGCGTGGGCCACACCGGCCTCGTACGGCAGGCCGTCGACCTGCTCGACCGGCACGGGCAGGCCGTCCTGCTCGGCATGACCGCGCCGGACGCCGAGGCGGCGTTCCCGCCCGCCGCGATGTTCCTCGACAAGTCGATCCTCGGCTGCCGGTACGGCAGTTCCCGGCCACAGCACGACATCCCGCTGTACGCCGACCTCTACCGGCGGGGCGAGCTGCTGCTCGACGAGCTGGTGACGGAGACGTACCCGGTCGAGGACTTCGCCAAGGCGGCGGACGACGCCCACCACGGGCGCGTGGCGCGCGCGGTGCTCGAATTCCGCTAGGCGGGGCAGGGCCTAGCCGTCGCCCCCGTACGCGCGGGTGTCGCGGAAGGTGCGGCGGTAGACGGTGGGCGGGACGCCGAGCGCGGCCTGGACGTGCCGGCGCATCGACTGGGCGGTGCCGAAGCCGGCGTCGCGGGCGACCTGGTCGACCGGCAGGTCCGTGGACTCCAGCAGGTGCCGGGCGCGCTCCACCCGCTGCTGGGTGAGCCACTGGCCGGGGCTGATGCCCACCTCCTCGCGGAAGCGGCGCGTGAACGTCCGTACGCTCATCGCCTCCCGCCGCGCCATGTCCCGGAGCTGGATCGGCTCGTGGAGGCGCTCCAGGGCCCAGGCGCGGGCCGTGGTGGTGGTCGCGAACTGCGGGTCCGGGACGGGGCGGTGGACGAACTGCGCCTGGCCGCCGTCCCGGTACGGCGGTACGACGGTGCGCCGTGCGACCTCGTTGGCGACGGCCGACCCGTGGTCGCGGCGCACGATGTGCAGGCACAGGTCGACACCGGCGGCGACCCCGGCGGAGGTGAGGACGTCGCCGTCGTCGATGAACAGGACGTCCGCGTCGACCCTGATCGACGGGAACAACCGCTGGAAGTGCTCGGCGGAGGCCCAGTGGGTCGTCGCGGGCCGCCCGTCGAGGAAACCGGCGGCGGCCAGCACGTACCCGCCGGTGCAGATGGAGACGAGCCGGGTGCCGGGCCGGATGTGGACCAGCGCGGCGGCCAGTTCGTCGGTGAGCCTGCCCTCCCGGTAGACCGGCCCGAGTTCGTAGGAGGCCGGGACGACCACCGTGTCGGCGGTGGCGAGGGCCTCGGGGCCGTGGTCGACGGAGATGAGGAAGTCCGCGTCGGTTGGGACCGGTCCGGCGGCCACGCCACACGTGACGATCTCGTACAGCGGGCGCCCCTCGGAGTCCTTGGCGCGGCCGAAGATTCGGTGCGGTATGCCCAGCTCAAAGGGGAGGAGCCCGGCGAGGGCGAGGACGACGACGCGGTGCGGGACGGACCGGCTCATGGCCCGATCCTAGCGAAGGGTGTCATCCGGGCCACTGGTACGGTGCCCGGCCGCTCGCGATGCTGTCCGACGTGACCCAGACAACCCCTGCCCCCACCCCGGCCGGCTCGCCGGTCGCCCCGCCGCTCCGTCCCCGTACGCCCCGCGTCCACCGCGCCTGGTTCGTCGCCGCCGTCACGTTCGTGACGATCATCGGCGCGGCGGCCTTCGTGTCGCTGCCGGGACTGCTGATCGAGCCGCTGCACGGGGAGTTCGACTGGTCGCGCGGCACCATCGGCTTCGCCGTCTCGGTCAACCTCGCGCTGTACGGCCTGACGGCGCCGTTCGCCGCCGCCCTGATGGACCGGTTCGGCATCCGGCGGGTCGTGGCCCTGGCGCTGACGGTCATCGCCACCGGCTCGCTGCTCACCGTGTGGATGACGGCCGCCTGGCAGCTCGTCCTGTACTGGGGCGTCCTCGTCGGCCTCGGCGGCGGCTCCATGGCGCTGGCCTTCGCGGCGACGGTCACCAACCGCTGGTTCACCGCCCGGCGCGGCCTGGTGACCGGCATCCTCACCGCCGCGGGCGCCTCCGGCCAGCTCGCCTTCCTGCCGCTGCTGTCCTGGCTCGTCACGCACCACGGCTGGCGCCCGGCCGCCATCACGGTCGCCCTGTCCGCGCTCGCCGTGGTGCCGTTCGTCTGGCTGCTGCTGCGCGACCACCCGGCGGACGTGGGGCTGAAGCCGTACGGCTCCGCCGACTTCGTCCCCAAACCCGCCCCCGTGCCGGGCGCGGCGCGCCGCGCCGTGACGGTGCTGCTCTCGGCGGCCCGGACCGGCCCCTTCTGGCTGCTCGCCGGCACCTTCGCCATCTGCGGCGCGTCCACGAACGGCTTGGTCAAGACCCACTTCGTACCCGCCGCGCACGACCACGGCATGCCGATGACGGCCGCCGCGTCGCTCCTCGCGGTGATCGGGGTCTTCGACGTCGTCGGCACCATCGCGTCCGGCTGGTTCACCGACCGCTTCGAGGCGCGGCGGCTGCTCGCCGTGTACTACGCGCTGCGCGGCGTCTCGCTGCTCTTCCTGCCGATGCTGCTGGCCCCGGCCGTGCACCCGCCGATGATCTTCTTCATCGTCTTCTACGGACTCGACTGGGTCGCCACGGTGCCGCCGACGATCGCCCTGTGCCGCGAGCGCTACGGGGACGACTCGGCGATCGTCTTCGGCTGGGTGCTCGCCTCCCACCAGGTGGGCGCGGCGGCGGTCGCCTTCGGGGGCGGCGTGGCGCGGGACGTCTTCGGCTCGTACGACGTCGTCTGGTACGCCTCGGGCGCCCTGTGCGCGGCGGCCGCCCTGATGGCCCTGGTGATCCGGCGACGGCAGCCGGTTACGGCCTGAACTGCCCGAACCTGCCCCGGTGGAACAGCAGCGGGTCGCCGTCCTCCGACGCGCCCAGCGCCTCCACCCGGCCCACCACGATCAGGTGGTCGCCGCCCGTGTGGACGGCGTGGACCACGCAGTCCACCCACGCGGGGACGCCCGCCAGGCGGGGCGAGCCCGTCGCCGGTGCCGCCTCGTACGCGACACCGGCGAACTTGTCGGCCCCCGTGGCGGCGCTCACCGCGAACGCCCCGCACAGGCCCGCCTGGTCCGCGCCCAGGACGTTCACGCAGAAGGCGCCGGCCCGCGCGATACGGGGCCAGGTGGACGACGTACGCGCCACCATGAAGGCGACCAGGGGCGGGTCGAGCGACAGGGACGCGAAGGACTGGCAGGCGAAGCCGGCGGGGCCCTCGTCGTCGTACGCCGCGACGACCGTGACCCCCGACGCGAAGTGGCCCAGTACGCGCCGGAACTCGGCCGGGTCGACGGGCAGCCGCTCGTCGTCCCGCACTGCCCGCAGCGGACGGTAGGGGGCGGAGGCCGTGGGGGCTCCCACCGACCGGAGATAGCGGACGGCGCTCGCGGCCATCCCGGCGTGTCCCATCACGTCAGTTCCCCCTGAAGTCGGGTGCCCGGCGCGCCACGAAGCTCGCCACGCCCTCGTTCGCGTCGTGCGTCGTCATGGTGATCTCCTGCGCCGCGGCCTCGGCGGCGAACGCGGTGGCGCGGTCGGCGTCGAGCGAGGCGTTGACCAACTGCTTGGTGAGGGCGATGGCACGCGTCGGACCGGTGGCGAGACGCTCCGCCCAGGCCCGGGCCGTCTTCTCCAGCTCGTCGTCGGGCACGACCCGGTTCACCAGGCCGAGCCGCTCGGCGTCCCTCGCCGCGACCGCGTCACCGAAGAACATCAGCTCCTTCGCGCGCTGCGGCCCGACCAGGCGGGGCAGCAGATACGCGCCGCCGCCGTCCGGGACCAGGCCCCGGCGCACGAACACCTCGATGAACCGGGCCGATTCGGCCGCCACCACCAGGTCGCACGCGAACGCCAGGTGCGCGCCGATCCCGGCGGCCGTGCCGTTCACGGCCGCGATCACCGGCTTCTCGCAGTCCAGTACGGCGGCGATCAGGCGCTGCGCCCCGAGCCGGATGGTCCGTGCCACATCGCCCACGACCCGCTGCCGGTCCGTGGCCGCTGTGGCGCGCAGGTCGGCCCCGGCGCAGAAGCCCCTGCCCGTGGCGGTGAGGACGACGGCCCGTACGCCGGGGTCGGCGGACGCCTCGGCGAGCAGCGCGATGACGCTGTCCCGCTGGCCGGGCGTGAGGGCGTTCATCGCCTCGGGGCGGTTGAGCGTGATCCACGAGACGCCGCCCTCGGTGGCGTGGAGCACCGGCCCGGTCACCGGCACACCGCCATCGCGTCCAGCGCCACCGCGCCCTGCCCGCGCTCCAGCACCATCAGCGGGTTGATGTCCAGCTCCGCCAGCCCCTCGCCCAGTTCCAGCGCCATCCGCTGCACCCGCAGCACCACCTCCACGAGCGCGTCCACGTCCCTCGGTGGCGCACCCCGTACGCCGTCCAGCAGGGCCCGGCCGCGCAGTTCGCCGAGCATGGCCCGCGCCTGGTCCTCACCGAAGGGCGGCACGCGCACGGCCGTGTCCCGCAGCACCTCCACCAGGACGCCGCCCAGTCCGACGGTGACGGTGGGGCCGAACAGCTCGTCGTGCGTCACGCCCACCACCATCTCGACGCCCGGGTCGACCATCTGGCAGACCAGGATGCCGTCCAGCGCGGCCCCTTCGCAGCGGGCGAAGTCGGTCAGCTCGCGGTACGTGTCACGGACCTGGCTCGCGGACGTCAGCCCGAGCCGGACCAGGCCGAGTTCCGTCTTGTGGGCGAGCTGCGGGGCGGACGCCTTCATCACCACCGGGTACCCCACCAGGCTCGCCGCCCGCACGGCCGCCGCCGCGCTGGTCACGAGCTGCTCGCGCGGTACGCGGATGCCGTACGCCCGAAGGAGCTGCTTGGCCGCGTGCTCGCTCAGGCGGTGGCCCGGGCGCAGCAGGGCCTGCGCCTTGCGGTACGAGGGGGACGGGGTGCGCGGCGCCTCGTCGAAGGGGGAGCGGTACGCCCGGGTGAACCGGTGGTGGTCCAGGTAGGCCTTGACGGCGGTGACGCAGTTGCCGAACGTGCGGAAGGTGGCGACGCGCGAGGAGCCGAGGAGCGTGTCGCGGTAGGCGGCCTCGGTGCCGACGGGCGAGCCCCACACCACACAGATCAGCTTGTCCGTGGCCTCCGCCGCGTCCACCAGGTCCTGGGCGAGCTTGTCGCTCATGGGCGGGAAGGGACCGGTGATCGGGCAGATCAGGACGCCGACGTCCGGGTCGTCCAGGATCGCTTCGATGATCTTCCGGCCGCGCCAGTCGCCGACCGGGTGGCCGCCGTTGTCGACGGGGTTGGCGACGTTCAGGTAGTCCGGTATCCACTGGTGGAGCTCGTCCTGTTTCTCCCGTGACAGGGCCGGCAGCTTCAGCCCGGCCGCCGTGGCCAGGTCCGCGAAGTGGGCGCCCGTGCCGCCCGAGATCGAATACACCACGACGCCGTCGGCGACCGGCCGTCGGGCCCGGGCGAGCAGGGTGGCGGTGTCCTGGAGTTCGTCGAGGGCGTCGACCCTGATCACGCCGAACTGCCGCATGGCCGCGTCCACCACCTGGTCCGCGCCGGTGAGCTTGCCCGTGTGGGACGCGGCCGTCCGGGCGCCGGCCGGGGTGCGGCCGACCTTCACGGCGACGACGGGCACGCCGCGCCGGGCCGCGCGGTCGGCGGCGAGCAGGAAGGAACGGCCGTCCTTGATGCCTTCCAGGTAGCAGGCGACGGCCCCGACCTCGGGGCGCTCGGCGAAGTAGGAGAGGAAGTCGGCGGCCTCCAGGTCGGCCTCGTTGCCGGTGGGCGCCCAGTGGGAGAGGCGTACGCCCAGCTCTTGCAGCGCGTACAGCGGGCGGCCCTGGTGGCCGGACTGGGTGATCAGGGCGATGGCGGGGCCGTCGAGGTCGTCGCGGAACTCCTCGAAGGCGTTCAGGTTGGTGTTGGGGCCCAGCAGCCGCACCCCGGAGCGTTCGGCGGCGGCCGCGAGGCGGGCCTGGGCGGTGGCGCCCGCCTCGCCGGTCTCGGCGAACCCGGAGGCGAAGGCCACGGCGAACTTCGCCTTGGCGGCGCCGAGCTCCTCGACGACCGGCAGCGGGTCCGCGACCAGGAGCACGGCGACGTCGACGGGTTCGGGCAGGTCGGCGACGGAGGGTACGCAGTCGAGCCCGAAGACCGACCGGCGTTTGGGGTGCACGGGGTACAGGCGGGCGCCGACCCGCTCTGCCCAGCGGAGGAGTTGCCCGGTGACCCCGGTGTTGGGGCGGCCCTCGGTGTCGGACGCCCCGACGACGGCGACCGCCCCGGGCCGGAACAGCTTGTCCAGATCCGGGACGGAGGCGTGCAGCGGGCGGCCGCCGACGTCCAGGTCGCCCTCGGCGGCGGCGGTGCCGTGGACGGCGGTGCCGGGAGTCCGCCCGCAGGCCACCACGCGGGCGCGGAGGTCGGTGGTGAGGGTGCCGTGGGTCGATCCAAGCATCGTTCCGCCGCTCCTGCTCGTCGGAGGCTTTAGCTGACGCTCTGTCAGATTAGCGAACTGACGCTCAGTCAGGAACAGTCGCGCACAGACCTCATTCCGCTTCGACCTTCTGCCAGGTCCGTGGCCAGTTGCCCGGCGGCGGCGGAGGCCCCGCGATGCCGAGGTCCCGCCGCGCGCGGGCATAGAAGGCGTCACGTGCCAAGGTCACCTGCTGTACGGCCTCCGCCCATCCGGCAGGGTCGTCCCGCAGTCCGCGCGCGTACAGCTCCACGTTCCAGACGGCTTCATGCCATGCGCGCGCCGCCCCGATGGTGTCGGCGTCCCCGACGAGCAGGACCGACTCCCACTCCGCCGCCCGCCGTGACTCCGCCTCCGCCAACTGGGGCAGACCCTCCTCGGGTCGCAGCGGGTCCGTGACGTGCTCAAAGCCCCGGTCGGCGCCGATGCGCTGCGCGATGCGTATCTGTGCCTTCAGGGTGTTCGCGTAGCTCGCGTACGTGTGGAATCTCTGTTCGTCCCAGCGCTCCGCTCTCGCTCGCCGCCAGCGGCTCCGCTCCGTGAGGCTCGCCGCCAGGTAGGAGCCGACCGCCCCTATGACGACGCCGATCAGAGCCGGAGCCTGATCCCAGAAAGCCATTCATCCCCCTTGTTTCGGTGCGAGCCGGTCCAGAGCACCATGCCGGGCCCCCTTGCGAACCGTCCACGAAACCGCTGAACTGACGTACCGTCAGATTTGGCGAAGGGTGGTCCGGAATGCAGACCGTCTGGCTCAGCGGCGCCGAATGGCTCGCCGTCCTCCGTATCGGCCTCGGGCTGTGGTGGCTGGAGAGCTGGCGCCACAAGGACAAGAAGGGCTGGTTCGAGCGCGGCACGGGCATAGCGTGGGCCGCCGACGTCGCCGGCAAGCACCGCTGGGCGGCCGTACGCGCCGGCTTCGACAAGGTCGTCGCGCCCCGGCCCAGGCTCATGGCGTACGTCGTCGTCTACGCCGAACTCGCGCTCGGACTGGGGCTGGTCACCGGCTTCCTCACCCCGGTCGCCCTCGCCGGGGGCCTCCTGCTGAACCTGCTGTACCTCACGCTGATGATCCACGACTGGGCCGAGCAGGGGCAGAACGCCATGATGGCCCTCATCTCGCTCGTCGCCCTGTTCGCCTGCTCGTGGCAGACCTGGTCCCTCGACAGCGCGATCGGCTGGTTCGGCGCGTGAACGCCGCCCTGCCCGACATCGACGCCTTCACCCGCCCCTACTGGGACGCCGCCGCCGAGGGCCACCTCCTCATCCGGCGCTGCGGCGCCTGCGGGCGGGCCCACCACTACCCGCGCGAGTTCTGCCCGCACTGCTGGAGCGACGACGTCACCTGGGAACGCGCGACCGGCCGCGCCACGCTCTACACCTGGTCCGTCGTCCACCGCAACGACCTGCCGCCGTTCGGTGACCGAACCCCCTACACGGCGGCGGTCGTGGACCTCGCCGAGGGCCCGCGCATGATGACCCAGGTCGTCGACTGCCCGGAGGAGGACCTGCGGATCGGCATGGAGCTGACGGTCACCTTCCGCGCGGAAGGGGAGGGAGCGGGCGGCGTCGCGGTACCCGTCTTCACCGTTCCAGGTCCGGAAAGCCCCAGTCCAGGGTGATCTTCGCCGCCGGGGCCACCTCCTCGACCGCGTACCTCACGTAACTCTCGAACTCCGGCTGCCAGGCGGCGAACCGGGTGATGGAGAGCGGAAAGTCGGTCTCCCCCGAGACGAACGCCGTGCCGTCCTCCCACGCGACGCCCAGGTTCACCTGCTCCTGTATCCGCTCGTCGCTCATCACCTCGTCCAGGGAGCGCACGACCTCCCGCGCCTGGTGTTCGTCCGCCAGGTCCGTGACGGTGAGACTGAATGTGATGTTGACCGACATGGGGCAAGGCTAGAACGCCGGTCTGACATCGGGCCCCGCGTCAGAGCACGACGGTGGTGGCGGTGACCACGGTGATCGCCACCATGGCGGCCTGCATGTTGCGGATGGCCTCACGGACGCCGTCGCCCGCCCACTGGCCCTCGGCGAGCTCCGCCATGCGGGCCTGCACCTGCTTGCGCGGCAGTTCGGGGAACGCCAGCCGGTACAGCTTGGCGGCGTGCAGCAGGGCGATCAGCCCGCCGGTGCGGTCGTCCGGCTCCGTACCGTGCAGGACCACCGACGCCAGCCGCTCGCGCAGCTCGCGCTCGACCGAGCCGTCCGCCTCCGGGTAGCGGCGTACGGGGAAGAGCCCGAGCACCCGGCTCTCCTCCTCGACGACGAGGCCGCGCTCGCACAGGCTCTCCACGGTCGCGGTCACCGCCTTCGACTGGTCCTTGGTCAGCCAGTCGGCCACCTTGCGCCTGCTCTTGCGCCGCGTCCACTCGTCGAGCTGCGCCAGGCGCCCGTCGAGCAGCGCGTTTCCGGTGGGCGTCGGATCGGTCACCGCCAGGCGGCCGTCGGTCACCGACACCCGCCCGGCCATGGCCAGCTCCAGCAGGATGCCGCCCGCCACGGCCCAGCCGGCCGACGACCGCTCCTTCGCGGCCCCCGACTCGTCGTCCAGCGACAGCAGCGCGATCTCCTCGCCCAGCGTGACGGCCATGGTCATCCCCCTTGATCGTTTCGGTCATACGTGTCGACGCAGAAACGACCCCGCGGGGTTGCGCGTTCTGGTCACGGTGGGCCGTGTGGGCCGCCCTCTCTCCGAGTGTGGCGGGCTCCGGCGCCCCCTCAAGGGCGCTTCGCGTCGGCTTCGCCGATGGGCTTCGCCCACCCTTGACCGGCCGCCTCCGCCCGCCTCTTCGCACTCGGAGGGCGGCCCGGGGGAGCGGGGTCCACGGGCCCGGTGGCCTTGGCCGGGGCTGCGTCGCCGAGCGCGGGCCGGTGGGTGGGGTGCGGGAGTGGAATGGGGCGGTGGGGGTCGGTTCGGCGGGTGGCGGCCCGGTGGGGTGTTGGGGTGCAGGCCGGTGGCTGAGGGCGGTTGGGGGCTGGGGAGGGTGGAGCCGGAGCGGGTCCGGCGGTCTCAGGGGTGCCACTGGGGCCCTGAGGGCTCAGCGGGGTGCCTCGTCGGCCTCTCCTGTCACACCCGCCCCAGGATCAGGGACTTGTGGGTGGGTAGGGACACCCTTCTGCCCTTTGAGGCTCGCCTGGGGGTGTCCCTTAGCGCCCACAAGCCCGGTCGTCCGATACGGGTGTGACTGGAGGGCCCAAGCCCCCAACCGCCCCCAGCCACCGGCCTGCACCCCAACACCCCACCGGGCCGCCACCCGCCGAGCCCACCTCTGCTGCCCCACACCACTCCCGCGCACCCACCACCCACCGAAGCGAGGTCTGGAACCCCAGCCCGAAAACGCCCGCGCGCCGCCGAGCTCCGCCCCGCCGCCCCATTCCACTGCCGCGCATGTCCGGGCCGGGTGCCCTCGGCGATGAGCGGCGGCCCCGGGGGCGCTCTCCGTGGACCCGTTCCCCGGGGCCGCCCTCCGAGAGGAAAAGCGCGGGTGGAGGCGGCCTGTCAAGGGTGGCCGTAGGCCATCGGCGGAGCCGACGCGAAGCGCCCTTGACGGGGTGCCGGAGCCCGCGACTCTCGGAGGGGAGGGCGGCCCGGAACCAGAGGCTCGCCGCCCCGGGGCCGTGGGCCCGTCAGGCCGATACCGCGCGTAGGGCGCCCGGGCGGCGGCCCATGAGGGTGTCCAGGGCGGAGGCGGTGGCCTCGTCGGCGGGCAGGAGGACGATCAGGCGCTGTTCGTCGTCGGCGGGGAGGCCCAGCGTCTCGTACGCCAGGCGCAGCGGCCCCGCCTCCGGGTGCGTGAGGCGCGTGACGCCGGTTGCCGCCGGGAGCCCCGGCAGCGTCCGTACCCGGTCGGTGAACTCCGCCCCGGCCGTCACGGTGAGCTCGTCGGCGAGCGCGGCCACGTGGGGGTCGGCGCGGAACGGGCCCTCCTTCAGGGCGGCGACCTGCTCGTCGGCGACCCGGTCCCAGTCGGGGAACACGTCGCGCGCCCGCTCGTCGCCGAAGACGAACCGGGCGAGGTTCGGCGGGGCGCCGTCCAGGATGCCGACGGGCCGGGCGAGCCGGTCGTACCCGTCCGTCCAGGCGAGCAGGTCGCCGATCCGGTTCAGCAGCACCGCCGGGGCCGGCTCCAGGCGGTCCAGCAGCGCCCGCACGGTCGGCCGCACCGTCAGCGCCGGTGCCGCCGCCCCCGTGCACAGCCCCCCGCCCACGCTCTTGGTCAGGCGGTGCAGGTGAACCCGTTCGCTCGCCGTCAGCCGCAGCGCATCCGCCAGCGCGGCCACGACCTGCGGCGACGGGTGCCGGTCGCGGCCCTGCTCCAGGCGCGTCACGTACTCGACGCTCACCCCGGCCAGCGTGGCCAGCTCCGCCCGTCGCAACCCCGGGGTGCGGCGGCGCGGCCCGGTGGGCAGGCCCACCTCGGCGGGGGTGACCGCCTCGCGGCGCGTGCGCAGGAACAGCCCCAGTTCGTTGTCGCTCACCCGGCCGACGCTAGCAGCGGGTACGCCCCCTGATCGTGGCCCTGCCGCTACCAGTCTCGGCCCGGCCTTCCTGGCCGCCGTCCACCCCGGCAGGTTGGAGGACGTGAAACCCGACCCCGAAAAGGAGCCCGCCATGTCCTCCGCCTCCCAGCCCCTCCGCCTCGCGATCGTCATCGGCAGCGTCAGGGACGGCCGCTTCGGCCCGGTCGTCACGCGTTGGTTCGCCGAACAGGCCGAGCTGCACGGCCGGTTCGACGTCGACGTCATCGACCTGGCCGACACCGACCTGCCGCTCGCCCTGCCCGCCGTGCCCCCGGCCGTGGAACCGAACCTGCCGCGCCCGGCCGGCATGGCGGACCTCACCCGCCGACTGGCGGAGGCGGACGCGGTCGTGGTCGTCACGCCCGACTACAACCGCAGCTTCCCCGCCTCCCTCAAGGCGGCCATCGACTGGCACTACACCGAGTGGGAGGCCAAGCCCATCGGCTTCGTCGGCTACAGCGGTGCCAGCGGCGGCCTGCTCGCCATCGAACAGCTCAAGCAGGTCTTCGGCGAACTGCACGCCCACACCGTCCGCGACTACGTCAGCTTCCCCCGGTACTACCTGCTCTTCGACGAGGACGGAAACCTCAAGGACCCCGGGGAGCACGCGGCCGCCGCGAAGGCGATGCTCGACCAGCTCGACTGGTGGGGCTCCGTCCTCCGCTACGCCCGCCGCGAGCACCCGTACGCCACCCGGTAGGGCCCCCGCGGGGCCGGTCAACCGCAGTCGCGGACCGGGCACAGGTCGACGTGGCTGACGCCCGGCAGTTGCTCGATTTCCCGTTTGAGCGCCGCGCGCCGGGGCTCGGCGAGGTCGACGGGGAAGCTCACGTCCAGGTAGGTCATGTCGCCCTCCGCGGTTCCGCTCACGTCGGTCGCCCCGAGCTGCTTCAGGCGTTCGTCGTGGTCGCCGAGTTCGTCGTAGAACGTGTCGGGATCGGTCGCCGCGCGGTAGGTGTGGGGCTCCGCGAGGGCGGGGGCGATGTAGAAGTGCCAGGAGAAGGCCGCGACGGCGGCGAGGAACCCCGCCATCACCAGTCCGCCGGCCACGCCCAGGACCTTGGCGGCGACCGCGTGCCTGCGGGGATCCGCGAACGCGGCCAGGAGCAGCAACAGCGCGGCCGGCCAGAACAGGAACATGCCCAGGAGGAAACCCAGCACGCCCCAGGGCAGGAGCGCCAAGCCCACGATCAGGCAGGCGCGGGTGAAGGCCACGGCGCGGCTGAACAGGAACAGCGGGACCGCGACAGCGATGGCGGTCAGGACGTGCAGGACGAAGACGTAGCTGGTCAGTGCGTAGAACAGCACCGGCAGCGTGGCGATCAACGCGCCCGCCGCGAGGGCGCGCTGGAGCCCGTGTGCTGCCGCGCTTCTTCGCGCCTTCGCCTCCACGAGCGACCCCCCAAAGCGTTGAACGTGTTTAGTTGAACGCGTTCAACATACCCCATGGGGTCCCGGTGTGCGATGGCCACGCCTCCCTGCCCCTCAATTCGCCCTGCCCGGCGGGCTGTTGAGTCCTACGATGCGGTGAGGGAGCGCGGTGGAGGGGGAGAAGGATGCTCGCAGAGGGTTTCGCGGCGCTTGCGGCGGCGTTCGGGGCCGCCGTGGTGCAGGCAGTCGGTACGGACGCGTGGGCGGTGTTCCGGGACCGGGCGGCGCGGGTGGTCGGCGCGGGGAACGGCGAGGCGGCGCGCGTCGAACTGGAGCGGCTCGACCGGACCGCCGCCGCCCTCGACGGAGCGGACGGCGCCGAGCTGGACCGGGTCCGGCTGCGCCAGGAGGGCGCCTGGCAGGACCACGTCGAAAGGGTGCTGGAAGCGCTGCCCGACAGCGAGCGCGCGGACGCGGTCGCCCAGCTCCGGACGCTGATCGAGGAGCAGGAGCGGCGAGCCCGGGCGGAGGGTGGCGGGCTGTCCGGGAACACCTTTCACGGCCCCGCCGCCGTACAGACCGGGATGCACAACCGGCAGACCAACTACTTCGGGCGCGAGGCGTGAGCGGGTCCCGACCCGGACCGGGACCAGGCCCCGTACCCGGACCGGGCCCCGTACCCGGACCGGGCCCCGTACCCGGACCGGGCCCCGTACCCGGACCGGGCCCCGTACCCGGACCGGGGCCCGGGAACGCGTATCAGGGCTCCACCGCGGCGCAGGGCGGCCAGTACAACACCCAGATCAACCACTACGCCCCGCCGCGCGGCGGCAAGGGCTGGATCGCCGTCACGGCCGCTGTCGTCCTCGTGGTGACCGGCGCGGCGGTGGTGGCCTGGCTCAAGCTCGCCGACCGGGACGCTTCGGACGGCACAGGGCACGGCTCGTCCCAGCGGCAGGTGGCGGCACCGCAATCCACCTCCACGCCGACGAGCCCGACGGCTGCCACGGCGTCCTCGGAGCCTCCACCCCCGGCCGCGTCGTCCGGTGCCGAGGCCGTCCGGTGGCAGGGAGACCTGAGGATCGCGGCAAGGGGGCCACAGCTCGACGGCGACCCGCCCCAGATGTCCGACTACGACCGCGACGTCGCCCTCATGGCGCTCGGCCCCCCGTACATCCTGTATTCCGACAGCGTGTTCAACCCGACGAACCTGGCGGTGTGGGACGGCCCGGGGGTACCGGGCCGGCGGGAGTGCTTCGAGCGCGTCTCCACACAGGGCATGAACCAAGTCGAGGTGGACAAGGGCACCGTGCTCTGCGTGAAGACCGGCGGCGGGCGCGTCGCCCGGCTCACGGTCACCTCGGTGAGCGCGGACTACAACCAGGGGGTGCTGGCCCGGACGACGGTGTGGTCCGAGGGCTTCGGCACGGACTGAGCCCGGTCACGGCCAGAGCAGCTCCCGCTCCCAGCCTCCCGCCCGGCGGCGGTACCGCAGCCGGATGTGGCGGCGGGCGGCGTCGCCCTGGAAGAACTCGACCTCGTAGGGGTCGACGACGTAGAGCGTCCAGGTCTTCACGTCCGCGCCGGGCTCGGCCCGCGCCCGTGCCCAGGCGGCCTCGCTCGCCGTCGCCAGGGCGTCCAGGGAGTCCAGCGGCTCGCTCTGCCGGCCGACCAGCGCGGCGGCCAGGGCGCCCGTCGAGCGGGCGTGCAGGTCGGCGTACGCCTCCTCGGGCGTGCCGGTCGTCACGTGGCCCCGGACGCGTACCTGGCGGCCCTGCACCGGCCAGTAGAAGCCGAGCGCCGCGTGCGGGGCGGCGGCCAATTGGCGGCCCTTGGTGCTGGTGGCGTGCGTCGCGAAGTGCCAGCCGCGCGCGTCGGCGTCGTGGAGCATGACCGTCCGCACGTCGGGCCGGCCCTCCGCGTCGACGGTGGCCAGCGACATGGTGTGCGGCTCCACCTGCCCGGCGTCCGCCGCCGCCACGAACCAGTCGTGGAACAGCGGCAGGGGATCGGCGGGCGCGGAGCCCGGCTCGAAGGCGGGCAGCTCGGTGTCCCATACGCGCAGGGACCGCAGGGCGTCGTGGAAGTCGGTCATGGGGACATCATGCGCGCCCCAGGATCACCGTCCCCGACGAGCAGAACCAGCCGCCCGTGCCCGACACCACCCCGAGCCGGGCGCCCGGGACCTGGCGGCCGGGCGCCTCGCCGCGCAGTTGGCGGGCCGCCTCCACCAGGAGGAACAGGCCGCGCATGCCGGGGTGGCAGGCGGACAGGCCGCCGCCGTCGGTGTTGACGGGCAGGGTGCCGTGCCGGACGTACGGGCCGCCCTCGCCCTTGGCGCAGAAGCCGAGGTCCTCCAGGGTCACCAGGGTCATGTAGGTGAATGCGTCGTAGATCTGGGCGAAGTCCATGTCGGCGGGTGTGAGGCCCGCGCGTTCGAAGGCGAGGCGGCCGCTCACCGCCGCCGGGGACACCGTGAAGTCGGGCCACTCCGACATGGTGGTGTGCGAGACGTGCTCGCCGGTGCCCAGGACCCACACCGGGGCCTTCGCCGTGTCGGGTACGTACTCCTCCGCCGCCAGCAGCACCGCGCAGCCGCCGTCGCTGCGGATGCAGCAGTGCAGCTTGGTGAAGGGGTCGGCGATGACCGGTCCGGCGAGGACGTCGTCCACCGTGATCGGGTCTCGGAACATCGCCTCCGGGTTGAGCGCGGCGTTCGCGCGTGCCTGGACGGCGACCTCGGCGAGCTGTTCCAGGGTCGTGCCGTACTCGTGCATGTGGCGGCGGGCCGCCATCGCGTACTTGGCGACGAGGGTGTGCCCGTACGGCACTTCGAACTGGAGCGGGCCCCGGGCGCCGAAGGAGAGGTTCGCCGTGCGCCGGCCGGCCTTGATGTCGGCGCGGGCGGTCGAGCCGTAGACGAGGAGCACGGCGTTCGCGTGCCCGGCCGCGATGGCGTCCGCCGCGTGCGCGGCCATGACCTCCCAGGTGGCGCCGCCCACGGCGGTGGAGTCCACCCACCGGGGCCGCAGCCCCAGGTACTCGGCGACCTCGACCGGGGCCAGCGTGCCCAGCCCGGCCGAGGCGAGCCCGTCCACGACGGACCGGTCGAGCCCCGAGTCGGCGAGCGCCCGCCGGGCGGCCTGGGCGTGCAGCGCGTAGGGGGTGGCCGTGTCGACGCGGCCGCAGTCCGAGAGGGATACGCCCACGATGGCGACGGAACGACGACGAGGCATGAAACTGACGGTACATCAGATACGGGCTATGGGCATCGGTGGCGGCCGGGCCTAATATGACGAGCCGTCAGAAATGGAGGGCCCCATGGACACCGCCTTCACCGCCGAACAGGACGAGATCCGCCGCACCCTCCGCGAGCTGCTCGCCAAGCACTGCGCCACCGAGCAGGTCCGCGCCGCCACCGGCACCGACGCCGGACACGACCCGCACCTGTGGGCCCTGCTCGCGCGGCGGCTCGGGCTGCCGGGGCTCGCACTGCCCGAGGCGTACGGAGGCGTCGGCTGCACCACCGCCGAACTGGCCCTCGCCTGCGAGGAGACCGGCCGCGTCCTGGCCCCCTCGCCGCTCCTCGCCACCGCCGTGCTCGCCGCCCCGCTGATCGCCCGGCTCGGTACCGAGGCGCAGCGGGCGGCGCTGCTGCCGCGCATCGCGGACGGGTCGCTGACCGCCACGCTCGCCGCCGCGCCGCTGCCCCGCGTCCTCGCCCTGACCGGCGACAACCGGGCCGGTGAGTGGGCCGGGGGCGGGCGGGCCGGCGGCGTCCAGGCACGGAGGGCCGGGGACGGGGCATGGACGCTGTTCGGGGAGGTGGGGCAGGTCCTGGACGGGCGCAGCGCCGGCCTGCTGCTGGTCGCCGCGCACACGGGCGGCTACCCCGCCGCCCGGACGCTGCTGTTCCTCGTACGGGCGGAGTCGGCCGGCCTCGCGCGCGTACGGCTGACGTCGCTGGACGAGACGCGGCCGCTCGCCCGTGTGGAACTGCGCGAGGTGGAGGCCGAGTTGCTGGGCTCGGACGAGGATGGGGCGGATGTGCCGGACGCGCTCGCCGCGACCGGGCGCGAGGCGGCCGCCGTGCTCGCCGCGGAGGCCGTCGGGGCGGCGGCCCACGTGCTGGAGCGGACCGTGGAGTACGTACGGGCGCGGGAGCAGTTCGGGCGGGCGATCGGCTCGTTCCAGGCGGTCAAGCACCGGCTGGCCGACCTGTACGTGCGTGTGCAGGCGGCGCGCTCGGCGGCGTACTACGCGGCCTGGGACCCGGCCGCCGGGGGCCTGGCGCTCGCCCAGTGCCTGGAGGCGCTGGGCACCGTCGCCGCCGAGGGCGTCCAGCTCCACGGCGGCATCGGCTTCACCTGGGAGCACGAGGCCCACCTGTACGTCAAACGGGCGACCGCCGACGAGCTCCTCTTCGGCCCCGTCCACCGGCTGCGCGGCCACGCGGCCGAAGCGGCGGGGGTGCTCGCCCGGTGACCGGGCCGTCACCGGCCCTGCGGCTGGTCCAGTGGGCCTCCTCGACCCGTACGTTCGCCAAGCTCGCCCCGCACGTCGTCCCGGCCCTCGACCGCGCGGTCCACCGGCTGACCGGCGGAAAGGTGCTGCCCAGCGCCCGGATGCTGCCGGGTCTGGTGCTCGTCTCGCGCGGTGCGCGCTCCGGCCTGGAGCGCCGCACGCCCCTCGCCTGCGTGCCGGAGGACGCGGCGGCGGCAACCTGGATACTGGTCGGCTCCAACTTCGGCCGCCCCGCGCACCCCGCCTGGACGGCCAACCTGATGGCCCATCCGGACGTGGAGGTTCACTGGCGCGGCCGGACGGTTCCCGTCCACGCCCGGCTGCTGAAGGGCGAGGACCGGGAGGTGGCGTGGGCGAAGGTGCTGCGTTTCTGGCCGCCGTACGCCACGTACCAGGCCAGGGTCGACCGCGAGATCCGCCTCTTCCGCCTCACGCGGCGGGGGTGACGGGGGCCGAAACGGGAACGCCGACGGCGGTCGAGGAGAAGGACCGCCGTCGGCGCGACAGGACGTGTGGGAGTCGGGGTGTTACTTCGTCGGCTTCTTGCCCGTGATGCCGAGGTGGACCAACAGTGCGAGGTTGGGCTTGAGTTCGGCCTGCTTGACGCCCCAGGTCGTAAAGCCCTTCTGGTGTGAGGCGACCGCCGCGAGCATCGCGACCAGGGAGCCCGCCATCGCGGCCGGGTTGACGTCTTTGTCGACCTTGTTCTTGGCCTGGAGCTCCTTGACCGCGTCCGTAAGGGAGTTGGTGACGGAGTTCAGGATCTTCATGCGGATCTTGTAGAACCGCTTGTCGCCCTCGGCCGCGCCGAGGTCGACCACGCGGAGGATGGCGTCGTTCTTGCGCCAGAAGTCGAGGAATCCCTCGACCAGTTCCTCCGCGGCCTGCCAGGCGGCCTTGCCGACCCAGGTGCGGCCGGAGACCAGTTCGGTCAACCCGGCGCCCTCCTTGGCCATTTCTTCCGCGATTTCGAGGACCGCGCCCTCGACGTCCGGGAAGTACTGGTAGAACGTCGCCGGGGAAGTGCCCGCCTTCCGGGCCACGTCGATGACTTTGACGTCCCGGTACGGCGAGGAGCTGAGCATCTCGCTGAGGCAGTCGAGCAGCTTCTGCCGCGTCGCCTGTCCGCGTCGACCGGCCACGCGGCCGTCGACGGTGCGTACTTGTCCTGTCATGCCGTCAGCTTACCGAGGGGTGATCCGCGCGCGATTCGGCCGACTGCAAATGGGGTGACGCCCCTCGGTGACGGCCCGGGGCGGGCGTCCGGGCGGGCATCCGTGCGGGCCCGGGCGGTGCTGGCCAGTCGGCCCGTCGACGGCCCCGCGGCGTTTTTCGGCCACCTCGGAGCCGTGCACTGCCCCGATAGGATTATTAACAGCCTGTGGAAAACTTCGGTGGACAACCCATGCAAGCGCTGGGCCGGACCTCGTCCGTATCCCGACAATTGCGCGCATGTTCGATTCTTCTCCCTGCGCCGGACGCCCGGCGCCATTAGCGTGACTGTGACGGGCACCACACGCCCCGCCCGTACACGGAAAGGGATCAGGTCCATGGCCGCAGTCACAGAGGGCACGCCGTGCTGGGTGGACGCGATGCTCCCCGACCTCGAAGCCGGCAAGCGGTTCTACGGTGAGCTCTTCGGCTGGACGTTCGACGAGGGCGACGAGGAGTACGGCAACTACACCAACGCCTTCAGCGACGGGAAGCGCGTCGCCGGCCTCGCGCCCAAGCGGGACGGCCGGATGCCCACCGTCTGGGGCGTCTACTTCGCCACCCCCGACGCCGTCGCCACCACCCGCAGGATCCGGGAGGCGGGCGGCCAGATGGTGATGGACCCCATGCCGATCGGCTCCTTCGGCACCATGGCCCAGGCCGCCGACCCGGGCGGTGCCGTCTTCGGCCTGTGGGAGGCGGGCGAGCACACCGGCTTCGAGAAACAGGGCGAACCGGGGTCCTTCTGCTGGACCGAGGTCTATACGAGGGACAAGGACGCCGTGGACGCCTTCTACGAGACCGTCTTCGGCTTCCAGGTGCGCGACCTCGACGACGCCTCCATCGACTTCCGGGTCTGGTCGCCCGCCGGTACGCAGGCGAGTGACGAGACGGCCATCGGTGGCCGCAGCGTGATCACCGACGCCTTCCCGGCCGCCATGCCCGCCCACTTCCTCATCTACTTCGCGGTCGAGGACTGCGACGACACGGCCGCGCTCGCCACCCGCCTCGGCGGCCGGGTCACCGAGGAGCCCTTCGACACGCCGTACGGCCGGATCGCCCTGATCGCCGACAACCAGGGTGCCGTCTTCGCCGTCCTGGCCGAGCCGAAGGCCGCCTGACTGTGTGTTCCGGGGTGTCCGGATCGGGGTGAGACACCCCGATCCGCCCCCGGGTTCGCAACCACCGCCCCGGACAGGAACAATCAGGGGGCGACTGGGGCCGTACTTTCATGGCCCCTACGGGGAGGTGGCAGGCAAGTGGAACAGCTCACGCAGCACGACCCGAGACGGATCGGCCCCTTCGAGGTGCTGGGCCGGCTCGGTGCCGGAGGCATGGGCCTGGTCTATCTCGCGCGATCGGCGTCCGGGCGGCGCGTGGCGATCAAGACGGTCCGGACCGAGCTCGCCGAGGACCAGTTGTTCCGCGTCCGCTTCACGCGCGAGGTGGAGGCCGCACGGGCGGTGTCCGGCTTCTACACGGCGGCCGTGGTGGACGCCGATCCGCGGGCGGCGGTGCCGTGGCTGGCGACCGCGTACGTCCCGGCGCCCTCGCTCGAGGAAATAGTGAATGAGTGCGGGCCCCTGCCGGCCCAGGCGGTGCGCTGGCTCGCCGCCGGTATCGCCGAGGCGCTCCAGTCCATCCACGGCGCCGGGCTGGTCCACCGCGACCTGAAGCCGTCGAACGTGCTCGTCGTGGAGGACGGGCCGCGCGTCATCGACTTCGGCATCGCGTCCGGCGTCTCCAACACCCGGCTGACGATGACCAACGTCGCCGTGGGCACGCCCGCCTACATGTCACCCGAGCAGGCGAAGGACTCCCGCAGCGTGACCGGCGCGAGCGATGTCTTCTCGCTCGGCTCCACGCTGGTCTTCGCCGCCACCGGGCACGCCCCCTTCCACGGGGCGAACCCGGTGGAGACCGTCTTCATGCTGCTGCGCGAGGGCCCCGACCTGGAGGGCCTGCCGGACGAGCTGCGGCCGCTGATCGAGTCCTGCATGCAGATGGAGGCGGGGCTGCGGCCCTCGCCGGCGGACCTCCAGGCACAGCTCGCGCCGCACCTGTTCTCCGGCAGCGACGACAGCGGTACGGCGTCGGCGTGGCTGCCCTCCCGGGCCACCGCGATGATCGAGGCCCGCCGGGGCGGCCGCCCCAGCACCCCGCCGCCCCCGGCGGCGCCGCCGTCCGCTCCCGCCCCGGTGCCCGGTCCCGGGCCGGGCGGCGAGTGGGACGCTCCCCGGCGCGGCGGCAACGGCGACCCCCGTACGGGTCATGCGGCGCCGGCCGCGCCCGGGGCTCCCGCGGCGCCCGTACGGCTGCCGGGCGCCCCCCTGCCCATCGGCCCCGGGCCGCGCGTCGCCGACACGCGCGCCGGGGTCGCGGTGGACGCCGGGCCGGCCACCGGCTGGATCCGCCGCCCCGCGGGTGGTCCCGCGGGCTCCGACCCGGCGCCGGCTCCCGCCCCGGCGCACCCCGCGCCGCCCACGGGCCCGCCTGTCTCCGCGCCCGCCGCGCCGGAGCCCGCGGGCCCCGGGCACTGGCGGCCGTGGCGGTTCCGGATGTCCAACGACGTGTGGGGCACCCCGGTCGTCTCGGGCGACCTGCTCTACGTCACGTCCTTCGAGGTCCACGCGCTGGACGTCGGCACCGGCCGGCGCCAGTTCAAGACCCGGGACGTCGCCTGGACGATGGCCGTGGCCGGTGGCCGTATCCACGCCTCCGACGGCCCGTCGCTGTACGCCCTGGACGCGCTCGACGGCAGTGAGCGGTGGCGGCTCCAGACGGACGCCTGGGCGTACTCCCTCAAGGTCGACCGGGGCACCGTCGTCACCGGCACGCGCGGTGGCGGCGTCCAGGGCTGGGAGGCCTCCAACGGCGAGAAGCTGTGGGAGATCACCGGCGCCCAGACCGACTTCGAGACCCCGGACGCCGGGCCCGCCCTGTTCGACGACACCGTGTACGTCTGGCGGGACGCCCGGCTCCAGGCCCTCGACGCGCGCACCGGCACGGAACGCTGGTCGTACCCGATCGGCGACGCCGCCTCCTGCGGCGGCGTGCCCGTGCGCGTCGCCCCGGCGGAGGACGGCTATGTGTACGTCTCCGCCGGCACCCGGGTGCTGTCCATCGACATCATGTCCGGCCACGTCCGGTGGCACTTCGAGGCCCCGGCGGTCTTCCTCTCGCCGCCCGCCTTCGCGCCCGGCCCGGCCGTCACGGGCGGCGGGGTGTACCTCGCGGACTACCTCGGCACGGTGTACGCGCTGGACGCCACGACCGGCAAGGACCGCTGGCGCATCGCCACCGAGTCCCGCCATTCGAGCGAGCCCGTCCTGGTCGCCGACGGCAACATCCATGTCGGCAGCGGCAGCGCGGTCTACACCCTGGACGCGGTGACCGGCACCCCGAAGTGGCGCTTCCCGGCCGGCGGCCCGATCATCGGCTCCCCGGTCGTCGCGGACGGCCGCCTGCACTTCGGCTCGGCCGACCACGTGCTGTACACGCTGGACGCGAGCGGCGGTCAACTGCGCTGGAAGCTCACCACGGGCGGCGAGATCACCGGCTCCCTCGTCGCCCGGGCGGGCGTGGTCTACGCGTGCAGCAAGGACCGCTGCGTCTACGCCCTCGACGCGATAAAGGGCACGGCAACAGGCCGCGGCGGGGGGCGCTGACAGCCTGGCCCACCTACCCGTTGTGGGCAGTCGTTCCGCTGGGGGCGGCTCCCTCTCCCCGTTGTGGGCAGTCGTCCCGCAGGGCGGGACGGGTGGGCACAACGGGACGGGCGGTGCCTTTGCCCGGTGCACCATGGGGCGGTGCCTGTTCCCGGCCACCCCGGGTGCGGGGCGGTGGGGCGGGCGGCCACCCCGGGTGGATGGGGGGGCGGGGCCCCTCCGGGCTCGCCTCCTCGAGGCCGGCGGCCTTGGGCCACGGGCAAGGGAGCCCGGCCTTTGCCGCCAGCCTCCGCGGGGGCAACCCGCGGGCGCGTCAGCCGCGGTGCGGCGGGCCCGGGCGTTCGGGGCCGCCCGGCCAGGGGCCCGGTTCGTCGCCCGGGCGGTCCACGGGCCGGGTGTCGTCGTGGCGGGGGTACTCGGCCGTCGGCTCGTCGCCCGCGTACGGCTCGGGTCCCGCGTACGGCTCCTCATGGCCACGGCGGTGGAGCCCGTGCCCGCGCCCCCAGCCGCCTCGCAAGCCCGGCTCGTGGGGTTCACGCGCCCGTGCCCGCCCGCTCATCAGCACGGCGGCCAGCAGCAGGAGCACCCCGCCGCCCAGGGCGAGCGCGACGCCCGGGCCGAGGCCGGAGCCGTCCGACTCCACGCTCAGGCTCCCGGCGTCCTGGCCCTGGCGGACCATCCACAGGACGGTGAAGGCCAGCACGACCAGCCCCGCGATGGCGACCAGCAGCCGGGACCGCAGCAGCAGCCCCACCAGCGTCACCAGCGCCGCGAAGGCGAAAGGCAGCAGGATCGAGGTCCACAGGTCCGGCTTCGTCTGACCGATGCCGGTGAACAGGTCCGCGATTCGGTAGTCGCGTCCGAGACGGCCGTCGTACCAGGCACGGAAGGGGCTCCAGACGGCGGCCGCCGCTCCGGCGAGAGCAAGGACGGAGCCGATGACGTTACGGATCATCGTCGGCCTCCCGGGGTCGGCTCTCGATCACGACGCTACGCCGCCGTGGGACGGGGCGCCACACGGCGCTGCTAGGGTGACGTGTGCCCGTCAAGATCGGGCTCCCGCTCACTCACACTTTCAACGGGGGTTGAACGTGAAGCTCCGCCATGTCCGTGCCATTGCCGTCTTCGGCGTCGCGCTCGTCGCACTCACCGGAGCCCGTGGCTCCGGAGGCGGTTGCAGCAGCAACAGCGGCAGCAGCAGCCACAGCTCCGACTCCGGCAGCAGCACCACTGGTGGCAGCCACGACAACGACAGCTCCAGCAGCAGCTCGGGCGGCGTCTCCGTCCCCGGCGGCTCCGGCAGCGACAAGGCCGCGCGCGACATCAAGATCGACGACTGCCGGATGGACGACGCGGGCAAGAACCTCGTCGCCCGGCTCACCGTCACCAACAGCGGCGCGCTGGACTACACGTACAACATCACCATGAAGTTCCGCGGCGACGCCGGCTCCGGCGCGACCACCGCGCGCGCCAGCGTGACCGGGCTGACCGTCAAGGCCGGCGCCTCGCAGGTGGCCGAGGCGACCACGACGTACACCGGCACGGGCAACGGCAGCGAGTACAAGGAGTGCGTCGTCGACAGCGCGACGAAGACCGCGCTCTGACCTCACCGGAGGCGGTACGACGCGCCCCTGCCCCGCTCCTCGAACAGCCCGGCCTGCCGGTCCGCCGGCAGGTTACCGAGCGCGATCAGGTGCGGGGCCTGGGCGAGCGCGTGGGCCCTGTCCGCCTCCCGGGCCGCCCACACCGCCCGTACCGTGCCCTGCACGGCCTCGGTGGGGTACGAGGCGATGACGGCCGCCGCCCGGCGGGCGGCGAGCAGCGCGCCGCCCGGCTCCGTCAGCTCGGAGACCAGGCCCGTCTCGTAGGCCCGCCGCGCCGACACCCGTTCGGCCGTACCCATCAGGGACATCCGGGCGACCTCCCCGTACGGCATGCGCTGCGCCATGAGGACCGCCTCGTACGCGCTGACCATGCCGTACGCCGTATGGGGGTCGAAGAAGGTCGCCTCGCGCGAGGCGACGACGAACTCGCACTCGCCGAGCAGGTAGAACGCCCCGCCGCAGGCCATCCCCTCCACGGCCGCGATCACGGGCTTCCACAGGTCGTTGGCCTTCGGGCCGATGGTGAGGAGCGGGTCGTCGATGCTGTACGGGGAGGACGGCTGCGGGACCGCGGCCGAACGGTCGATGCCGGTGCAGAAGGCCCGGCCGCCGGCGCCGGTGAGGACCGCCGCCCGGATGCCGTCGTCGAACCGCAGCTCGCGCCAGACGGCCGTGAGCCGGGCGGCCGTGTCGAGATCGATGGCATTGTGCCTGGCGGGGCGGTCGAGGGTGACGACCGCGACGCCCGCCTCCGTTTCGATGTGGACCGTCATGACCGCTCCAGGACCCAGCGCGGCATGCCGTCGTCGAACACCACCCTGACCGGCGCGCCGATGCGCAACTGGGCCGGGTCGATCGAGTCGATGGGGGCGCCGGGCGCGGCGACGACGTTGCCGACGAGCCGGATGCGCGGTGCGTCGGCGAGCTCGACGAGGGCGACGTTGTAGCGGGGCGCGAGGGCGGCGTACGCGGGCAGGAGGGGCGGGTGGGGGACGACGTAGGACCAGATGCGGCCGCGCCCGCTCATCGGGCGCCACTCGCTGTCGAACGACTGGCAGTGCGGGCAGCAGGGGCGGGGCGGGAAGCGGAGCTCGCCGCAGCGGGCGCAGCCCTGGACGCGCAGCTCGCCCCGGGCGGCGTACTCCCAGAAGGGGGCGCCGTCCTCGTCGATGACGGGTTCGAGCATCTCAACTCCTGAGGAGGAGGGCGGAGGTGGGGACGCCTTCGCCCGCGGTGACCAGACAGGTGGCGGCGTCGGGCACCTGTGCGGTGCTGGTGCCGCGCAGTTGCTTGACGCCCTCGGTGATGAGGTTGAAGCCGTGGACGTACGCCTCGCTGAGCCCCCCGCCGCCGGTGTTGAGCGGCAGCCGGCCGCCGATCTCCAGCGCGCCCCCTTCGGTGAAGGCGGCCCCTTCGCCGCGTGCGCAGAAGCCGTAGCCCTCCAGGGAGAGGGGGATGAGAGGGGTGAACGCGTCGTAGATCTGGGCGACGTCGATGTCCTGGGGGCCGAAGTCGGCCTGCTTCCACAGGTGGCGGGCGGCGGTCCAGGCCGGGCCGGTGAGGGGGTCGTCGTTCCAGTAGTTGACCATGCCGTGGTGCTGGGCGGGCAGGCCCTGGGCGGCGGAGTGGACGTACACGGGGGTGCGGCGGCAGTCGCGGGCGCGCTCGGCGCTCACGATCACGCAGGCGAGGGCCCCGTCGGTCTCCAGGCAGTTGTCGAAGAGGCAGAGCGGCTCGCTGATCCAGCGGGAGGTCATGTACATCTCGCGGGTCAGGGGGCGCTCGTACATGATCGCGGCCGGGTTCTGGTTGGCCCGGTTGCGGCAGGCCAGGGCGACGTTGAAGAGGTGGTCGCGGGTGGCGCCGTACTCGTGCATGTAGCGGCGGGCGAGCATGCCGATCTCGTCGGCGGGGCGCAGGAGGCCGTACGGGCGGGTCCACTGGGCGGGGGTGGGCAGTTGGGTGCGGGTGTTGGTCCAGGGGCGGGGGCCGGAGCCGCGTTTGCGTGAGCGCCAGGCGACGCCGACGGTCGCCTGGCCGGTGGCGATGGCGGCGGCGAGGTGGGCGACGGTGGCGCACGATCCGCCGCCGCCGTATCCGGCTTTGGAGAAGAAGGTCACGTCGCCCGCGCCGATGGACTTGGCGACCTCGACCTCGTCGGTCTCCTCCATGGTGTACGAGGCGAAGGCGTCGACCTCGGCGGGTGCGATGCCGGCGTCGTCGAGGGCGGCCAGGATGGCGCGGCACGCCAACGTCTTTTCGGTCTCGGGGAGTTGCTTGGCGAATCGGGTCTGTCCGATCCCGGCGATGGCCGTCGCGTCCTTGAGCGCACCTGTCATGTTCGCGAGGCTACCGCTAATCTGACGGGTAGTCAGCTAATGGGAGGGTTGAGATGCGCGGCGACCTGGAATGGGGCTCGATCCCGGGGCTGGTGCGGTCGGCGGCGGAGCGGTACGGGCCACGGGAGGCGGTCGTGGAGGGCCGTACGAGGGTCTCCTACGCCGAGCTGGGCGAGCGCGTCGAACGGGCCGCCGCCGCGTGCATGGCGGCGGGCGTGGAGCCGGGCGCCCGGGTCGCGGTGTGGGCGCCCAACACCCTCGACTGGATCGTCTCCGCCCTCGGCGCGGTGACGGCCGGCGCCGTGCTGGTGCCGCTGAACACCCGCTTCAAGGGGGCCGAGGCGGCCTACGTCTTGGAGCGCAGCCGCACGCAACTGCTGTTCATCACCGGTACGTTCCTGGGCACGTCGTACGTGGCGTCCCTGCGGCGGACGGGCGTCGTGCTGCCGGACCTGGAGCAGGTGGTGGTGCTGGCGGACAGCGCGCCGGAGGACTTCCGTACGTGGAAGGACTTCCTGGCGGGCGGGGACGCGATCTCCTCGCGGGAGGTCCGCGCACGCGCGGAGTCCCTGGACGGGAACCGCCCCTCGGACATCATCTTCACGTCCGGGACGACGGGCCGCCCCAAGGGCGCGGTGATCACCCACGCGCAGACGCTGCGCTGCTACGAGACGTGGGCGGACCTGGCCGGGCTGGTGGAGGGCGACCGCTATCTGATCGTGAACCCGTTCTTCCACACCTTCGGCTACAAGGCGGGGATCATCGCGTGCCTGATGCGCGGGGCGGTGATGGTGCCGCAGCCGGTGTTCGGCGTGGACACGGTGCTGGCCAATGTGGCGGCGGAACGCGTCTCGGTCCTGCCCGGCCCGCCCACGCTCCTCCAGTCCCTCCTGGACCACCCGGCCCGGCCGGCGCACGACCTGTCCTCGCTGCGGCTGGTGGTGACGGGCGCGGCGGTGGTGCCGCTGCGGCTGGTGGAGCGGCTGCGCACCGAGCTGGGCGTGGGCACCGTCCTCACGGCGTACGGCCTCTCCGAGGCGAGCGGCATCGTCACCATGTGCCGCCGGGGCGACCCGCCCGGGACGATCGCCACCACCTCGGGCCGCCCCATCCCCGGCACGGAGGTCCGCGTCGGCGCTTCGGGCGAGGTCCTGGTGCGCGGCCACAACGTGATGAGCGGCTACTTCGAGGACCCGGCCGGCACGGCGGAGGCCATCGACGCGGACGGCTGGCTCCACACCGGCGACGTGGGCGTCCTGGACGAGGCGGGGAACCTGCGCATCACCGACCGCCTCAAGGACATGTTCATCGTGGGCGGCTTCAACGCCTACCCCGCCGAGATCGAGCAGCTCCTCGCCGTCCACCCCGAGCTCGTCGACGTCGCCGTCATCGGCATCCCCGACCCCCGCCTCGGCGAGGTCGCCAAGGCCTTCGCGGTCCGCCGCCCCGGCTCCACCCTCACGGCCGACGACCTGATCGCCTGGGCGCGCCGGGAGATGGCCAACTACAAGGTGCCGCGGGAGGTGGAGTTCCTGGCCGAGCTGCCGCGCAACGCGAGCGGGAAGGTGGTGAAGGGGGACCTGCGGGCGCGGTCGGCGGGCTGAGCGTCCGCGCACACGGCGAAGGGGGCGGACCCGGCTCAGGTCCGCCCCCTTCGTGGAGCGTGCCGCCCCCCGCGAAGGGTGGGGCTTCGTGGTGACGGCAGGTGCGGCCGACCGTGGAGTGCCGCGGCCGCGGCGGCTCCCCCTCCGCGCCGCCGCGGCCGCACCCCGTTGCGAAGAACGCTCGGTCAGCTCGCCGGAGGCGCCGGCGTGTGGTGGTCGCCCAGCGTCGTGATGGTGTCCTGGGCGGGCGGGGCCGGCGTGTGGTGGTCGCCCATGGTGGTGATGGTGTCCTGGGCGGGCGGCGCGGGCGTGTGGTGGTCGCCCATGGTGGTGATGGTGTCCTGCGCGGGCGGGGCCGGCGTGTGGTGGTCGCCCAGCGTGGTGACGTTGTCGAGCTTCTTCTTCGCGGACTCGCTCATGCTTCTGTCCCCCGTTAGGTGCTGATGTGTGGTTGGTGCCTTCTGACCGGCGGCTCCCCCGAGGGTCGCCGGGCAGAAGGCTAGTGGACCCGCGTGCCCCCCGACGCGGCGGATCGACTGCAATGGAGCATGCCGGGTGGGCATAAACAATCGATGAACGCGCTGTTCGGGGCCTCAGGCCGCCGTCAGCGGCGACAGGAGCGCCCGGACCTCCTCCGCCTCCGCCGTCGCGCCCGACTGCTCGTGCAGGGCCAGCGCCTCGCGCCAGCAGGCACGCGCACGGCCCGACTGCCCGAGGCGGTCCAGTGCCTTCCCCAGCGTGATCAGGACGTTGCCACGGATGCGGTCACCACCGATGCAGCCGATGGCGAGCGCCTGTTCCGCGTGCTGGGCGGCCCGGGTGGGGTGCTGGGCGGACAGGTGCGTCTGCGCGATGCGGAAGTGCGTCGTCCCCGCCCACAGGCGCTGCCGGTTCATCTCGAACCGGTGCAGTGCCTCCGCCAGTTGCTCCAGCGCTTCGGCATGGCGGCGGGCGTGGGTGAGGGCGACCCCCAGGGCGTACTGCGCGTTGGCCAGGCGCAGGGTGTGTCCTATCCGCTCGTACAGCTCGACGCCCTGCTCGGCGAGCGAAATGGCCCGTGACACGCGCCCCATGGACAGGTGGATCCGTGAGAGGTTGCACAGGGCGCTCGCCTCACCGGGGCGGTTGTCGTCGGCGTGGGAACCCTCCATGGCCTTGAAGAGGTACCGCTCGGCGTCCTCGTACCGGCCCTGGTTGAAGGCGATGATTCCCCGGTCGTTGTCGGCCCAGTAGACGGGGGCGGCGTCCCCGGCCGCCGTCGCCAGCCGCGCGGCCTGCTCGGCTTCCCGGTCCGCCTCCTCGTACCGGCCGGCGACCAGGTGGACGTTGGTCATCGAGGTCCGCGCGCGTCCCTCGATACGGGCGTCGCCCGAGGCGCGGGCGGCGTCGAGGGCGGACAGCGCGGCCGACTCGTACAGCTTGGAGTTCGCGCCGGACTCCGCCAGGTCCTGGGCGGCCCACAGCAGGTCCACCGCCGTGCGCAGCCGCGGGCCCTTCGCCGCCTGCCGCGCGCACGCGAGGAGGCAGTTCGCCTCCGTGTACAGCCAGTCCAGTGCCCCCTGGCGGTCGGTGAAGGTGAGGCCCTCGTACGTCGTCGGTTCCAGGTGGGCCACCAGGCGGTCGCCGGGGCGTTCCATGGCGAAGACGCGGGCCGCGGTGGCGAGGTAGAAGTCCAGGAGGCGGGAGAGGGCCAGTTCGCGTTCCGCCGGGGGCTGTTCGTCGCGGTCGGCGCATGCACGCGCGTAGAGGCGGACCAGGTCGTGGAAGCGGTAGCGGCCGGGGGCGGCGGATTCCAGGAGGGAGGTGTCGACCAGGGCCTCCAAGAGGTCCTCGGCGTCGTGGAGGGGGAGGTCCAGCACGGCCGCCGCGGCGGCGAGGGAGATGTCGGGGCCGTCGGCCAGGCCCAGGAGGCGGAACGCACGGGCCTGGGCGGGTTCGAGCTGGCCGTAGCCGAGCTCGAAGGTGGCCTTGACCGCGAGGTCGCCCGCCTGGAGCTCGTCCAGGCGGCGGCGTTCGTCGGCGAGCTTGGCCGCGAGGACCGACACCGTCCAGGTGCGGCGCGCCGCCAGGCGGGAGGCGGCGATGCGGATCGCGAGCGGGAGGAAGCCGCACGCGGCCACCACGTCCAGGGCCGCCTCGCGCTCCGCCTGGACCCGTTCGGCGCCCACGATCTTGGTGAAGAGCTGGAGCGCCTCCTCCGGGGACATCACGTCCAGGTCCACCAGGTGCGCACCCGCCAGGTCGACCATCCGGACGCGGCTGGTGACGAGGGCCGCGCACCCCTCCGTGCCCGGCAGCAGGGGCCGCACCTGGGCGGCGTCCCGGGCGTTGTCGAGCAGGACCAGCACCTGCCGCCCCGCGAGCGTCGACCGGTAGAGCGCGGCACGCTCGTCGAGGGTGTCGGGGATGGCCGAGTCCGGGGTGCCCAGCGCGCGGAGGAAGGCGCCGAGCACGGTCTCCGGCTCCGCCGCCCGCGCCCCGGCGCCCTGGAGGTCGACGTACAATTGCCCGTCGGGGAAGCGCGGGCGCGCGGCGTGCGCGACGTGCACCGCGAGCGTGGTCTTGCCGACCCCGCCGATGCCCGCGAGCGCCGACACGGCCATCACCGAACCGTCGGCCGTGGCCAGCCGGTCGCCCAGCTCCCGTACGAACGCCGCCCGCCCGGTGAAGTCCGGCACCGTGGCCGGCAACTGCGCCGGCCGCGACACGGCCGGGAGGGGGGACTGCTCCTCCACCGGGCGGGCCAGCTCCGCGTCCGCCTGGAGGATGCGCTGCTGGAGCCGCGCCAGCTCCGGGCGCGGGTCGACGCCCAGCTCGTCGGCGAGGAGCCGGCGCGTGTCGGCGTACACGGCGAGCGCCTCCGCCTGCCGCCCGCTGCGGTACAGCGCCAGCATCAGCAGCTCCCGCAGCCGCTCGCGCAGCGGGTGCGCGGCGGTCAGGGCGGTCAGCTCCGACACCGCCTCCGCGTGGTGGCCGACGTCGAGGTCCATTTCGAGGCGGGTCTCCAGGAGCTGGAGCCGCCACTCCTCCAGGCGGGTGCGCTGCGTCTCGGCGTACGGGCCGGGCACGTTCGCGAGGGGCTCGCCGTCCCACAGGCCCAGCGACTTGTCGATCAGCACCCGCGCCTGGTTCCGGTCACCCGCCGCGCGTGACTTCTCCGCCTCGGCGGCCAGCTCCTGCGCGACGTTCAGGTCAAGGGCGTCGGCGCGGCCCCGGATCGCGTAGCCGCCCGATTCGCTGACCAGCACGCCCGGTGGGAGGACCTTGCGCAGGCGGGAGGCGTACGTGCGGATCGTCGCGAGGGCCTGCGAGGGCGGTTCGTCGCCCCAGATCGCGTCGATCAGCTCGGCGGCGGTCGCCGTGCGCCCGTCGCGCAGCAGCAGCGCGGCCAGCAGGGCCCGCTGCTGGGGCGAGCCGGACGGCAGGGCCTCGCCGTCCCGCCAGGCACGTACCGGGCCGAGCACGCCGAAGCGCAGGTCGACGCACGCGTCGCCCTGCGGGCCGTCGCGCCGGTCGCGCGCGTGCGTGCCGCCGTGCGGGCCGTCGCGCCGGTCGCGCGCGTCGCCGCCGCGCTCGGCGGGACCCGGCTGCGGAGCGCGCTGCTCCGGCACTCGCGGCCCGTCTTCACGGTCCATAGCTCCCCCTGCCCGTACCGCTGGTTTCGCCCCCGACAGTCTGCCTTGTCGATGGCGTTTGCGTCAGCACTGGGTGACGCTCTGCACAAGCTCCCCCCACCGAAGAGCTGACGGGTCGTCAGTTCAGCGCTACCGTGCTACGCATGGAGACCTTCCCGAAGATCATCTCGGTGGACGACCACACGGTGGAACCGCCCCACGTCTGGCAGGACCGGCTCCCGTCGAAGTACCGCGACACCGGCCCGCGCATCGTCCGGGCGCCCTTGAAGGAGATGACCTTCCTGGGCGGGAAATTCGCCCCGGTGATGGGCGAGAAGGGCGACGAAGGGCCCATCGGGGACTGGTGGGTGTACGAGGACCTCCACCGCCCCCTCACCCGCCTCGACACCGCCGTCGGCTACGACCGCGACGAGATACGGCTCGAAGTCATCACGTACGAACAGATGCGGCCCGGCTCGTACAGCGTCCCCGACCGCCTCGCCGACATGGACGTCAACCACGTCCAGTCCGCGCTCTGCTTCCCCACCTTCCCGCGCTTCTGCGGCCAGACCTTCACCGAAGCCGCCGACCGCGAGCTGGGCCTGCTCGGCGTCCGGGCGTACAACGACTGGATGGTCGAGGAGTGGTGCGGCCCCGAGGCCCACGGCCGCCTCATCCCGCTCACCCTGATCCCCCTCTGGGACGCCGAACTGGCCGCCGCCGAGGTGCGCCGGAACGCCGCCCGCGGCGTGCGGGCCGTCGCCTTCTCCGAGATCCCCCCGCACCTGGGGCTGCCGTCCATCCACACCGATGCCTGGGACCCCTTCCTCGCCGCCTGCGACGAGACGGGCACGGTCATCGCCATACACATCGGCTCGTCGTCGAAGATGCCGTCCACCTCGGCGGACGCCCCGCCGGCGGTCGGCTCCACCATCACCTTCGCCAACTGCTGCTTCTCGATGACCGACTGGCTGATGAGCGGCAAGCTGGAGCGCTTCCCGGGCCTGCGGATCATGTACGCGGAGGGCCAGATCGGCTGGATCCCGTACATCCTGGAGCGGGCGGACGTGGTGTGGGAGGAGAACCGCGGCTGGGGCGGCGTCGCCGACAAGGTCCACCGGCCGCCCTCGGAGGTGTTCGCCGAGCACGTCTACGGCTGCTTCTTCGACGACGCCTTCGGCCTCAGGAACCTGGACGCGATCGGCGTCGGCAACGTCCTGTACGAGACGGACTACCCGCACTCCGACTCCACCTGGCCGAAGTCGCGCGAGGTCGGCGAGGCGCAGATGGGCCACCTGGCCCCGGACGTGGTCGAGCGGATCGTCCGCGGCAACGCCATCGAGCTGCTGGGCCTGACGGAGGACGGCCTCTGGCGACCGTGACGGGATCGGTCGGCCGTGTTTTGTCGTCGTGGCACGGCGGGAGCATCCCGGCATGACTCTGACGCTCGCTGAGGCCGACAAGATCCTCGCCGACAACTTCGCGCCCTGGGTGCTGGAGCTCGGCCTGTCCGTGGTGGAGACGGGTGAGGCGCACGCCGTGCTGCGGTTGCCGTGGGACGGGCGGCTGGCCCGGGAGGGGGGCGGGCTGTCGGGGCAGGCGCTGATGGCGGCCGCCGACACGGCCACCGTGATCGCGGTGTCCTCGGCGCGCGGGGCTTTCGTGCCCATGACCACGGTGCAGCAGTCCACCAGCTTCATGCGGGCGGTGACCGGTGCCGACGTCCTGGTGGACGCGCGGATCACCAAGCTGGGCAAGCGGATGGCGTTCGCCGAGATCACGATGACCGCGGAGGGGGCGGGGGAGCCGGCGGCGCGGGCGTCCACGGTGTACGCGCTGCTGGGGTGAGCACCGCCCTTGTCGTCTGATGGAGCGTCAGGTAGGACTGTGAGGTCACTGATGCTTCGTCAGGTATGGGGGTGCGGGCGTGGTCTCGTACGGGATGCAGTTGCCGGTCCAGTCGCAGAGCACCCTCTACGCGGAACCCTGGGAGGCGGACGCCGGTCCGGAGGATCTCGTCGAGACCGCCCGGGCCGCCGACCGGGGCGGGTTCTCGTACATCGCGTGCTGCGACCACGTGGCGATACCCCGGCGGCTGGCCGGGGCGATGAGCACCGTCTGGTACGACCCCGTCGCCACCCTCGCCCACCTCGCCGCCGTCACGCGGCGCGTGCGGCTGCTCAGCCACGTGGCGGTCGTCGGGCTGCGGCATCCGCTCGTGACGGCGAAGGCGTACGCCACGCTCGACCACCTGAGCGGCGGGCGGCTGGTCCTCGGCGTCGGGGCCGGACACGTGCGGGAGGAGTTCGAGGCCCTGGGGGCCGACTTCGAGCGGCGGGGCGCCGTGCTGGACGAGGTGATCGACGCGCTGAGGGCGGCGCTGGGGGCGGAGGAGTTCCCGGCGTTCCGTGGCGAGAGGTTCGCCTTCGAGGGGCTCGGGCAGCGGCCACGGCCGGCGCAGGCGCGGGTGCCCCTCTGGGTGGGCGGATCGTCGCCGGCCGCCGTGCGCCGCGCCGCGCTCAAGGGTGACGGGTGGCTGCCGCAGGGCGACCCCCGCGACCGGCTGCCCGCGCAGATCGGGAAGCTCCGGCGGCTTCGCGAGGAGGCCGGGATCGAGGAGCCGGCCGTCATCGGCGCGATCACCGAGGCGCTGTACGTCGGCGACGCCCCCTGGGACGTCGGGCGACGCACCCTCAGCGGCAAGCCGGACGCGCTCGCCGAGTCGCTGCGGGCGTACGGGGCGATGGGCGTGGACCAGATACAGGTGCGGTTCCGGTCCCGGAGCCGCACGGAACTCACCGACCAGATGGCGGCCTTCGCCGAGAGCGTGGCACCGCTGCTGGGCTGAGGAGGCCGGCATGGGCAAGCTGGACGGGCGTGTCGTGCTCATCACGGGTGCGGCGCGCGGACAGGGCGAGCAGGAGGCCCGGCTCTTCGTGGCGGAGGGCGCCAGGGTCGTCCTCGGGGACGTACTCGACGAGCCGGGGAGCGCCCTCGCCAAGGAGCTGGGGGAGGAGCGGGCGCTGTACGTCCACCTGGACGTGGGGCGCGAGGACGACTGGGGCCGCGCGGTCGAGGCCGGGAAGGGCGCCTTCGGCAGGATCGACGGGCTGGTCAACAACGCGGGCGTGCTGCGCTTCAACGAACTCGTCTCCACACCGCTGGTGGAGTTCATGGACGTGGTCCGGGTCAACCAGGTCGGGTGCTTCCTGGGGATACGGACCGTGGCGCCCGAGATCGAGGCCGCCGGGGGCGGCACGATCGTCAACACCGCCTCGTACACCGCCCTGACGGGCATGGCGTACGTCGGTGCCTACGCCGCCACCAAGCACGCCGTCCTCGGGCTGACCCGGGTCGCGGCGGTGGAGCTGGGCGGCAAGGGCATCCGGGTCAACGCCGTCTGCCCGGGCGCGGTGGACACCCCCATGTCCAACCCCGAAGGCGCGGACCCCGCCACGCTCGACGAGCTGTACCGCAAGCTCGTGCCGCTGGGGAGGGTCGGCAGACCCGAGGAGGTGGCCACGCTGGCGCTCTTCCTGAGCTGCGACGACTCCGCGTACGTCACCGGACAGCCCTTCGTCATCGACGGGGGATGGCTGGCGGGGGTCAACCTGTTCTGATGTTCCGTCAGGTATTGACGGTGCGGACGGGCGGTGGAACAGTCGGGCTTCTAGAACTGACGGTACGTCAGAAATAGCGTAGGGACGGTGAACCCCTTGGAATTCGGGCTCTTTGTACAGGGATACGTACCGGCCAAGCGGGCACAGGCCGACCCCCAGGCCGAGCACAAGGCGCTGATGGAGGAGACGGAGTACGTCATCCAGGCGGACAAGTCCGGGTTCAAGTACGCCTGGGCCTCCGAGCACCACTTCCTGGAGGAGTACTCGCACCTGTCGGCCAACGACGTGTACCTGGGCTATCTGGCGCACGCGACGGAGCGCATCCACCTCGGCTCCGGCATCTTCAACCCCCTCGCCCCTGTCAACCACCCCGTCAAGGTCGCCGAGAAGGTCGCCATGCTCGACCACCTGTCGGGCGGACGCTTCGAGTTCGGCTCCGGGCGCGGGGCCGGGTCCCACGAGATCCTCGGGTTCCTGCCGGGCATCACCGACATGAACCACACCAAGGAGATCTGGGAAGAGACCATCGCCGAGTTCCCCAAGATGTGGCTCCAGGACGAGTACGAGGGCTTCCAGGGCAAGCACTGGTCCCTGCCGCCGCGCAAGGTCCTGCCCAAGCCGTACGGGGCCGCGCACCCCGCCATGTGGTACGCGGCCGGGTCGCCGTCCTCGTACGCCATGGCGGGCCGTAAGGGGCTGGGCGTGCTCGGCTTCAGCGTGCAGAAGGTCTCCGACATGGAGTGGGTCGTCGACTCGTACAAGACGGCGGTGAAGGACGCGGAGCCGGTCGGGGCGTACGTCAACGACAACGTGATGGTCACGTCGACGGCGATCTGCGCGGAGACGCACGCGAAGGCGGTCGAGATCGCGGTGTCGGGGGGCCTCAACTACTTGCAGTCGCTGCTCTTCCGGTACCACGACACGTTCCCCCGGCCGGAGGGGATCCCGGAGTGGCCGGAGCTGCTGCCGGAGTACACCGAGGAGATCATCGAGCTGCTGATCGCGGAGGAGCTGATGATCTGCGGCGACCCGGACGAGGTGCTGGCGCAGTGCCGGCGGTGGGAGCGGGCCGGCGCCGACCAACTGTCGTTCGGGCTGCCGATCGGGGTGTCCTACGAGGACACGATGACCACGATCCGGCTGATCGGGGAACACGTGATCCCCCGCATCGACACGGACCCGGTCCACCGCACGACCCGCTTCCGCCAGGCCTCGTCCGCCTAGCCGGGTGGCTTCCGTTGTGGGCGGCCCGTCCCACCGACCCGCACCCGGCGTACGGCCGGGTGGGGCCGTGCAGGGTCGCCCCCGCAGAGGTTGCGGCGACTGTTGGGCTCCCAATCCGGAGAACCCAAGGCCGCCGGCCTCGAGGAGGTGAGCCCGGAGGGGCCCCGCCCCCACCCACCCGGGGTGGCCGTCCAACCACTGACCCGCACCCGGGGGTCACCGGGAACAGGCACCGCCCCAGGGGGCACCGGGCAAAGGCACCGCCCCGTCCCGTTGTGCCCACCCGTTCCTCCCCCAAGGACTTCGTCCAGGGGGACCCCCAGCGGAACGACTGCCCACAACGGGGGGCGGGCCCCGACAGACGCGGGGCGGTGGCATCCCGGGCCGCCGGCTCCGTCACGCCCCGGCCGTGGGGCGCCGTGGCCGCGGCCGGTCACGGCGGCCCCGGCCGGGGCACACACGCGACGCAGCGAGTAAGGGGACGTCATGCTCGACCATCTGATCAAGGGCGCCGACCTCGTCGACGGCACCGGGGCGCCCGTCCGCAAGGCCGACGTCGGGATACGGGACGGTCGCATCGCGGTCGTCGCGGCGGCGGGGGCCGTCACGGAGGGGGCCCGGAGCAGTGAGGACGCCGACGGGCTCGTCCTGGCGCCCGGGTTCGTCGACCCGCACACGCACTACGACGCCCAGTTGTTCTGGGACCCGTACGCCACGCCCTCGATGAATCACGGGGTGACCACCGTGGTGGGCGGCAACTGCGGGTTCACGCTGGCGCCGCTGCGGCCCGAGGACGCCGACTACACGCGGCGCATGATGTCCAAGGTGGAGGGGATGGCGCTGGCCGCCCTGGAGGAGGGCGTCGACTGGAGCTGGCGCGGCTTCGGGGAGTACCTGGACGCGCTGGAGGGGCGCATCGCCGTGAACGCCGGGTTCATGGTGGGGCACTGCGCCCTCAGGCGGTACGTGATGGGGGCGGAGGCGGTGGGGGGCCGGCCCACGGAGGCGCAGCTCGGCGAGATGGTGCGGCTGCTGCACGAGGCCATGGACGCCGGGGCCTGGGGGCTTTCCACCACGCAGTCGTCCACGCATTCGGACGGGGACGGCGCCCCCGTTGCGTCGCGCCACGCGGGGCCCAGGGAGCTGCTGGCCCTGTCGAGGGCCGTGGGGGAGCACGAGGGCACACAGATCGAGGCGATCGTGGCCGGGTGCCTGGACCAGTTCGCGGACGCGGAGATCGACCTGCTGGTGGAGATGAGCGTCGCCGCGGGGCGGCCGCTGAACTGGAACGTCCTGACCATCGACGCGGCGGTTCCCGAGCGGGTGCCCCGGCAGCTCCTGGCGAGTGAGCGGGCGCGGAAGGCGGGCGGGCGCATCGTCGCGCTGACGATGCCGATCCTCACGCCGATGAACATGTCGCTGGGTTCCTTCTGTGCCTTGAACCTGATTCCGGGGTGGGGCGATGTACTGGGGCTCCCCGTGGACGAGCGGATCGCCCGGCTGCGGGATCCGGCGGTGCGGGCGGAGATGCTGCGGCGCGCCGACTCCAAGGAGGCCGGTGTCTTCCGGCGCCTCGCCGACTTCGGGCGGTACGTCATCGGCGACACGTACAGCCCGGAGAACGAGGGGCTGACCGGGAGGGTGGTGCGGGACATCGCGGCGGAGCGCGGGACGGATCCGTTCGCGTGTCTGGTCGAGATTTGCGCGGCTGACCGGCTGCGCACGGTGCTGTGGCCGATGCCGCCCGACAACGACCCGGCCTCCTGGGCGCTGCGCCGCGAGACGTGGGAGCACGAGGACGTGCTGCTCGGCGGCTCCGACGCGGGGGCGCACCTGGACCGGATGTGCGGGGCGCCGTACACGACGAGGTTCATCGGCGACTGTCTGCGGGGGCGCAAGCTCGTCGGGCTGGAGCGGGCGGTCCGGATGGTGAGCGACGACCCGGCCCGGCTCTTCGGGCTGCGGGAGCGGGGCAGGGTGGCGGAGGGCTACCACGCGGACCTGGTGCTGTTCGACCCGGAGCGGATCGATGCCGGGCCCGCGACGCTGGTGCACGACCTGCCGGGCGACAGCCCGCGGTTGGACTCGCGGGCGGTGGGGATCGTGTCCGTGCGGATCAACGGTGTGGAGACCGTGCGGGAGGACCGGGTCACGGGTGCGGTGCCGGGCAGGGTGCTGCGCTCGGGGCGGGACACGAGGACGGTGCCGACGCGGTGAGGCTGTTCATCGGGGGCGAGTGGGTCGAGCCCGAGGGCGGGCACTACGAGGTGGTCAACCCCGCCACGGAGGAGGTCGTCGGCCTCGCCCCCGAGGCGAGCCGGGGACAGGTGCACGAGGCGGCCGCGGCGGCGAAGGATGCCTTCGGGAGCTGGTCGCGCACGCCGCCGGAGGAGCGGGCGGCCGTGCTGGACCGGGCCGCCGACGTCATGGCCCGGGACGCGGAGGAGCACGCCCGGCTCGCGCGGGCGGAGAGCGGGGCGACGGCCGGCACGGCGCGGGCGATGCAGGTCGCGGTGGGGATCGCGCGGTTCCGCCGGTACGCGAAGGGCGCCCTGGAGCCGGTGGAGCAGCCGCTGCCGCCGCAGATCAGCGGGGCGGGCCCGATGGGACCGGCGTCGGTCCTGGGGGCGGTCGCGGTGCGCCGCCCCGTCGGCGTGGTCGCCTGTATCACCTCGTACAACAATCCGTGGGCCAATCCGGCCGGGAAGATCGCTCCGGCGCTCGCCATGGGCAACACCGTGGTGGTGAAGCCGGCGCCGCAGGATCCGCTGTCGGTGTACGCGATGGCCCGGGCGCTGGAGGAGGCGGGGGTGCCGCCGGGCGTGGTCAATGTGGTCACGGGGTCGGGACCCGCGGTCGGGGAGGCGGCGGTCGACTCGCCGGACGTGGACATGGTGAGTTTCACCGGGTCGACGGCGGTGGGGCGGCGTATCGGCGAGGTGTGCGGGCGCGAGCTGAAGCGGCAGCTCATGGAGCTGGGCGGCAAGGGCGCGGCGCTGGTGTTCGACGACGCCGACCTGGGCGCGGCGGTCCGGGGCATCGGCAGCACGTTCTCCTTCTACAGCGGCCAGATCTGTACGGCTCCCACGCGCGTCCTGGCGCAGCGCGGGGTGTACGAGCGGCTGGTGGAGGGGCTGGCCGGTTACGCGGGGCGGCTGACGGTGGGGGACCCGGCCGATCCGGGGACGGTGGTGGGGCCGGTCATCTCGGCCGCCCACCGCGACCGGGTGGAGGGGTACGTGGAGCTGGGGCGCAAGGAGGGCGCCCGGGTCGTCGTGGGCGGGGCGAGGCCCGCGTACGACAGGGGCTTCTACGTGGCCCCGGCCCTCCTGGCCGACTGCACCAACGACATGCGGGTCGTGCGGGAGGAGATCTTCGGCCCGGTCGTGGTGGTCGTGCCGTTCGACGACGAGGAGGAGGGCGTCGCGCTGGCCAACGACAGCGACTACGGCCTGATCGACTACGTCTGGTCCGGGGATGTGGCCCGCGCCTTCCGTGTGGCGGCCCGGTTGCGGGCCGGCGGGGTGGGCGTGAACACGATCGGCCGGAACATGGAGGCGCCGTTCGGAGGCTTCAACAAGAGCGGTGTGGGCCGGGATTGCGGGTCCTACGCGCTGCACGCGTACAGCGAGCTGCAAGCGGTCGTGTGGCCGGGCTGAAAACAGCGCGGGAAATTTTGGAAACCGGCAAATCGGACACCGTTGCGGTTCCCGTATATCGAACGGTGCAGTTTTCACCTACCAATCGGTCTGCGGCAGGTGGGAGGGGGCTTGATTTCCTTGCCGGGTCGGCGCCTCCTCCCTGGTAATGCAAGGCAAAGATCGCGGAGTGCCTTGTTCCGGATATGGAAACCGCAGCACCTAACGTCCTCTGCATGACTCAGGTAGAAGCGCGGCCCCAGGCCGGAGACACGGTAATGAGCGGCTCCGAAGGGGGCGTACGCAAGAAGGGGCTCGGCGACAACTCCGTCGGGCTCATGGGTGGTGCCGTCATCGGTGTGTCCACCGTCGCTCCCGTCTACTGCCTCACGGCCACACTCGGCCCTACGGTCAGTGAGGTCGGGCTGCAGATGCCGGCGATCTTCCTCGCCGGATTCCTCCCGATGCTCCTGGTGGCCTTCGCCTACCGCGAGCTCAACCGGGCGGTGCCCGACTGCGGCACGTCCTTCACCTGGTCGGTGAAGGCGTTCGGCCCCCGCGTCGGATGGATGTGCGGCTGGGGCCTGCTCGTGGCCACCATCGTGGTGCTCTCCAACCTGGCGGGCGTCGCGACCTCCTACTTCTATCTGCTCCTCGGTGAGGTCACCGGCAGCGAGTGGGTAGCCGGCCTCGACGGCAACAAGGCCGCGCACATCGCCACGACGCTGGCCTTCATCGCCGTCGCCACGGCGATCAGCTACCGGGGCATCACCGCCACCAAGTGGGTCCAGTACGCCCTGGTCGGCCTCCAGCTCACCGTTCTGGCGATCTTCGCCTTCATGGCGATCACCAAGGCCGACGAGGTCGCCGGATCGCTCGACTTCTCCTGGTCCTGGATGAACCCGTTCGGCGTCGACTCCCTCGCCGCCTTCACCGCGGGCCTGTCCCTGTCGATCTTCATCTACTGGGGCTGGGACGCCTGCCTGTCCATCAACGAGGAGAGCACCGGCAGCGCCCGGACACCCGGCCGCGCCGCCATGCTGGCCATGGTCGTGATCGTCTCCTCGTACCTGATGATCGCCATCGCCTCCCAGATGTACGCGGGCATCGGCGACAAGGGCACCGGCCTCGGCAACCCCGACACCGCGGACAACGTGTTCGCCGTCCTCGCGGAGCCGGTCATGGGCTCCGGCCTCGGCGTCCTGCTCTTCCTCGCCGTCGTCGCCTCCGCGGCCGCCAGCCTCCAGACCACCTTCATCCCGGTCGCGCGCACCGCCCTGGCCATGAGCACCTACCAGGCCATGCCGGCCTCCTTCGCCAAGGTCCACCCGCGCTTCAAGACCCCCGGCCGCGCCACCGTCATCGCGGGTGTCGCCACCGGCGTCTTCTACGCCGTGATGTCGCTGGTCAGCGAGAACGTCCTGATCGACACCATCTACGCGCTCGGCCTGATGATCTGCTTCTACTACGCGATCACCGCCTTCGCCTGCGTGTGGTTCTTCCGCCGCGAGCTGCGCCGCTCGGTGCGCGACCTGACCGTCAAGGGCATCCTCCCGGGCCTCGGCGGCGTGATGCTCACCGCCGTCTTCGGCCAGACGCTGTACGACATCTGGGACCCGGCCTACGGCAGCGGCTCCTCGGTCTTCGGCGTGGGCTCGGTCTTCGTGATCGGCGTGGGCCTGCTGCTCCTCGGCGTGGTGATCATGCTGGTGATGCAGCGCCGCAGCCCGGCGTTCTTCCGCGGCGAGGTCCTCACCAAGGAGACCCCGGCGCTGGTCGTGGAGGACTGACGCACCACTTCACCTGAGCCGGAAGGGGCGGACACCGTGGGACGGCACGGTGCCCGCCCCTTCCGTATGCGTACGTTCCGGCAGCGGGGCAAGGTGGACGGTATGTATGACCTCAACGCCATCGCAGAGGAACACCTCGTCGCCGCCCACGCCGACGAGCACGGCCGCAGCGCGAACCTGATCCTCCGGGACCCGCCGCTGCGGCAGAGCGTCATCGCGCTCACCGCCGGCACCTCGCTCGACGAGCACAACACCCCTCCCGCCGCGTCCCTCCAGGTGCTGCGGGGCGTGGTGAAGGTGACGGCCCAGTCCGGCGACACGGAGCTGACCATGGGCGCCCTCTACCTGCTCCCGCCGGAGCGGCACGGGGTGACGGCGGTGACCGACGCGGCGGTGCTGCTCACCGCCGTCAACGACTGAGGCCGGGTCTCGGGCGCGGCCTCAGGCGCGGGGGCTCAGCTCGGTCATGGCGTTCCAGCCGCCCTGACCGGGCAGCTCGACGTTGATGATCTCCGGTGTCGAGGCGATCGCGCCGGCCATCGCCTCCAGGCCGGCCGTGAAGTGCTCCGACCGGACGTGCGCGGCGCCCGCCTCCGCGTCCGCGAAGGCCTCCAGCAGCACGAACCGGTTCGGGTCCTCGACGTCGCGCGACCAGTCGAAGAACAGGTTGCCGGGCTCGGCGCGGGTGGCCCGGGTGAAGTCGTCGACCAGCGTGAGCCACTGGTCGCTGTGCTCGGGGCGGACGGTGAACCGGACGGCGATGAAGATCATGCCGTTACGGTGCTCCGCGCCCGGCCCCCCCGTCCAGCTCACGCGCCCGCGATTCCGGCACCGCCGGAAAACGCGCGTACGGACTCGGCCACGGCCGCCCGCACCTGCCCGTGGCGACGGCGGAACTGCTCGGTGGGCAGCGACACCGACAGCGCGTGCAGCGCCACCTCGCTTTGACCCGGCACGACCATCGCCACACAGGTGTACGCCGGGTCCGCCTCCCCCACCGACACCGCGAACCCCTGCCCCCGCACCCGCGCCAGCTCCGCCTCGAACCGCTCCGCCGACGTGATCGTCCGGTCGGTGAACCGGGCCATCCCGTGCTCGGCCAGATACCGCCGCCGCACGCCCCGCTCCACCCCCGCCAGCAGCGCCTTCCCGTGCGCGGTGGCATGCGCCCGCACCTCGGGCCCCGGCACGAAGGGGTGCGCCGGGTCCGTGACGGGCACCGTGCTGTCGACCACGGTGATCCGCCCGTCCCGGTACGCCGTGAAGTACGCCTCCGCCCCGCTCTCCCGCCGCAGCCGCCCCAGCACCTCCCCGACCCCGGGCCGGGCCCCCACGTGCCGCTGGAACCCCCGGTGCAGCGCCGCCACCCGCGGGCCCGGCGCATACCCGCCGCCCTCCGCCCTGACCAGGTGGCCGCGTGCCGTCAGCGGTCCCAGCAGGTGGTACACGGTCGACAGCGAACACCCCAGCCGCCGCGCCAGCACCTTCGCCCCGACGGGTGCGCCCGCGTCGGCCACGATGTCGAGGATCTCCAGGGCACGGTCGACGGACCGCGGGCCGGGGGTCGTGCTGCTCATGCGGACGAGCCTAGGCGGTCTCCCCCAGGAACACCGGGTTCGTGAACGCCGCCAGCGCCCCCGGCAGGCCCGGGACCGTCGCCGGGTGGCGGACCTCCGCGCGGACGTAGGTGGCGTACGCGGGCGTCGTCGTCCACTCGACCGTGCCCGTGCCGGAGGCGGGGAGGGGGGCCGTGTGGAGGACGCCCTGGTCGGTGACGAAGCGGGCCGTGCAGCCCGGGGCGCCCGTGACGTCGAGGCGGACCGTGACCGGGGCGCCGGGGGGTACCGGGAGCCGCTCGCCGATGCCCGCGTGGGCGCCGCGGCCACCGGTGGCGGAGAAGGCGAGGGACACGGCGGCCGACTCGGCGACGTACGACCGCCCCGCGCGGAGGCCCACCAGGATCGCCTCGCGCGTCAGGTCGTCGGCGAGGACGACCGTCTGCGGCTCGCCCACCTTCTGCGGCTCGCGGTGCGCGTCGCTGCTGCCCATCGCCGGGGTCCAGCGGCGCCCGGTGGCCAGGGTGCTGTCCCAGTCGGCCAGGGTGACCTCGTCGTCCGGGGTATACGAGCCGTTCCACACCTCCACCACGTCCGCCTCGGCGAAGCCGAACTTCCAGTTGCAGCCGATACAGGTGGCGTGCGGGTGCGCCGGGACGACCAGGCCGCCGGCGCGGCGGATCGCGCGGGCGTAGTGCCCGAAGCGGTTGTCGCGGGCCCGGTAGCGCCAGTCGACGAACGTGCCGGGGTCGGTGCCGACCGCGACGACGTGGCCGTTGCGGGTGGTGACCTCCTCGCCGGTGAGGATCAGCAGGTCGTCGCCCCACAGGCCCTCCCAGGCCCGGTGCGCGGCGTGCGTGTTGTGCTCGGAGGTGTTGATGAAGTCCAGCCCGGCGGCCCGCGCGGCGGCCGCGACCTCGGCGGGGGTGCGCCGCCCGTCGGAGTACACCGAGTGCAGGTGGCAGTCGCCCCGGTACCAGGCCCGGCCCCGCCCCTTGGCGCGCTCCGGCGGGTACACGGGCGCGGGCGTACGGCCGGAGGGCCCGTACGTGAGGCGGACCGTGACCGTGTACGCCAGGCCCTCGGGGGCGACCGTGTACGGGCCGAGCGCGATGTGCCAGGTGCCCGCGCGGACGGGCCCCGGGAGGTAGCCAGGGGTGGCGTCGTCGGCACGGAGGAAGAACTCGGTGCGGGCGCCGCCCGACCAGCCCCGGAAGCCGCGCCCGCCCAGCTCGGTGCCGCGCTCGTCGAAGACGCCGATGTCCAGGGCGTTGCCCTGCGTACCGGGCGGCACGGCGGGCCGCTCGTACGCGTACGACACCCGGATCTCCCGCACCCCGCGCGGCACCTCCACGGGCACGTACACGTAGTCGGGCGAACCGGGCGGCAGGGTGCCGCGCAGCACCTGCTCGGTCTCCCCCGGGGCGAAGCTCACGCCCCGCGCCACGAAGACCCCCGCCGCGCCCGTCACGAATCCTCGTCTGCCCATCATGGGTACCACCCTCCTCGCGGCCGGTGAATTTCCCGCCAACCCGAGGCGACCGTCTCGGAATTCGGCGCCGAGCGCCATACGTTGGGCGGTCATGCGGATCGCGACGACGATTTTCCTCACGGACCAGACCATCACCCCGGTACGGCTCGCGCGCGAGCTGGAACAGCGCGGCTTCGCGGGCCTCTACCTGCCGGAGCACACCCACATCCCCGTCGAACGCACCAGCCCCTACCCGGCGGGCGGCGATCTGCCGCCCGAGTACGGCCGCACCCTGGACCCGTTCATCGCGCTCGGCCAGGCCGCCGCCGTCACCGAGCGCCTCGGGCTCGGCACCGGCGTCACGCTCGTCGCCCAGCACGACCCCATCGACCTGGCCAAGCAGGTCGCCACCCTCGACCACCTCTCGGGCGGCCGGTTCACCCTCGGCGTCGGCTACGGCTGGAACAGGGAGGAGGCGGAGGACCACGGCGTCGTCTGGCGCACCCGCCGCGGCCGCACCCGCGACCGGATGGCCCTGATGCGCGCCCTGTGGGCCGCCGAACCCGCCGCGTACGAGGGCGAGACCGCCTCCGTACGCGCCTCGTACGCCTTCCCCAAGCCCGCCGGCGGCGCGCCACGCACCCTGATCGGCGGCGCGGCCGGGCCCACACTCTTCGCGCACATCGCCGAATACGCCGACGGCTGGCTCCCCATCGGCGGTCGCGGCCTCACCGAGACGCTCCCGGTACTGCGCCAGACCTGGGAGAAGGCGGGCCGTGACCCGGAGGCCCTCCAGGTCGTCCCCTACGCCGTCCACCCGACGGAGGGCAAGCTCGCCCACTTCGCCGACCTGGGCATCACCGAGACCGTCGTCCAACTCCCGCCGGGCGACGAGGCCGAAGTACTGCGGAAGCTCGACGAGTACGCGCGGTATGTGTAGAACCCCCGCACTCGTATGCTCGGGTCCATGACGGATGACCAGGCCGGACGCCCCACCAACAACGCCATGCGACGTGCCCTGAAGCGGGCCAGAGACGGCGTGGCGCTGGATGTCGCCGAAGCCGCCGTCCTGCTGCGGGCGCGGGGCGCGGACCTGGAGGACCTGGCGGCTTCGGCGGCGCGGGTGCGGGACGCCGGGCTGGCGGCGGCGGGGCGGGGCGGGGTCATCACGTACTCGAAGAGCGTGTTCATCCCGCTCACCCGGCTGTGCCGCGACAAGTGCCACTACTGCACCTTCGCGACCGTGCCCGGCAAGCTGCGGCGGGCCGGGCACGGGATGTTCATGTCGCCGGACGAGGTGCTGGACATCGCGCGCCGGGGTGCCGAACTGGGCTGCAAGGAAGCCCTGATCACCCTGGGGGACAAGCCGGAGGACCGCTGGCCCGAGGCGCGGGAGTGGCTGGACGCCCACGGGTACGACGACACCATCGCCTACGTACGGGCCATGGCCATACGCATCCTGGAGGAGACCGGGCTGCTGCCGCACCTCAACCCGGGCGTCATGTCCTGGACCGACTTCCAGCGGCTCAAGCCGGTGGCGCCGTCCATGGGCATGATGCTGGAGACCACGGCGACCCGGCTGTGGTCCGAGCCGGGCGGGCCGCACCACGGCTCGCCCGACAAGGAACCGGCCGTGCGGCTGCGCGTCCTGGAGGACGCTGGCCGCTCGTCCGTGCCCTTCACCAGCGGGCTGCTCATCGGGATCGGCGAGACGTACGAGGAGCGGGCGGAGTCGCTGTTCGCGCTGCGGCGCGTGGCGCGGGCGTACCACGGCATCCAGGAGCTGATCATCCAGAACTTCCGCGCCAAGCCGGACACGGCGATGCGCGGCATGCCGGACGCCGAGCTGGACGACCTGGTGGCGACGGTGGCGGTCGCCCGGCACATCATGGGGCCGTCGGCGTGTTTGCAGGCCCCGCCGAACCTGGTCGACGGGGAGTACGGGCGGCTCATCCGGGCGGGCATCGACGACTGGGGCGGGGTGTCACCGGTCACCATCGACCACGTCAACCCCGAGCGGCCGTGGCCGCAGATCGACGCGCTCGCCGAGAGGTCGGCGGCCGAGGGCTTCCGCCTGCGTGAACGTCTCTGCGTCTACCCCGAGTTCGTGACGCGCGGCGAGCCGTGGCTCGACCCGCGCCTGCTGCCGCACGTCCGCGCGCTCGCCGACCCGGAGACGGGGCTCGCGAACCCGGACGCGCCCGTGCGCGGCCTGCCGTGGCAGGAGCCCGACGAGTCCTTCACCGCCACCGGCCGCACCGACCTGCACCGCACCATCGACACAGACGGCCGCACCTCCGACCGGCGCGACGACTTCGACGAGGTGTACGGCGACTGGGAGGCGCTGCGCGAGGCGGCGGCGCCCGGGATGGTGCCGCAGCGCATCGACACCGACGTACGCGAGGCCCTCGCCGTCGCCGCCGACGACCCGACGCGGCTCACCGACGACCAGGCCCTCGCCCTCCTCCACGCGGACGGGCCCGCGCTGGACGCGCTGTGCCGGGTCGCGGACGACATCCGGAGGTCGGCCGTGGGCGACGACGTCACCTACATCGTCACCCGCAACATCAACTTCACCAACGTCTGCTACACCGGCTGCCGCTTCTGCGCCTTCGCCCAGCGCCGCACGGACGCCGACGCCTACACCCTGTCCCTGGACCAGGTCGCCGACCGCGCGCAGCAGGCGTGGGACGTCGGCGCGGTCGAGGTGTGCATGCAGGGCGGCATCCATCCGGACCTGCCGGGCACGGCGTACTTCGACATCGCCCGGGCCGTGAAGGACCGTGTCCCCGGCATGCACGTCCACGCCTTCTCGCCCATGGAGGTCGTCAACGGGGCGACCCGCACCGGGATGTCGATCCGCGAGTGGCTGACCGCCGCGAAGGAGGCCGGCCTGGACTCCATCCCGGGCACGGCCGCGGAGATCCTCGACGACGAGGTGCGCTGGGTCCTGACGAAGGGCAAGCTGCCGACGGCCACCTGGATCGAGGTGATCACCACCGCGCACGAGCTGGGCATCCGGTCGAGCTCGACGATGATGTACGGCCACGTAGACCAGCCCCGCCACTGGCTCGGCCACTTCCGCACCCTCGCCCGCATCCAGCAGGAGACCGGGGGATTCACCGAGTTCGTGACCCTCCCCTTCATCCACACCAACGCCCCCGTCTACCTCGCCGGCATCGCCCGCCCCGGCCCCACGGCCCGCGACAACCGCGCCGTCACCGCCATGGCCCGCGTCCTGCTCCACCCGCACATCCCCAACATCCAGACGAGCTGGGTCAAACTCGGCGCCGACGGCGCCGCCGAGATGCTCCGCTCCGGCGCCAACGACCTCGGCGGCACGCTCATGGAGGAGACCATCTCCCGCATGGCGGGCTCCTCCTACGGCTCCTACAAGTCCGTCCGGGACCTCATCGCCATCGCCGAGTCCGCCGGCCGCCCGGCCCGCCCCCGTACGACCCTGTACGGCGAGGTCCCGGAGGAGCGGCAGCGGGCGGCGCGGGCGTCCGACGGACACCTCCCGGAACTGCTGCCGGTGCTGACAGACTGATCGCATGAGGACCGGTGCGGGGGCGGCGCGGCCATCGATGCAGGCACTGCTGCAACGGCGCAAGCGCGCCGGGTTCGTGGGGCGGCGTGACGAACTGGCCGTGTACCGGGAGAACTTCGACATCCCCGTGGACGACGACCGGCACCGGTTCGTGTTCCACGTCCGGGGCATCGCCGGGGTCGGCAAGACCACGCTCGTCCGCGAGTGGCAGGACCTCGCCCGCGGGCGCGGCGCCCTCACCGCCTACGTCGACGAGAGCGTCAACAGCGTCCCCGAGGCGCTGGCGGAGATCAGCGCGTGCTGCGCCCAGCAGGGGCACCCGCTCAAAGCGCTGGACCGGCAGCTCGCCATCTACCGGCAGCGGCGGTACGAGGCGGAAGCGGCGTCGGCCGCCGTGACGGGTCCGGAGCAGCAGGACGCCGCCGCGGCGCCGAGCGCCGGCGGCATGGCCATCGCACAGGCCGGGCTGATCGGCGCGGGCATGCTGCCCGTCGTCGGGGCCTTCGCCGGGGCGGTCGACCCCGCCCGGGTCGCCCAGGGAACCGACCGGCTGCGGGCCGTGCTCAGCGCGCGCTTCCGCAACCAGGACGACGTCCAGCTCGTGCTCGACCCGCTCCAGGCCCTCACGCCCGTCCTGGTCGCGGAACTGGACCGGGTGGCGGCCGAGGTGCCCTGGGTGGCGCTGTTCTTCGACACGTACGAACGCACCGCGCCGTTCCTCGACACCTGGCTGCGCGACCTGATCACCACCGAGGACCGGTACGGGGCGCTGCCGCCCAACGTGGTCCTCACCCTCGCCGGGCAGACCCGGCTCGACCCGGCCTGCTGGTCCGACTACGCCGAGTTCGTCGGCGACATCCCGCTCGAACCCTTCACCGAACCGGAGAGCCGGCAACTGCTCGCCGCCAAGGGGGTCGTGGACGAGACGGTCGTCCAGGACGTACTGCGGCTCGCCGGTGGCCTCCCGGTCCTCGTGTCGACCCTCGCGGAGAAGCCCGGCGAGGTGGACGCCCCGAGCGCCGACGCGGTCGACCGCTTCCTCAAGTGGGAGACGGACCCCGTCCGCCGGGCCGCCGCCCTGGCGTGCGCCCTGCCGCGCCGGTTGAACGAGGACGTGTTCGCGGCGGCCACCGAGACCGGCACGGCCCTGTTCGCCTGGCTGGGTTCGCTGCCGTTCGTGTCCGAGCGGGAGGGCCACGCCCGCTACCACGACGTCGTACGCGGCCCGATGCTCCGCCTCCAGCGCTTACGGTCACCACGCCGCTGGAGCGCCGAGCACACCCGCCTCGCGGAGGTCTTCGCCGGCTGGGCGGAGGCGGCCGCCGGCGACGTACCGGCCGACGAGCTCTGGAGCCGGGAGACGTGGCGCGCACCACGCCTGGAGGAGCTGTACCACCGGCTGTGCGCCCAGCCGGTCACGGCGCTGCCCGGCATGCTGCGGGCGGGCGTGGACGTGTGCGAGGAGCAGGACCCCGCGACGGCCCGCCGCTGGGCCCGGGTCCTCGCCGACGCGGGTGAGGACACCGACTCGGCGGACCTGCGTGCCTGGGGGCGGGACACCCTGGCCGCCCTGGACGGCGAGGAACGGCCCGTCGGGTTGCTCGGTCTGCTGCTGGCACGGGCCGGGTTCGGCCGGGAGGACCAGGTGGCGGCGCTGGTCGTCCGGGGCATGCACCACCGGCGGGACGGCGACCACGCGAAGGCGGTCGCCGACTACGAGCGGGCGCTGGCCCTGGACCCGGACTGCGCGCGGGCGCACTACGGGATGGGGCTGGTGCTGCGGGCCGAGGGCGACTACGCGGGAGCGCTGGCCCGCCTCGACCGCGCGGACGGCCTCGCACCGGACACGGCGTGGATCCTGGAGTCACGGGGCGATGTCCACCGGCTGCTGGGGCAGCACCAGAAGGCCGTGGCGGACTGCGACCGCGCGCTGGAACTCCGGCCCGACTCCACCTGGGCGCTGGCCACCCGGGGCATGGCCAAGTACCTCATGGAGCGCGACCGCGAGGCCCTCGCTGATCTGGACCGCGCCATCGAGCTGGAACCGGAGTACTGGTGGGCGCTGCTGAGGCGGTCCGAGGTGCGCCTGCACCTGGGGGACGAGGACGGGGCGCTGGCCGACCTGTACCGGGCCGAGGAGATCGAACCGGACCGGGCCTGGGTCATCGGTGAACGTGCCCGCCTCCACTGGCGGTGCGGCCGCCACGAGCAGGCGCTCGCCGACTTCGGCCGGGCCCTGGAAATGGACCCGGAATACGCGTGGGCGCGTGCGAGCCGGGCGCTGGTGTGGGAGTCGATGGGACGGCTGGACGAGGCGCTGGCGGACCTCGACCGGGCCGTCGAGCTGAAGCCCGTCTACACATGGGCCCTGACACAGCGGGCGGACGTGCATCGTCGCCTCGGTGACGGGGAGGCCGAACGGGCGGATCTGGACCGGGCCGTGCTGAGCGGTGACAATCCGGCGCTGGCGTTCGCGATGCGCGGTGCCGGGCACCGGCTGGCGCGGCGGTACGAGGAGGCCGTCGCCGACTTCGGCCGGGCCGTCGAGCTCGACCCCGACTACGGGTGGGCCATCGGTTCGCGCGGGGTGACGTACCGGGCCATGGAACGGCTGCCCGAGGCGCTGGCGGACCTGGAGCGGGCCGCGCTCCTGCTGCCGGACACGCCCTGGGTGCTGGCGGAGCGCGAGACGGTCTACCGGGAGCTGCGGGTGATCGGCAGGGACGCCTCGCCGGTCGACGAGATCGCCGAGAGCGTGCCCGGCGACGTGGGGTCCTGGATCCGGCGGGCTTCGGCCCGGACGGTGTGCGGACGGTTCGGGGACGCGCTGGCGGACTTCGACCGGGCGCTCGCCCTGGACCCGGGGCACGGGTGGGCGCGGGTGAGCAGGGCGTGGCTCCGCGGGCGGCTCGGCGACCGGCAGGGGCAGTTCGCGGATCTGGACGAGGTGGTCGCCTCGAAGCGGAACCACGGCTGGGCCCTCGGTGAGCGGGCGATGGCGTTGCGGTCGGCCGGTCTGCCGCTGCGCGCCCTGGCTGACCTGGACCGGCGCGCGGCGCTGGGCTTCGACCCTTCCTGGACCCGTGGCCGCCGGGCCGCCGCCCTGCTGTCCCTGGACCGGGCCGGGGAGGCGCTGGCGGTGCTGGAGGAACTGCCGCCGGGTGACCGGGACGGCGAGCTGCCGCTCCTCGCGAAGGCGCTGCGGCGGCTCGGCCATTTCACCGAGGCGCGTGAGGCGGCGGCACGGCTCGCCGAGTTGGCGCCTCCTCTCGGGCTGTTCCACCTGGCGATGGCCGAGAGCCGGCTCCGGGGAACGGCGCACGCGGCGGCGCACTGGCGGGCGTACGGGCAACGGTATGCGGCCGTCGCTCCGCGCGAGCCCTGGGCCCACGAGGTCGGGAGGTCCTGTGTGCCGGCCGCCGCGCTCGGGGACTGGGACGAGGCCCGGCTGCGTCTGGAGCGGATGCTGTCGCTGCGCCCCGACTGGGGAGAGCTGAAGGACCTGGAAGGGTTCCTGGAGGAGCTGGCCGCCTGCCCCGGCGCCGACGGGGACGCCCTGGCGCGGCTGCTGGATCCGGTGCGGGCGGCCCGTATCGCAATGACGCCCGACGACGACGGGACATGAGACCCGAAGGACCGGTGGGCGCCCAGATCCGTACCTCTTGGGCGTCCGCACCCATAACACTCCGGCCCCCAGGCCCCCCGATTCCTTCGATTACAGTGCTGCGCGCCGGACGTAGGCCGATCGGGTGACGGGAGGGACGCGAGGTGAGTGCGGCAGTTGCGGCTGTCTGGGGCCGGGCCGAGCAGCAGGACTTCCGTGCCCGGGTGCGGGGCTGTCTTCTGGGTGCCGCCATCGGGGATGCCCTCGGGGCGGGCGTGTCCGGGTTGTCGGTCGAGGCGATCCGGGCGGCGCACGGGCCCGACGGGCTCGCCGACCTGGCGCCCGCGTACGGGCGGCGGGGTGCCGTGACGTCCGCCACCCAGCTCGCGCTGTTCACCGTGGACGGTCTGATACGCGCCCAGGTGCGCCGCGACACCGGCGCCTGGCACCCGCCCACCGACGTCCACCGCGCCCATCTGCGCTGGGCGGCCACCCAGCGCGACTGGGGTCCCGACGAGCGCCGCAAGGACAACGGCTGGCTGGCCTGCGAGGAGTGGCTGTACGCCCGCCGCGACCCCTCGCCCGCCACCCTCACCGGCCTGGGCGACGAGATCCTCGGCACGCTCGACAAGCCGAAGAACCCCGCCGCCCGCGACGCCGGCGCCCTGGTGCGCTCCGCGCCGTACGGGCTGCTCGTCGGGTGGGAGCCGCAGTTGGTGTGCCAGCTCGCCGTCGAGTGCGCCGTCCAGACCCACGGCCACCCCGCCGCCTACCTGTCGGCCGGTGCCTTCGCCGTCGTCGTGCACGGCCTGGCCCGTGGCGAGACCGTCGACGGCTCCGTCCAGCGGGCGCTGGCCCAACTGGCGGCCCGCCCCGGCCACGAGCCGGTCACCGAGGCGCTGAAGCACGCGCTCGGTGCCGTACGCCAGGGCATCCCCAGCCCGGCCAGGATCGCCTCGCTCGGCGACACCGACGGCGAGCACGCCGAGGACGCCCTGGCCATCGCGGTCTACTGCGCGCTCGTCGGCGAGGACGTCCGCCACGGGCTGCGCCTGGCCGTCAACCACGACGGCCCGTCGGAGACCACCGGCGCCCTCACCGGCGCGCTGCTCGGCGCCCTGCACGGCGAGACCGCCCTCCCGCCGGCCTGGCTGGCCGAGCTGGAAGGGCGGCCGACGATTCTCCAGATCGCGGACGACTTCGCCATGGAGATGACCCAGGGCCCGGCCCTGCACGGCCCGGCCGTCTCCGCGCCGGGCTGGCTGGCCCGCTACCCGAGGGGCTGACGTTCGGGAGCCGCTTGGGCGGGGCTGCCGTCGTCGGAGTGGAGCTTGTCGAGCACGGCGTCCCGCTCGGGGGTGTCCTCCGGCTTGATGAAGCCGATGAGGACGTACAGGATCAGCGAGGTCGCCAGCGGCGAGACGATCTGGATCTGGAGCTCGATGCCGTCGAGCCCGTAGTTCGTCAGCCAGAACGCGAACAGGCCGGCCGCCCACGACACCAGCGCGGCCGTCGGCCCGGACCTGCGGAACGTCCGCAGCAGGCCGAGCATGAACGGGATCGCGATCGGGCCCATCAGGCCGGCCACCCACTTGATGACGACGGTGATGATGTCCTTGAAGGTGGGGGAGTTGACCTGGGTCGCGATCGCCATCGACAGGGCGAGGAAGGCGACGGTCGACCAGCGGGCGGCCAGCAGCCCGGCCCGGTGCGACCAGCCGCGCGCCGCCTTGCTCATGGCCGGGGCGATGTCCCGGGTGAAGACGGCCGCGATGGCGTTGGCGTCGGAGGAGCACATGGCCATGGTGTGGGAGAAGAACCCGACGATGACCAGCCCCAGCAGCCCGTGCGGCAGGAGCTGCTCGGTCATCAGCGCGTACGAGTCGGACGCGTCCGGCTTCTCGGGCTTCACCAGCAGCGGCGCGCACCACATCGGGAAGAAGAGGACGAGCGGCCAGACGAACCACAGGACCGCCGACAGCCGCCCGGAGCGGGTGGCCTCCCGGGCGCTGGGTGTGGCCATGTAGCGCTGGGCCTGGTTCCACATGCCGCCGCTGTATTCGAAGGTCTTGATGAAGAGGTACGCGAGCAGGAAGGTCAGCGTGTACGGGCCGGCGGTCGGTTCCGTGTGCCCCTGCATCTCGGGGCGGTCCCACACGGTCCACAGCGCGCTGACCCCGCCCAGCTCCGCCATGACGGCGACGAGCATGGCGATGCCCGCGAAGAACTGGATGATGAACTGGCCCAGTTCGGTCAGGGCGTCGGCCCACAGCCCGCCGACCGTGCAGTAGATGCCGGTGATGACGCCGGTGATGAGGATGCCCTGGTTGAGCGAGATGCCGGTGAAGACGGACAGCAGGGTGGCGATGGCGGCCCACTTGGCGCCCACGTCGACGATTTTGAGCAGCACGCCGGACCAGGCGAGGGCCTGCTGGGTTGGCAGGTTGTAGCGGTTCTTGAGGTATTCGAGCGGCGAGGCCACATGGAGGCGGGAACGCAGCCGGTTGAGCCGGGGCGCGAAGAGGTGGGCGCCGATGGCGATGCCGATGGCGATGGGGAAGGACCAGGTGACGTACGAGGTGACGCCGTACGTGTAGGCGATGCCCGCGTACCCGGTGAACATCACCGCGCTGTAGCCCGACATGTGGTGCGAGATGCCCGAAAGCCACCACGGCATCTTGCCGCCGGCCGTGAAGAAGTCGCTGACGTCGTCCACGCGTTTGTGGGACCAGACGCCGATCGCGACCATCACACCGAAGTAGCCGATGAGCACGGCCCAGTCGAGACTGTTCATGTCCCCCTCCAGGGGTCCGCCTTGTGAACGTCGAAGCACTTCGTCAGTACGTCCGGTCAGCGGTGCCCCCGTGCGGGAGCGGGGACTTCGGGGATTGAACCGTCAGTTCGAGCGGCCGGTCAAGAGCTTCAAGGGTCACGGATATGAACAGAAGTCAGAAAGCCGAACTCCTTTACCCTTTCTTGACCCACGCGGCCGTTGTCAGGCCCGGGACGGCGGCCGGACGATGATCGGGCGCTTCGTCAGGTCCGTGCACATGACTGAGCGACCGCACGGGATGCGGGTCCCGTGCGGTCGGTGGATACAGGAGGCGGCCCTACCTCATCAGCTCGCCCGCGTTGACCAGCAGCGACTGGCCCGTGATCGCCCGCGCCCGGTCGGAGGCGAGGAACACCGCCGCCTCCGCCACGTCCGCGTCCGTGGCCAGCTCCGGCAGCGCCATCCGCTCGGCCAGCCGCCCCAGCACCTCGCCCTCCGGTACGCCCTCGGCCTCGGCCGTCAGGCGTACGTACGCCTGGACCGGCGGCCCCCACATCCAGCCGGGCAGCACCGTGTTGACCCGTATCCGGTGCGGGCCCAGCTCGTGCGCCAGCGAGTACATCGCCGACGTCAGCGCGCCCTTGGACGCCGCGTACGCCGCCTGCCGCACCTGGGACGGGGCGGCCACCGCCGACTGCGTACCGATGATGACCACGGCACCCCCGCGCTTCTTCAGCGCCGGCAGACAGGCCCGGGTCATCCGCAGCGTGCCCAGCAGGTTGACGTCCAGGACGTCCCGCCAGGCACCGAAGTCGGCATCCTCCAGGCCCCCGAAGTAGCTGTCGTACGCCGCGACATGGACCACCGCGTCGATCCCGCCGAACCGCGCGACCGCGAGCGCGGCCAGCGCCTCGCACCGGCCCTCGTCGGTGATGTCCGTGGCCAGCCGCGCGCTGCGCCGCCCCTCCGGGTCGATCCGCTCGGCGCACGCGGCGAGGTTCGCCTCCGTACGCGCGCCCAGCACCGCGTTGCCCCCGTCCCGTACGACGGCGGCGGCGACCTGGTGGCCCAGGCCGGGGCCCACGCCGGAGACGATCACGGTCTTGTCGCGCAGCGGCATCCGGTGCCTCCCGGGCTCTGGACGAGAGATCTGACGCACCGTCAGAGTAGGCCGCATGAGCGACGACGACAATGACACCCGCAGTGAGGACTACGCCCGGCTCGCGGCCGTGGGCCCGTACGGCGTTCGCCCCGGCCACGCACTGATCACCATGGTCGAGCCCCACCCCGGCCACGAGTACGCCTACAACCGCTGGTACGAGGACGACCACTACTACGCGGGCGCCATGGCCATGCCCTGGATCTACGCCGGGCGCCGCTGGGTCGCCACCCGCGAGCTCCAACTGCTGCGCTACCCGGAGAAGTCGGCGGTGGCCCAGCCGGTGACCGCCGGGTGCTACCTCTCCACGTACTGGATCACCGAGGGCCGCTACGACGACCACATGAAGTGGACCGTGGCCATCAACAAGCGCCTGAACCACGACGGCCGCGTCCACCAGGCCCGTACCCACGTCTTCACCGCGTTCCAGGACCACGCGGCGACCGTCTACCGCGACGGCGCGGCCGGCCCCCGCGACCACCACGCCCTGGACCACCCCTACGCGGGCCTCGTCCTGGAGGTCATCGACGCCGAGGGACCCCGCGAGCGCGCCGAGCTGCTGGACTGGCTGCGCACCCGCCACCTCCCACGCCGCCTCGCCGGCTCACCCGCCGCGATGGTCACCGCCTTCCGGCCGACGCCCCTGCCGGGCGACCGGATGACCTACGTCAAGCAGGTCGAGGCCGTCGACACCCGCCTCACGCTCCTGTGGTTCCTGGAACAGGACCCGCGCACATGCTGGGAGGACCACTTCACGGGCCTGGAAGCGGGCGAGCGGGGCAGGGTGGAACTCGTCGCGCCGTTCATCCCGACGGTGCCGGGGACGGACCGGTACGTCGATCAGTTGCGATAGCGCATGACCGAGCCCCCTCGGCCGGGACGGCGGACCAGTCGAGAGGGCTCATCGGTGATGCGCCGACAGTCTCAGAGAGCTCCCGTGCTCACTTCACGCACGAACGCGTTCCACGACTCGGGGACGAACGTGATCGACGGACCGGCGGGGACCTTGGAGTCCCGTACCGCGATCGACGCGACGACGGGGGACTTGACCTCGACGCACGCGCCGTTCCCGCCGGAATACGAGGACTTGGTCCAGGTGTCCGTGGCGCCCTGAATGATTGCCATCTTCTCCGCTCCGGTTCTCGACAAGTGACAGCAGTGACTCGCACCGGCCTGACCTGCAGGCTGGCGTGATCGACGCTACTCGTCGCGATCTGTGCGCGGGGCGGGCGTTCACTCGACCGGATGGCATATTCCATGCGGGTCTTCCGCTGGAAGCCGGTCGGGGTGTACCGTACCGGCTTCTTCCCCGGCGGGCTGGGCGAATCCCCGTCATTCACGCCGTACTTGGCGAATCCGGACGACCGGGACTTGCGGGGCGTGCGGGCCAGGACGAGGGGGCCAGGACGAGTGGGTCAGCGCGTGGCGTCCGCGTAGTCCTTGATGACCTCGCCAATGAACTGCCGCGTCTGCTCCACGTTCAGCGCCTGGGCGCGCAGGTGCTCGTACATCACGCTGTACCGCTGGACGTCGTTCGCCTTCTCCAGATACAGGTCACTGGTGACACCCTCGATGTAGACCACCGAGGAGTCGGAGGCGTCCGGGAACTCCAGGATCGCGTAATGGCCGCTGATGCCCGGATGCGCGCCCATGTCGAACGGCAGCACCTGCACCGTGACGTGCGGCAGGTGGGACTGCTCGACCAGGTGCTCCAACTGCTCGATCATGAGCTGTTTGTCGCCCACCACCCGGCGCAGCGCCGACTCGTCGATCACCGCCCACAGGCGCAGCGGCGTCTCCGCGTCCTTGATGCGCTCCTGGCGGCGCGCGCGGACGTTGACCCGTTTCTCGATGTCGGCCGGCGACGACTCCGGCAGGGCACCGGTGATCAGCGCCTCCGCGTACTGCCGGGTCTGCAGCAGGCCCGGCACGACCTGGGGCTCGTACACCCGCAGTGAGGCCGCGTCCGTCTCCAGGCCGATGTAGACGCTGTACGGGATGTCGCCGAACGCGTGCCACCAGCCCTGCTGGCGCGAGTCCTTCGCCATCTGCATCAGCGAATCGACGATGCGGTGGTCCTCCACCTCGTACACCCCGCACAGGTCACGTACATCGCGCTGGCTGATGGAGCGGCGGCCGTTCTCGAGGCGGCTGATCTTCGACTGCGAGACGAGCAGGCGCTCCGCCACCTCCTCCGCCGTCATGCCCTTGAGCTCACGCAGCCGGCGCAGCTCCTGGCCCAATCTGCGTCGCCTGACGGTGGGGTTGACGTTGGACGCCACGGGAAACTGCACCTCCGGCTGCTTGGCTGCGTTTGCTGGCGTAGCTCTGCGTATCTACTGCTCAGCAGACTGCCACCATTGGGCTGTGCGCGCTGGAAAATGGCCACACGAGCCCCTATGCGCACGCACGTACGGACACGTGCGAGCGCGCGGGGCGGCCTTGGCGGCTGTCCCGCGCGCTCGTGCGGCTCCCGAACCGGCCCGTGGGGGTGCGTTCTCAGCCGTACCGTTCAGTGCGTCACCGCTCAGTGCGCCACGGCGCGGGCCATCGACCCGCTGCGTGGCTGCGGCTGCATCGGCAGGGCCGTGGCCGGGCGGCCACCGCCTCCCGAGCCGGAGCTGCGACGTGGCTGTGCGCCCACGCCGTTCTGGACGTCCATCACGGCGTGCGCCACGAGGCCGCCCATCGGATCGTGTCTGATCAGGTCCCGGAGCCGGGAGCGCGACGAACGCCCCTCGTTCCCGGGGTAGAGGTGCTTGCCGAGCCCGACCGCGTGGGCCAGTGCGGCGAGCGCCGCGGTCCGCGGGTCCGGCGGTACGCCGGTGCGGATCGCACTGTCCAGCCGGGCCCTGATTTCCCGGCTGATCGCCGTCTCCGTCGCCTGGTAGCGCGTCGTCGGCAGCACCCCGCACATCTGGCCCTCGACGGCATGGACCATGCCGCACCGCTCCAGATGCGAGAGATACGTCTGGCGCAGCCCCAGCCGGGGCCCGCCGATCCAGTGGACGGCGCGCACCGGACTGCCACGCCTGCGCAGCAGCTCGAGCGCGGAGTCCAGTGTCGGATCTCCGGTCGGCCGTGGCATCACCACGGCGATACGATCCCCGTCAGGGGCTATCCGTCCCGCCAGAGCCAGCTCCACTAGCTGTGCTCCGGCCAGGCCGAGGTCGAGCGACTGCGGCTGCGCTGTGGTACCCGTGGCCGGGTCCAGAGCGAGCAGCAGAAGCTCCTCCGGAAGTGTTCTGCGGCTCCTGCCCATCCATGCCTCCCCGCGTGGATGAATGACAGGGTGACCCCTCTCACATTGGTCTGTCGAGAGTGCCTGGGTGCTTCGTACGGGAACCAGTAGGTATGTCGTTCTCGTCTTGCCCCGGGGCCAAGCGCTCACACAGGACACTGGTACATGTTTCGGCAACGCGTTGATTGAAGGAGGCACGGTGGCGGGCGAGTCCCCCGACAAGTCGGAGCAACAGAAAACGCCGGGGGAGACGGCTTCGGACGAGCGCGATCCGAGGCTTACCGTGCGCCGTGACGCCAAGCCGCCGGTCGACCAGCCGACGGCGGTGTTCAAGGCGGTCCCCAGGGCCGCCGGGCCCAAGGACGACGACGCCCGCCTGCGCGACGCCGTGGCGGCCTGGGTCACGCCCCAGGCCACCGGAGCGGGCGGAAACGACCCTGCTGCGGATGAGCCGGTCGTCGGCGACGGTGACGGGTCGGCCGGTGCCGAGGGTGCCGAGCCCGCCGAGCCGGCCGCCGAGGCCGCCGCGCCCGCCGCTGCCGAGGAGCCGGACACGGGCGACGCGGCCGCCGCTGCCGAGGAGCCGGCCGCCGCCGAGGGTGCTGAGCCGTCGGGCGAGACCGCCGCGCCCGCCACCGCCGACGAGTCCGCCGCTGACGAGTCCGCCGCTGCCGAGGCCGACGAGCGGCCCCAGGCCCGTACGGCCGACGAGCCGACCCCCGCCAACGCCGCCGACGACGACGCCGCCGACGAGCCGTCCGCCGTCAAGGCCGAGGAACCGGCTCCCGAGGCCGACGAGCCGTCCACCGCCGCGGTCGAGGAGCCGCCGTCCCGCAAGGCCGGGGACACGCCCAGCGGGGCCGGGGAGGCCGGCCGGGAGGCCGACGGGCCGGCCGTTGACCAGCCCACCGCCGTCTTCCGGGCCGTGCAGCGGAAGCCGGTGGACCAGCCGACGACCGCGCTGAAGGCGATCACGCCCACGCCGAAGCCGGGCCAGGCGTCCGCGCCGGAGTCCGCGGCCGAGCGGACGAGCAAGTTCGTCCCGCTGCGCTCGGACGACGTGCGCCCGGTTGCGAAGAAGCCCGCGCCGAAGCCCCCGGCCCAGAGCACCCCCGCCGAGACCACCCCGAGCCCCGCCGGGGGGACGGCCGCCGCCACGCCCGCCTCCCTCACCGAGCCGGAGCGGACCAAGCAGCAGCCGCTGCCGCCCAGGCCGCCGCTCGACATGCTCGCCGAGCTGACGAACACGCCGCCCCCGCCGGAGACCCCGGTCCGGACGGTCGTCCGGCGCATCAAGATCTGGACGCCGCTCGTCGTCCTCCTGGCGATCATCTTTGCGATCGTGCAGTTCGTACGGCCACTGCCCGCGCCCACGCTGGCGCTGACGGCCAAGCCCTCCTACACCTTCGAGGGGGGCAAGCCCTCCCTGCCGTGGCCGGACGAGGGCCAGGGCTACATGTCGGCGACCGGCCTCGGCACCGTCGACTCGTTCGGCGAGCAGAAGCCCGTGCCGATCGGCTCCGTGGCCAAGGCGATGACGGCGTACATCATCCTCAAGGAGCACCCCCTGAAGAAGGGGTCCAAGGGCGAGATGATCGAGGTCGACGCCCTGGCCGAGAAGGAGGGCGGTTACGACGCGCAGAACGAGTCGACGCTGAACACCGTGAAGGCCGGCGACAAGATCTCGCAGCACGACGCGCTCGCCGCCATCATGATCCCCTCCGCCAACAACATCGCCCGGCTGCTCGCGCGCTGGGACGCCGGTTCCGAGGCGGCGTTCGTCAAGAAGATGAACGACACCGCCAAGGAACTCGGGATGAAGAACACCACGTACACCGACCCCTCGGGCCTGAACCACACCACCGTCAGCTCCGCCGAGGACCAGGTGAAGCTGGGCGAGAAGCTGGTGGAGATCCCGGCGCTGCTGGAGATCACCGCGATGCCGTGGTGGACGGACCCGTCGGGCAAGAAGTGGCGCAACTACAACGATCTCGTCCCGTACGACGGCGCCCTCGGCATCAAGACCGGCAGCACCACCAAGGCGGGCGGCAACCTGCTCTTCGCCGCGCACAAGAAGGTGGGCGACACGGACCAGCTCATCGTCGGCGCGGTGCTGGCGCAGTACAAGACGCCGATCCTCGGCAGCGCGATCGCGGCCAGCAAGGAGGCGATGCTCGCCACGCAGGACCTGCTGGAGAGCCACACGGTCGTCAAGAAGGGCGACGTGGTCGGCCACGTCGACGACGGTCTCGGCGGCACCACCCCGGTGGTCGCGACCAAGGACGTGAAGGTCGTGGGCTGGTCGGGCCTGAAGGTCGAGCTGGAGCTGAGCAACGGCGGCCGCGCGCTGCCGCACTCCGCGCCGGCCGGCACGCAGGTCGGCGTCCTCACCGTGGGCGAGGGCGCCAGCCAGGTCCGCGTACCAGTGGCCCTGCGGAGCGCGCTGGCCGAACCGGGCCTCGGCGACAAGCTGACCCGGCTCGGCTGAAACCGCCCTGGGCGCCCCGGATTTCCGGGGCGCCCCCGTGTTAGCGTCCGGACACGTCCGGGCAACGCGAGGCGCCGGGACGACGTCTACGCAGACAGCACGTGGCAAGGGCCTGGGGGACGACGCAGAGAGCAGAGAGCCGCAGTGACGACCACTGAGCCGACGAGCGCCGAGCCGACGAGCGCCGGACCGGCCCGCGCCCAGTCGGCCCCTGTTCAGTCGGCCGGCGGCGGACCGGCCCGCGCCCGGTCGGCCCGCGCAGAAGACGCCCCGGCTTCCCGGGCGCGAATAAGGCCACCGGCCGAGGCGCAGGGCAGTACCGCCGACCCCGGGGCGCCCGAGACCGCTCTCCCACGCATCCCGTTCCTCCGCCACCCCGTCACCATCGCGACGGGGCTGGCGGCGCTCACGCACATCGTCTGGTTCTTCGTCTTCGCGAACAGCGGAGGCGACCTCGCCGCGCAGGACGCGTGGGCCGAGTTCGTGGGGCGGCACCCCGACTCCGCGTACAACCTGGCCTGGTACGGCGGGATGCACCCGGTGTCGTACAGCGTCGTGTCGCCGTACCTGATGTCGCTGCTCGGCGTGCGTACGACGATGATGATCGCCGGTACGGCGTCCGCCGCGCTGACCGCGCTGATCCTGGTCCGGGTGCGGGCCGTGCGCAATCCGCTGGCGTGCTCGCTCGCCGGGGTGTTCGCGTTCCTGTGCAACGCGCTGTCCGGCCGCGTCACCTTCGGCCTCGGCATGATGTTCGCGCTGGGCGCGGTGGCCGCCGTGTTCTGCTGGCCGTACCGGTGGCGTACGAAGCGGTGGGCGAAGGCCGCGGTCGCGGCGCCGCTCGCGGGGCTGGCGACGGCGGCGAGCCCGGTCGCCGGGCTGTTCCTGGGCGTGGCGGCGGCGGCGCTGTTCCTCAACAAGCGCCGCCCCGGGGCGTACGCGCTCGGTCTCGCGCCGGTCGCCGTCGTGGCCCTGTCGTCGTGGCTGTTCCCGTTCTCCGGTACGCAGCCGATGTCGTTCGGGTCGACGATGCTGCCGTTCGCCTTCGGGGTCCTGGTCTTCGCCCTCGTACCGGAGGACTGGCGCACGGTCCGCACCGGCGCGGCCGTGTACGCGCTCGGCACGCTGCTGACCTGGCTGATCGACTCGCAGATCGGGTCGAACGTGTCGCGGCTGCCGATGCTGTTCGCCGGTGTGGTGCTGCTGGCGGCCCTGCCGTACACGGCCCGCCGCACCCGCAAGTGGTACGCCCTCGTCCTCGCCTTCGCGGTCCTGAACGTGTGGATCGGTTTCAAGAGCGCCGACGACATCGTCCGTACCGCCCCCGACGCGTCCTGGGCGCGTGAGGCGGCGCCGCTGATCAACCAACTGCAGCAGCTCGGCGCGGAGAAGGCGCGGGTGGAGGTGGTCCCGGCGCGCAGCCACCGTGAGGCCTCGGCGCTGGCCCCGTACATCAACCTCGCCCGCGGCTGGAACCGTCAGGCGGACATGGAGCGCAACCCGGTCTTCTACGACGACACCCTCAACTCCGCCACCTACCGCGACTGGCTGCACCGCTGGGCCGTCCACTACGTGGTGCTCCCCAAGGGCGAGCCGGACACGGGTGCCGAGCAGGAGGCGGAGCTGGTCAAGGACGGCCAGCCGTACCTCCGTCCGGTGTGGTCCGACGCCAACTGGCGGCTGTTCGCGGTCGAGGACCCGACCCCGCTGGCCGACCCGCCGGCGATGGTGGAACGGGCGGGCGCCGGCGAGGTAACGATCCGGGTGGGCACGGCGGGCCGGGTGCTGATCCGCGTCCCGTACTCGCCGTGGCTGGCGCTCCTCGACGAGGACGGCAAGAAGGTGGAGCCGCCGCAGGAGACGAAGGCCTCGCAGGAGCGCGAGGAGGGGCCCAAGACCTTCCTCAACCTCCATGGCTGCCTGCTGAAGGCGGAGGAGGACCGGGAGGGCGACGAGTGGACGGAGCTGCTCGCGCCGAAGCCGGGGGTGTACCGGCTGGCCGCACCGTACAAGATCTTCCCGCGCGGCACTCCGTGCCCGGAGGAACTGCGCTGACCCTCACGGTTACCGCGAGTCGCGCTGCATAGTGGTCGGGCATGGCGAGCGTACGAACTGTGCTGGCAGCGGGCTTCGTCGTGGCCGGGGGCTGCCTGATCGCTGCGGTGACCCTCCTGGGCGGCGAGGACCGCGCGGCCCCGGGCCCGGACGGGCGGGTGCCGGAGCGGAGCCTGCCGTCCCTCATCGCCCCGACGCGCCCGCCCACGTACACGGCCTGGGCGGGCCCGGGCTGCACGACGGACGCCACCTACCGGGAGCAGGGCCGCTTCGAGAACGGCGACGCCGCCTGGTTCACCGTGCCGTCCGGCGGCTTCCGGGGCGGCGGCTGCGACGGCCGGTTCACCGCCCTCCCCATGTCGGGCACCCCGGACCGCGACGGCCCGGGCACCGCGACATGGACCTGGCCGGTCGGCAAGGACTACGAACGCTGCGCCCTCGCGGTCTTCGTCCCCAAGGGCCCCCGCGACATCGATGTCGCCGGCAACCCCACCGTCTACCGGGTCCTCGCCGACCCTGACGACCCCACCTCCACCTACGCCGCCTTCGGCGTCCGCCAGCCCCTCCACCGCGGCACCCTGGTCCAGGTCGGCACCTACCCGGTCAAGTCCCCCACCTTCACGGTCCACCTCACCAACCGCGGCCTCGACTGGGGCACCCCCTCCCTGACAGGCGCCCACCACGCGGCGGCCCAACTCCGGCTGACGTGCCGGACTGAGGCATAGTCAGTCCGCTTGTGTGTGTGCTGAATAGGCACCTTTGGGCTGCCAATTGCATCGCGCATGTGCCTGGCGGCAGGAGTGGAGAGCGTGTGAAGATGGGCCGTGTGCCGCCAGCTCACGAACTCCGTCGTTGGTTATCCAGCCAGCCGTCAGAATCCCTGCAATACATGCTGGCCTTCCTCGCGGTCGTCCACGGCCACACGTTCGGATACCAGTGCGAACCGACGCGGCAGGCGCGCGCGAGCGGCGCGGGCATGCGGTCCTGGGTCGCCAGGGCTCCCGCCGATCTGCTCCTGCACATCGCAGAGGTCGGGCGCGAGGTGGCCGACAGGGTGGCCCGTCAGCAAGGCTTCGCCGGACAGGGCCTGCCTCACGCGGATGCCGAGGGCCTGAAAGCGACGTTCACGGCTCTGCCGCCGTCACTCGCATGTCTGGCCCTCCACTGGTACGCGCTCACCGACGAGAACCCGCCAGAGCGTCAGTGCGTCATGGAGCACTGGGGCACCCTCTGGCAGGCCGCCACCACCCCGGCACCGTGGCCCGAGCCGCCCAAGACCCGCCGGCGCTCCGCCAAGGCGGGGACAGGGCCGGCAGGCACGGCCCCGGCCTCGCCGGAGGCGCAGCACAGCACGCGATCCCAACTCGCCGACAGGGAGAACCTGGTGTCCGACGACCTCGCCGAGCAGCTCGTGGCCGCCGCGCATCGACTGCGCAGGGAGGGCGAGGCGCTGGCGGGCCGGCTGGAGAGCCTTGCGACGGACATCCGCAGGGGCGTGGGCACGAGGGACTCCCAGGTGACCGCTGCTGTGGACGCCTGGTTCGGCCGGCGAGCCGAGACAGCCGAGTTGGCACTCCGCCTCGGCGGCGACACCCGGTGGACCGATGAGCAGACCCATGACGATCTCGACCGGATGCTGGCGGGTGTTCGCGCGGCGAAGGTCCGTGAGGAGATCGAAAAGGCCGTGGCCGATCGCGCGGGGCTCGTCACGATGCTTGCCGGGACGAGCAATCCGGGCGTGCTCAGCGGATTGCAGGCGGCGATCGTCGCCATCGACACCCGGTTGGCGGAGCTTCGCTCGATCGACGGGCTTCCGCCCGAGCCCCGGCAGGCCGGCCCCCTCACCGGGGAGCCCCCCGCGCCCGACACGCCCGAGCCGCTTCCCGAGGCGGCGGGCGCGCACACCCTCCCCGCCGCGGCCGGGGCATCGGTTGCCGAAGAGGCGGGCTCGGGCGGCGAGGAGACGGAGCCCGCGGCAGACGCCCGCGTAACCGATCCGGAGGAGACGGAGCCCGCGGCAGACGCCCGCGTAACCGAACCGGAGGAGGCGCCGCCCGCGGCAGCCCCTTCGACGGTACCGGCCGCGCGGACCGTGAACGGGCCGGAGAGCCGCCTCGGGCAGACCGGCGGCGCCCTCCCGCAACCACGCACCGCACCACGGCAGCCGGTGGCACCGCAGGCGGCCCTCCCGCCGGACGTCCGGCAGGCAGCCGTACCACCGGACGTCCCTCAGGCGGCCCTTTCGCCGGACCTCCCGCAGCAGCGGCCGGACGAGGACGAGCGGGAGGCCACCGATGCCGTCGGGGCAGCCACCGCCGTCGGGTCGACCGACATCTGGACGCGGACGGGCGATCACCCCTCCCCGATGGAGACGTTGATCGCCGCCGGCAGGCTGGCCGAGGCCTATTGGCTGAGCCGAGCCGCCGGGGAGCGGGAGGAGCGGTGCCAGTCCCTCGCCTTCGCCGCGTCGGCGTTCGGCCTGGCGCCCGGTCAGCAGGCGGCGATGACCCTGCAGCTCAACGTCGAGGAGGAGTGCGGCCCGCTGCCGACCGCGGAGGACCGGGACGGATACCTCATCGCCCTGGCCGCCGCCGTACGCAGTGGTCTGCAGGCAGGCTGGGCGTTGCCGATCGTCAACGACTTCGCTCAGTTGCCCGGTCTGCCCGAGGTATGGAACGAGCTGTTCCGGACGCTGGCTCAGGAGACCCGCAGAGGAGTGTCGGTCCAGCCGGGCGAGGAGTTCAGCCTGGGGCAGGACGACACCGTCGATCCGATGGACCTGGGTGACCGGGCGGAGGCGCTCAAGCGTCGTCTGCCGACCAGCAAGATCGCCTACCAGCTCGCCTCGCGGGTGCTCCAGACCCTGCTCAAGGACGACGCGGAACTCGGGCGGACGCTCAACCTGATCACGGCATGGTCGGTGGGCGGGGCAACCCCTGAACAATTGCGCCAAGACCTTGAGAGCACCTACGGGGGACACGATTCCGTCGATCGGATCATCAGGGACACGACGCGCCGGGTCAGCTCCCCCAACCAGCGGAAGACCAAAATCATCGCCACGGCTCTGGATCAACTGCGCGGACGCATTGGAGAGGTGACGATGCTGCTGCGCGAGGCGGTGCAGGTCGCCGAGATGCCGCCGCGCGGTGACAGCCGACGGCTCCGCAGCGAGTTGGTGGACGCGGTCCGGGCGGCGCTTCAGGCGGCACCGCTGCCCGGCCCCGGCGGCGAAGCGGTGCGATTGCTGCTCAACTGGATCAACACAGGGTCCTCCCCGGTCCCGCCGGGGTCCGTGCGCGGGCTGCCCAGTACCGACTCGCTGCTCGTCCTGCCGGGTCTGACCTGGACCACGACGGCCGCGGGCCAGGACATACCGGACCTGTCCGCGGCGGACACCCTGGACGCCCTGCTGGAGCTCACGGATCCGGTCGACACGGGGAAGGCGTTCGCCGCCCATGTCGACCGCGGTGACCTGCACCTCGCCGGACGCCTCGTCGAACTCGTGGAGACGGGCAGACACCGCGCCGTCTCCACGCCGGAAGCGGGCCAGGCGGACACGTTGCGGCGTCTGCTCGGTGACTCCGAGGCCGAGTGGCGCGTCAAGGCCGACGCGGCCTTGCGCCAAGCCGCCGACCTCTTCGCCCAGGTGCGCCTTCAGAACCTGCTCACTCCCGGGCAGGAGAGCCACCTGGCGGCCCAGCTTCTCGATCTCGAGAATTCGGGCAACGACCTGCGGTTCCGTCGGCGGCTGGAACAGGTACGGGAAGTGGTCGCCCAATTGAGCACGCGGGTGTCGGAGAAGACCGACCAACTTCGCGAACAGCTCGCCGGACTGAACCTGGGTGAGGTGGACGTCGCCCGGATCAGCGGTCTCATCGACCGTGGGGACGTCGCCACCGCCGAGGAGCTGCTGTCCTTCGCACGCAAGGGCGAGAGCATTCCGGAGCAGGCTGCTGAGACCGGCGAGGAGATGGCGGCCTTCCTGGAGGGCGTGCGGCACCCGGACGCCCCCAAGGCCAGCAGCACCGGAGTCAGCGCGCGCTGGTGGTTCGACCACTACGCACGCGGTCGCTCCGGGCAGGCGGAGACCGATGCGGTCACGGTGGCCCTGGAAGCATGGGACTCGCTCGGGCGGCCGAACGAGCGCCGCAACTCCTTCCAGAAGCACGTCCCCAGCGTGCTGCGCATGCTCGGCCTGAGCGTCAAGGGGCCGGTCCGGCTCGGGGACCAGGACCGCAAGGACTGGCAGGTGATGACGCTCTCGATCACCGCCGAGATCAGTGACAACGTCCCCGGCTACGTGTCGCGGCTCGGTTCCCGCGCCGGTGGCGTCTACCGAGTCCTCATCGTCGCGAACGAGGAGCTGGGCCCCGACGCCCTGCTGCGTCACCTGCCCGAGGCCGCGCTCGGCGCCAACATCATCCTCTACCTGCAACCGCTCGGCATCGGTGGACGCCGGCGCCTCGCCCAGGCCTCGTACCAGAAGCCGCAGCAGGCGATCGTCGTCGACCCGGCCGTCCTCGGCTGGATCGCCGCCGGCGAGGCCCGCTCCTTCCGAGCGGTGCAGCGCGTGACACTGCCGTGGGCCGCGTACCGGCCGTACGAGCCCTTCCAGGCCGGGCAGGTCTCCGCCGAGGTCTTCAAGGGCCGCGACGACGAGAAGAGCGCCATCATGGCCCGTGAGGGTGGTCTCTTCGTCTACGGCGGACGTCAGTTGGGCAAGTCCTCACTGCTCCGGCAGGTGGCGGACAGCTTCCAGGTGGGGCACGGCGGCAACCAGGTCGCGGTCTACACGGACCTCCGCATCGCCGAAATCGGTCTCAGCCGGCTCCCCAACGACATCTGGAGCGTGCTGGCCCACGAGCTGAAGGTCGTGGGGGTCCTCGACCACAGCGTGTCGGGGAACGCGGCCCCGGCCACCGTTGCCACTCGGATCCGGCAATGGCTCGACGAGAGTTCGGACCGGCGCATCCTCTTCCTCGCCGATGAGGCGGACGCCTTCCTCAACGCGGACGCCCGGCCCGTCGAGACGGCCGGGGCACAGTCGACCTTCCGGACCCTCGCCGGCCTGATGCAATTGATGGCCGACACCGAACGCCGCTTCAAGATCGTGTTCGCGGGTCTGCACCAGGTGCAGCGGTACAACCGGCTCACCAACTCCATCACCGGCCACGGCGGCGAGCCGGTCCTGGTCGGCCCGCTGCGCCCGAAGGCCGCGGTCGACCTGGTCGTCGAACCGCTGGCCGCGGTGGGGCTGTTCTTCGACAACCCGGACCTCGTCTGGCGCATCCTGGCCCTGACCAACAACCAGGCCAACCTCGTGCAGATCGTCTGCGAGGGACTGGTCGAGGAGATGCAGAGCCGCGCACTGTCCCCGGACGGCGGGCGTCCCCGGATCACCGCGGCCGACGTGCAGAAGGTCGTCGCCTCCGGGGGCATCCGGGACAAGATCCGCGACCGGCTCCGGCTGACCATCGACCTGGAGGACCGGTACCGCGTTCTGACGCTGATCCTGGCCCTGCGAAGCCTCACGGACGGCTACGCCCGCGGCTACACGCCCCACGAGTTGCAGGAACAGGCGCACGGCGTGTGGCCGGACGGCTTCCCCGAGCAGAACGGCGTGGACGAGGTCCGCACCGACCTGATGGAGATGGAGGGTCTCGGCCTGGTCCTGCCCCTGCAGGGCCGGAGCAACAGCTTCGTCATGCGCAGCCCGAACATCGTCAACATGCTCGGCACCCGCGACGAACTCCACGCGGAGCTGCGCACCAGCGAGTTCACGCAGAAGTACGACTACAACCCGCGCGTGGCCCGCCGGTCCATCGGCGTCGACCGCCGTCAGGTCATGCGCATGAGCCCGCTGACGGACGAGCAGTGGCACGACGCGCTCTCCCGGCGCATCACGATGATCACGGCTACGACGGCACTCGGCGCCGGATTCCTGGAAAAGGCCGCGAAGCAGCACGCCGGGGAGGGCCGCCAGTTCTTGTCGGTGCCGATGGCGGAGCTGGCCCAGACCGTCACCAAGTGGGCCCGGGAGCACACGCCGCACCTCCTCTTCGCCGACCTGCGCGGTGCCCCCTCGGCCGATGTCCGGGACGCGGTCGAACGACTCGCCAAGTACGCCTGGGCGTCGGAGGAGGACGGCAAGGAGATCCCACGCCGGCGCACGCTGGCCGTCGTCGACCCGCTGACCGCGTCCGGCCTCGATCTCCCGGAGGTGTTCCGGGTACAGCCCCGGCGCTGGAACACCACCAGTCTCCGCGCGTGGCCTGAGCAGCCGTTCGTCTCGGCCCAGGAGCGGCGCAACCTCATCGAGGCGACGGGGGGCTGGCCCGCCTTCGTCGAGCAGACCATCGCCCGGTACATCCAAGGTGCCCGCCGGGAGGAGCTCTTCGAGACGATGCGTGTCCGCATGGACGACCCTGGTCCCGCCGCCGACCACCTGCAACGGGTGGGGCTCTCCGAACGCCGTGTGCGGCAGATGGCCGCCTGGGCCGATATGTTCAGCCTGGAGGAGTACCGCGAGGGCAAGGCCCATGCCATCCCCCAGGACCTGGCCGTCGTGCTCGACGACGACTTGGACGAGGCCGAGTCACTGCTGACGGATCTGGAGGCGCTCGGGGTCCTGGACGACGACGGCGAGGTCCTCACCGTCGACAGCGTCACCTTCCGCGCCCTCCACACCGTGGCGAGGCTGCAGGACGGGGCGGTGTGACCGAGCTGATCGGACCGGCCTGCGCCCTGTCCCCGGACGTCGTGCTGCACCTGCCGGGCGCGAGACGCCACTGTGCGCGGGTCCTTGCCGACCTGCGGGCCGGGCTCACATGCGTCTGGCTTTTCCCGGACGCTGAGGTGGAGTCGGACCGCGCGGACCGCGCCGTGGAGGCGGTGATCCACCGCCTCGACGACGTCGTGGACGTCCCACGCAAGGAGACGCGCTCGCGCACCGAGCCGAGGACGGCCGCGCCGGACGCGCGGGACCCGTGGGATGCTTTCGCCATCGAGGGCGCGTCTGTCGCCCGGAGCTCCGACGACGCCTTCGACATCGATGACGGCTTCGGCGACTGGGACCCATTCGGCCCCTCCGGCCGCGCCAACGGTTCCGGCCCTTCGGCGGCCCGGCCCTTCGGCGCAGCCGCGGCCCAATACTCCGACGGTCCGGACACCGACGTCGCCGTGCGCATTGCCGACAGTCTCAATCTGCACGGAGATCTGGTCTCGGAACTGGTCACCGACCCGGACCGCCGTGCGCCCGTGCTTGTCGTCCGTGCATGGACCGAGGATCCGACCGCCGTCTCCCGACTGATACGTCGCTTCCAGGCCGCTGTGAAGGAGGCCGGCCTGAAACCGGGCGACCGCCCTCGGCTCCTCGTGCCCTCTCGCCTACAGGACCTTGAGGCGGACACCGTGGGCCTCCTTGACGGAACGGTGTCGAGATCCCACTGGTGGTGGGGCGTCTGGGGCCACCTCGACACGGCCACGGTCGTGGCCGACGCCATCCCCCTTGGGGGAGTGGGGCATGCCCATGACCGCATGACGCCCGGTAAGCTCGTCCGGCACGCCCTGCGTTGCGAGACGGTCGTACAGGTGGCTGGTCCCGATCTGGGACTCGCCGTGAAGCTGGCCGACATCTGGAGCGGCAAGCTCAACGACCTGGCTCCCGCTCTGCGTGAGTGCTGCGCCGAGCCCGAGGCTCAAGGCGCCCACACTCGTGCGACCTCCGGCGCGGCATACGCGCCGCTCCCCGAGCAAGGGCTGCGCGAGGCGTGGTCGGCCGGGCTGGTCGACAGATGGGAGGGGCAGGTCCGCCGCAGCCCCCGCTCCGGTGTTGCCACACACGGTGGTCCGGAACTCGACAAGCTGGTGTGGCAGGCCCAGAACCGTGTGCTGCTACCGCTGATCGACGACGCCCGCCTCGGCTTCATCGAGCTACTCCCGCGCATCGCGGTACGCGGGGTCGCACGACTCGTCGACACCTATGTCCGGCAGTCCCTGCGTGGCGCCAACGGCTCGGCGGCAGACCTCGCTTCCATGGAACTCGGCGAGCTCTACGACGCGGCGGTGCACCGGGACATCGACCTCACCGAGGTTCAGTTCCGCCGGCTGCGCACGCTGCGGTTGGTACGAAACAAGCTCGCCCACCGCACACCTCTCGACGATGCTCTGCTCCAGGACCTGCTGGACGCGCTCGCCAGCTTCTGACGTCCGGCGCCCCCTATGGCGCCGCGCCGAGTCCGGGTGCCTCGCCCTCGACGGCCGGGGCCCTCTGGTACAAGCCCGTGGTGGGTCACGGTGCCCGGCATGGGCTTACCGGTGGCAACGAATGACCGGACCACCCCGGGGCTGGATCACCAGGGTGGTCCGGTGCACTCGACTTTGATCACTTACGGGCGTGTGACCTTACTTCGGGCGGTCGGTAGCGGCTGGGCTCTTGCCGTCCTGTCCGACGCCCGGTGCGTGCCCCATGTCTACGACCCAAGTTCCGTTGTGGCGGGACATTTGCACGTAGGTGCTGAAGGGCTTGCCGTCGCGGTCGGTTGCGAGGACTTGGGTACTGGCCAGATCCTCTCCAAACTCGTGAGACACCCGCACGTCCTTTAGCTTCAGGCCGCGTCCGCCGTCTGTGGCGATGACCTTCCGCGCGTCCTGCTCGGCTTCTCCGTAACCGGGCGGGCCGAGTTCTACGAGGGCTTCGACGTCGCGTGCGTTGAGCGCCGCAACGTACGCTTCCGCCGTCTCACGTTCGGTCCGCCCAACCGAGGAAGGCTCCTCCTGGGAGCAGCCGACCAGCAGTGCGAAAACAAGCGTGGTGGCTGGCGCCAAGGGCTTTCGTAAGGTCATCCGTTTCCCTCACCAGTTGGTCATGTCCGGTGGGCGTACCAGGTAGCACGCGGGTACTGCGCGAGAATCGTGCTCAGCCGAGACGACGGCCTGCCTCCCGGCCGGCACGCCGGACGTCCTTCAGCTCGCCCATCTCCGCGAGCTGGTCGGTGCCCAGGACTAGCTGTCCGTAATGGCCCTGGTACTGGGGCTTGAGGCGGCCCTCATCAGGGACCCCAGGCGGTCGACCAGGTTCTGGTACCGGTGCGGGGCCAGCTCGTCCTTCGGAGGCGTCTCGCCCAGCTCCCCACCCTCTTCCCGCAGCCCCATGTGTGCCATATGCGTAATGGGAGTACGAAGGCCCTCCCGTCCGTCGGACGGAAGGGCCTCTGACCAGGCGCTTCTCGGTGCCCCCGGCAGGATTCGAACCTGCGACACCCGCTTTAGGAGAGCGGTGCTCTATCCCCTGAGCTACGGAGGCGGACGGTGCCGTGGTGGGCACCGGCGTCAGTGTAGCGGGTGAGGGTGGGGCGGGGTGGGGTCAGGCCGGGCGGGCGAGGGTGACGAGGGCGTTGAAGCGTTCGTCGTCGTCCTGGCGCATTATCACGAGGACGCGGGGGCGGCCGTGGGGGTCGTGGGGGGCCGGGTGGGCTTCTATGAGGCAGGGGGTGTCGAGTTCGACGTAGCGGTGGAAGGTGACTTCCATGGCGGCGGGGAGCACCCGGTGGGGGTGGGAGACGGCCTGGGCGGCCTGGCGGGCGGCTTCCATGAGGAGCATGCCCGGGGCGTGATCGACGGGGTGGTCGAAGAAGAGCGGGTGGTGGACGTCCACGCGGAGCTGCCAGCGGCGGGGTATGTGGGTGGGGGAGAGGACCACGTTGTGGAAGGTGTCCAGGCCCACGTCCGGCGGGGAGGCCGGCGGTGCGAGCGGGAGGGCGCCGGACATCATGGCGTGGGCGTCGCCGCGGCCCTGGCGGAGGCGTTGGTAGACCGCCGGGGCCTGGATGGTGAAGCGGGTGTGCGCGGTGCCCAGGTGGATGCCGCCGCGCCGGACGATGATGCCCAGTGCGAGGGCGGCCGCGCGCCGGCCACGGCGTACGACGTCCTTGCAGACGACCTTGAGGTCCACCGCCGTGGGGTGGTCCGGGTCGGCGAGCAGGGCCGGTGTGCGGGCGGAGTAGCGGAAGTCCTCCCACAGCAGGTGGTGGCCGAGCGGGACCTCGAAGGCGTCGTGGCACAGCAGCGGGAACGTCTGGCGGACGGTCTCCACGAGCAGCATGGGGTCGTCGTGCCGGTCGCGGACGGGGAAGAGGGCGTGGGCGCGGGACCAGTCGGCCGTGATCTCGAAGGTTCGGTCCGAGATCCGTTCGCAGCGGGACAGGAGGACCTGGTCGGGGTCGTCCTTGTGGACGTGTTTCCGCGGGACTAAGGACAGGGCTGCCTTGGAACTGGCTGGCCTGGACATCGTGGTTCCCCCTGGGTGCTGCGGCCGGTAAGCCCGTAATATAGAGGGCGTTCTTTTTTGTGTCGAGGGAATTGAGGGCCCACGCATGGTGCAGCTCAAGCAGGAACGGGCCGTGCAGACCCGTTTGGCGCTCATGCGGGCGGCCGCCGAGGTGTTCGACGAGTGTGGCTACGCGGGAGCCGGGATCAACAAGATCCTCAAGCGGGCGGGGCTGACCGCGGGTGCCCTGTACTTCCACTTCGGCTCCAAGGAAGGGCTCGCCAAGGCCGTCATGAACGCCCAGCAGGACGCGATCGAGCCGCTGCTGGAGTCCCAGGGCCTCCAGCGCCTGGTCGACATCACCCTGGTGTGGTCCCACCGCCTCCTGGAGGACCCGCTGCTGCGGGCGGGCGTGCAGCTCTCGATCGACCAGGAGGGCCTCGCCGAGGGAACGCCGTTCGAGGGCTGGCGCGAGCTCATGGCCGGGTACCTGCGCGAGGCACGGGAGATGGGCCAACTGCGGGAGGGCGCCGACCCGGAGGTGATCGCCCGGTTCGTGGTGGGCGCCTGCACCGGCGTACAGCTCTACTCGCGGCAGGTGGACGGCCGCAGGGACCTGCCGCAGCGCGTCAAGGAGATGTGGGACTGCCTGCTCCCCGGCATCGCCGCACCCGGCACCGCCCAGGACTTCGACGCGGGCGTGGAGCGGGGCCGGCGGCTCAGCCGGAAGGGCGGGGAGGACGCGTGATACGGCAGACCCCGGTCGTGGCCCTCACCGGTGCCACGGGGACCATCGGCCGCCTCGTCGCCCGCGGCCTCGCCGCCGAGGACGGCGCGGACGGCGCGGACGGCGCGGACGTACGGCTTCTGGTGCGCGATCCCGCCAAGGCCGCGCGCGAGGGATTGCCCGGGCGGGCCGTCGCCGCCGACTTCGGTGAAGTGGACGGGCTCGCACGGGCGTTGGAGGGCGTGGACCGCGTCTTCGTCGTCACGAGCGATCCGCTGCGGCCCGAGCACGACGAGAACGTCCTCGCCGCCGCCCGCGCCGCCGGGGTCCGCCGCGTCGTCAAGCTCTCCGCCCTCGCCGTGCTCGACCCCGGCGCCCAGGACCTGCTCACCCGCTGGCAGCGGGACAACGAGGAGCGGCTGCGCGCCTCCGGGCTCGAATGGACGCTGCTGCGGCCCCGGGCGTTCATGTCGAACGCCCTCGGCTGGGCGGCCTCCGTACGGCAGGACGGCACCGTCCGGGCCCTCTATGGCTCCGGGCGCAACGCCTGCGTCCACCCGCGCGACGTCGCCGACGCGGCGGTGCGGGCGCTCCTCGACGCGGAGGGCGCCGGGCGGAGTTACGCCCTGACGGGGCCCGAGCCGCTGTCAGCGCGGGAGCAGACCGGGACGCTGGGCGAGGTGCTGGGGCGGCCGCTGACGTTCGTCGAACTGACCGAGGAGCAGGCGGCCGAGCGGTGGCGCGCCCGGTGGCCGGAGCCCATGGTGCGGGCCCTCCTGGAGAGCGCCCGGCGGCAGCGGGACGGGGCCAAGGAGGCGGTGGCCGACGGCGTACGGGAGGCCACCGGGCAGGACCCGCGCTCCTTCGCCGACTGGGCGCGGGCGAACGCGGAGGCGTTCGGGGCTCGTGGAGCAGCCCGGGGCTCTTCTCACCGGGGAGCGAGTGGAGTTGAATACCGCGCATGATCACTGACCGGGGGATGCTCAGCGGCCGGACCATCATGATCACTGGAGCGTCCAGTGGAATCGGAGCGGCCGCCGCGCAATTGTTCGCGGAGGAGGGCGCCGCCCTCGTCCTGATGGCCCGGCGGGCCGACGTGCTCGCCGAGGTGGCCGCGCCGCTCACCGAGGCGGGCGCCCGTGTGGCGATCGCGGCGGGCGACGTGACGCGGCCGGCGGACGTGGAGCGGGCCGTCGCCATGGCGGTCGATACCTTCGGCTCCCTCGACGCGGCGTTCAACAACGCCGGGTGGGGAACCGGTGGGACGCCGCTGCACGAGCTCGACGAGGACATGTACGACCGCGTCATGGACCTCAACGTACGCGGCGTCTGGAACTGCCTGCGCCGGCAGATACCCGCGATGCTCAAGGGCGGTTCGGGCGGCTCGATCGTCAACACCTCCAGCACCGCCGGCATCGTGGCCACCGGGGCGGTGGCGCCGTACGTGGCCGCCAAGCACGCGGTGCTCGGGCTCACCAAGGCCGCCGCCATGGAGTACGGCGAGTCCGGCATCCGGGTCAACGCCCTGGTCGTCGGCAGTACGCGCACGGAGCTGATGGACGAACTCCTCCAGGACGTACCGGAGCTGGAGGCCAGTTTCACCGCGCGCGCCATCCAGAAGCGGATGGCCGCCCCGCGCGAGGTCGCCCAGGCGGCGGCCTGGCTGTGCAGTGACCGCTCGTCCTTCCTCACCGGGGCCGCCATGCCGGTCGACGGCGGATGGAGCGCGATCTAGTACGCCGCCAGTGCGTCTTCCGGACGCTCTCTAGTACGAGTGGCTCCTCGTGGTGACGCCCTCCAGCACCGCGTCCCAGAGGAGGGCGAACTCGGCCGCCCCGTCGGCCATCGCGCGCGGCCGGGTGCCCAGCGCGGCCGCCGCGCCGTGCACCAGGTGGGTCGACAGCCGTACCAGCGTCTCGGCGTGGACGGTGGGCGTCAGCAGGTCCTGCCGCTCCGCCTCGGCCAGCAGCCGCCGCACCTGGGGCACCCACGCCTCGTCCCACACGGGCGGGGTGTGGGTCAGCGACTGGGCCGCCCGCACCCGGGTGTCGCGCGCCAGCAGGTCGACGAGCCCGCACGTCACCGCGACCACGGCGGCCAGCGGGTCCGGCGCGCCGCGCCGGGTCCTGTCCACCTCGTGGCGGGTGACCGCGATGCCCGCCTCCTTCACCGCTCTCGCCAGGTCGTTCTTCTTGGCGAAGTGGAAGGTGAGCGCGCCCATGGAGATGCCGGCGCGCCCGCAGATGTCCTGGAGTGAGCTGCCCGTGTAGCCGTCCCGGGCGAACGCGTCAGCCGCGGCCCGGACGAGGCGTTCACGGGTGAGCAGGGCCCGCTCCTGCTTGACCACGACGTCACCTTCTTTTTCGTGCCTGCTCGTGCCTACTCGTCCTGCTACGCCTCTTCGCACGCTACTGGGCGGCGCCGTACGGGAGTTGCCGCCGCGCCCCATCCAGGACGTCCTTGGCAAGTCCGCGTGCGAACCCCCGTTCAAAAACATAGAGAGAGTTCGTTATATTTCCCAGTGCCTGCCGACGAGGGGAGCCGACATGACTGACCGCCGGAACGCCGAAGAGCTGACGCGTCGCCTCTTCCACGGGCTTCCGCGGGCCGACCAGCGGCGGTGGGCCGGGGCGTACATGACGGGTCTGCTGAGCACGCCCGGCAAGAAGTCGGTACGGAACATGGGGTGGTCGGTGTGCGCCTCGTACACCGCCTCGCAATCCCTGCACCAGGTGGTCAACGAGAGCACCTGGTCGTGGACGGACGTCCGCCGGGAGCTGACCGCCTGGTGCCACGAGCGGACGGAGGTGCGCGGCTGGGCGCTGGAGCGGGTGATGATGCCCAAGCGCGGTCACTACTCCGCCGGGGTGCACCGGCGCTTCGACGCCACCGCCGGGCGCACCCTCGGCTGCCAGCTCGGTCTCGGGCTGTTCCTGCTCACCGGGTCCGGCGCTGCCGTGCCCGTGGACTGGCGGCTGTACCTGCCCGACGAGTGGCTGGACGACGCTTCGCTGCGGCGCCGCGCTCGCATTCCCGACACGGTACGGGCCGGATCGCCCGGCGGCCTGATGGTGGACCTGGCCGCGACGACCGCCGGCCCGGGTGCTCCCCTGGTGGCCGACGCCGAGACGGTCGGGGAGGCGGCCGAGCTGATCGAGGGGTTCGACGCCCTCGGGGTGGACTGGGCGGTCTCCGTCCCCGCGACGACCCCGGTCTTCGCCGCGCCGCAGCCCGCCGCCCGGCGCCCGGGGCAGGCCCCGTGCGGCACTGTCGTGAGCGCCGGTGGACTGGCCGGGCAGATGCGGGACTCGGCACGCGGGCTGGGTGCCGGGCCGGCGGTCTCGGGACCGGCGGTCTCCAGTGCGCCGGCGGTCTCCGGGCCGTCGGTCTCGGGGGCTCCGCACTCGCCGGGCGTGCTGCCCGTCCATGTGTACGCGGCCCACGCGGTGGGGCCCTTGCGGCTGGTCGCGTCCTGGGCGCCGGGCAAGCGGGCGCCGGAGCGGGTCTGGCTCACCACGCTGCACGGGGAGCGGCTCACCGGGGCCGCCGCGCTGTTCACCCGCCGGGTCGTGGGCGCGGAGGCGCTGGAGGGTCTCGACGACTGCGGGATGCGGGACTTCGAGGGCCGCTCCTACCCGGGCTGGCACCGCCACATGAGCCTCGTGTCCGCCGCGTACGCCCACCGGATGCTGGACGCCTCGGAAGCGCGGGCCGCTTCCGACGCGCGGGCTGCCGACCGGGTCGCGGACCGGGTCCCCCAGCGGGTCGGTGAACGGGTCGGTGGGCGCGGCCTCGGCCGTGGCGTACGGCGTACGGGCGTGAAGGCCGCGTGAGCCGGGGCGTGTGCCAACTCCCCGGGGACGGCCCGCTGGACGGTCACTCCGCGCCCGCGCGCCCTGGTGCGGTGACCGATTCCTCGTGGTGGTACGCGCGGCCCGGGGCCCGGGGCGACTGGACCTGCCCGCCCGCCCCCGACGGCGTACGGGACTTCCACGCCTCCCTCGACGGGTACGCCCCCACGCCGCTGACCGAACTGCCCTCGCTCGCCGACCAACTGGGCGTCGGGCGGGTGTACGTGAAGGACGAGTCGTCCCGCCTGGGGCTGCCGGCGTTCAAGGCGCTCGGCGCCTCGTGGGCGGTGCACCGAGTGCTGGCCGAGCGCCGCCGGTACGGGGACGGTGCCCCGCTCACGCTCGTCACCGCCACGGACGGCAACCACGGCCGGGCGGTGGCGCGCACGGCCCGCCTGCTCGGGCAGCGCGCCCGGGTCTTCGTGCCCCGGGGCGTGCACCCGGCCGCCGCGGCCGCCATCGCCGCCGAGGGTGCCGAGGTCACGCCGGTCGCCGGACCCTACGACGAGGCGGTGCGCCGCGCGGCCGAGGCGGCTCGGGGGCCCGGCGCGGTGCTCGTCCAGGACACCGCCTGGCCCGGCTACGAGGAGATCCCGGGCTGGATCGTCGAGGGGTACTCCACGCTGTTCGCCGAAATCGACGACCAGCTCGGCGCCCCTGATTCCGGGTCGCCCGACCTGGTCGCCGTGCCCGTCGGGGTCGGGTCGCTCGCGCAAGCGGCCGTCACCCACTACCGAGGCCGCCCGTACGGCGCCGCCGGGCCGGCGTTGCTGGCCGTCGAGCCCCGGGCCGCCGCCTGCGTCCTGGCGAGCCTGGCCGGCGGCGAACCGGTCACCGTGGCCACGGGCGAGACCGCCATGGCGGGCCTGAACTGCGGCACCCCGTCCAGCATCGCCTGGCCCCACCTCCGGCACGGCCTGGACGCCGCCGTCGCCGTGACCGACGCCGACAGTGCCCGTGCGGCCCGGGACCTCGCCGCCCTGGGCGTGTCATCCGGCCCGTGCGGGGCCGCGTCACTGGCCGGGGTCCGGGCCGCCCTGACCGGTGCGGGCGCGCGAGAGCGCCGTACCGCCCTGGGCGTCGGCGCCGCCGCCACGCTCGTGCTGCTCAGCACCGAGGGGACGGCCGCCAACCCACAGAGTCACTGAGGTGATTAGAAAACCGCCCAAACGGTTTGTTTACCGGGTCCCAGAGGGTGAATGGGCAGCTCGGAGCCAATTCGGGTGGTGCGAGTGACTCATTTACGCGCCTTTGACAAACCAAGAGGTTGGTTTCTACTGTCATGCCCAGGCGAGAGGGGTTTGGGCTGTGGCGAAGCAGGAGCGGGCCGAGAGGACCCGGGCGAATCTCGTCCGGGCGGCCGCCGCGGTGTTCGATCAGGTCGGGTACGAACGCGCCACACTCGCGGTGATCAGCGATCAGGCGCAGGTGACCAAGGGTGCGCTGTCCTTCCACTTCGCCGCCAAGTCCGACCTCGCCCGTGCCGTCCAGGCCGAGGCGTGCGCCACCTCGGGCGCCGCGCTGGCGGTGTGCGCCGAGCGCCAGGGCCCGTCGTTCCAGGCTGTCGTCGACATGACGTACACGCTCGTCGGGCTACTCGAAAGCGATGTCGTCACCCGGGCCGGGGTGCGGCTGGCCCGCGAGGTCGAGACCCCGGAGGACCCGGCGCTGCACTGCCACGTCAACTGGCTCGGCCGCCTGTTCCAGGCCCTGCGCCGGGCCGAGGCGGACGGGGCGGCGCTGCCCGGCGTCGACGCCCGCTCCGCCGTGGCGCTCGTCATGTCGGTCATCGTGGGCGCCGAGACGATGACCCGTACGCGCGTGGGCGCGGCCTTCGGCGAGGGTCCGTCCGCCCCGCGCGAGAGCGCGCAGGAGTGGCTGGCCCGCATGTGGCACGTCGTCCGGCCGGCCCTGGCGCCGACCGGCGACCTGCGCCCGGCCGCCGAGGTCCGTGAGCTGCATCCCCATTGAGCGGAGCCATGAGCGGCGTACGGCAAGCAGCACCCAATAAGTGTGCCATGCATCTACCTTGACGGCGTGCGGCCGGGACGCATAGCGTCGCCCGAAGGGAGTGAGCAAGCGCTTAGGGAGAGGCGATCGTGCCGCACACCGATCCGTCCACGCACCACCCGTCGGTACTGACCGCGCAGGGAGCCCCGTTCGCCGTCGGGACGGCCGGGGACGGGCGGACGGTGTACGCCGGCGGACCGCGCACGCTGCGCGAGTTCGCCGAGGTCACCTGGGCGTACGGCGAGCGGCCGTTCCTCGTCGCCGAGAGCCGGACGTACACGTACGGGGAGTTCTTCGCCGCCGCCTGCGCGCTCGCCCGCCGGTTCACCGACGTGTACGGGCTGCGCCCGGGCGAGCGGGCCGTCGTCGCGATGCGGAACCACCCCGAGTGGCAGATCGCCTTCTGGGCCGCCCAGTTGGCCGGCCTCGTCGCGGTACCGCTCAACGCCTGGTGGACCGAGGACGAGTTCACGTACGCCCTCGACGACTGCCGGCCGCGCGTACTGCTCGTCGACGGGGAGAGGGTGGAGCGCGTACGGGCGTGGGCGCGGCGCCACGGCGTGCCGGGCCTGGTCTTCCACGGGGAGGCAGGGGAGGCCGAGGCGGGCTTCGAGCGGTACGAGGACCTGCCCGCCGCCGACCCCGCGCTCGGCCCGCCGGAGGTGGACGTCCGGCCCGAGGACGACGCAACGATCATCTACACGTCCGGCACCACCGGGCGGCCCAAGGGCGCGGTCGCCACGCACCTCGCCCAGGCCGGGGCGGCCATGAACCCCCGGTACCACGCCGCCGTCGCCGCGCTCGAACGGGGCGAGATCCCCGGGCAGGGTCCGGCGCCCGTGTCGCTGACCACGTTCCCGTTCTTCCACGTCGCCGCCTTCACGTCGTTCTACACGGTGATGGCGGCGGGCGGCACGCTCGTGCTGATGCGCAAGTGGGACGCCGTGAAGGCCCTGGAGCTCATCCACGAGCACGGCGTGACGCACTACGCCGGGGTCCCCACCACCGCGCTCCAGCTCCTGGAGGCGGCCGGTGACAGGGGGCTCGGGACGCTCGTCCACCTCAGCACGGGCGGCGCCGCCGCACCGCCCGGCCTCGTCGCCCGCTGCCCCGAGGGCGTCGAGCCGCGCAACGGCTATGGACTGACCGAGACCAGCGGCGGCGTGCTGGCCAACTTCGGGGACTCCTACCGGCGTTTCCCCGGCAGCGTCGGGCGGCCCACCCCCGTGACCGAGGTGCGGATCGCCGCCCCGGACGGGCGGGCGCTGCCCGACGGCGAGGTGGGCGAGCTGTGGCTGCGCGGCCAGTCGCTGGTGCGCGGCTACTGGCAGGATCCGGAGGCGACCGCGGCCGCGTTCACGCCCGACGGCTGGTTCCGCACGGGCGACCTGGCCACGGTGCGGGACGGGCGGGTCACGGTCGTCGACCGGCTGAAGGACATGGTGATCCGGGGCGGCGAGAACGTGTACTGCGTGGAGGTCGAGGCCGCCCTGTCCGGCCACCCCGACGTGCTGGACGCGGCCGTGCTCGGTGTTCCCCACCCGGTGCTGGGCGAGGAGGTCGCCGCCGTGGTGCGGCTCCGGGAGGGGGCCACGGCCGGGGCGGAGGAGCTGCGGGCGCAGGTGGCGCGGAGCCTGGCGGCCTTCAAGGTGCCGGCGCACGTCCTCGTCCAGGACGGTCCGCTGCCGCGCAACGCGACCGGCAAGGTGCTGAAACGGGACCTGAGGAAGGACGTCGAGGATCAGGTCCGGGCGGGCGAGGCGTCCGGGTCCGGGCTCAGCCGCGGGTGACGCGAATCCGGTACGTGCCCGTCTTCGGGTTCTCGGAGAGCACCGTGATCCGTACGCCGCTCTCGCGGTCCGTGAAGGACTCGCCGGGGCGGTAGGGGGCGTCGGACAGTTCGGCGTGCACATTGGGGCGGCGCGTGCAGCCGCCGCTGTCCTCGTCGCTGTCGACGACGTTGACCGGGCCGTGCCCGGTGTCCACGTCCGACTGGACGTGGTAGACCAGCACGCCCGGCTCGCACACCGCCTCGTCGTTGCCGTCCCGGGTGCGTACCTCCACCGCGTACCCGGACTCCGGCGTCAGCGGGACGACGGCGAGCTTCGGCCCGCCCTTCATGGCCAGCGGCGTGAGCGTGTACTCGCGGGTGCCGGGCGTGGAGGCGCACCGCACCTGGTTGTTGTCGAGCCAGCCCAGCTTCCACTTGTGCCAGCCCAGCAGGTCGTTGTTGGCCCCCCAGTCCTCGGACATGATGTCCCAGTGCCCGACCGCGCCGCCGCCCTCGGCGGTGTAGAGGTCGGGCAGGCCGAAGACATGGCCGTTCTCGTGCGGCAGGACCCGGAACCCCGTCTCGTGGTAGGTGCCCGAGCCGTCGTCCTGGCGGCTGTAGACGAACGAGGTGTTGGCGAGCGGGGCGCCGTCGGCGTGCGGGGCCTCGCCGTTGCCGGAGAAGGTGACGGACAGGACGGTGTCCAGGGCGGAGGGGCCGGCGTTCGGCGTGACGAGGACGTTGACCAGGTCGTACGCGCTGAAGTCGACCTTGGGGTCGGCGGCCGTCACGATGTCCTGGACGAGCTGGCGGTAGCCGGGTTCATACGGTGAGCCGCGCTCGATCCCGTACGAGGCGAAGGGCACCGGCATCCGGAGCCAGTCGCGCAGCGGTGCCTCGGGGCGGTAGCGCAGCCGTCCGTACGAGCTGACGCGGAACCAGTCGGTGGTCTGCGGGAAGAACTCGGCGAACCGGCTCATCGCCGGGCCCTCGCCGGGGGCGTCGGGGAAGTCGACCATCAGGGTCAGGGCACGGACCTCGCCCGTCGAGCGGGCGTAGCCCGGGCCCGTGGGTATGCCCTCCGAGAGCTGGACCCCCAGGGCGGTGGAGATCCGGCACGCGGCGAGTCCCGGCTCGTCGGCGGCGGACCGGGCGGCGACGGGGCCGGCGGAGGCGCGGGTGGGGTCCGGGAGGGTCGAGCTCGCCGTGGCCAGGCCGGCTATGGCGAGGGTGGCGGCCGCGCCGAGGGCGGCCGGTCTGCGTATCCGCCGGCGGGTCTGCTGCATGCGTGCTGATCGCCTTCGGTCGGCGGCAGCCGGCCGGGTCCGGACTGCTCTCCGTCCGATCAGCCTCTGCCGGGCGGAGGCCGGACGCCCGCCGGATGCGGCCGATCGTGGGTTACTCGCCGGGAGGGGGGTGAAGTGGGGTGACGCAGGTCACGGGGGAAGGTGAAATTCCGGGGACGGACTCCCCGTTTATCCCTGTGTCGCCGACAACCGGGGAAGCCGTCCCCGCTTACGGCAGTAGGGAGTGACCGTGACCAGCACCGCCGACACCGCCACGCGCCGCGCGTCCCGCCCCCGCGCGGACGCCTTGCGAAACCGCGAGCGGATCGTGACGGCGGCCCGCGAGATGTTCGTCGAGCTCGGGCCGGACGTGCCGTTCGACGAGGTCGCCCGCCGGGCCGGAGTCGGCAACGCCACGCTCTACCGGCACTTCCCCGACCGCGCCGCCCTCGTCCACGAGGTCGTCCTGTCGGTCATGTCCCGTACCACCGAGCGGGCCCTGGAGGCGGCCGCCGAGGAGGCCGACGCCTTCGAGGCGCTGCGCCGCTTCACCCACGCCGCCGCCGACGAGCGGATCGGCGCCCTGTGCCCGATGCTCTCCGGCGCCTTCGACCGGGCCCACCCCGAACTGCTCGCCGAGCGCGACCGCCTGGAGGACGCCGTCCAGGCGCTCTTCGGCCGGGCGCAGGCGACCGGGCGGCTGCGCACCGACGTCGCCGTCGGTGACCTGCTGGTCGCCCTCTCCCAGCTCACCCGCCCGCTGCCGGGCTCCGCGTGCCCGAACTTCGACCGGTTCGTCCACCGTCACCTCCAGCTCTTCCTGGACGGCCTGGAGGCCCCCGCCCGCTCCGAACTCCCCGGCTCGCCCGCGACCCTGGAGGACCTGCGCCGCGAGTCCTGACCCGACCCGCCGACCACCGACACACCGACCCGCCGACACAACCGACCCGCCCTCCCGGGGCGGTCACCTGAACACCCGCCGGCACCAGCCCTTACGCCCTTACATCCCTTTTTCGCCTTTTCGAGTCCCTAGGTGGCTGCCCCCATGCCAAAAACGCCTTCCGGCCCCGTTCCCGCCGACCTCGCCCCTGACCCCAGCCGCTGGAAAGCGCTGGTGTTCATAGCCCTGGCCCAGCTCATGGTCGTGCTCGACGCGACGATCGTGAACATCGCGCTGCCCTCCGCCCAGCAGGATCTGGGCATCTCGAACGGCAACCGGCAGTGGGTCATCACCGCGTACGCCCTCGCCTTCGGCGGTCTGCTGCTCTTCGGTGGCCGTATCGCCGACCTGTGGGGACGCAAGCGCACCTTCGTCGTCGGCCTGCTCGGCTTCGCCGCCGCGTCCGCGCTGGGCGGTGCGGCGACCGGTGAGGCGATGATGCTGGGCTCGCGCGCCCTCCAGGGCGCCTTCGGCGCGCTGCTCGCGCCCGCCGCGCTGTCCCTGCTGGCGGTGATGTTCACCGACGCCAAGGAGCGCGCCAAGGCGTTCGGCATCTACGGTGCGATCGCCGGTGGCGGTGGCGCCGTGGGCCTGATCCTCGGTGGCGTCCTCACCGAGTACCTGAACTGGCGCTGGACGTTCTTCGTCAACATCCCCTTCGCCGTCGTCGCCGCCGCGGGCGCCTACTTCGTCATCCGTGAGCCGGCCGGTGGCCGCAACCGCTCCCCGCTGGACATCCCGGGCGTCGTCCTCTCCACGCTCGGCCTGGTCTCCCTCGTGTACGGGTTCACCCGCGCCGAGTCCGACGGCTGGTCCGACGCGAGCACGATCGGGCTGTTCGTCGCCTCGGCCGTGCTGCTCGCCGCGTTCGTCGCCGTCGAGGCGAGGGTGAAGTCGCCGCTGCTGCCCCTGCGCGTGATGACCGAGCGCAACCGTGGTGGCGCGTACCTCGCCCTCGGGCTCGCCATCATCGCGATGTTCGGGCTGTTCCTCTTCCTCACGTACTACCTCCAGGTCGTGAAGGGGTACTCGCCCGTCAAGACCGGTTTCGCCTTCCTGCCGATGATCGCGGGCATGATCACGGGTTCGACGCAGATCGGCGCCCGGCTGATGACCCGCGTCGCGCCCCGGCTGCTGATGGGCCCCGGCTTCCTCGTGGCCGCCACCGGCATGCTGCTGCTGACCGGCCTGGAGGTCGACTCCTCGTACGCCGGACTGATCCTGCCCGCGCAGCTCCTGCTGGGCCTCGGCATGGGTACGGCGTTCATGCCGGCCATGTCCCTGTCGACGCACGGCGTCGAGGCGCGGGACGCCGGTGTGGCCTCCGCGATGGTGAACACCTCGCAGCAGGTCGGCGGCGCGATCGGCACGGCGCTGCTCAACACCATCGCCGCGTCGGCGACCACCGCGTACATCGCCGACCGCGCGGCCGCCGCCACCTCGCCGCAGGCGCGCCGGCTGCTGGAGCTCCAGGGCATGGTCGAGGGCTACTCCGTCGCCATCTGGTGGGCCGTCGGCATTCTGCTGGTGTCCGCCGCGATCGCGTTCACCTTCATCAACACGGGCCGTCCGGGCGGCGGTTCGCGTCCGGTCGCCGCGGGCGGGGCCGAGGACGAGGTGCGGGTCCCGGTCGTCGCGCACTGACGGACACGCACACGCCGTGGAGGGGCGTTTCCCCGCCGCCGATGTGGCGGGGAAGCGCCCCTTCGCGTACCCCAATTTCCGCTTATGCTTTCGGCGTGTTCGACTCCCGGTACATCAAGACCTTCCACGAGGTGGTCAGGACCGGTTCCTATACGGCGGCCGCCCGCTCGCTCGGGTACACCCAGCCGGCCGTCAGCCAGCAGATGAAGGCGCTCGAACGGGACGTCGGCACCCCGCTGTTCACCCGGGTCGGACGCGGCCTCAGGCTCACCGAGGCGGGGGAGGCCCTCACCCGGCACACCGGGACGATCCTCGACAGCCTGGCCGCCGCGCAGGAACAGATCGACGCCATAGCGCGGCTCCGCTCCGGCCGGGTGCGCGTGTGCGCCTTCCCCAGCGCCGGGGCGACGATCCTGCCCGAGGCGATGGCCCGCATGGCCGCCGGACACCCCGGCATCAGGGTCGAGTTGGTGGAGAGCGAGCCGCCCGAGTCGCTGCGGATGGTCGCCCGGGGCGAGTGCGACATCACCCTGGCCTTCACCTATCCGGGCCTGCGGGTCGACGTCCCCGAGGAACTCGACGAGTTCCGACTGCTGGAGGACCCGCTGACGGTGCTCCTGCCCACCGGCCACCCGCTGGCCCGCCGCCGGGCGGTGCACCTGGCCGATCTGGCGCACGAGCGGTGGATCGCCGGCTGCGCGCGCTGCAACGCCAACTTCCTGCACGCCTGCGCCGAGGCGGGGTTCACCCCCGACATCGCCTGCACCACGGACGACAACCTGGTGATGCAGAGCCTGGTGGCGGCCGGCGTCGGCATCGCCATGGTGCCCGCGCTCGTCCTGTCCTTCCTCTGCCACGACAAGGTGACCGGGCGGATCGTCGAGCCGCACACGCGCCGCCAGGTGTACGCCTACGTCCTCCGCGACCACCTCAAGATCCCCGCGACGGCCCTCATGCTCGACGAGATCGTCGCGGTGGCCGAGTCCAGGGTGGGCTGCTGAGCCCGGCGTATCCATAAGCGTTCGTTGGGTGGATGGCAATGAACCGTCCTTGGACGTAATGGGTCGGCCGGGCGGACGCTGCCGCCATGACGACGACCTCCGTTGCCGCGGCCGGCACGACCACCGAACGCCTTCGCACCCTCGTCGCCGAGATACGCGAGGCCGTGGACCGTGGCCTGCCCCCCGACCCGACCGCCCGTCTCGTGGCGGACCGCCTCGCCCCGCACCTCGGCGCGCCGGACCTGCTCACCCCGGCGCAGTGCGAGGGCGACCCCGCCCACTACCGCCAGCACGTGCTCCACGCCGAGCCCGACGGCGGGTTCTCCGTCGTCGCCATCGTCTGGCTGCCCGGCCAGGGCACCCCCATCCACGACCACGTCTCGTGGTGCGTGGCCGGCGTCCACCAGGGCGAGGAGCACGAACGCCGGTACCAGCTCGTCCCGGACGGCACCTCCGCCCGGCTGCTCGCCACCGAGGACGTGGTGAACGGCCCCGGAGAGGTGGCCGCCTTCGCCCCGCCCGGCGACATCCACTCCGTACGCAACGCCGGTGACCGCACGGCCCTGTCGCTGCACGTCTACGGCGCCGACATCACCCGCCTGGGCACCAGCGTCCGGCGCCTCTACCGGCTGCCCGCGGACCGCTGATGGCGCTCGTCGGTTCACGCGTCCGCCCGCTCGTGGCCGGCGGCCGGGCCGGGTCCGGTCCCGTACCGGGGCTCGCGCTCGCCGTGGCCGGGGTGTGCGCGGCCTGGCTGGTGCACCTCGCCGTGCCGGCCGTGCCCATGCTCACCGCCGCCGTGGTCCTGGGCGTCGCCGCCGCCCACACGCCGTGGCTGCGCGCCCGCATCCGGGGCGGCTGCCGGCCGGGCCTCACCCTGGCGGCGAAGCGCCTGATGCGCGTCGGTGTCGTGCTGCTCGGGCTGAAGCTGAGCCTCGCCGACGTCCTGGGCCTGGGCTGGGGCACGGTCGCCATGGTGCTCGCCGTCGTGGCCGCCACCTTCGGCGGTACGTGGTGGCTGGGGCGCCGGATCGGCCTGTCGGGCGACCAGCCGGTGCTCATCGCCACGGGGTACGCGATCTGCGGCGCGTCGGCGATCGGCGCGGTGAGCGCGGTGCGGGACAGCGACGAGGACGACGCCGCCACGTCGGTCGCCCTGGTCACCCTGTGCGGGACGCTCGCCATCGCCGTACTGCCGCTGCTGCACGGCCCGTTGGGGCTGAGCGACGCGCAGTTCGGGCGCTGGGTGGGCGCGGGCGTGCACGACGTGGGCCAGGTGGTGGCGGCCGCGGGGACCGCGGGGCCCGCCGCGCTGGGCGAGGCGGTGCTGGTCAAGCTGATGCGGGTCGCGCTGCTGGCCCCGCTGGTCGCGGCGCTGGTGGTGGCGGCCCGGCGGCGGGCGCGTGCCGTGCCGGGGGGCGGTGCGCCGGGGAGTGCCGCGCCGAAGGGGCACCGGCCGCCGCTGGTGCCGCTGTTCGTGGCCGGGTTCCTCGCGATGGTGGCGCTGCGTACGACCGGATGGCTGCCCGCGCCGACGCTGGACGCCGCCGGGACGGCTCAGGAACTCCTGCTCGCCGCCGCCCTGTTCGGCCTCGGCAGCGCGGTGCACCTGCCGACGCTGTCCCGCACCGGGGTGCGGGTCGCGGCGCTGGGGCTGGCCGCCTGGGTGATCGTGGCGGCGGCGTCGTACGCGGGCGTGGTGCTGACGACCTAGCGAGGGCTACCGCGGCGCGAGGGCTACCGCAGCCAGGGCAGGTCGGCGTCCCGGTCGCACGGCTGGAGGCCCTCGGCCATGACCCGCATGATCTCGCCGAGCTGGTCGACCTGCTCCGGACTGAGCCGGTCGAAGATCGCCTGGCGTACGGCGGCGACATGGCCGGGCGCGCTGCGCCTGAGCACCTCGTACCCCTCGTCCGTCAGGTACGCGTTCTGGCCGCGCCGGTCGGAGGGGCAGTCCTCACGGCGTACCCAGCCGTTCTTCTCCAGCCGCGCCACGGCGTGCGACAGCCGGGACCGGGTGATCTTGGCGTCCTTGGCCAGCTCGGTCATCCGCATCCGGCGGCGCGGGGCCTGGGAGAGCTGGACGAGCAGTCCGTAATAGATGTGCGGCATTCCGGCGTCGCGCTGGAGCTGGCGGTCGAGGTGGTCCTCCAGGAGCGTGGTGGCGTGCCGGTACGCACGCCAGACGCGCTGCTCGTCGTCGCTGAGCCAGCGCGGCTCCTCGGACCGCCGGGACCCGCCGTTGGTTGCCGTATCCATGTATCCCACTGTACGGCTTCTTGAAACTTGAACAAATGGTCGGTACGCTCCTGTTCGAGCCTGCTTTAAGTTTCAAGTAAGTAGGATGGAAGAGCACGTCAGGAGTCGCCGTCATGACCGCCTTCGTGGAGCCCGGTTCCGTCGGGCGGATGCCCGCCCTCTACCTCTCCCACGGCGCGCCGCCGCTCGCCGACGACCCCGTCTGGCCCGGCGAGCTCGCCGCCTGGGCCGCCCGCCTGCCCCGGCCCTCCGCGATCCTGATGGTCTCCGCCCACTGGGAGGAGGCCCCGCTGGCCCTCGGTGCCACCGAGACCGTGCCGCTGGTCTACGACTTCTGGGGCTTCCCCGAGCACTACTACCGGGTCCGGTACGCCGCGCCGGGCGCGCCCGGGCTGGCCGAATCGGTGCGCAAACTGCTGCGCGGTCCCGGTGCGCCCGTGCAGGACCTGCCCGACCGGGGGCTGGACCATGGGGCGTACGTCCCGCTCGTCGAGATGTACCCGGACGCGGACGTCCCGGTCCTCCAGATGTCCCTGCCCACGCTCGACCCGGCCCGGCTCATGGACATCGGGCGCCGACTGGCGCCGCTGCGCGACGAGGGCGTGCTGATCGTCGGGAGCGGGTTCTTCACCCACAACCTGGCGGCCCTGCGGCACGAGGGCGTCCCCGGCTGGTCGGCGGAGTTCGACGACTGGGGGCGGCGGGCGCTGGAAGCCGCGGACGTGGACGCGCTGCTGGACTTCGCGCACGCCTCGCCCGCCGGCGCGCTCGCCCACCCCCGTACCGAGCACTTCGCGCCCCTGTTCGTGACGCTCGGTGCCGCCGACGCCGCCGGTGACCTGAGTGGCGGGCGCAGTGTGATCGACGGGTTCTGGATGGGGCTGGCGAAGCGGTCCGTGCAGTTCGGACAGGCTCTTTAGAGGTCCTTCTCGTACCAGGCCACATCCCAGTACCGCCCGAACTTGCGGCCCACCTCCCTGAAGGTGCCGGTGTGCCGGAAGCCGAAGCGGGCGTGCAGGCGTGCCGACGCCTCGTTGGGCAGCGCGATCCCGGCGTAGGCGCGGTGCACGTCCTCCTCCGTCAGGGCCTCGAAGAGCCGCTTGTACAGCAGGGTCCCGATGCCCCGCCCGGCCGCCGCGGGGGCGAGGTAGACGCTCACCTCCACGGAGGTCGCGTACGCGGCCTTCGGCCGGAAGGGGCTGGAGGTGGCATACCCGAGGACCGTTCCGGCGTTCCCGGTGCCGCGAGCAACCAGCAGGCGGTGGGGGCCGTCTTCCGGGTGGGAGTGCAGCCAGGGGCGCCGCTCTTCGGGGGTGAACGGGGCGGTGTCGAATGTGATCGCCGTCTCACGGACGTAGTGGTTGTAGATGTCCGTGAGCGCCCTGAGGTCACCCTCCGTGCCCGGCCTGACCTGCACCTCTTCGCTGTCGTGCGGCATCCGTCCTCCCCTGGTGGCGGGACAGGGTACTGCAAGATCGCGGAAATCGACGGGTGTCATGGGAATTCTGTCCGGATTCCAGTCGTTGTTTCCGTCGGATGCAGGGCACCCGGGAGGGTGTCGCGACCTACTCAGCAAGGGAGCTCGCATGGCAACCCGTGCCGTCGCCCGTCGTCAGTCCGCCCCCAGTGAGACCACCGACCGGGCCAGCAGCGTTCGCGCCGTGGGCGGGGAGATCGCCGACCGCGACCTGGTCGGCATGTACCTCGACGAGATCGCGCGCACGCCCCTGCTCGACGCCGCCAAGGAGGTCGAGCTGTCCCAGACGATCGAGGCGGGTGTGTACGCCCAGCAGATCCTGGACGGTGAGATCGAGCCCGAGTCGGGCGGCGCGGCCGCGGGTGCGTCCCGCGAGGAGCTGGAGCGCCTGGTCGCCGAGGGCGAGCGTGCCAAGGACGTCTTCATCCGGTCGAACCTCCGGCTGGTCGTCGCGGTCGCCCGGCGCTACCCGCGCAGTGGGCTCCCCCTGCTCGACCTCATCCAGGAGGGCAACGCGGGCCTGGTGCGGGCGGTGGAGAAGTTCGACTACACCAAGGGCTTCAAGTTCTCGACGTACGCGACGTGGTGGATCCGCCAGGCCATCACGCGGTCGATCGCCGACCAGTCGCGCACCATCCGCCTCCCCGTGCACCTGGTGGAGGAGCTGGGCCGCATCCGGCGCGTGCAGCGCGAGTTCAACCGCGAGCACGGCCGCGACCCGGAGCCGGCGGAGGTCGCCGCCGAGCTGGGTTCGAACGAGGAGCGGGTCATCGACGTCCTGGACTGGGCGCGCGACCCGGTGTCGCTGAACATGTCGGTGGACGACGCCGGTGAGACGCAGTTCGGCGACCTGCTGGAGGACACCTCGGCCGTGTCCCCCGAGCAGTCGGTGCTGACGCTGCTGCGCAGCGAGGAGCTGGACGACCTGATCGGCAAGCTCGACAACCGTACGGCGTCGATCATCCGGATGCGGTACGGCATCGAGGACGGCCGTGAGCGGACGCTGACGGAGGTCGGCAAGGAGCACGGCCTGACGCGTGAGCGGATCCGCCAGATCGAGAAGCACGCGCTGCTGGAACTGAAGCGCATGGCCCGCGACACGGGCTTCGACGCGGCGGCGTAGGTCTCCGGGGGCTCGCCCCCGGGCCCCAGTTGCGGGCCTCGGGGCCGTGGGGGCCGCCCGTGCGCGGGAGCGTCAGCGCGGGGTTCCTTCGGGGACCGACCGCGCAAGGCGGGCGGCCAGGGCGGACACGTACGACGCCAGTGCGCCCGGGCCGTGGACGGTGAACTCGCAGTCCGTCAGCGCCAGCCGCAGGGCCAGCCACTCCACCGAGTCCGCCGACCGGGCGCGCAGCCGGCATGTGTCGGGGCCCGTCGGGGTGGGGGCGAGGTGGGCCGGCAGGCGGGCCGTCACGAATTCCGCGGGCGCCTCGAAAGTGACGTCCAGGTCCAGCTCGGGCTGCGTGCGTGACGTGGAGTGCGACAGCAGCTCCGCCGCGCCTCCCGTCGGCAGCTCGCGCGGGGTGAACCGGGCGCCCGTCGGGAAGGGGTCCGCGACCCGGTCGACGCGGAAGGTGCGCCAGTCCTCGCGGGTGAGGTCGTACGCCACCAGGTACCAGCGGTGGCCCGTCGACACCAGGCGGTACGGCTCCACCTGCCGTTTCGTCTCCGTCCCGTCGCCCGCCCGGTACCCGAACCGCAGGCGCTCGTGGCCGGTGACGGTCGCCGCGAGCGTCGTCAGTGTCGCGGGCGCGACGGTCGCGCCGTCCCCCCGCGTCAGCGGGATGGTCGCGTTCTGGAGGGTCGCGACCCGGTGCCGCAGCCGCGACGGCAGTACCTGCTCCAGCTTGGCCAGCGCCCGTACGGCCGCCTCCTCGACGCCCTCGATGGCGTGGCCGGCCCCGGCGCGCAGCCCGACGGCGATGGCGACCGCCTCCTCGTCGTCCAGCAGCAGCGGCGGCATCGCGGCGCCCGCGACCAGCCGGTAGCCGCCGACCGCGCCCCGCGTCGCCTCGACCGGATAGCCCAGGTCGCGCAGCCTGTCGACGTCGCGGCGGATCGTACGGGGACTGACGCGCAGCCGCTCGGCCAGCTCGCTGCCCGGCCACTCGCGCGGCGTCTGGAGGAGCGACAGCAGATTCAGGAGTCGTGCCGGAGTGTCCGTCATGCCATCCAGGATGCGCGCCCATTAGGACACAAGCTGACCTATATGCCAATTAGCTTTTCGGCATGACCTCCACCTCCACCTCTTCCGCCACTACCGCACCAGCGGCCGACAGGCGGCGATGGCTGGCACTCGCCATCGTCATGACGGCCGCGTTCATGGACCTCGTCGACGTCACCATCGTCAACATCGCGATCCCGAGCATCGAGCGGGACCTGTCGGCGTCGTTCGGCGCGATCCAGTGGATCACGGCCGGTTACGCGCTGGCCTTCGCCGCCGGTCTCATCACCGGCGGGCGCCTGGGCGACATCTACGGCCGCAAGCGGCTCTTCCTCGTCGGCATGGCCGGGTTCACCGTCGCGTCCGCCCTCTGCGGTTTCGCCGCGAACCCCGAGATGCTGGTCGCCTCCCGGCTGTTGCAGGGCGCGATGGCCGCGATGATGGTGCCCCAGGTGCTGGCGATCATCCATGTCACGTTCCCGGCGCACGAGCGCGGCAAGGTGTTCGGGATGTTCGGCGCGGTCGTGGGCCTCGGGGCCGTCTCCGGTCCCCTGCTGGGCGCGCTGCTGACCCAGTGGAACCTGTTCGGGCTGGAGTGGCGGCCGATCTTCCTGATCAACCTGCCGGTCGGCGTCGCCGGACTGATCCTGGGCCGGAAGTTCATCGCCGAGTCGCGCGCCGACAAGGCGCTGCGGCTGGACCTGGTCGGCGTCGCGCTGGTCACGCTGGCCCTGCTGATGCTGATCTACCCGCTGACGCGCGGGCGTGAGCTGGGCTGGCCGCTGTGGGGCCATGTGTGCATGGCCGGCAGCATGGCGGTGTTCGGCGTCTTCGTGGCGTACGAGAAGTACAAGGCGCGCAAGGACGGCTCGCCGCTGGTCGAGCTGTCGCTGTTCCGGGTGAAGAGCTTCGCGGCCGGTATCGCGGTGCAGCTCACCTTCGGCGTCGTGCTGGGCGTCTTCTTCCTCGTCTGGACGCTGTACATGCAGATCGGGCTGGGCTGGAGCCCGCTGAAGGCCGGCCTGACCGGCGTGCCGTTCTCGATCGCCGTGTCCGCCGCCGCCGGGATGTCCGTGCAGAAGCTCGTGCCGCGCTTCGGGCGGAAGGTGCTCCAGGCCGGTGCGCTGACCATGGTCGCCGGGGTGCTCCTCTACATCTGGGAGGCCGGGCGGTACGGGACGGGGATCGAGCCGTGGCAGATGGTCGCGCCCCTGGTCGTGATGGGTATCGGCATGGGTCTGATCGTGGCGCCGCTGACCGACGCGGTCCTGTCGGACGTACCGCGCGAACACGCCGGTTCGGCCTCCGGGCTCATCAACACGACCGGGCAGATGGGAACGGCGCTGGGTCTCGGGCTGGTGTCGGTCGTCTTCTTCGGGGCGATCGACGAGGAGCGGCTCGCGCCCGGTGAGGTCGGCGCCGCGTTCGCGGAGGCGTTCCGGGGCGCGCTGTGGTGGGTCGTGGCGGTGCTCGCGGTGATCTTCGCCGTGATGTTCGCGCTGCCGGGGCGGCCGAAGCAGCACGTCGAGGGCGGCGCGGTGGCCGCCGACGAGGTGCCTGAGCCGGTGCCCGCGCTCACGCACTGAGGGGGCGCGCGGTAACGCGCGGAGGCCTGACGGCCCGGCTCCGGGGATCGGTTCACGATCCCTAGAGTCGGGCCTTCCGTTTGCCCGGATGTGTTTACTTCACGGGAATCCGGACGTAGCCTGCTGGTGAAACCACAAGTTCGGGCATCGATCGGACGTAAAACCACATGTACGCACCGGAGCGCCAGCAACTGATCCTGCGCCTCGCCCGCGAGGGCGGCCGGGTCGACGTGCTGTCCCTCGCCGAGCAGTTCCAGGTGACGGCCGAGACGATCCGGCGCGACCTCAAGGCCCTGGACCGCGCCGGGCTCGTCCGCCGGGTGCACGGCGGCGCCATCCCGGCCGGCCGGCTGGACTTCGAGCCCGACCTCGCCGAACGCGAGTCCACCGCCGCCGACGAGAAGGACCGCATCGCGCGCGCCGCCCTCGGCGAACTGCCCGAGGACGGCAGCGTCATCCTCGACGCGGGCACCACCGTGGCCCGGGTGGCCGCCGGACTGCCCCCGGAGTGCGCGCTCACCGTCGTCACCCACGCCCTGCCCGCCGCCTTCCGGCTCGCCGACCACCCCGGCATCGCCCTCCACCTGGTCGGCGGCCGCGTCCGGCACCGCACCCGCGCCGCCGTCGACGCGTGGGCGCTGGAGGCGTACGGGCAGATCCGCGCCGACGTCCTCCTCCTCGGCGCCAACGGGTTCTCCGTCGAGAGCGGACTCACCACCCCCGACCTCGCCGAGGCCGCCGTGAAGCGCGCCATGGTCGCCGCCGCCCGCCGGGTGGTGCTGCTCGCCGACTCGGCCAAGCACGGCGCGGAGCACTTCGCCCGCTTCGGCGACCTCACCGACGTGGACCTGCTCATCACGGACACCGGGCTCAGCACAGAACACGCGGCGGCCATCGAGGCGGCCGGAACGGAAGTCGTACGCGCATGATCCTCACCGTCACCCCCAACCCGTCCCTGGACCGGACGTACGAAGTCCCGGCCCTGGTCTGCGGCGAAGTGCTGCGCGCCACCGGCGAGCGCGTGGACCCGGGCGGCAAGGGCGTCAACGTCTCCCGCGCCGTGGCGGCGGCCGGGCGCCGTACCGTCGCCGTCGTACCGCTGGGCGGCGCACCCGGCGCGCTCGTCGCCGAACTGCTGGCCGACGAGGGCATCGAGGTGGCGCCCGTACCGCTGAAGGGCCACACCCGCTCCAACATCGCGGTCGCCGAACCCGACGGCACGCTCACGAAGATCAATGCGCCGGGGCCCTGGCTGACCCCGGGCGAGTCGGAGGCGATCCTCGCGGCGGTCGGCGCGTACTCGCCCGCCGCCGACTGGGTCGCCTGCTGCGGCAGCCTGCCGCGCGGCCTCGGCTCCGAGTGGTACGCCGACCTGGTCACCCGCGCGCACGGGTACGGCTCCCGGATCGCCCTGGACACCTCCGGCCCCTCGCTGCTGGCCGCGCTGCGCGCCCGCCCCGACGTGATCAAGCCCAACGCCGAGGAGCTCGCCGAAGCCGTCGGCCGCCCCCTGGCCACCGTGGGCGACGCGGCCAAGGCGGCGGACGAGCTGCGGGCGGCGGGCGCCGGCGCCGTGCTCGCCAGCCTGGGCGCGGACGGGCAACTGCTGATCTCAGAGTCGGGTGCCTTCTACGGGTACGCCGCCGTCGACGCCGTACGCAGCAACGTCGGTGCGGGCGACGCGTCCCTGGCGGGCTTCCTCGCCGCCGGCGGTGACGGTCCCGACGCGCTGGCGGCGGCGGTGGCGCACGGCGCGGCGGCGGTGCGGCTGCCGGGCAGCGAGATGCCGACGCCGTCCGACCTGGACCTGTCGGCGGTCACGGTGACCGCCGACATACCTCTCGACCGAGACCTGAGCGAGTAAGGGAGCCCGCGATGAGCGAGATGATCACCGCGGACCTGGTCGATCTCGACCTGGCCGCGAACACGAAGGAAGCGGCGGCCCGTTCGCTCGCCGAGCGGATGGTGCGGCTGGGCCGGGTGACCGACCTGGACGGCTTCCTGGCCGACGTGGCGGCGCGCGAGGCGCAGATGCCGACCGGCCTGGACGGCGGTATCGGCATCCCGCACTGCCGCAGCGCGCACGTCACGGAGCCGACGCTCGCCTTCGGCCGCTCGGGCCCCGGCATCGACTTCGGCGCCCCGGACGGCCCGGCGGACCTGATCTTCCTGATCGCCGCCCCGGCCGGCGCGGACGACGCCCACCTGACGATCCTCTCCTCCCTGGCCCGCCGCCTGATGGACCCCGACTTCACGTCGGCGCTCCGCACGATGACCTCCGCGCCCGAGGCCGCCGCCCTGGTCCGCGGCGACGCCCCATCGGCGGTCCCTTCCTCCGGCGAGGCCTCCGCGTCCGCCCCGGCCTCCGGCGAGGGGCCTTCCGAGGCGGAAGGGGCCGTCGCGGGAGGGGAGCCGGGCTCCGCACCCGCCGGAGTTCCCGCCGCCGGGGGGCCGGAGGGAACCCCCGGGGCGGAACCGTCGGCGCCGTTCCGGGTCGTGGTGGTGACGTCGTGCCCCACCGGGATCGCGCACACCTACATGGCGGCCGAGTCCCTGGAGAACGCCGGACGGGACGCCGGGGTCGAGGTGGCCGTCGAGACGCAGGGCTCCGCCGGGTTCGCCCGGCTCGACCCGGCCGTCATCGCGGCCGCCGATGGCGTGATCTTCGCGCATGACGTGCCGGTCCGGGAGAAGGAACGCTTCGCCGGGAAGCCCACCGTCGACGTCGGCGTCAAGGCCGGGATCAACCGCGCCGCCGAGCTGATCGCCGAAGTGCGCGGCAAGGCCGAGCGCGGCGAGGTCACCGCTCCGGCGGCGGCCGGGGCCGGTCGCGGCACACCCGTCGAGAGCGCGGGCGAGCCCGGCGAGGGCTACGGCACCAAGCTCCGCAAGTGGCTGATGTCGGGCGTCAGTTACATGGTCCCGTTCGTCGCCGCCGGCGGTCTCCTCATCGCCCTCGGCTTCGCCATCGGCGGCTACACCATCGACAAGGCGCCCTCCGTCGCCGAACACTTCGCCTGGGGCCAGGCCGACAGTTGGGCCGCGCTGCTGTTCCAGATCGGCGGCCTGGCGTTCAGCTTCCTGATCCCCGTCCTCGCCGGTTACATCGCGTACGGCATGGCCGACCGCCCCGGGCTCGTACCCGGCTTCGTGGGCGGCGCCGTCGCGCTGACCATCAACGCCGGGTTCCTCGGCGGTCTGGCCGCCGGTCTGATCGCGGGCGGGGTGGTGATGGCGATCCAGCGGGTCAGGGTGCCCGGCCCGCTGCGCGGCATCATGCCCGTGGTGGTCATCCCGCTGATCTCGTCGGTGATCGTGGGCTTCCTGATGTTCCTGGTGATCGGCAAGCCCATCGCCTCGCTCCAGAAGGCGCTGACCGACTGGCTGTCGGGGCTGTCGGGCGCCAACGCGGTCGTCCTGGGCGTGATCCTCGGCCTGATGATGTGCTTCGACCTGGGCGGCCCGCTCAACAAGGTCGCCTACGCCTTCGCGGTCGGCGGCCTGGCCAACCCCAACGAGGGCTCGCTGAAGGTGATGGCCGCCGTGATGGCCGCCGGCATGGTGCCGCCGCTCGCGATGGCCCTGGCCACCGTGGTGCGGGGCAAGCTTTTCACCAAGGCCGAGCGGGAGAACGGCAAGGCCGCCTGGGTGCTGGGCGCCTCGTTCATCACCGAGGGCGCCATTCCCTTCGCCGCCGCCGACCCGCTGCGCGTCATCCCGTCGGCGATGGCGGGCGGCGCGGTCACCGGCGCCCTGTCGATGCTCTTCGAGTGCACCCTGCGGGCCCCGCACGGCGGTGTCTTCGTGGTGCCCCTGATCGGCAACCCGGCCCTCTACCTGCTCGCCATCGTCGTCGGCACCCTGGTCAGCGCCGCGCTCGTCGTCCTCCTCAAGGGCCACGCCCGCAAGGCGTCCGTCCCAGCTCAGGCTGCGGACGAGCCGGGGGAGACCCACGAGAAGGTCGCCGTGGCGGCCTGAGAGCCGGGCCCGGGGACCCGTCGGCGCACCCGGGCCCGCGGTCGGCGCACCCGGCCCAGCGGTCAGCGCACCCGGCCCAGCGGTCAGCGCACCCGGCCCAGCGGTCAGCGCACCCGGCCCCGTACCCGCGCGCGGCGCTCCATGGCGTCGCGCGCGGTGTGCTCGTCCTCGTACACCTCGCACATGTGCCGGCCGTCCGGCGTCGCCGTGTGCTCCACCTCCCAGATGCTCATCTCGCTGCCGTCCAGCAGCAGGAACGCGTGCTCGTACAGCGTGAACCCGGCGTCCTTCCCCGCCACGCTGCACTGCCGGCCGAAGACCTGCTTGATGTGGTGCGCGAACGCCCCCCGCAGCCGCGCGGCCACCGCCTCGCCCGGCCGGTCCTCGTTCTCCGCGCGGCGCAGCACCCGGCGCGCGTGGTCCGCCGAATCGTCCGGCACGTACATCGGCGGGGCGGGGAGCGGCGGCCTGCTCAGCAGCGAGCCCAGCAGCTCCAGGTCCGCGTCGAGGTCCACCTCCAGGTCGTCCTCCGGCTCGGGGAAGCCGACCGGTAGCCGGGAGGCGGCGAGCCGTACGTCGGTCTCGTCCGCGTACAGCTCGTGCTGCTCGTGGCCGTCCCGCCCGGTGTTGTGCACCAGCTCCCACAGCGTCAGCGACGAGCCGTCCGCCAGCAGGTATGTGTGCCGGTACGTCGCCCGGTGGAGCGCCGCGCTGTGGTGCGACGAGTGCAGCGAACTGGCGTGGGCCAGCGCGGAGTCCAGTCGCGTGACCAGCGCGTCGGGCAGATCGAAGGAGTTGAGCGCCCGCCCCAGGAGGCGCTCGACGTGCATCTCGGTCGTCTCGTCGTCGTTCGGAACGTTCAAGAGGGGTCTCCAGGCCGTCGCCGTGTGTCACTCGATGCTTGCTTAAGGTAGTACCTGGGTCTGACAACGCGTCCGGCTTCCAGAAAACGAGGGGCGCGCAAAGCCAGTTCCCGCGCGCCCCCTCTCAACTCCTCACCGTCGCCCCTCAGTCCAGCCGGTACAGATCCCGGTACGAAGGGAAGTCGCCGCCCGGCCCCGACACCGAACCGGCGGCCAGCACCGCCCGTACGATCGCCCTGGTCACCACGGTGGCACCGGCCGCCAGGACCTCGTTCAGCGCGAGCGGGCCGTGCGTGTCGGGCAGGGGGCGCTCGCCCGTCGCCAGGGTGAAGACGGTGTCGCCGTCGTTGAGGAGGTGCACCGGCCGCACGGCGCGCGCGATGCCGTCGTGCGCCGTCCCCGCGAGCTTCTGCGCCTGAACGCGGGTCAGGTCGGCGTCCGTGGCGACCACGGCGAGCGTGGTGTTCAGCGGCGGCCAGTCGTTGCGCTCCAGCGCCTCGGCCAGCCGCCGTGCCGCCGCCGCGTGCGTCTCCGGGTCCGGCTGGACGAACGGCCCGTCGCCGTACGCCCCGTACAGCACCCCCGTCAGCGGATCGACCGCCGAGCCCACCGCGTTGGCCACGACGAGTGCGCCGACGGTGATCCCGGAGGGCAGGACCGTACTGGCCGTGCCGACCCCGCCCTTCATCCCGCCGATCACCGCCCCGGTCCCGGCGCCGACGGCCCCGCACTCCACGGGGGCGCGCAGCTCCGTGGCGTCCGCCGCCTCCACCGCCGCACGCCCCGTCGACGCGTCCGGGCGCGCCTTCCAGTCGCCGCCCCGGCCCAGGTCGAACACGCACGCCGCCGGGACGACCGGCACCACCTGCGACGGGTCGGGCCCCACGCGCACGCCCCGCCCGCGCTCCTCCAGCCAGGCCATCACCCCGGCCGCCGCCTCCAGCCCGTACGCGCTGCCGCCCGTCAGGACCACCGCCTCGACGCGCTGGACCAGGTTGCGCGGGTCGAGCGCGTCCGTCTCCCGGGTGCCGGGGCCACCGCCCCGCACGTCCACCGCCGCGACCGCCCCGCCCTCGGGCGCCAGGACCACGGTGGTGCCGCTGAGCGAGTTTTCCCCCGGTACGCGCGCGTGGCCGACCCGGAGGCCGGCCACGTCCGTCAGTGCGTCATTCATCCCCCTTGCGTACCACGCTCCATACGGGCGGTGAGCGTGACCCCGACCGCGACGGCCGCCGCCGCGACGAGCCCGCCCGCGAGGACGCCCCAGTGCCCCGCGAACGTGCAGAGCAGGATGCCCAGCGCGGCACACGGCAGTACGAGCTGCTGGGCGATGCCCACCTTGAAGTAACGCGAGTGCAGCGCCCACACCAGCAGCAGGAACAGCGCCGACGGCAGGGTCACCGCGGCCGCCGCGGCGGTCGCCGACACGTGCGCCTCGCCGACCGCCTGCTCGACGGCGACCTCGATGCCCGCGCCGATCGCGGCCGCCGACGCGAAGATCAGGTAGTGGCCGTATCCCCACAGGAACGCCTGCCGGTTCGACAGCAGCCGCCGGTGGACGGGGACGACGAAGTACACCCACCAGGCGGCGAAGATCAGCAGCAGCCCGCCGGCGGCGATCGGCAGCAGGTCGCCCAGCGCGTCGTTCTCCTCCACGCCCGTCTTCACGGCGACGGTCGCCGCGGCGATGGTCTCGCCGAGCACGATGATGGTGAACAGCCCGTACCGCTCGGCGATGTGGTGCGCGTGCCAGCTCGACGCGAAGTCCTTCTCGGCGAGCGGCGGTACGGCCATCTCGGCGACCACCATCACCAGGAACACCCATGGGCGGGCCGCCTCGGGCACGAACAGCAGCGCCGTCCAGCCCGCCTGGCACAGCGTCACCCCGGCCGCGTACCGCAGCGCCATGGTCCGCTCCGCGCCGGACGCGGCCCGTGCGGCGCGCAGCCACTGCGAGGCGAGCGCGAGCCGCATCACCAGGTAGCCGAGCCACACCAGGAAGAAGTCGTGCTCCGCGAAGGCGCGGGACACCCCGGCGGCCAGGAGCAGGACACCCGCGATCTGAACGAGCGTCACGACCCGGTAGAGGGCGTCGTCGTTGTCGTACGCCGAGGCGAACCAGGAGAAGTTCATCCAGGCCCACCAGATGGCGAAGAACACCATCGCGTACCGGGCGATGCCGTCGCCGGCGTGACCCTCGGCCACGGCGTGCACGAGCTGGATGCCCGCCTGGGCGACCGCCACGACGAAGCACAGGTCGAAGAAGAGCTCCAGGGGCGTGGCGGCGCGGTGCGCCTCGTCCCGACTGCGCGAGACCAGAGGCCGCAGGGGCGTACGGGGAGGGGAGGTCATCCCCCCAGGACAGCAGAGGCACCGCCGCCGGACGCCATCCGTGGGAAGCCGTCACCCCGAAGTCCCCAAAACGGGCGAACCAGATCATGTCCCCCCTACGGTAGCCGCGTGACCGAGCCCCCCGCCCCCACCGGCGACCCGGCCCCCAACGAGCCCCCGGCGCCTACGGGCGACCCGGCCCCGGCCGAGCCCCCGGCCCCCACGGGGGACCCGGCCCCGGGCGCACCTCCGGCGCCCACGGGCGAGCCGAGCCCGGCCGAGTCTCCGGCCCCCACGGGCGAGCCGGCCCCCGAGGAGCCCCCGGCGCCCACCGGTGACCCGAGCCCGGCCGAGCCCCCGGCCCCTACCGGCGACCCAGCCCCCGAGGAGCCCCCGGCGCCCACGGGCGAGCCGAGCCCCGACGAGCCTCCGGCGCCCACCGGTGACCCAAGCCCGGCCGAGCCGCCGGCTCCGACGGGCGAGCCGAGCCCGGCCGCACCCCCCGCCCCAACGGGTGAGCCGGCCCCCGATGAGCCCCCAGCGCCCACTGGCGACCCGGCCCCCGACGAGGCATCCGCCCCCACCCGTGACCCGGGCCCGGGTGAGCCCCCGGCGCCCACCGGCGACCTCCCACCCGGCGTTGCACACGGCCCCACCAGGTCAGTGCCCTGGAGCGGGCTTCCTGGTGCCGTGGCTGCTCGACCCCGATGACCGCTGACATCCGGCGTACGCTGAGAGGCATGAGGACCGCCCCCACCCCCGGACCGCGCGACGCGAAGAGCGAATCGGCGCCGGAGGAAGAGAACACCCCGCAGAATCCGAGGAGCACGAAGAGTCCGGACAGCGCAGACAGCCCGAACAGTCCGGCGAGTCCGGCGAATCCGGCCAGTCCCCAGAAGAGGACAGCCAGTCCCAAGAAGAGGAAGCCGGCGCTGATCTTCGACGATCCGCTGGACCAGCCATCCGCGGACGATACGGACCGTGGGTGGGGTGAGCGGCCTCCGGCCGGCGACAGCGCCGCCGACCTCGCGCGCTTCCTCGACGAGAAGCCGCCGCACCACCTGTGAGCCGGCGGCCCTAGGGGGCGCCCGGTCCGGATCCGCGCTGGGCGACGAGGGCGTCGCGGATCTCCTTGAGCACCTCCAGCTCGGTGATTTCCAGGGTCTCCTCCACGCCCCTCTTCTCCTTCTCCAGCGCCGCCCGCCGGGCCAGGTACTTGGCCATGGGCAGCACCATCAGGAAGTAGACGACGGCCGCGGTGATCAGGAAACTGAGCGTCGCGCTGAGCACCGAACCCCACAGGATCGCGACGCCCTCGACGACCTCCCCGTTGTCGTTCACCTGGCACGGGCCTTTCAGGCAGGACCGGTAGCTCTCCAGGTTCTTCGTGCCGAAGGCGCCCACGACCGGGCTGATCACTCCCCTGACGATCGCGTTCACGATGTTGGTGAACGCGGCGCCGATCACCACCGCGACCGCCAGGTCGATCACGTTCCCGCGCAGCAGGAAGGCCTTGAAGCCCTCCAGCAGGCTCTGGTTCTTCTCCTGGCTCACCACGGTGCCCTTCGTCGCATGTGCAGTTGGCGGAGCCATTAGGCCGTGCACCGTGCATAACCGTCCAATCCGTACACACGGACAGGTGACCCGGCAGATGGTCAGTGCGACCGGGAAGCGTCCGGTGACTCAGCACAGCGTCACCGCCAGACGGGACGTCGTCCCCGCGCCGGCCAGCACCGCGGCGGTGGCACGCGGGACGGACAGCACGACCAGCGCACCGCCGTCCGCGCCCGCCTCGCCGGTCCGCGGCACCTTCTCCACGCGAGCGCCCCTGGCCACCACGCGGGCCTCGTCATCACCGTCCGCCGACGGCGAGTCCGGCGCCGCGATCACGTCGACCCGGTCACCGGGGCGCAGCAGCCGGACGGTCGCGCCGTCCGCGATCCGCACCGGAGCGGACACCACCTCGACCGGCTGCCGCTCCCGCTGTGGCGCCGCGGCGGCCTGCGGCTTGTCCGTCTCGGCGGGCCCGCGCGCCCCCGCCGCCGAAGCTGCCAGCGCCGCGGCCGTCATGGCGAGCCCCGCCGCCATCGCGCGCCGCCTTCGCCGCACGGCCCGCCGCAGCCGGTGCCGCCCGCCGCGCACCCGCAGCGGCGCGAACTGCGGCACCCCACACGTCTCGGGCACCGGCGACGACACCGGCGACGATCCCGGCGATAACCCCGCCGACGGCCCCGGTGCCGAACGCCCATGTGCCACTGGAGGACGACCGGGGCGAAGACCGGGACGCAGACCGGGAGGGACGGAAACGCGCGAGGTGAACGTCATGGCAACCACCTGCCGTGAGAGACCGGGAGCGAGCATCGGCTCCGCCGGCTTTCCGCCGACGCCCCTTACGATTCCGCGTTCCCGCCGATCCCGCTCACGCCTGTGGACAGCCTTGGCAGTGTGGAAAACCCTGTCACTCGCAGGCGTGACCGCCCGCCATGATCACGGCAGTTCGATCCCCAGGTCCCAGCCGTCGTGCGCCCGGGTGCACAGGCAGGAGCGGCTGTCGGTCTCCGGCAGGGCGGCCACCGCGTCGAAGAGCACCTCCCGCAGCCGGCCCACGTTCTCGCCGAACACCCGCAGCACCTCGGTGTGCGAGACGCCGTCGCCGGTCTCGGCGCCCGCGTCCAGGTCCGTCACCAGCGCCATTGAGGTGTAGCAGAGCCCCAGCTCACGGGCGAGGTACGCCTCCGGGTGGCCGGTCATGCCCACCACCGACCAGCCCATCGCGGCGTGGAACTGCGACTCGGCGCGGGTGGAGAAGCGCGGGCCCTCTATGACGACCATGGTCCCGCCGTCCACCGCCTCCCAGCCGCGCCCGTGCGCGGCGGCGAGGGCGACCTTGCGCCCGTCGGGGCAGTAGGGGTCGGCGAACGAGGTGTGGACGACGTTCGGCACCGTTCCGTCCGGCAGCGGCTCCCCGTCGAAGAAGGTCTGCGTACGGGCCTTCGTCCGGTCCACCAACTGGTCCGGCACCAGCAGCGTGCCCGGCCCGTACTCGGGGCGCAGCCCGCCGACCGCGCACGGACCGAGGACCTGGCGTACGCCGACCGACCGCAGTGCCCACAGGTTGGCCCGGTAGTTGATGCGGTGCGGCGGCAGGTGATGGCCGCGCCCGTGCCGGGGCAGGAAGGCGACGCGACGCCCGGCCAGCTCGCCGAAGAACAGCGAGTCGCTCGGGCTGCCGTACGGCGTGGTCACCCGGACCTCGGTGACGTCCTCCAGGAAGGAGTAGAACCCCGAGCCGCCGATGACGCCGATGTCCGCGCGCATGTCCGTGCCAGTGCCTGCCTTCGCTGCGTTCGCCATGCGGCTCACCCTAGCCGGGCCCGGATATGCCGAGGACCCCGCCGTGGAAACGGCAGGGTCCTGGCAAAGCGTGATCAGGCGGCGGAGCTGGAGCTTCCGGCCGTGCTCGAAGTGCTCGACGCGGCGGGCTTGGAGTCCGACGAGCCGGAGGACGAGGAGTTCGACGACGTACCGGCCGAGCCGGACGACTTCGCGGCGGGCGAGCTGCTCGACGACGCGCCACGGCTGTCGTTGCGGTAGAAGCCGGAGCCCTTGAAGACAATGCCGACGGCCGAGAACACCTTCTTCAGGCGTCCCTGGCAGCTCGGGCACTCGGTCAGGGCGTCATCGGTGAACTTCTGCACCGCCTCGAGGCCCTCGCCGCACTCGGTGCACTGGTACTGGTAGGTCGGCACTTGTCTTCCTCCTGGCACTCTCACTCGATGAGTGCTAACGACAGTCCATAGTGACGTATTCCGCGGGATCAGTCCACCGTCACCGGCACTCGGTGACCGACGCCACGTGCGACGGTCCGGCTCGCCGGACGGGGCGCGAGCCGCGACCGGAGCGCCACCAGGGTGGTCAGCGCCAGTGCCGTACCGGCCAGCGGGACCAGGAATCCGGCGCTCGCGCCGTACCCGTCCGCGAGCCGCCCGGCCACCGTCACGGCGGCCGCCTGGCCCAGGGCCACGGCGCCGGTCAGCCAGGTGAAGGCCTCGGTGCGGGCGGACGCCGGGACCAGCGACTCGACCAGCGTGTAGCCGGTGATCAGCGCCGGGGCGATGCACAGCCCCACGACCAGGCCGAGGGCGCCCAGCAGCACCACGGAGTGCGCGGACCACAGCAGCGAGGCGGTGACGGTGAGGGCCGCGTACCCGAGGATCAGGCGGCGCCGGGGCCCGGACTTCCAGGCGATGGCGCCGACCGCGACGCCGGCCAGCATGTTGCCCGCGGCGAAGAGGCCGTACAGCAGGCCGTTCATGCCCGGCTGGCCGATCTCCTCGGTGAACGCGGTCAGCGAGACCTGCATGCCGCCGAAGACGGAGCCGATGCCCAGGAAGGCGACCGCCAGGACGCGTACGCCCGGGATGGACAGGGCGGAGGTGTGCTCCACGCGCGCGTGGGCGGCGGACAGGCCGTGGGCGGGCTGGGTGCCGCGCTGGGCGGCGAAGAGCAGGCCGCCGGCCAGGGTGAGCGTCGCCTCGGCGACCAGGCCGGCCGCGGGGTGGACGCCGGTGCACAGCGCGGTGGCGAGGACGGGGCCCACGACGAAGGTGAACTCGTCCGTGACGGACTCGAAGGCCGCCGCCGTCGACATCAGCGGCGAGCCCTCCAGCTTCGCGGCCCAGCGGGACCGCACCATGGGGCCGATCTGCGGCACCGAGGCGCCGGTCGGCACCGCCGCCGCGAACAGGGCCCACAGGGGGGCGTCCGCCAGTGCCAGCGCCGTCAGGGCCGACACCGACACGGTGTGCACGAGCACGCCGGGGATGAGGACGGCGCGCTGTCCGAAGCGGTCGGCGAGCTTGCCGCTCTGCGGGGCGAACAGGGCCATGGAGACGCCGGTGAACGCGGCGACGGCGCCGGCGCTGCCGTAGGAGCCGGTGGTGTGCTGCACCAGCAGGACGATGCCGATGGTGAGCATCGCGAAGGGCTGCCGCGCCGCGAATCCGGGAAGCAGGAACGTCCAGGCTCCCGGGGTGCGCAGAAGCTGCCCGTATCCGGGACGCTTGACAGCGTCAGACGTGGTGACCGTGGCTGTGTTAACAGCGGAGGGCACGGCCTGTGCCTTTCTGCTGCCTGGTAGCGCTCCCCTGGGTGTCGGGAGCCGCCGAGAGCTGTCCTCTTGCGCGGAACTGCGGTAGATACCGGACCCCTACTGCGGAGGGGCGACTCGGCCGCCATACGGTCGCGCCAGCTCTGCGTCAGGCAGAGTTGGTTCGATCAGTGTGTGCCTTCATGGTACAGGGAAGAGCGCGTGTGGTGCCTGTGAATTTGCCAATACGGAGCAGGCGTCACCTCCGATTAACCGGATGTTCGCTTTCCGGGCCCCTTGGTCGTGCCTCTCAGGCCCCGCCATTGCCTCCCGTTCCCAGCCAGCCGGCCAGCTTGCCGCCCTGGGCCACCGCCCGCAGCCGCCGCTCGGCCGCGTCCCGGACCGGGTCCGTGGCCACCACCAGCAGCTCGTCGCCGCGCCGCAGCACGGTCGTCGGCGACGGCACGAAGCTCTGGCCGTCCCGTACGACGAGGGTGACGGCCGCGCCCGGCGGCAGCCGCAGCTCCGCGACCTCCACGCCGTGCATCCTGGACTTCTCCGGGACGGCCACCGACAGCAGGTGCCCACGCAGCCGCTCCAGGGGGGCGGATTCGACGCCCAGGTCGGCGGCCTCGGCCGGGTCGCCCAGCCGCAGCGCCCTGGCCAGCCAGGGCAGGGTCGGGCCCTGCACCAGGGTGTAGACGACCACCAGCACGAAGACGATGTTGAAGACCTTCTCGCTGCCCTCGATCCCGGACACCATGGGGATGGTCGCCAGGATGATGGGCACCGCGCCGCGCAGGCCCGCCCACGACATGAGGGCCTGCTCCTGCCACGGGATCCGGAAGGGCAGCAGGCTCAGGAGGACCGACAGCGGCCGCGCCACCGCCGTCAGCACCAGCCCGACCATCACCGCCGGCCAGAAGTCGTCGAGCAGCTCGTGCGGGGTCACCAGCAGGCCGAGCAGCACGAACATGCCGATCTGGGCGATCCAGCCCAGCCCCTCCGCGAAACCGCGGTTGGCGGGCGCGTGCGGCAGCTTGGCGTTGCCCAGGATCACCGAGGCCAGGTACACCGCGAGGAAGCCGCTGCCGTGCGCCATGGCGCCGGCCGCGTACGCCACCACCGCGATGGCCATCACGGCGATCGGGTACAGGCCCGAGGCGGGCAGGGCGATGTGTCGCAGCCCGAACGCGCCGATGAAGCCCACGGCCAGCCCGATGGCCGCGCCGATGGCCAGCTCCAGCGCGATCGTGCCGAGCAGCAGGTACCAACTGTCGACGGGGCCGGTGGTCGAGAAGGCCACCACCAGGATCACGACGGGGGCGTCGTTGAAGCCGGACTCGGCCTCCAGGGTGCCGGTCACCCGGGACGGGAGGGGCACCTTGCGCAGGACGGAGAAGACGGCGGCGGCGTCCGTCGAGGAGACGACCGCGCCGATGATCAGTGCCTGCCGCCAGTCCAGGCCCACCCAGTAGTGCGCCGCCGCGGCCGTGACGCCCACGCTCACCGCGACGCCGGCGGTCGACATGACGGCCGCCATGGGCAACGCGGGTTTGATCTCCTTCCACTTCGTTCCCAGGCCACCCTCGGCCAGGATCACCACAAGTGCGGCATAGCCGATCACCTGGGTCAGTTCGGCGTTGTCGAAGTGGACACCACCGATTCCGTCCTGCCCGATGGCGATGCCGATCCCCAGGTACAGGAGCAGGCTGGGGAGCCCGCTGCGCGAGGAGATCCGCACCGCCGCGACGGCGACGAGCAGCACGAGCGAGCAGACGAACAGGAGCTCATTGAGCTGGTGGACAGTCAGTGGGCCGACCCTTTCCTCACTTGCGCGCCGGATCGTTCCAGCCACGGGCACTTCGTTACTTTACCTAATCATTAACGCTTCCTTGACGCCGGGGCCGGGGTACGGCCCATGTGCCGGGTCCCCCGGGAAAGGCCTCCTTACTGACACCGCGTCCGGGCCGGGCGGGCGCTGCGCCTATGGTTGCTCCAGCACTCCAGGACCAGCCTGCGCCTCGAAGGACAGCGATGCCCGCCAACACCACCGCCGCTTCCACCAAGAAGAAGGGGCGACGCGCCCGTCTGCTCGTGATCGCCCTGGTGCTGGCGCTGGTCGCGGGCGTCGGCTACGGCGCCTATTGGAGCGTCAGCACCGTGCGCGCCCCCTTCCCGCAGACCACCGGCACCCTCAAGCTCGACGGGCTCTCCGGGCCCGTCGACGTCAAACGGGACGACTACGGCGTTCCGCAGATCTACGCCTCCACCGACGAGGACCTGTTCCGCGCCCAGGGCTATGTCCAGGCACAGGACCGGTTCTGGGAGATGGACGTCCGCCGCCACATGACGGCCGGGCGCCTGTCGGAGATGTTCGGCAAGGAGCAGGTCGAGACGGACGCGTTCCTGCGCACCCTGGGCTGGCACCGGGTGGCCCAGGAGGAGTACGACAAGCTCCTGTCGCCCGACACCAAGAAGAACCTCCAGGCGTACGCGGACGGCGTCAACGCCTACCTGAAGGGCAAGGAGGGCCGCGACATCTCGGTCGAGTACGCCGCCCTCTCCTTCAGCAACGACTACACCATCGAGCCCTGGACGCCGGTCGACTCGGTGGCCTGGCTCAAGGCCATGGCCTGGGACCTGCGCGGCAACATGCAGGAGGAGATCGACCGTTCGCTGATGACCAGCAGGCTCAGCGAGAAGCAGATCAAGGACCTCTACCCCGGTTACCCGTACGACCTGCACCGCCCGATCGTCGACAAGGGCGGCGTGGACAAGGTCACCGGGAAGTTCGACCCCTCCGCCAAGGGCGGCACCCAGGACGCGGACTCGGGCAGCGGTCAGGGCACGGGCACGGGGACCGGCACAGGGACCGGCGCGGGCGGCTCGAACACCGCTCAGGGCGCCACCCAGGGCCTCCAGTCGCAGCTCTCCGCGCTGTCCGCCTCCCTGGAGAAGATCCCCGCCCTGCTCGGCCCCAACGGCAACGGCATCGGCTCCAACTCCTGGGTCGTCTCCGGCAAGTACACGACCACCGGCAAGCCGCTGCTCGCCAACGACCCGCACCTGGCGCCCCAGCTCCCCTCGCTCTGGTACCAGATGGGCCTGCACTGCCGCTCGGTGTCGGACAAGTGCCGTTACGACGTGGCCGGCTACACCTTCGCCGGGATGCCCGGCGTGATAATCGGCCACAACCAGGACATCGCCTGGGGCTTCACCAACCTGGGCGCGGACGTCAGCGACCTGTACCTGGAGAAGATCACCGACAGGGGCTACCGGTACGGCAACAAGGAACTGCCCTTCGTCACCCGCGAAGAGGTCATCAAGATCGCCGGAGGCGGCATCAAGAGGATCACCGTCCGGACGACGAACAACGGCCCCCTGGTCTCCGACCGCAGCAACGAGCTGGAGAAGGTCGGCGACGAGGCCCCCGTCGACACCCTGGCCCCGGACCGGGGCGACGGCTACGCCGTGGCGCTGCGCTGGACCGCCCTGGACCCGGGCAAGTCCATGGACGCCGTGTTCAAGCTGAACCGCGCCACCGACTTCAAGCAGTTCCGCGCGGCCGCCCGCGACTTCGAGGTGCCCTCCCAGAACCTGATCTACGCCGACGCCAAGGGCGCCGAGGGCAACATCGGCTACCAGGCCCCCGGCAAGATCCCGGTCCGCAAGAAGGGCCACGACGGCACCATGCCGGCGCCGGGCTGGGACCCGAAGTACACCTGGGAGAAGAAGTTCGTCCCCTTCGACGAGCTTCCCTACGAGGAGAACCCCGAGCGCGGCTACATCGTGACCGCCAACCAGGCCGTCATCGATCCGGAGAAGTATCCGTATCCGCTGACCGAGGACTGGGGCTACGGATCGCGCAGCCAGCGCATCAACGACCTCATCGAGTCCAAGACCAAGGACGGGGCCAAGGTCTCGACCGAGGACATGCGCACCATGCAGATGGACAACAGCAGCGAGATCGCCAAGCTGCTGACGCCCTACCTGCTGAAGATCGACATCTCGGACCCGCACGTCCGTGAGGCGCAGAAGCTCCTGGAGGGCTGGGACTACACCCAGGACGCGGACTCCGGCGCGGCCGCCTACTTCAACGGTGTCTGGCGCCACGTCCTCAAGCTGGCGTTCGGCAACAAGCTGCCCAAGGAGCTGCGGGTCAAGGGCGAGTGCCTCAACGTCCGCCCGGCCGACTCCACCGGACCGGTCGACGAGCAGAACCGGCTGGTCCGGGAGTGCGGCCAGCGCGACGCCGCGGCGGCCACGGCCCAGCCGGACGGCGGCGACCGCTGGTACGAGGTGGTCCGCCGGATCCTGGAGGACGAGAAGAACGAGTGGTGGCAGTCCGCCCCCAGCCGCACGTACCGGGAGGGCACCGCCACCCGTGACGAGCTGCTCAAGCGCGCCATGGTGGACGCCCGCTGGGAGCTGACCTCAAAGCTCGGCAAGGACGTCAATAGCTGGAGCTGGGGCCGGCTGCACCAGCTCACCCTGAAGAACCAGACCCTCGGCACCGAGGGCCCGGGCTTCATCCAGTTCCTGCTCAACCGGGGCCCGTGGAACCTGTCCGGCGGCGAGGCGGCGGTCAACGCCACCGGCTGGAACGCGGCCGGCGGGTACGGGGTCGTCTGGGTGCCCTCCATGCGGATGGTCGTGAACGTCGGCGACTGGGACAAGTCCCGCTGGATCAACCTGAGCGGCGCCTCCGGGCACGCCTACAACGCCCACTACACCGACCAGACGGACAAGTGGGCCAAGGGCGAACTGCTCGACTGGCCCTACGGCAGGCAGGCGGTCGACGCCAGGACCGTCGACACGCTCGTCCTCACGCCGTAGGCGGCAGGCGGCACGAGACCGGACGGGCCGGCCATCAGGCCCGGAAGCGGAGGGTGGCCTCCGGGGTCACCACCGCGTGCACGGGGTGGTCGTGCGGTTCCTCCGGGACCCGCTCGACCACCTCGTTCGCGTACAGGAGCACCACCAGGGCCGGATCGTGGCCGGCCCGGGCGATGCGGGCCAGGACCCGGTCGTACGAGCCGCCGCCCCGCCCCAGCCGCATGCCCCGCACGTCCACCGCCAGGCCGGGCAGGAGGACCGTGTCGGCCTCCAGGACGGCGTCCACGCCCTGCCGGGGCCCCGAGGGCTCCAGGAGGCCGCGCCGGGCCCGTACGAGCCCCTCGGCGCCCTCGTAGACCGCCCAGTCCAGGTCGTTGTCCTCCAGCAGGACCGGCAGCAGGACGCGCACGCCCCGCTCGCGCAGCACGTCGAGCAGGGCACGCGTGCCCGGTTCGCTGCCTATCGAGACGTATGCGGCGACTGTCCCGGCCCGCCGGAGCTCGGGCAGATTCAGGGCGACGTTCGCGAGAACCGCGGCCGCCTCCTGGACGTCATCACTGGTCAGGAGGGTGCGCGCGGCGAGGAGTTGGCGGCGCAGAGCGGCCTTTTCGGACATGTCGCCGACCATGGTTTACCTCACAAACCTCTCGTACGTGACCGTATGGGGAGGAAGTTAACCGGAAGCTAATCTTCCGCCCATACCGAGCAGATATGGTGCTCCGCATGACCAAGTCGCACCCCAGGATCAGCAAGGCTGTCATCCCCGCCGCCGGCCTCGGCACCAGGTTCCTGCCGGCCACGAAAGCCACTCCCAAAGAGATGCTGCCTGTGGTCGACAAGCCCGCCATCCAGTACGTCGTCGAGGAGGCCGTGGGCGCCGGCCTCTCCGACGTGCTGATGATCACCGGTCGCAACAAGCGGCCGCTGGAGGACCACTTCGACCGCAACTACGAGCTCGAAGAGGCCCTCATCAAGAAGGGCGACCAGGAGCGCCTCGCCAAGGTCCAGGAGTCCAGCGACCTGGCCACCATGCACTACGTCCGCCAGGGCGACCCGCGCGGCCTCGGTCACGCCGTCCTGTGCGCCGCCCCGCACGTGGGCAACGAGCCCTTCGCCGTCCTCCTCGGCGACGACCTCATCGACCCGCGTGACCCCCTGCTGTCCCGCATGGTCGAGGTCCAGGAGCGCGAGGGCGGCAGCGTCATCGCGCTGATGGAGGTCGAGCCCTCCCAGATCCACCTCTACGGCTGCGCGGCGGTCGAGCCCACCGGCGACGCCGACGTCGTGAAGGTGACCAACCTGGTCGAGAAGCCCGACCCGGCCGAGGCGCCCAGCAACTACGCCATCATCGGCCGGTACGTCCTCGACCCCGCCGTCTTCGGGATACTGCGCAAGACGGAGCCGGGCCGCGGTGGCGAGATCCAGCTCACCGACGCCCTCCAGAAGCTCGCCGCCGACGAGTCGGCGGGCGGTCCGGTGCACGGCGTCGTCTTCAAGGGACGCCGTTATGACACCGGCGACCGCGGCGACTACCTGCGGGCCATTGTCAGACTCGCGTGCGAACGTGAGGATCTGGGACCGGACTTCCGGAACTGGCTTCGCAGTTACGTCACCGAGGAGATGCAAGCACTGTGAGTACGACCTGGTCGGTGGACGAGCACCTGGAGGACATCCTCCAGGCGGTCCACCCGCTCGACCCGATCGAGCTGCCGCTGCCCGATGCCCAGGGCTGTGTCCTGGTCGAGGACGTCATGGTGCCCGTCGCCCTGCCGCCCTTCGACAACAGCTCCATGGACGGGTACGCGGTACGGGTCGCCGATGTCACCGGCGCCACCGAGGAATTCCCGGCGGTGCTCACGGTCATCGGTGACGTGGCGGCGGGCAGCGAGGGGCTGCCCACCGTCGGCCCCGGCCAGGCCGCCCGCATCATGACCGGCGCCCCGCTGCCGCCCGGCGCCGAGGCCGTCGTCCCGGTCGAGTGGACCGACGGCGGCACCGGCGGCGCGCCCGCCACCGGCATGCGGGCCGCCAGCGCCGCCCCCGAGGGCGCCACCGGCGAGGTCCGCGTCCACCGCCCGGCCGAGGCCCGCGCCCATGTACGCGCGCGTGGCAGCGACGTCCAGGCCGGCGACCTGGCCCTGGAGGCCGGCACGGTCCTCGGGCCGCCGCAGATCGGGCTGCTCGCGGCGATCGGACGCGGCACGGTGCGGGTCCGTCCCCGCCCGCGCGTGGTCGTGATCTCCACCGGCAGCGAACTGGTCCAGCCGGGCGAGGAGCTGGGCCCGGGCCAGATCTACGACTCCAACAGCTACGCCCTGGCCGCCGCCGCGCGCGACGCCGGCGCCATCGCCTACCGCGTCGGCGCGGTCACCGACGACGCCACGACGCTGCGGGCCGCCATCGAGGACCAGCTCATCCGCGCCGACCTCCTCGTCACCACCGGCGGGGTCAGCGTCGGCGCGTACGACGTCGTCAAGGAGGCCCTCTCCTCGGTGGGCGACGAGGACGAGCCGGGCAGCGGCATCGACTTCCGCAAGCTCGCCATGCAGCCGGGCAAGCCGCAGGGCTTCGGCTCCATCGGCCCCGACCACACCCCGCTTCTGGCCCTGCCCGGCAACCCGGTCTCCAGTTACGTCTCCTTCGAGCTGTTCGTCCGGCCGGCGATCCGTGCCCTGATGGGGCTGAAGGACGTCAAGGACGTCCAGCGGCCACGCGTGCGTGCCGTCCTGGCCGCCGACAAGCCGCTGTCCTCACCGGCCGGCAAGCGCCAGTTCCTGCGCGGCAGGTACGACGCCGAGGCCGGCACGGTCACCCCTGTGGGCGGCGCCGGCTCCCACCTGATCGCCGCCCTCGCACACGCCGACGCCCTGCTCGTCGTCCCCGAGGACACCACCACGGTCGAGCCGGGCGGCGAACTGGACGTGGTCCTCATCGGCTGAGCGGCGCGCGGTGGCGGTACCGTGTCTGCGCTGTGCCTTCCCGGGGGACCACCCCCGGCCCCCGGCGGCGCGACAATGGGCCGTACGGGGCAATCGGCGCCGGAACACGCGAGGCGGAGTTCAGCAGTGAGTACGCAAGGCAGCCTGACGCACATCGACGAGTCGGGGGCGGCCCGCATGGTGGACGTCTCCGGGAAGGACGTCACCGCCCGCACCGCCCGCGCCACCGGCCGGGTCCTCGTCTCCCCCCGTGTGATCGAGCTGTTGCGCGGCGAGGGCGTCCCCAAGGGAGACGCCCTGGCCACCGCCCGTATCGCGGGCATCATGGGCGCCAAGCGCACCCCGGACCTCATCCCGCTGTGCCACCCGCTGGCCGTCTCGGGCGTGAAACTGGACCTGTCGGTCACGGACGACGCGGTCGAGATCGCGGCGACGGTGAAGACCACCGACCGCACGGGCGTCGAGATGGAGGCCCTCACGGCCGTGTCGGTGGCCGCGCTGACCGTCGTCGACATGATCAAGGCAGTCGACAAGGCGGCCGTCATCACCGACGTACGGGTGGAGGAGAAGACGGGCGGCAAGTCCGGCCACTACCGGCGCACCGAGGCGGAAGGGGAGCGGGCGTGACGCCCCGGGCCGGGAACGTCACCGGCGCACACGCCCACGAGCCGGAGCGCGACGCCACTCCGCACGCCCCGAAGCGCGCCTCCGAGCCGGAGCACGCCCCCACCGGCGGCAGCCCGTACCGCGCGCTCGTCGTCACCGCCTCCAACCGGGCCTCCGCCGGGGTGTACGAGGACAAGGGCGGCCCCATCCTCGCGGAGGGGCTCGCCCGCCTGGGCTTCGCCGTCGACGGGCCGCAGGTCGTCCCGGACGGCGACCCCGTCGAGGCCGCGCTGCGCGCCGGGGTCGAGGCCGCGTACGACGTCATCCTCACCACCGGCGGCACCGGCGTCTCGCCCACCGACCGCACCCCCGACGTCACCCGACGGGTCCTGGACCACGAGGTCCCCGGCATCCCGGAGGCCATCCGCGCGTACGGCCGCGAGAAGGTCCCGACCGCCGTGCTGTCCCGGGGCCTGGCCGGGGTCGCCGGCCGCACCCTGATCGTCAACCTGCCCGGCTCCACCGGCGGCGTCCGCGACGGCCTGGCCGTCCTGGAACGGCTCCTGGTCCACGCGGTCGACCAGCTCCGCGGCGGCGACCACCCCAGACCGTCATGAACCCGGCCTGGCCGGTGACGCTGGCGGACGGCGCCGTCGTCCTGCGGCCGATAAAGCTGCGCGACCAGCGGGCCTGGCGCGAGGTCAACCGGCGCAACCGCGACTGGCTGCGCCCCTGGGAAGCGACGATCCCGCCGCCCGCGCCCGGCGTCCCGTTCGCCCAGCGCCCCACGTACCGCCAGATGGTCCGCCACCTGCGCGCCGAGGCGAACGCGGGGCGGATGCTGCCGTTCGTCGTCGAGTACGAGGGGCGGCTGGTCGGCCAGCTCACCGTCGCCGGCATCACCTGGGGCTCGATGTGCTCGGGCCACGTCGGGTACTGGGTGGACCGCGAGGTCGCGGGCCGGGGCGTCATGCCGACCTCCGTGGCGCTCGCCGTCGACCACTGCTTCCGTACGGTCGGACTGCACCGGATCGAGGTGTGCATCCGGCCCGAGAACACCCCGAGCCGCCGGGTCGTCGAGAAACTGGGATTCCGCGAGGAGGGGCTGCGCCCCCGCTACCTCCACATCGACGGCGCCTGGCGCGACCACCTCGTCTTCGCGCTCACCGCCGAGGAGGTCCCGGAGGGGCTGTTGCGCCGGTGGCACCGCGTCAGCCGAGGAACTCCCCGCTGAACGGACACTGACCGATCACGCTAATAAAATATATGTTCGAATTCAGGTCGGCGTTCTGTCGGAACCGGTCGGACCATTCACAAAAAAATTCAGTGATATCAGCCAGATCGTGCGACACACCGGCCCAATTGGCCGATGGCCGGATGCGAACCCCTCTACGGTGTGAGGCGTGAGCAGCAGCGGCCTCATCTACGCAGTCATCGTCGGGGCCTGGGCCGCCTACCTGGTGCCGATGTGGCTCCGCAGGCAGGACGAGCTGAACGAAGCCCGTCCGACGGAACGCTTCAGCACCGCCATCCGGCTCCTGTCCGGACGGGCGGGCATGGAGCGCCGGTACGCCAAGGAGCTGCGCGAGCGCACCGCCGAACAGGCGGCGTCGCCCGACGTCGACCCGGACGCCGAGACGGAGCATCTGAGCTCGGTCGACGTCCGGGCCTTCGCCGCGCCCCCGGACCGTACGGAGGCGCGCCTGGAGGTCCCGGCGGTTCCGCCCGCGAGGCCACGCCCCGCCCGGCGCCCCCGCCCGGCCGGTGCGGCCGCCGAGCGCGCCCGGCGCTCCAAGGTCCTCGCCCGGCGCCGGCGCACCACGGTGATCCTCTTCCTCGCCTTCACGCTCGGCGCGATCGTCGCGGCGGTCGGCGGCCTCGCCTTCCTGTGGGCCCCGGGCGTCCCGGCCGTGCTGCTGAGCGCGTACATCGTGCACCTGCGCGCCCAGGAGCGCCGTCGGTTCGTGTACGTCATGGACCGGCGCCGCGCCGAGGCCGCCGCACAGCGCCTGCGTGAGAGCCGCCCGCGCGGCCGGACCGCCCCCGACCAGCCGGACGCGCCCGAGGCCCGCCACCCGCAGCCCGACCCCGAACCGGCCCCCGCGCTCACCCCGCAGGAGGCCGGGCGCCGCGCGCTGGTCGAGCAGACCGACCACGCCGAGTGGGTGGACCAGCAGCGCGACCACGGCCCCACCCGCGGCGATAGCTGGGACCCGGTCCCGGTGCCGCTGCCCACCTACGTCACCGCCCCGGTGGCTCCGCGCGCGACGGGCGGCGTCGACGTCACCGACCCGGAGACCTGGAGCGCGGCCCGCTCCTCCCCGGCGGAACCCACCCCGCCGCCGGCCACGCGCCAGAACCCCCACCCGAGCCCGCACCCGCCGCGCCGCTCCCACGACCACGGCCGGACACCGCTCTTCGACCAGTACGCGGACGAGGACCGCCCCCGCGCGGCCAACGAGTAGGCGCCGCGTGACGGACCTCTCGGCGGCCTGCGGGGAACGGATTTCCAAGCACCCGGATCGGGATGCTAATGTTTCACACGTCGCAAGGGCCTGTGGCGCAGACTGGTAGCGCACCTCGTTCGCATCGAGGGGGTCAGGGGTTCAAATCCCCTCAGGTCCACGCACGTCAAAGCCCCTGTCGGAGAAATCCGGCAGGGGCTTTGAGCTGTTGTACAGCAGCGGAGTACAGCAATTACTTCGGATCTTGCTTGCCCAGGTGCTTGCCGAGCTTGCGCAGCGCCTTACGGGTCGCTTCCGACGGCACGTGCGTGTAGACCTCCATCGTGACTGCGATCTTGCTGTGCCGGAGGATCTGCATCGCGATCCGAGGGTGAACGTCCAGGGCGGCGAGAAGCGAACCGCACGTGTGGCGAGTGTCGTGCAGCCGGATCGTACGGACGCTAGCTTTTCCGGATCGGCCGGCAAAAGAGCGGTTGAAGTTCCTCGGCTCGACCGGCGTCCCGTATCGGGTGGTGAATACGAAGTCTGTTTCCGACCACAGATCACCGGCCGCCTGTTTGGCCGCTTCCTGTTCCTTCTGGCGGAGCTGGAGAGCGGTGATGCAGATCTGCGGAAGCGGCAGCGTGGCCGACGAGGCTTCAGTCTTGGTTTCGTCGTGCACCAGGCGTCGCCGGATGCGCTGCAACTGGTGCTGCACGGTGATCTCTCCGGCGTCCAGGTTCACGTTCTGCCACGTGAGGCCGAGTACTTCACCGCGTCGGAAGCCGAGGACGAGGATCAGCACGTACGCCGGGTACAGCGGGTCACGGGCAGCACGGGCAGCTTCGAGGAACTGTCGGGCCTCCGCGACCGACCAGGGCTTGCGCTTGGTCTTCCGCCCGGAGCGGACCTTGACCAGTCCGGCGACGTTCTTCGTGATCAGCTCCTCCGTCATCGCGTTGGTCAGTGCCGACCGCAGGACGGCGCGAGCATCCTGCACCGTGCGGCGGGAAGGGATCTGCTCGCAGCAGTCACCGATCGCGCAGCAACGAGGCTCCTCACGCTTGGCGTCCTTGCCCTGAGCACAGCACTGGCATTGATCCAGTAGACCGTTCACCCATGTGCGGATGTCCCGGACGGTCAGCTTGTCCAGCCGCTTGGAGCCCAGCCCCGGAGCGATGTAGAGCCGCACGTGCATCGCGTACGTCTCAGCCGTCTTGGGCTTCAGGTCCGGTTCCACAACCTCCTTGAGCCAGCGCGTGAGGTACTGCCCCAGCGTCGGCGTAGAGGTCGCCACGGGCCCCTTCTTGGCCTCAGCGTGCAGCCTGATCCACTTGTCATGGACCTCGTCGCGAGTCTTCCCATACACGTACTTGCGCTTGCGGTTGCCCTCCGGAGTGTCCACCCAGACGTAGGCCGCGAAGCCGTTCTTGTACGGGTAAATGGAGCCCTCGCCGTTGCCGCGCTTGCCACTCATGCGGCCCACCCTTCAGCGTTGGCGGTGACGCGCTGGACGTACTCGTCGACCCAGGCCGGAAGGATGCGGCGATTGCGGCCGACCTTGACCGAGCGGATCTCCCCGGTGAGCACGAGCATCTTGGTCTTGGACAGCCCGAAGCCGAGCATCTCGGCCACCTCGGCGGTGGTGTGCCACTTCCTTTCGATCACGGTGGTGGTCATGCGGTGACTCCTTCCAGGACGAGTTGGTCGTGCAGGGCTTCGCGGGCGGTTTCGCGGTTGAGCTGGATGTCGTGGGCGATGGTGGCGGCGAGGGCTGATTCGCCGGGGGTGTGGCCGTGTCCGGCGTATTGCCAGTCGGCGAGGACGAGGACGGTGTCACTGTCGGTGGTCGTTTCGCCGTGCCGGCCGTTGCCGTAGGTAGCCAGCTCTTCGGCGCGGCGGTAGTCGGCTCGGGCCTGGCGGAGGGCGCCGAGGGTGGTCGAGTAGCGTCGGGACTTGGAGGAGAAGTGGCCCCGGAAGCCGAGCATGTGAGCCCAGGCCCACAGGCGCCGGTCCGGGTACAGGGGATCGAGGTCACGGCAGGCGGTGATCAGGCGCCGGGCGTGGTCGGGTACGTGGTGGCGGTCGAGTTCAGCGAGCTCACCGATGCGGCGGTCCAGAGTGCCGGTGTTCTCAGCGGCCTTGGTGGCGTACTTGGCGACATAGGAGGCGACGGCTTGTTCCGTGATGTCGGAGCCGTCGCCGAACGCCTTGACGGGCCGTACGTCGAGCTGGGTGCCCCAGCGGAAGGTACGGGCCGGTTGGTCACCGGCGGCCGGGACGGTGACGCTCGTGTACGCGTGGCGGGCGGCGGCTCGGATGGCGTCAGCGAGGAGCCCGACGCTTGCCCAGGAGGGGGGCGGGGTGTCGGGACCTTCCGGCCCGTCCAGGCGGATCACGGCATGGAAGTGGACGGCGCCGCGCTTCTGGAACTCGGCAACCTTGCCGTACGACAGGCGGGCGGTGTCGGTGAGTTCGCGTTGCGTCAGTCCGGCGCGGGCGGCGATCTCGCGGCGGAGCCGGTTGGTGAAGCGCTGCCACAGGGCACCGGCGTGGTTGTTGAACAGGACTGCGCCCGCGTAGTCGTACGTGGCCAGGTCGAGGGCGGTGCCGAGTGCCGGATCGTCGGGGGCGTGCTGGGTGCCGCAGCGGCAGCGGCCGGAGTCGGGGCGGTTGTGGACGGGGCCGAAGGACGGGGCGGTGAGGGTGGCGAAGACGCGGGGATGATCGCGCACGGTGGTGGGGATGTCGCGGCGGTCGTCTCCGGCGAGTCCGGCGCGAATCAGGTGGTAGGTGTCTCCGGCGTACGTCCAGGCGCAGGCAGGGCAGCGGGAGGCGCGGCGATTGCCGCACGCGATGCGCAGGCGTCCACCCGGCTCGCCTTCGGTGGTGTAGCGGTGGAGAGTCTCTCCCGTGACGCGGTCCTTGATCACCGTCCAGCCGGTCAGATGGATCGGGTCGGCGCAGCCGCCGGTGCGGCGGATCTGGTCCTGCCAGCGGTCGAAGCCCGGTGACCCGGCCACCCGGAGAAGGTCTCCCAGGGTGATCGGGTCCAGGCCCGCGAAGGTCGCGGTGTCGGTCATGCGCGGCCCCCGGCGAGGGAGGGGACGCGGGCAGGCAGGTGTCCGGTGCCGTGGCAGGCCGGGCAGTGCACGGTGATGGTGCGCAGGTGACCGTGGCGGTTACGGCCGCCGAGGGTGACAGCGGCGGAGGCGAAGCCGTCGCAGGCCGGGCAGATCCTCAGTGTGGGGCGGTCGTGATCGGTCATGATGGGTGTTCCTTCCGGATCAGTGGTTCGGACAGGGACGGCGCCCGGGCGGCGGAGACTTGGCGGTTTCAGGGCCGCCCGGGGGCCGGTCAGCGGCGCTTGCTGTCGGCGGTGATCAGCGAGCGGGCGACCAGCGCGCAGACGGCGACGGACGCGGCGGTGATGGCGACCGCGAGGAGCATCGAGACCAGGACGGCGCCCACGACGAGGACCACGGCGGTACCGCCAGCGATGACGGCGAGCAGGGCGCCGGGGGTGAGCTGCACCGTGGGCCGGGTCGGCGCCGGAGCGACCGGGGCCGGGGCGGGCGCCGGGGTGTGCTGGATGACGGTGGTCGGCTCGATGACGGCGGGCGGGGTGACGATGCCGGTCGGCAGCGGATTGGTCGGGATCTTCGGGCGGAACATGGTCGGTCTCCCTTCGGCGGTTACTTGACGGCGGTGTCGACGACGGGGGCGAGCAGGCTGTCTGCGAGGAGGTAGCCGCCCAGGAGGAGCACGACGACGAGCCACCAGGGCGGGCGGATGAGCTTGATGCCGAGCCAGCCGATGACGATCAGGGCGAGCCAGAGCGGTACGTCCATGACGAATCTCCGATCAGTCGGCGAGGCGGCAGCGGTGGGTGCGGGCGGCGAGCTGGGCGGCGGACGAGGTGGAGTAGTCGGCGGACCAGCCGCAGCGGTCGGCGGTGCACACGGCGGCGTGCTTGGTGCGGCCGTGGCGGTCGCGGTGGGTGCCGATCTGCACCGGCCCGATGCGCATCACGGAGTGGAAGTGGTCGCGGGCGGGCATAGCCGGTTCCTTTCGGGTCAGGTGAGTTGGGCGGCGATCGCGTCGGCCATCGGGGCGGGGACACCGAGGCGGGCGCGCAGGGTGTCGATGTCGATCTGAGTGCCGGTGCGGGCGCGGTGGTCGTCGGCGACCTTGCGGGCGTGGTCGACCAGAGCGGCCGGGACGGCCGGGGTGGGTGCTGGTGGCGACGCGGCGGGCAGTTCCGGTGCTTCGTCGGCAGGCATGACCGGCTCCGGGGCGGGATCGGGCTCGACAACATCGGGTGCGGGGGCCGGGGCTGCGGGCGCCGGCAGAACCGGCACCCGGTCCCCGGCGGAATGGGCGAGGAGTGTGCCGCCGAGGAAGGCCAGGGCGGGCCATCCGGCGATGCCGAAGCGGAGCCAGGCCGGGGGGTGGGCCAGGTCGAGGAATCCGGCGGTGGCGACGTTGGCCCCGAGGGATGCGAACAGGGCGATCAAGAACCAGCACCAGGCCAGCCGGGACGGGCCTTCACTGCGGAGACGTCGCCAGGCGGCGACCAGAAGCAGGTCGACCGAGATCGGGTAGGCCCACGCCTTCCAGCCGTCCTGTCCGGCAGCGGCGGCCAGGTCGTGCAGGTGGGCGAAGGACAGAGCGCCAGCAATCACGGCCTGTACGAGGACGGCGTCCGGGCGCATACGGCCAGTGGAGGTCTTCATGACTGACTCCGGGGAACACGGCCCAGGGCGCGGGCCACAGCGTCGCAGTCGACCGGGCTGTAGGCAGTGCGGACCCCGGAGATCGACAGTCCGGCCGCCTCCGCCAGCGAGGCCAGGGTGTAGGGCCGGGGGCTGGTGAACTCCCGCGCGTAGGCCAGGTGGGCGCGGATTTGCCGATCGATCCGGTCACGCCGCTCGCGCAGGGCAGCAAGCTGACGTAGGAAGTCGTCCGGGGTGAGGCCGTCCAGGGCAGTCAGCGGCTCAGACACGACGGGGCTTCTCCTTCCTGGAGTTGAGGGCCGGGACGGGGCGGGGCTCACACGTCCTGCCGCCCGGTCCCGGCGGTGGTTCAGTCGGTGGGTGCGTCGCCGGTGCCGAAGCAGGTCAGGCAGAGCGCGGCCTGTCGGTCAGCGGTTTCGCGGGGCTTGCGGGCGGAGCCGACCCGGACGGTTTCGGTGATCTCGCCGGTGCCCTTGCAGTCCGGGCACTTTTTCGGCAGGGGCTTGCGGGCGGTGGTCTTGCGCGTGGTCACGGCCGCCACCCGCAGCCGGGGTAGTCGGGGCCGTCGTTGGGGTCGTAGCCGGACGGCAGCGGCGGGAGGTAGCCGCACGGCAGGGATGCGGCAAGGGCCGGGCCGATGGCGTCGACGAAGTCGAGGTCAGCGCCGATCAAGTGCGCGTACAGGGCCAGATCACCGAGCATCTGCACCGTGCGCTCGTAGTCCTCGCGGGCGTCCATGGGTTCGCCTCTGTTTTGGGCATGGGGCGGGTAGGGACCTGGCACGAAGCGGTCGCGCCTGCCGATGGAGCGGGGTATGTCAGACCGTGGCCGGGGCGGGTTCGACGGCGGGAGCCGGAACCTTGGTCAGGCTCGGCAGCGCGGGCCGGAAGGGCGCCAGGGCGGGCAGGTCCGGGGTGCGGTCGGCGTGCCGGTTGCAGATGTTCACGGCCTGCCTCAGCGTGGTGTGCGGGGCGCGGATGCGGGCCCAGCCACCGGTGGAGTCACCAGCGACAGCCACGCCGGGAGCATCGGTGGGGATCTGGATCGCGGCGAGAACGGCGTCGGGGGCGATGTCGCCGAAGGCCATGTTCGCCGAGGACTCGTCGTTGACCCGGTGGGCGGTGCGGCCGGTGAGCTGGGCGCGAAGCATCGTGATGCCCTTGCCGAGTTCGGAGCCGAAGCGCTGTCCGCAGATCTCCAGATAGATGCCGGCAGCGCGGCCGAGCTGGGCAAGCCGGGCCAGGGCGGTGATGATCCGGTCCCGGCGTTTCTCCTGCTCCTTGTTCGCGAAGAGGGCCAGTTCGGCGACCTCGTCGACCAGGACCACGATCGGGGTCGGGCGGATGTCGTCGGGCAGGTCCCAGATGTCGGCGGCGATCTCCGCATCCGGCACGTCAGCGGTAATCCGCTGTTCGGCCCGGATCAGGTGGTAGACGTCCTCCATGTGCTGGACGAGGGCGTCGAGGAGTTCGGCGGCGGTGTCGGGGTTGTCGGCGAGCGCTGAGAAGCGGCGGGCAAGTGGGAAGAGTTCGACGCCCTGTTTGCAGTCGATGCCGACCAGGGCGACATCCTGTGTGGCCAGTGCGGTGACGAGGTTGCGTTGGTAGACGGACTTGCCGGACTCGGTGGCACCGAGCGTCAGCGCGTGAGGGATGGCGCGATAGTCGCGGTAGTGGACGGCTCCGTCTTCCCGCAGCGCGACCGGGATGCGCATCGGGGCACCGTCGGTCTTGGCGGGCATCTGCACCCGCTTGAGCACGTCGTACCCGGTCATGCGCAGCTCGACAACGCCGGAGCGCAGCTCACGGGAGGTGACGCCGTACATGCCGAACGAGTGGCGCAGTCGGTCCGTCGCCGCTGAGATGTCGAAGGAGTCCTGTCCCGGGCGGAGCTTGAGCCGTAAGACCAGTCCGGTCCGGGTCGGCCAGAGCCGCAGGATGCGGGGCGGTCGCGACTCGGGCACCGGACGGTTGGCCACCCGGGCGAGCGTCAGACGCCAACGGGAGGGCGGTACCGTCAGGCCGCAGGCGTCCATGACCGAGCTGTACCGGACCAGGACCCGCAGCGCGGCGAGGGTGACCCCGAAGGTCAGCCAGTACCAGGCGGGGCGCCGCCACCGCAGGAGACCTGCGACGGCGACGACCAGCAGTAGGGAAGCCAGCCAGCCCATGATCAGGCAGCCTTCGGCTTCGAGGCGTCAGCGGCGAGCGACGTGACCGCGACGGCGCGGAAGGCGATCCCGTGGCGCTTCTGGCCGTTGAACTCGTTTTCCCACGGCCGGGCGATCAGGCCGGTCAGGGCGACCGGGGTGCCCATCATCAGCTCACCGGAGATACCGGTCTCCGGGACGGTCACTGACAGGATCTCGACCTCGTCGTTGGCCGCGAACATCACGTCCACGGTCATCAGCGTGGCGCCGGTCTGGGCGTCGGTGGCGACTTCACCGGAACGGCGGTCCTTGACCTTCGGCTGTGGGGGCTTGGCCACCATCACGGTGGCGGCGGATGTGTCGACGGGGATCTGACGCATGTGTGCGCTCCTTGATCGGACAACTTGACGTACTTAGTGCGTCGGCTGTTATCGAGAGTGCACCTAACACACTTAGTACGTCAAGTGGCTCTCGACTCTTGTCGGTGCGATGTGCTGGACTTAGTGCGACAAGCACTGAGAGGGGCTATGGCCGACTTCACCGGGCGTGCGAAGTACCTGGAGATCGCCGACGATTTCAAGCGGCGAATCCGTGATGGGGAGCTACCCCCGGGCGAGAAGTTGCCTTCTGAGACGGAGCTGATGGCCACGCACGGGGTCTCCCGAACCGTCGCCCGCCAAGCGATCTCCCGGCTCCGCGAGGACGGGTACGCCATCTCTCACCAGGGGAAGGGCAGCTTCGTCACCCTTCCTGGGGAGGCCCGGCCCGTGAGGCGCAGCCCAGAGTTCGAGCAGATCACCGAGTACCTGTCGGAGGTCCGCCAGGACGTGCGTCGGCTTGCGGAGCGGATGGACCAGCTTGAGGAGCTGGTTCGTAAGCAGTCGCAAGCCGGTTGACCATCGCGTCGGCACGGTTCGCAAGGTCGGCCACCTCCTGGCCAAGTTCCCTTACCTCACTGATCAGTTCCATCACTTCAGCCGGGGTCAGCGCCATCGTGTCCCCTCCGTCGCACGTTCGACCTGACAACCCATCGGGTTGTCAGCAACGCTAGAACCGGACCACCGCGCTACCCCGGAAAATCTCTCCGGGGTCGTATCTGGAGACGGGGGGACGCTCTTCCCATGCGAGGGATGACGACGAACCTGACGATCGGTGAACGAGTCGCCTGGTACCGCCGCAGGCGGGGGATGTCTCAGGAGGTCTTGGCCGGACTCGTCGGCCGCACGGTGGACTGGCTGAGCAAAGCCGAGAACAACCGGCTGGAACTGGACAGGCTCTCGGTGATCAAGTCGCTCGCCGACGCCCTGGACGTGAGCCTCGGTGACCTGATCGCCGAGCCGACTCTCTTGGAGTGGACAGCCGACAGCGGCACCCGGACAGTGCCGGCGCTCCGCTCGGCGCTGATGAACTACCGCCAGCTCACCCCACTGCTGGGGGTCACCACCGAGGGCGAGCCGACCCCGCTCGACGAGCTCCGAAGCAACGTGGCGGAGGTCTGGGACGCGTACCAGGACTCACGGTATGGATTCGCCACCAGGCGCCTGCCGCTCCTGCTTGCCGACGCGCTCATCGCTGGGCAGGCATACGAAGGGCGGGAACGCGAGCAGGCGCATGAACTGACGGCGATGACCTACCAAGGCGCCGCCATGGTCCTGACCAAGCTCGGCGAGACGGACCTTGCCTGGATCGCTGCGGACCGTGGTCTAGCGGCGGCACAACAGTCGGGCAACAGCGTCGTGACCGGCTCACTGTTCCGCTCCGTGGCCCACTGTCTGCTGTCGAACGGCAGGTTCGATGCCGCCGTGCAGCTTGTCGGCGATGCCGGCGAATACCTCCGCCCTGGACTGGAGGACGCCACACCCGAATTCCTCTCGATCTACGGAACGCTCTTCCTCGCGGGATCAATCGCAGCGGCTCGCGCAGAGGACCGGGCCACAACGCGGGACTTCCTGGACGAGGCCGACCGGACAGCGCGCCAACTCGGACGCGACGCCAACCACGTATGGACTGCCTTCGGCCCGACGAACGTCGCCATCCACCGAGTGGCCACCGCCGCCGAGCTGGGCGACATGCAGGTAGCGGTAGATCTTGGCCCGCAGATCGATACGAGCAGGCTGCCGACTGAGCGCCGGACCCGGCACAACCTCGAAGTCGCCCGCGCGCTCAGCGCTCACAACCGGATGGACGATGCCATGGCCAAGATCCTCGAAGCGGAGACTTGGGCGCCGGAGCAGGTTCGGAGCCACTACCTCGCGCGCGAGCTGGTACTCACTTGGGTCCGAAACCAGCGCGGCCGACCCAGCCGCACCCTCGCGGGCCTGGCCGACCGGCTCCATGTGGTCTGAGCTGGGTACGCTCGGCTCCATGGCAGCGAACGCACAGGAAGCAAAGATGGCGCATCCGCGTATGGCCGCGGGTGCGCTGTTCTTCGATGCCGTGGGACGTGTCCTCATGGTCGAGCCCACCTACAAGAGCTACTGGGAGATTCCCGGCGGATACGTCGAGACCGGCGAATCCCCCCTGCACGCTGCCATCCGGGAGGTCCAAGAAGAGCTTGGGATCACGCCCGCTCTGGGGGGCTTGCTCGCCGTCGACTGGGCGCCGAATGAGGCAGAGGGCGACAAGGTTCTGTACCTCTTCGACGGCGGCCAGCTCAGCGAAGAGGACCTCTCGAAGATCACCTTGCAGCCGGACGAGCTGAAGGCGTTCAGGTTCGTATCGCTGGACGAGGTCGGCGAGCGCACCATCCCCAGGCTGGCCCGCCGTATTCTGGCAGCGGCGCAGGCTCGTCAGGAGGCAGTACCGGTCTACCTTGAGCATGGGCAGAGGCCCGACAGCGAAGCCGCATGAACCTTCGTGACGTCGGTCGGCCGACTCGGTCTGTCGCCCCCAATCGCCAGTGACGAACGACCCCGTACCTTGTCGGCGGGGACCGTGCCCCAAGGCCAAGGGCGCGGTAAGACTTTCTCTACTTCATCAAGGCCCGCGCACGGCGCGGGCGCGCGCCGCCTCTGCGGCGCGGCCTGCCTCCTGTCTCCGCCCCGGCTGGCCGCGCCCGGCGGCGCGCCACGTGCTGCGGGCGAAGGGCGGAAACCCGCTGTGGCTGGGGCGGTCGGCTCCACGGCTTTAGGCAGCCACCATGGGGCGAGCCTCTAAGATCATGGCCCCAACGTCGTGCTTTAGCGGGCAGGTCCACAGACTGCCCGACGCGCCGGAAGCTTACGGGGCCATGATCTCTCGCCCCATGGCAGCTCCCGCCCAAAGCCGCTCCACCGACCACGTGGGCAAGCCGACCGTGATCAGCCTTCTTCAGGCAAGCGATCCCAGATCTCGCCCTCACATCGCAGGTCGAAGCCTTCCTCATCAGCGACGCTCCGAGCGTGCTTCCTGCTGCGGATCTCGACGTGCCAGTAAGTGGTCGGGCCCGTGTACGAGTCGAATCGGTCATCCTGCGCAGTGCGCCAAACCCTGTAACCGACGCGCCCACTCTTGTCGACGACAAGAACCATGATCGGCTTACTGTTCGGCAGACGCTCGTCCATGATGGAACAGTATGTCCCACTTCCCGCCACCACAATCGCAACCGGCCATGGGGCCGGGCGGAAGGCTGACCAGTCCAGATGGACTCAGCTACCACACCGCCGGCAGTTCGTGTCTGGGGGCTGGCTGACTCCACGGCTGACATCAACGACGGCAGACGCGAACAGATGCCGAAGGCGCCCGACCGAGCAGGCATGACCCCGGCGTTGTGGCCAGCCAGGTCCGGGCCAACCTCCGATCGAACTCCTGAAGCGGTGGTCGGCTGGCTGTGCTGTACAGCAGCGGAGTACAGCAACCGCCGAGACCGCAACCAGCCGTCACAGACTTCGGGCGGCCGGTTGACCAGCCGAGCAGACGCCAGCGACCGCCCCGCCCGTAGTTCGCATCGAGGGGGTCAGGGGTTCAAATCCCCTCAGGTCCACGCACACACAAGATCCCGCCCGATCACTCAGATCGGGCGGGATCTTGTCGTTGGTGCCGGCGACGTTGGGCCGGCCCCGGCGTCCTCCGCAGCCCGGGCGATCGCGCCCCGTGCCGTGCGCGGAGGGCGCGGGCGAATTCCCGATGGGCACCGTGCCCTCGCCGCCGTGTGCCGGAACTCTTGTTCCAAAGTGGCGGGTTATGGAAAGCTGTGCAGCCCCGCGGGCCCAACAGGGCTTAATTGAGCGGCAGTTCGAATTTCCGGGCGGTGGCACCCCAAAAGGGAATCGGCCCCCCAAAGGGAATCGACATCCGACAAGGTATGTACCAATCAGGCGGCGTTCCCCTCAGCCCCCCATCGCAATGCCCTGAATGGAAATACACCCATGCCCTCACGCCCTCGCCCCGATTCCTCCGTTCCCCCGCCCCCTCCCTACGCGCCCACCTCGGGGGGCGCCGACGCGGCACTCGCCGGCATGCTGGGCGCGGCGCCCGGCGGCGGGGGCGCGGCGGACGCCTATCCCGCCACCGTGCTGATGGCGCGGCACTGTGGAGCGGTCAGTGACTACGCGGCGCTGCTCACCGGCTCCCGCACCTATGCCTCGATGGTCGTGTCGGCCGCCTTCGCGCGCGTGCTGGACGAACTGCGCCAGGGCGTGGGCGGTACGGAGGCGGCGGTGCGGCCACGGCTGCTGGTGGCGGCGCGGCGGACCCTCGCGGAGTGGGCGGGGGACGCGCGGATCGCGGCCCTGCTGACCGGACTGCCGAATCCCGCCGGGCCGGCGCCGGACCGGGAGCTGGTCGCCCGGGCATTCGCGGCATTGCCCGGACCGGCGCAGGTTCTGCTCTGGCACCGGGAGGTCGAGGCGGAGGGCATATCCATTCCGGCGGCTTTGCTGGCCATCGACCCGCGTGCCGCGACAGCGCAACTCGAAGAGGCCCGGGAACTGTTCCGCGCAGGCTGCCTGCGCGCCCATTCCGAGCTGGCCGCCGATCCGGAATGCCGCCACTACAACCGGCTGCTCGACATATCACTGCGGCGCGGCGGCGCCCTGATCCCGGACATTCAGCGGCATTTGTCGAAGTGCCGGCACTGCCGGTACGCGGCCGACCAACTGCGCCACTCCGACGGGCGGCTGCCGCTGCTGCTGGCCGAGGGCGTGCTCGGCGAGGGGGCCCGGGCGTACGTCGAGTCGCGGCCGGGCCGCTCCCGTGCCCGTACCGGGGCGCCGGCCGAGGCGCGGAGGGCGGGCCGGCACTCGCGGGCCGTGCCGGTGGGCGCCGTGCGGCGCCTCGCCGGGGCCGTGCCGGGCGGCGGGGCGCTCCTGGCGGGGCTGGGGCTCGTCATGACGGGCGTCCTGGGCGTGGCGGCCGTCGCGGGCCTCTGGACGGACAGCGGCGGCGGGCCCGGCGCCGGAACGGCCGCCCCGAGCGGCCCGGCCGGCAGCGCCGCCCCCGCGCCCGGCTCCCGGCCGACCACCGCCCCGCCGCAGTCGCAGCCCCAGCCGCCCTCGTCGGCCGGGCACGGCGGTGGAGCCCTGACCACGCGGCTGCGCAACGCCGAGACCGGGCTGTGCCTCGACATCCGGGACGGCCGGCCCCAAGTGGGCGCCGAGCTCACCCTCGCGCCGTGCTCGGGCCACCCGACCCAGGCGTGGCGGTACGAGCGGGACGGGCTGCTGCGCAGCGCCGCGGCCCCGGTCCTGTGCCCGAACTCGCAGGAGCCCTCGGGCGTGGTCGTGCTGCGGCTGTGCGCGACGCAGGCCGCCGTGACCGTGCGGTACGACCTGAGCATCCAGGGCCATGTCGTGCCCCGGTGGCACGCGGGCCTGGGCCTGGTGCCGGTCACCGCGCAGCCGGGGACCACCGTGGTGGTCAAGCTCCGCGACGGCTCCGCGTCCCAGCGCTGGCTGACCGACGACAACGCTGTCGGCGCCGCCCCTTCGCCCCGGCGGGCCGCCGGGGCGACCGGGGACGTGGAGTCGGCGCGCTCCGGAAGGGGCCCGTCGCCGGACCGGACGCCCGGCGCGCCGGCCGCCGGCACCGGGCGCGGTCGCGGAGCGCCGCCGGGGACGGCTCCCGGGGACGGGCATGGGAACAGGGACGGGTACGGGGACGGGTACGGCGTGCGCGGCGTCAGGGACGCGGTCCCCGGACCGGGCACGGCGCAGCCCGCCCCCGGGCCCGCCCCGGAACCCGCACCCCTGGACGGCACCACGCTCCCGGCCGGCCCCGCGCCCCTGGACGGCACCCCGCCGCTCGTCACGGTCCGGCTCCCGGGCGCGACGGTGGACGCGGCGGTCGGCGTGGGGTGAGGCCCGCCCAACCGCCCGGCGGGCGGGCCCCGCCCGCCGGGCACCGCCGGAGTCAGCCGGTCAGGAGACCTGGGCCTTGTCGTACAGGGCCTTGGCCTCGTTGCCGAAGTACGGCCCGAACATCCGGTTCGGCAGGAAGGTGTACCCGAAGCTGTTCACCGAGACCTGGAGGCCCGTGCCGGTCGCCTCGCTGAAGCCGGTGAACCAGGGGCCGCCGCTGGAGCCGCCGGTCATGTTGCAGCCCAGGCTGTGGTCCTGGGAGAAGAGGAAGTCCTTGGAGGAGTTCCCGCTGCAGTAGATCAGCTTGGAGCCGTCGTAGGGGGACGCGGCCGGGAAGCCGAAGGCGTACATCTGCTTGTTGTAGCCGCCGTTGAACTGGATGCCCTGGGCGCCGGTGACGGACGTGAGCTTCCGGCCGTTCAGGGGGGCGACGACGGCCGCGCCGACGTCGTGGTTGATGTCCTCGCTCGCCTCCCACTGCGGGGTGGTCAGCGTCTTGGTGGCGGTCCACTGGCCGTGGGGCGCCTGGCCGTTGTTGTACGCGGGGACGAAGACCCAGTTGGTGTGCCAGCTCCCCTGGTACTTCACGCAGTGCCCGGCGGTGATGACCGTGCTGGCGTTCTGGCTGGTCACGGCGTTGCCGGAGCAGGAGGCGGTACGGCCCTGGAAGGTGAAGAACACCCTGCCGGACGTCTTCACGACCGCCCCGCCGCCGGTCCAGGGCCCGCCCGCCTGGGGGAAGGCGGTGGGGGCGACGGTCGTCGTCTCGCCGCCCGGCTTCGGGGTCTTGAGCTTCTTCAGCGCCTGCGGGGTGAGCAGCAGGTCGAGCGGGGTGGCGCCGCGCATCCGCTCGGCGGTCCAGAAGGTCCGGGCCGTCTGCTGTTCGGCGGCCGGGACGCCCCGTGCGGCGGGGGCGGGAGCGGGGGCGGGGGACGACGGGGCCGCGGTGGCGGTGGTGGTCGACAGGGCGCCGGTGATCAGGGCTCCGACGGTCAGCAGGACGCCCATGGCGGTGCGTTGGCCTCTCACGCATGTCTCCTTCTGCCGTGCCCGGGGCGCGGTCGGCGCGGCCGGGCAGGGTGGGGGAACGAAGAGCGGTGCGGATCGACGTGCGTGAGGCAGGGTGCCACGGACGGCTGGTGTTTGTCAGGGGCGCGTCATGACTGATTTCGGCGTCACTTCAGCGGTTTCGCGAAACAGCGGCTGCTCTCGTACTCGCGGTAGTAGCCGAACTTGGCGCACGGCTCGTACCCGCTGGACGTGTAGAGCGCGATGGCCTCCGGCTGCGCGTCGCCGGTCTCCAGCACCATCCGGGTGCGGCCGGCGGTCCGGGCGTCGTCCTCCAGGGCGGCGAGGATGCGGCGGGCCAGGCCCAGGCCCCGGGCCTCGGGAATCACGTACATGCGCTTGAGCTCGGCGTCCCCGTCGGCGTACCCCTCCTCGTTCTCGTCCTGCGTGCGCCAGCCGCCCGTGGCGACGGGGCGGTCGTCCGCGTCGTAGGCGATGAGGTACAGGCCGCGCGGCGGGCGGAACATCGTCGGGTCCAGCGGTGTGAGGTCGCCCTCGTCGTCGTACCGCTCGGCGTACTCGAGCTGGACCATGTCGTTGAGTTTGCGGGCGTCGGGGTGGTCGAACGGCCGAGGACGTATAATCATGCAGAGCATCGTACATTCATGCGAGGCGATCTTCGAGGGCTTCTCGGTAGTGTGCCCGGATGCTCATTGTGACGTCCGTGAACGTGAACGGTCTCCGCGCCGCCGCCAAGAAGGGGTTCGTGGAGTGGCTGGCCGCCACCGAGGCCGATGTCGTGTGCCTCCAGGAGGTGCGGGCCGAGGAGGCGCAGCTCCCCGAGGCGGTCCGCGCGCCCGAGGGCTGGTACACCGTCCACGCCCCGGCCGCCGCCAAGGGCCGCGCGGGTGTCGCCCTCTACACGCGGCGTGAGCCCGACGCCGTGCGGATCGGATTCGGGTCGAGCGAGTTCGACGGCAGCGGGCGGTACGCCGAGGCCGATCTGCCGGGCGTCACGGTCGCCAGCCTCTACCTGCCCTCGGGTGAGGTCGGCACGGAGCGGCAGGACGAGAAGATCCGCTTCATGGGCGAGTTCCTGCCGTACGTCAAGGAGCTGAGGGAGCGCGCGGCCGCCGACGGCCGCGAGGTGGTCGTCTGCGGCGACTGGAACATCGCCCACCAGGAGGCCGACCTGAGGAACTGGAAGGCCAACCGGAAGAACTCCGGCTTCCTCCCCGAGGAGCGGGAGTGGCTGACCCGCGTCTTCGACGAGGCGTCGTACGTGGACGTCGTCCGCGCCCTGCACCCCGGTCAGGAGGGGCCGTACTCGTGGTGGTCCTACCGCGGCCGCGCCTTCGACAACGACGCGGGCTGGCGCATCGACCTCCAGGTGGCCACGCCCGGCCTCGCGGCCCGCGCGGTCAAGGCCTGGGTGGAGCGCGCGGCGACGCACGGCGAGCGGTGGAGCGACCACGCCCCGGTGACGGCGGCCTACGACCTGTAGGGCAGGTCCGCAGGGCAAGCGGGATGACGTGATCCGGAAGTGAGGGTATGTCACCGCTTGTGTGGCGAGGCCGGGTCCGGGGGAATGCTTCTGGCAGGGTAAGGCGGTGTGCGCATCACCGCCGTACGTACGCCGCTGAGGTCCGCCCTGGTCGCGGCGGTCACGTGCGGCGTGCTGATCGCCGCCACCGTACCGACGTCGGCCACCGTCCCGGTTCCCGCTTCCGAGATCCCCGCCGGGACGCCCGACGTCCTCGTCACCGATCAGGCCTCCAAGCGCGTCCTGCTCCTCGACGGAGGGCGGCGCGAGTGGGACCCGGGTGCTGATCCGGACGCCGTGAAGTGGGCGTTCTCGCCGGTCGGGGACGCCCGGTACGCGGACCTGGACCCGGACGTGAGCTGGGTGCACCCCAGCGAGGCCAAGGTGCGGACCTGGCGCGGCCGGACGTACGTGCTGACCGTGGCCTCGTACGGCTTCGCCGCGGTGGTGGAGTACCCGTCGGGCGGGCGGTACTGGGGCGGCGCGCTCTCGCCGGGCACCATCCGGGACAACCCGCACAGCATCGAGCTGCTGCCGGACGGCGAGGTCGCCGTCGCGGGCAGCACCGGCGGCCTCGTGCGGCTGTACGCGGCCCCGCGCGGCCGGGCGGACGTGCCGCACGTGACGTATCCGCTGAAGGACGCGCACGGGCTCCAGTGGGACGCCGGGCGGCGCGTGCTGTGGGCGCTGGGCGGCGACCGGCTGGTGGCGCTGAAAGCGGGCGGAACGGCGGCGGAGCCGACGCTCGACGCGGTCTTCGAGGCGCGGCTGCCGAGCCCGCACGGGCACGACCTGGGGCAGGTGGCGGGCGACCCGGACCGGCTGTGGGTGAGCAGCGGCTCGGCCGTGTACCAGTACGTGAAGAGCACCGGGGCGTTCCTGCGGGACTTCCCGGACGCGGCGGGGATCGGCCGGGCGCGGGTCAAGGCGGTGGGGGACGACCCGGCGACCGGCCAGGTGGTCTCGACCGTGCCGGAGCGGGGGCTGGGGGAGGCGTGGTGGACGCGCACGGTCGCGGTGCACCGGCCGGCCCGGGCGTACCGGCTGGTGGACGGCGGGATCTACAAGGCGCGGTGGTGGCTGCCGTGACCTGGTCGTAGACCCCGCTCCGCCGCCCGGCGGAGGCGGATGCGACCGTACGGCGACGCGGGCCGGGCCGGGCGCGCGGAAGCATGGCCGCATGCTGAGGATGAACGCTCTTCCGGACGTACCCCGTTGGGCCGTACTGGCCGCCCACGCCGTGCCGTTGATCACCCTGCCGTCGGGCCTGTGGCGGATCGGCGTGGCGCTCGGACTGCCGCTGGCCGACTACCGGCCCGTCGGGTGGGAGGCCGTGTACGTCGTCGGGCTCAGCGTGGTGGCGGAGGCGCTGGCGCTGCTGACGCTCGGGCTGGTGCGGGCGTGGGGCGAGGCCGTGCCCCGGTGGGTTCCGCTGCTGGGCGGCCGGCGGGTGCCGCCGCGCGCCGCGGTCGTGCCGGCGCTGACCGGCGCGGCGGGGCTGGCGGCGCTGTGCGCGTGGTCCTTCTACGCCCAGTACGCGGGGCTGGGGGAGGGCAGCATCGGAACGCCGGCCCAGGACCTGCTCCTGGTGGTCTGTTACGTGCCGCTGCTCGCCTGGCCGCCGCTGCTGGTGGCGGTGACCGTCGCGTACCGGCGGCGGCGCGCTACGGCGTGAGGGTGCGCAGGCGGCGGTCGAGGGCCATCGAGACCTCCGCCTCCACCACGCTCTTGGCCAGCGGCCGCAGCCGTACGAGATCGGCCTCGCCGCCCGTGTGTTCGTGCAGCAGGTCGGTGAAGAGGCGGGCCAGGGCGTCCGCGTGCTCCCGGACCCGGCCGGCCGCCGCGAGGACCGCCGCGAGCGGGATGCCCTCCTTGACCAGCGCGGCCGAGACGTCCAGCAGGCGGCGGCTGACGTGGACGATCTCCTGGCCGTCCGTGGCCAGGTAGCCCAACTCCAGGGCGGCGGCGAGGTTCTCGGGCGTGACCTGGTCGCCGAAGTGGTCGGCCAACTCCTCGGGCGTGAGCCGGACCGGCTCCTCCTCGGTCGGCTCGCCCAGCCCGAGCACCTCGCCGACGTCGCGGCCGCTCTCGAAGGCGGCGGCCAGGTCGGCGATGCCGTTGAGGGTGTGGCCGCGCTCCAGCAGGGCGGCGATCGTCCTCAGCCGGGCCAGGTGGTGGGGCCCGTACCAGGCGATGCGGCCCTCGCGGCGGGGCGGCGGGATCAGGCCGCGCTCGCGGTAGAAGCGCAGGGTGCGTGCCGTGATGCCGGCCGCCTCGGCCAGCTCCTCCATGCGGTACTCACGCGTGGGGGCCGGCTGCCCGTTCGTCCGCTGGTTCGTCACGTCCGCAACCCTATGTCGTACCGCCGGTAACTTCCTTGGTTCGACCCCTACCGCTCGGTAAGGACCTGCTCTACTCTCCCAACAACCGTGCCAGTGATTGCTGGCAGAGTATTGCGGATTTCGGATTTCCGATGCGGAGGCGGCATGAGCCAGCACGAGCACGTACGAGTGGCGGTGATCGGATCCGGATTCGGCGGCCTCGGCGCCGCCGTCCGGCTGCGCCGCGAGGGGATCACCGACTTCGTCGTCCTGGAGCGGGCCGACTCCGTCGGCGGCACCTGGCGCGACAACAGCTACCCCGGCTGCGCCTGCGACGTACCGTCCCACCTCTACTCGTTCTCGTTCGCGCCCAACCCCGACTGGCCGCGCACCTTCTCCGGGCAGCGCCACATCCGCGCCTACCTGGAGCACGTCACCGACACCTTCCGGCTGCGCCCGCACCTCCGCCTGGGCCACGAGGTGCTGATGATGCGCTGGGACAACGACGAGCTGCGCTGGGAGATCGAGACCTCGCGGGGCACGCTCACCGCCGACGTCGTCGTCTCCGCGACCGGCCCGCTGTCCGACCCCAAGATCCCGGACATCCCGGGGCTCGCCGCCTTCGAGGAGGCCGGCGGCAAGGTCTTCCACTCCGCCCGCTGGGACCACGACTACGACCTGGCCGGCAAGCGCGTCGCGATGATCGGCACCGGCGCATCCGCCATCCAGATCGTGCCGGCGATCCAGCCGGAGGCCGGGAAGGTGACGCTGTTCCAGCGCACCCCGCCGTGGGTCATGCCCCGCATGGACCGTGCCATCAGCGGCGTCGAGCGCTGGCTGCACCGGCAACTGCCGTTCACCGGGACCGCGCGGCGCGGACTGCTCTGGGGCATCCGGGAGTTGCAGGTCAGCGCGTTCACCAAGCGGCCGAACGAGCTGCGGCTGGTCGAGTCGATCGCCAAGGCCAACATGGCCAGGGCCATCAAGGACCCCGCGCTGCGGGCCAAGCTGACCCCCTCGTACCGCATCGGCTGCAAGCGCATCCTGCTGTCCAGCGAGTACTACCCGGCCATCGCGCGGCCCAACGTGGACGTCGTCGCCTCCGGGCTGGTGGAGGTACGCGGCCGGGCCGCCGTCGCCGCCGACGGGACCGAGGCCGAGGTCGACGCGATCATCTTCGGAACCGGCTTCCACGTCACCGACATGCCGATCGCCGACCGGGTGGTGGGCGCCGACGGGATCACGCTCGCCGAGGCGTGGAAGGACGGCATGGAGTCGCTGCGCGGCGCGACCGCCGCGGGCTTCCCCAACTGGATGACCATCATCGGGCCGAACACCGGCCTGGGGAACTCCTCCATGATCCTCATGATCGAGTCCCAGCTCAACTACATGGCCGACTACCTGCGGCAGTTGAACCTGCTCGGCGAGCGTGCCGCGCTCGCCGCCCGGCCGTCGGCGGTGGCCGCGTGGAACCGGCGCGTACAGGCCCGGATGGAGCGGACCGTGTGGAAGGCCGGCGGCTGCGATAGCTGGTACCTGGACGCCAACGGGCGCAACACCACGCTCTGGCCCGGCACGACGTCCGAATTCCGGCGCGCGACGCGGACGGTGGACCTGTCGGAGTACGAGGTCGTGCGGGCACGCAAGGCGGAGGCCGTCCGATGAAGGCCGTCTCCCGCGTCTCCGCCGTCTCCACCGTCTCCGCCGACGGATCGTCGCTGCACGTCGAGGTGTACGGGCCCGAGGGCGCCCCGGCGGTGGTCCTGGCCCACGGCTGGACCTGCTCGACCGAGTTCTGGGCCGCCCAGGTGCGGGACCTGTCCGCCGACCACCGGGTGATCGTCTACGACCAGCGCGGTCACGGGCGTACGCCCGCCGTGGGGCCGTCCGGATACACGACCGACGCGCTCGCCGACGACCTGGAGGCCGTGCTCGCCGCCACGCTGGGACCGGGCGAGAAGGCCGTGCTCGCCGGGCACTCCATGGGCGGTATGACGCTCATGGCGGCGGCCGGGCGGCCGGGGCTGCGTGAGCACGCTGCGGCGGTCCTGCTGTGCAGCACGGGCCCCTCGCGGCTGGTCGCCGAGTCGCTGGTGCTGCCGATGCGGGCCGGGCGGCTGCGGACCCGGCTGACGCGTGCCGTCCTGGGCGCCCGGGCGCCCCTCGGGCCGGTCACCCCCGTGTCGAAGGCCATCCTCAAGTACGCCACGATGGGCCCCGGTTCGGCGCCCGAACGGGTCGCGGAGTGCGCCCGGATCGTGCACGCCTGCCCGCGCCGGGTGCGGGTGGCGTGGTCGCACGTGCTCGCGGAGCTGGACCTGGAGGCGGGCGTACGGGAGTTGACGGTGCCGACGGCGGTGCTGGCCGGCACGGCCGACCGGCTCACGCCGCCCGTACACGCCCGGGCGCTGGCCGCCGCCCTGCCCGACTGTGTGGGCCTGGAGGAACTGGCGGGCGTCGGGCACATGACGCCGGTCGAGGCGCCGGAGGCCGTGACCGCCCGGATACGCGCCCTGGTGACGACGTACGTCCGTACCGAACAGGAGGAAGTCGCATGAGCAGGGTGAGCCTGGAGGGACAGGTCGCGGTCGTCACGGGCGGCGCGCGGGGCGTCGGCGAACTGCTGGCGCGCAAGCTGTCCGCGCGGGGCGCGAAGGTCGCGCTGCTGGGCCTGGAGCCGGAGCTGCTCAAGGAGGTGTCCGGCCGGCTGCACACCGAGAGCGACTGGTGGCACGTCGACGTCACCGACCACGAGGCCATGGCCCAGGTCGCGGGTGAGGTGAAGGAGCGCTTCGGCAAGGTCGACATCGTCGTCGCCAACGCGGGCGTCGCGGCGGGGGGTCCGTTCGTGGACTCCGACCCCGACGCGTGGCGGCGGGTCATCGAGGTGAACCTGATCGGCGGCGCGGTGACGGGCCGGGCGTTCCTGCCGGTGCTCATGGAGAGCCGGGGCTACTTCCTCCAGATCGCCTCCCTCGCGGCGATCACACCGGCGCCGATGATGACCGCGTACTGCGCGTCCAAGTCGGGCGTGGAGGCCTTCGCGCACAGCCTGCGCGCGGAGGTCGCCCACAAGGGCGTACGGGTCGGCGTCGGCTACCTGTCGTGGACCGACACCGACATGGTGCGCGGCGCCGACGAGGACGACGTGATGCGGGAGTTGCGACAGCGGCTGCCGTGGCCGTCGAACCGTACGTACCCGCTCGGCCCGGCGGTCGACCGGATCGTCGCCGGGATCGAGCGGCGCTCGGCGCACGTGTACGCCCAGTGGTGGCTGCGCGGCATGCAGTCCGTGCGCGGCTACCTGCCGGGGCTCATCGCGACGGTCGGACAGCGCGAGATGCGGCGCTTCGAGCCCCGGCTGTCGGGCGTGCGCAAGGGCCTGGTCGGCGCGGGTGGCGCGGCGGACGAGCAGGCGCGTACGGAGCGTGACCGCCCGGTGACTACTTGATCGAAATGCGCGGTATGTCGGGGCGTGCCAGGCTGGTCGAGGCCGGGGGCCGATGACGGTCCTCGGAGTCCCCCACACCCTTTCAGGAGAAACCTCGATGGGTATCGCAGACCAGTTCAACGACAAGGCGCAGGAGATGAAGGACCAGGCCAAGCGCCGGGCCCAGGACGCGAAGCGCGAGGCGCAGGAGCGGAAGGGCCAGCCGAAGGGCCGCCAGTCGCGTGACGAGCGGCGGCAGGGCCTGCAGGACGAGCAGATGCGCGGCCGCCCCGACGAGCGCTACGACGTCTGACGCCGCGCGGCGGTAGGCAGGGCGCACCCGGGACGCCGGGTGCGCCCTTGCGTTTTCGTGCGGGGCTGCGCGCCGCGCCCTGGGCGCGGGTGCCCCTTCCCGAAACCGGGGGCTCCGCCCCCGGGCCCTGACGGGGTAGTTGCGGGTGGGGGGCCGGCGCCCCCACACCCCCCGGGCGCGGCAGCTTCGCGCCGCCGGGGCTGCGCCCGCAGCCCCGGCGCGTGCAGGTTACGTGCTGTGGGGGCGCCCCTTGGCCCCCAGTGCGTGGAGGTTCGCGCGGCCGGGGGGCTCGGCCCCGGCGCCCGCCTGTAACGACCGCACCGGGCCGCGCCTGCCCGTGTCCCGGCCGGCGTGGGTCAGGAATTGGGCCTCGGGGGGAGTTTGGGGCGGGTGAGGGATGGGACCTGGGAGTAGTCGGGCGGGCGGGCGGCGGGGTGGGTGGAGAGGAGGTCCAGCGCGACCTCCACCGCGTCCGCGAGTTGCCGGTGGCGGCCCTCCGCCCAGTCCAGCGGGGTGCGGAGGATCTCGATGTCGGGGGCTACCCCGTGGTTCTCGACGGACCAGCCGTACTCGTCGAACCACGCCGCGTTCATCGGCACCGTGATCACCGTGCCGTCGCCCAGCCGGTGGCGGCCCGTCATGCCGACGACGCCGCCCCAGGTGCGCTGGCCGACGACGGGGCCGAGGCCCAGCAGCTTGAAGGCGGCCGTGATCATGTCGCCGTCCGACGCGGTGGCCTCGTCGGCGAGGGCGACGACCGGGCCGCGCGGGGCGTTGGAGGCGTACGAGACGGGCTGGGCGTTGCGCGTGAGGTCCCAGCCCAGGATCTTGCGGGTGAGCTTCTCGACGACGAGCTCGCTGATGTGCCCGCCCGCGTTGCCCCGGACGTCCACGATCAGGGCGGGCCGGGCCATCTCCATCCGCAGGTCCCGGTTGAACTGCGCCCAGCCCGAGCCGCCCATGTCCGGGATGTGCAGGTACCCGCACATGCCGCCGCTCAGCTCCCGCACGACCTCGCGGCGCTTGGCGACCCAGTCCTGGTACCGCAGCGGCCGCTCGTCGACCAGCGGGACGACGGCCACGCGCCGCGCGGGGCCCTCGCCCCCGTCGGAACCCCCGTCGGGGCGGAACGTCAGCTCCACCGTCGTACCGCCCGCCCCGGCCAGCAGCGGGTACGGCCCCGCCACCGGGTCCACCGGGCGGCCGTCCACGTGGGTGAGGACCGCCCCCTCGCGGATGCCCGTACCGGCCAGCGGTGAGCGCGCCTTGGAGTCGGACGACTCGCCCGGCAGGATCCGCTTCACCGCCCAGTGGCCGTCCCGGGGGACGAAGTTCGCGCCCAGCAGTCCCTGGGCGCGCTGGTAGTGCGGCGGGCCCTCGTTGCGGCGCGCGGGCGTGACGTACGCGTGCGACGTGCCCAGCTCGCCCAGCACCTCCCGCAGCAGGTCGGCGAACTCGTCGGGCGAGGCGACCCGTTCGACCAGCGGGCGGTACTGGTCGAGAACGGAGTCCCAGTCGATGCCGCTCATGCCCGGGTCCCAGAAGTACGCCCGGATGATCCGTCCGGCCTCGTCGTACGCCTGGCGCCACTCCGCGCCGGGGTCCACCTCGTGCAGGATCCGGCGCGAGTCGACGTACACGGTGGAGTCACTGTCGCCGGGCTCGTTCGCCGGGACGGCCCGCAGGTCGCCCTCGTCGACCACGACGAGCCGACTGCCGTCGCCGCTGACCGCGTACCAGTCCAGGTGGTCGACCAGCTCGGTCTTACGGGCCTTCGCGAGGTTGAAGTGTTCGAGGGTGGGCCGCCCGGAGGTGTCGGCCGGGTTGACGAACGTCTCGCCCAGCGCGCCCGAGATGGGCCACCGCAGCCACACCAGGCCGCCGCCGCTCACCGGGTGCAGGGAGGAGTACTTGGAGGCCGCGACGGGGAAGGGCGTCACCCGGTTCTCCACGCCCTCGAACTCGACGACCACCGTCCCGTCGCCCTCCGTCGCCTCCTCCGCGAGGTCGAGCCCGCCCGCCGCGGGCCGCCCCTCCGGCGACAGGGCGAACGGGGAGGGCGTGGTGGAGGCCAGCGGCACCAGGTAGGGGCGGCAGCCGAGCGGGAAGGACAGGTCCCCGGTGTGCACGTCGTACACCGGGTCGAAGCCCCGCCAGGACAGGAAGGCGAGGTAGCGGCCGTCCCGCGTGAAGACGGGGCTCTCGTCCTCGAAGCGGCCGTTGGTGACGTCCACGATCGTCCGGTCCGCGATCCGGGCGATCTTGATCTGGCGCAGCGACCGGCCGATCCCCGGGTGGGACCAGGTCAGCCAGGCGCCGTCGGGGGAGAACGCCATGTCCCGGACGGGCCCGTTGATCGAGCGGGTCAGCTCGGTCAGTCCGCCGTCCGGTTCGCTGCCCGGCTCGCCGCCCGCCTCCTCGGACTCCGCCGAGACGTCCAGCAGCAGCAGGCGCCCGTCGTTCGACGAGATCGCCAGCCGTTCGCCGTCCGGGTCGGCCACCATCTCCGTCACGTGCCCCAGCTCGCCCGCCGCGAGCCGCCTCGGCTCCCGGTCGCCGCTGGCCCGCGGCAGGTGGGCCACCTCGATGGCCTCCTCGCCCTCGGCGTCGGTGACGTACGCGATCCGCCCGCTGCTTCCGAGCATCACCGGCAGCCGCACCCGTACGCCCGGGGTGTCGGCGATCGTCCGGGCGGGGCCGTCCCGGTGGGTGAGCCAGTACAGGCTGCCGCGTACGGAGACGGCGCTGGCCCGGCCGGTCTCGTCCACCGACACGGCGTCCACGTTGTTCGCCGCGGGCACCTGGTAGGTGCGCCGCCCGGCGCGCGGCCCGCCGAGCCGCACCGCCAGCCTGCGCGGCTCGGAGTCGGGGGTCAGGGCGTCCACGATCCACAGGTCGCCCGCGCACTGGTAGACCACGCGGCGCCCGTCGGAGGAGGCGTGCCGGGCGTAGAAGGCGTCGTGGTCGGTGTGGCGCCGGAGGTCGGTGCCGTCCGGGAGGCAGGAGTACAGGTTGCCGACGCCCTCGTGGTCGGAGAGGAACGCGATCCTGCCGTCCACGAACATCGCGCAGTCCAGGTGGCCCTCCAGGTCCGGCAGCAGCCGCTCCCCGTGCAGCCACAGCCGCCCGGTCGCCCCGCCCCGGTACCGCTTCCAGGCGGCCGGCTCGTGCGGCGGCTTGCCGGTCAGCAGCAGGGTGAGGTGGCGCCCCTCGATGTCCGCGACCGCGATGTCGGCGACCGGCCCCCACGGCAGCCGGCCGCCGGGCGAGCCGTCGACCGGGACCTTGTAGGCCCAGGAGAAGTGCGAGAACGGCTGGCCGTGCGAGGCGACGGCCAGGATCTCCCCGTCGGGCGTCCACCCGCACACGCGCGTGTCGACCGACCCCCAGTACGTCAGCCGGCGCGCGGGCCCGCCGTCGACCGGTGCGAGGTGGATCTCCGGGTCCAGGCTGCGCCAGTTCGTGTACGCGATGTGCCGCCCGTCCGGCGAGAAGCGCGGGTGCCCGACCCGCGTCCGGTCGACCGTCACCCGCCAGGCCCGGCCGGGCGGTTCGCCGTCCGCGACCAGGGGCGCGACCCACAGGTCGTCCTCGGCCACGAAGCACAGCAGGTCGTCGTGGAGATGGGGATAGCGGAGGTATGCGCCGTCGCTGCTCACACAGCCATGCTTTCCGCGCTCGGGGGGCCCGGCAACCCGATCACGTGATCCAGCCCACGTACGAAACGGTTTCGTTTCGCTGTGCGCCTGCCGTACTCTCGTATGCGTACGAAACCGTTTCGTCTCGATGGTCGACAGTCGATATCGACAGTCGATGGGAGTAGGAGAGGCATGGCACGCGGCAGGCTCACCCCGGAACGCGAGGCCGAGCTGTACGAAGCCGTGCTCGACCTGCTCCGCGAGGTCGGTTACGACGCCCTCACCATGGACGCCGTCGCCGCCCGCACCCACTCCAGCAAGGCCACCCTCTACCGCCAGTGGGGGAGCAAGCCCGAGTTGGTCGCCCACGCCCTGCGGCACAACAAGCCGGTGAACATCGCCGAGATCGACACCGGCTCGCTGCGCGGCGACTTCCACGAGATGCTCGCGCGTTCCGACGACTGCCAGATGGAGAAGGACTCCGCGCTGATGCGGGGCCTCGCCCATGCCGTCCACGACAACCCCGACCTGCTCCAGGCGCTGCGCGACCTGCTCATCGAACCCGAGATGACCGGGCTCGGCGAGGTGCTGGGCCGCGCTGTGCGGCGCGGCGAGGTCGCCGTGGACAACCCGGCGCTGGGACTCGTTCCGCACATGCTCATCGGCGCCTTCGTCGCCCGCCCCCTCGTCGAGGACCGGCCGGTCGACCAGGCGTTCCTCACCGCGTACGTCGACGCCGTGGTCCTCCCCGCCCTGGGCGTCTGAAACCCGAATCGCACCACCCCCCACGCACCACCCCCCACGCACCACCGCACCACCTGACACGTACCGCTCACGCTGTCGGGCCGGCTCCCCATGTCCTGTTGTCCCATCCATCACCGGGAGACGCCCCCGTGGCAACGTTCCTCTACCGACTCGGCCGGTCAGCCTTCCGGCGCCGCCATCTCGTGGCCCTCATATGGGTCGCGCTGCTGGCGCTCGCCGGCGTCGGCGCCGCCTCCGCGCCCGCCGCGACCTCCAGCTCCTTCTCCATACCGGGTACGGAGGCCCAGAAGGCCTTCGACCTGCTCGAAGAGCGCTTCCCGGCCGCCGGTGCCGACGGCGCCACCGCCCGGGTGGTCTTCAAGGCCCCCGAAGGCCGGAAGATGACCGACCCGGCCCACAAGGCCGAGGTCCGCAAGGCGGTCGGTGAGCTGAAGAGCGGCTCCGACCAGGTCGTGAACGTCACCGACCCGTACACCGTCCAGGCGGTCTCCCGGGACGGCACCACCGCCTACGTGCAGGTGTCCTACAAGGTCAGCGGCATGGAGCTGACCGACGCGACGCGCGAGGCGCTGAAGGAGACCGGCGAGGAGGCGCGCAAGAGCGGGCTCACCGTGGAGATCGGCGGCGACGCGCTCCAGACCGTCCCGGAGAGCGGGGCGAGCGAGATCATCGGCGTGATCGTCGCGGGGATCGTCCTCGTGATCACCTTCGGCTCCCTGGTGGCGGCCGGGCTGCCGCTGCTCACCGCGATCATCGGCGTCGGCATCGGCGTCTCGACGATCACGGCGCTGGCGTCCGTCCTCGATCTCGGCTCCACCACCTCCACCCTCGCGATGATGATCGGCCTCGCCGTGGGCATCGACTACGCGCTGTTCATCGTCTCCCGCTACCGCGCCGAGCTGGCCGAGGGCCGCGAGCCGGAGGAGGCGGCCGGACGGGCCGTCGGCACGGCCGGTTCCGCCGTCGTGTTCGCCGGGCTCACCGTGGTCATCGCCCTGGTCGGCCTCGCCGTCGTCAACATCCCGATGCTGACGAAGATGGGCTTCGCGGCGGCCGGCACCGTCCTGATCGCCGTCCTCATCGCCCTCACCCTCATCCCGGCGCTGCTCGGCTACGCGGGCAAGCGCGTGGTCGGCCGCAAGGCCCGCAAGGCCCGCAAGGCGGCCGAGTCCGTGCCGACGGGCGACGAGAAGCCCAACATGGGCACCCGCTGGGCGCGCTTCGTGCTGCGCCGCCCGGTCGCCGTGCTGCTCGTCGGCGTCATCGGCCTCGGCGCCGTCGCCGTACCGGCCGCGTCGCTGGAGATGGGCCTGCCCGACGACGGAGCCCAGCCCACCTCCACCACCCAGCGCCGCGCCTACGACCTGCTCTCGGACGGTTTCGGGCCCGGCTCCAACGGCCCGCTGATGGTCGTCGTCGACGGCGACAAGGCCGCGGCGGACCGTACCGTCACCGGCATCAAGGGCCTCGACGGGGTCGCGGCCGTCACCCCGGCCACGGCCAACAAGGCCGGCGACACCTCGATCATCACCGTCGTACCGAAGGACCGCCCCTCCTCCGTCGAGACGGAGAACCTGGTCCACTCGATCCGGGACACCACAGGTGACGACGTGCTGGTCACCGGCGCGACCGCGATGAACATCGACTTCTCGCAGAAGATGAACGACGCGCTGCTGCCCTACCTGGCACTCGTCGTCGGCCTCGCCTTCCTGCTGCTGATGGTCGTCTTCCGGTCGGTGCTGGTGCCGCTGAAGGCCGCGCTCGGCTTCCTGCTCTCGGTGGTCGCCGCCCTCGGGGCGGTCGTGGCCGTCTTCCAGTGGGGCTGGCTCGGCTCGCTCTTCGGCGTCGAGCAGACCGGCCCGATCATGAGCATGATGCCGATCTTCATGGTGGGCGTCGTCTTCGGCCTGGCCATGGACTACGAGGTCTTCCTCGTCACCCGGATGCGTGAGGCGTACGTCCACGGGGAGCGGCCCGGCGAGGCGATCGTGACCGGCTTCCGGCACGGGGCGCGGGTCGTCACGGCCGCCGCCGTGATCATGATCGCGGTCTTCGCGGGCTTCATCGGCTCCAGCGAGCAGATGGTGAAGATGATCGGCTTCGGCCTCGCGGTCGCCGTCTTCTTCGACGCGTTCGTGGTGCGGATGGCGATCGTGCCGGCTGTGCTCGCGCTGCTGGGCCGCAAGGCCTGGTGGCTGCCGCGTTGGCTGGACCGCGCCCTGCCGAACGTGGACGTCGAGGGCGAGGGCCTGCGCAAGGAACTGGCCGCCGACGCGTCACCGGAGGGCGGCGAGCGGGAGCTCGTACGCGTCTGACACGAACCCCGGGGCGGCCGCTTGAGCGGAGCCGCCGCCCCGGCCGGGCCGGCGACGGCCCACGCGCCCGGGACCGCGGTGGGGACGGCGGCCCGGGCGCCCGCGCGTCCCCCCCGGCGCGGCCGTCACCCGGTGACGGTCGACGTGGTCGTGGCGTACGTACGCCGGAGGAAGCGCAGCAGGGCCGAGGAGTCGAACTGCACCACGGCCACCCCCTCGGGGGCGTGGAACTCGACGATCGTCTGGACGCGGCCGCACGGCCAGACGCCGAAGTCACCGTCCCGGGCGGGGGCGCGCAGGCCGGTTTCCAGCAGGGAGCGCGGGAAGCTCCAGTCGGTGCCGCCGGGGAAGCACAGCCGTACGACGGGTTCGGGATCGACCGGTTCGTAGCGGAGCGCGACGGGGACGGGACGGGAGAGCGGGCCGTCGGTCACGATCAGGGCCTTGGTGTGGACTACGACACCTTCCTCAGCGGGGTACATCGGCCGACTCCTCACACTCGCCTCATTTGTCTCTAATGTCCCACCATTCCGCGGGGTATGCCCGCCCCCCTTTTCGTGATGTGGACGCTCTTGCAAGTCGTTCGCAAGAGGACCCATCATCGAACCCGTTCTTATCCGCCTGTCCGAAAGCGGTCCCCGCATGCATGTCCCCGACGGATTCATCAACGCGCCGGTCTCCGCGGCCGCCGGTCTCGCCGCCGCCGGCGCCGTCGCGGTCAGCCTGCGCGGGGCGCGGCGGGAACTGGACGACCGGACCGCGCCGCTCGCCGGTCTCGTCGCCGCGTTCATCTTCGCCGTGCAGATGCTGAACTTCCCGGTCGCGGCCGGGACCAGCGGGCACCTGCTCGGCGGGGCGCTGGCCGCGATCCTCGTCGGACCCCATACGGGTGTGCTGTGCATCTCGGTCGTCCTGCTGATGCAGGGCGTCCTGTTCGCGGACGGCGGCCTCACCGCGCTCGGCGTCAACATCACCGTCATGGGCGCGGTCACCGTCCTCGTGGCGTACGGGCTGTTCCGCGGCCTGGTCAAGGTCCTGCCGCGCAGCCGCCGCTCGGTGACCGTCGCGTCCTTCGTCGCCTCGCTGGTGTCGGTACCGGCCGCGGCCGCCGCGTTCACCGCCATCTACGCCATCGGCGGCACCACCGACGTACCCCTCTCCAAGGTCCTCACCGCCATGGTCGGCGTCCACGTCCTGATCGGCATCGGCGAGGCGGTGATCACCACCGCGACGGTCGGCGCCGTCATCGCCGTACGCCCGGACCTGGTGTACGGGGCCCGTGGCCTGGCCGCGCCGCTGAAGCTCCGGGTGGGCGGCGAGCTGGTCGACGCGACCCCGGCGCCCGCGCCGGTGGAACCGGTGGCCGCCCGCTCCACCAAGAAGGTGTGGATCACCGGCCTGGCCACCGCCCTCGTCCTGGCCGGATTCGTCTCCTTCTACGCCTCCGCCAGCCCCGACGGCCTGGAGAAGGTCGCCGCCGACCAGGGCATCGACAAGAAGGCCGAGGAGCACGCCGCCGCCGACTCGCCGCTCGCCGACTACGGCGTCAGCGGCCTCACAGACGCCCGCCTGTCCGGGGGGCTGGCGGGCACCATCGGCGTCGGCGGGACCGTCCTGGTCGGCACGGGGGTCTTCTGGGCGGTACGCCGCCGCCGTGCCGGGGCCCCGGCCCCCGCCGAGCGGGAAACCGTCTGACGTGGGCGCAGGCCACGCCCACAAGCTCTACCGGCACGGGCGCTCGCCCGTGCACCGGCTGCCGCCGCACTGCAAGCTGGCCGCCGTCTTCTGCTTCGTCGTGGTCGTCGTCTCCACGCCCCGCGAGGCCGTCTGGGCGTTCGCCGCGTACGCCGTGCTGCTCGGCGCGGTCGCGGCGGCCGCCCGGGTGCCGCCGGGGTTCGTACTGCGGCGCCTGGTGATCGAGGTGCCCTTCGTGGCGTTCGCGTTCCTCATGCCGTTCGTCGTGCCCGGCGAGCAGACGACGCTGCTCGGCGCCTCCGTCTCCGTACCGGGCCTGTGGGACGCCTGGAACGTGCTGGCCAAGGGCACCCTGGGCGTCGCCGCCTCCGTGCTGCTCGCCGCCACCACCGAGCTGCGCGCGCTGCTGCTCGGCCTGCAACGGCTGAGACTGCCGCCCCTCCTGGTCCAGATCGCCTCGTTCATGATCCGGTACGGCGACGTCATCACCGACGAGATGCGGCGCATGTCCGTCGCCCGGCGCTCACGCGGCTTCGAGGCGAGGGGCGTACGGCACTGGGGCGTGCTCGCGAAGTCGGCGGGCGCGCTCTTCATCCGCTCCTACGAGCGCGGCGAACGCGTCCACCTGGCGATGGTGAGCCGCGGCTACGCCGGTTCGATGCCGGTCATCGACGAGGTGACGGCCTCCCGGGCGCAGTGGTCGTCGGCCGCCGCCCTGCCGCTCACCGCCCTCGTCATCTGTCTGCTGGGATGGACGCCATGAGTCTCAGTTTCGTGCCGTCGCTCGACGTCCGGGGCCTCGCGTACGCCTACCCCGACGGCCACCAGGCGCTGTTCGGCGTCGACCTGACCGTCGAGCGCGGCGAGCGGGTCGCGCTGCTCGGCCCCAACGGCGCCGGCAAGACCACCCTCGTGCTCCACCTCAACGGAATCCTCGCCGGTGGCGTGGGGACGGTGACCGTCGCCGGGCTGCCCGTCGAGAAGGCCAACCTCGCGGAGATCCGCCGCAAGGTCGGCATCGTCTTCCAGGACCCCGACGACCAGCTCTTCATGCCGACCGTCCGCGAGGACGTGGCCTTCGGCCCGGCGGCGGCCGGGCTGCGCGGTGCCGAGCTGGAGGCGGTCGTGGTGAAGGCCCTGTCCAGGGTCGGGATGGCGGAGTACGCCGACCGGCCCCCGCACCACCTGTCGTTCGGCCAGCGGCGGCGCGTCGCGGTGGCGACCGTCCTCGCGATGGAGCCCGAGATCCTCGTCCTGGACGAGCCGTCGTCCAACCTGGACCCAGCCTCCAGGCGCGAACTCGCCGACATCCTCCGGTCGTTGGACGTGACCGTCCTGATGGTCACCCACGACCTTCCCTACGCCCTCGAACTGTGCCCGCGCTCGGTGGTGCTGAGCGAGGGCGTGATCGCGGCGGACGGCCCGACCGGTGATCTGCTCGCCGACGAGGACCTGATGCGCAAGCACCGCCTGGAGCTGCCCTTCGGCTTCGACCCGACCGCAAGGCCGACCCGGAAGCCGGCGCCCTACTAGCGCGTTGCACCATGGGGTGAACGATCGCGGGAGAGGAGCGTGGGAGCGTGAACGTCCAGGACATCCAGGGCCTCCAGGACATCCAGGGCACGGTGCAGGCGGGCTTCGAGCCGGTCAGGGACGCGTTCCTGCGCAACTTCCAGCAGCGCGGCGAGCGGGGCGCGGCGGTCGCCGTCTACCGGGACGGCCGCAAGGTCGTCGACCTGTGGGCCGGGGTGAGGGACGCCGACGGCGCCGCCCCGTGGGCCGTGGACACCGCCCAGGTGGTCCGCTCGGCCACGAAGGGGGTCGCCGCCGCCGTACCGCTGCTGCTGCACCAGCGCGGGCAGCTCGACCTGGACGCGCCGGTCGGCACGTACTGGCCGGAGTTCAAGGCGGCGGGCAAGGAGCGGGCGCTGGTGCGCCACCTGCTGTCGCACCAGGCGGGCGTCCCGGTCCTGGACCGGCCCCTGACGCCGGCGGAGGCCGCCGACGTCTCCGTCGCGGCGGACGCCATCGCCGCCCAGGCACCCGCGTGGGAGCCGGGCACCGACCACGGCTACCACGCCCAGACGTACGGCTTCCTGCTGAGCGCCCTCGTCCAGCGGGTCACCGGCCGCTCCATAGGCCGCTGGGTCGCCGAGGAGATAGCCCGCCCGCTCGGCCTCGACCTGTGGATCGGCCTCCCGGCGGACGAGGCGCACCGGGTCGGCCGCGTCGGGCCCATCGAGGAGCCGGCGGCCGGCGGCGCGCTCAAGCTCCGCCCCAAGCGCTCGGTCGCCGACGCCTACGCCGACCCGTCCTCGCTCACCCGCCGCGCCTTCGGCGCCATCAGCCCGGCCCCGGACGAGAACGACCCGGCGTACCGCGCCGCCGAACTCCCCGCGTCGGCGGGCGTCTCCACCGCCCGGGCCCTGGCCCGCTTCTACGCGGCGACGCTCGGACCCGTTGACGGCCACCGCCTGTTCGCGCCGGCGACCCTGGCGATGGCCCGCACCGAGGAGTCGGCCGGCCCGGACCAAGTGCTCGTGGTCTCCACCCGCTTCGGCCTCGGCTACATGCTGCACGGACCGGCGTCCCCGCTGCTCGGCCCCGGCTCCTTCGGCCACCCGGGGCGCGGTGGCTCGCTCGGCTTCGCCGACCCGGAATCGGGCATCGCGCTCGGCTACGTCACCAACGGCATGCGCAAGGGCGTCACGGCGGACCCCAGGGCCCAGGCGCTGGTGCGGGCGGTCAAGTCGGTCATCGCGTAGGCGTCTGCTGGCCGGTCAGCAGACCGAGCAGGTGGTCCATCTCGCCCCGCCAGATGCGGTGCACGTTCATCCGGGTCGGCTGCGTCTGCCCGGGCAGCAGCACGCGGAACGAGCTCCATATGGTGTTGCGCCGCACGTCGCCGATCATCGCGCCCACCTGGGCGGGCGGCAGGGCGAACGCGATCTCCTGGGGGCGGTTGCTCATCCGGCTCGCCTTGTGGATGACGACGCTCTGCTCGGTCAGGGTGATGAAGTAGTACGTCAGGAACGCCTGCCCGATGATTCCCAGCATGCTCATCAGCCACACGCTGGGCCCGGCGATGGCCTGAATGGTCACGATCGGCCGGTCGGTCGGATTGGCCTGCGCGAGGGCCTCCGCCACCTGCCGCTGAATGGTCGCCTTCTTGATGGCCATGGGCCCTCCCCGGGATGCGGAATGTACGCCCCCACTTTCGGGGGCACCGCAGAATACCCAGACGTGACGGCCGCACGAACGCCCGTACGATGTCGCGCATGTTCAGCCTGTCCGTCGACACCACGTCCGAGAGCTACGCCACGGGCCAGTCCTTCGGCGCGCTGCTCGTCACCGCCGGTGCCATGGCCCTGGTCTGGCGCCTGACGGCCGCGTGGCGTCGCGCGGAGAGCACTGAGGCGTCCGGGGTGTCCGGGGCGTCCCGGGCGGGGCGCCGGCGGAACGTCGTCCTCGGCGTGCTGGCGCTGATCGCGGCGGGCGGGTTCGCCAAGGCGATCACCGTGTACGACCCGGAGCCGCGCGCCGCCGAGACCGGCCGTCGCACGGTCGACGACGGCACACCGGCATGGGCCGCCGAGGACCGGCCCGCCCCGCCCCGCACGGTGGCCGCGCCCGCGAAGGTAGGCGACTACCGGCTCATGGAGGTCGCGGACCCGGAGCCCGCCAAGTCGGGCAAGCGGTGGTTCTACGGCAAGGACCGGGGCGGGGTCGCCGACGTCGTCCTGTACGCCAACACCGTCGGCTGGGACCCGGGACTCGCCGAGGAGAAACGCCGCAAGTCCATCACCCAGGAGTTCCGTGACTTCTTCGCCGGGGCGAAGGCCCTGCAGCCCTCCGCCTTCGAACCCGGCCCTCTCGGCGGCCGCCTGAGCTGCGCCCACCTGGACCGCCACGGCACCGAACCGGCCCTGTGCGCCTGGAGCGACGCCACCACGTTCGGCGCCGTCCTCGTGCGCGAACCCACGAGCCTCACCGCCGCCGCCGACACGGCCCGCGCCTTCCGCGCGGCGGCGGTACGTCCCTGACGGGACGTCAGCCCTGTGGCTCCTGCGGCCGGACGTCGACCTCCCGCAGCGCCTGGTCCTTCAGCTCGGTACGGGCCTCGGTGCGGTGACCGCGCGCGATGTAGTCCCGTACGACGAGCTCTACGGCGTCCTGCGGCGACCCCACGCCGGCCAGGACCATGACCTCCACCACCAGTTCGGCGTCCAGACTGATGTCGACCTTGGCCACCACGGCCCCCCTTCGTCACGCGTCGTCCCCGGACCCTAGCGGTTCGGGCACCGGCACGGGCGCGCTCAGCCCACGTGCAGCATCAGGCCGATGCCCACCACCATGACGCCCGCCGCCGCGATTCTGGGGGCGCCGAAGCGTTCCTTGAAGAAGAGGGCGCCGATGGCCGCGCCGACGATGATGGAGGATTCGCGGAGGGCGGCGACCGGGGCGAGGGGGGCGCGGGTCTGGGCCCAGAGGACCAGGGCGTAGGCGGAGATGGAGAGCGCCGCGCCCAGGAGGCCCCGGGCGGCGTGGGGGCGGAGCTGGGCGGCCAGGGCGGTGCGGCGGCGGTGGAGGGTGTACGCCGGGATCGCGAGGCCCTGGATGAGCATCAGCCAGGCGATGTAGCCGAGCGGGGTGCCCGAGGCGCGGACGCCGACCCCGTCGACGACCGTGTAGGCGGCGATGGCCAGGCCCGTGGCGAGGGCGGCGACGATCGCCGGCCAGTGCGGGCGGTGCTTGCCGCCCCGGATGCCCCACAGAGCGAGGCCCACCAGGCCCGCGGAGGCGACCGCGACGCCGGTGAGCTGCCGGCCGTCGGGCAGCTCGTCGACGAAGGCGGCCGCCAGGACGGTGACGACGAGCGGTGCCGTGCCCCGCGCGATCGGGTACGTCTGGCCGAAGTCGCCGAGCGTGAACGACCGCATCAGCAGGGCCATGTAGCCGACGTGCAGGGCGGCGGACAGCAGCAGGTACGGCCAGGCGGCCGCCGCCGGCAGCGGGACGAAGCAGGCCGCCACCGCGCCGATCAGCGCACCGCCGCCGGATATGAGCGTGAAGGACAGCAGTTGGTCCTTGATGTGGTGGGCGATCGCGTTCCACCCGGCGTGCGTCACCGCGGCCAGCAGCACGGCCGCCGCGACCAGTGGCGTCACGCCGTCCGCTCGCGTACGTCGGCCAGGGTGCCGCCCGCGTGGGCGATCAGCGTCTTGGGGTCGAGCGGGAACACCGTGTGCGGCGTCCCGGCCGCCGCCCACACCACGTCGTGGTCGAGCAGCCCCCGGTCGGCCAGCACCCGGGTCGCCGTCACATGCCCGAAGGGCGGTACGCCGCCGATCGCGTACCCCGTCGTCCGCCGGACCAGGTCCGCGTCCGCCCGCGTCACGGCGGCGGCGCCCAGCTCGCGCCGTACCAGCTCCACGTCGACCCGCGACGAGCCGTCCATCAGGACCAGGACCGGCACCCCGTCGGCCGCGAAGACCAGCGACTTGACGATCTCGGAAGGGTCGCAGCCGATCGCGGCGGCGGCCTGGGCGGCGGTGCGGGTGGCGTCGGGGAAGCGGCGGACCTCGACGTCGTGCAGGCCGAGCGCGCGGAGGGCCTCGGCGAAACGCGGGTGGGCAAGTGAAGCGCTCATGGCCCGCACGCTAGCGGTAGCTGTACGGGCCACGCGAGCGGGTTACCGGGCGTTGAGCACGGCCGCGACGAGCGGGCCCGCCGCGTCCCCGCCGTGGCCGCCGGACTGGACGACCGCCGCGGCGGCCAGGTCGTCGGCGAAGCCGGCGAACCAGCTATTGGACGTGGACTGCCCGCCGACCTCGGCCGACCCGGTCTTCGCGCCCTTGTCGCCGCCGACCCCCGCCATGGCCGCCGCGCCCGTCCCGCTGGTCGCCGTTGCCCGCATCATGTCGCGCAACTGCCGGGCGGCCGAGCCCTCCAGGGGCCGCGCGGCGGTGGCGATCTGCCGGTGGTCCAGGTCCCGGGCCACGATGACCGGCTGCTTGAAGGAACCGTTCTTCGCGGTCGCGGTGATGGACGCGACGTTGAGGACGTTCATCTGGATGGTGCCCTGACCGATGTACTGGGCCGCCGCCTCGCCGCCGCGCTCCTCGGGCACGGAGCCGTCCCAGGTGCGTACCCCCGTCTGCCACTCCAGGCCGATGCCGAAGACGTCGCGGGCCTCCTTGCCGAGCGCCGCGTCGTCACCGACGTCGTCGATCAGCTTGATGAAGGCGGTGTTGCAGGACCGCTTGAAGCTCTCGTTGAACGTGGCGCCGCCCGGCAGGGCGAAGTGGTCCAGGTTGTGGAACGTACGGCCCTGGTACAAGACGTTCTTGGGGCACTCGGCCGGGCGGTCCTTGCCGGCCAGGCCCTTCTCCAGCAGCAGCGCCGCCGTCACGATCTTCATCGTCGAGCCGGGCGCCTGCTTGCCCTCGAACGCCGCGTTGAACGCGTCCTTGCGGTTGTTGGCCACCGCCCGTATCTCGCCCGTGGACGGCTTGATGGCCACCACCGACGACTCCCCGTACTGCTTCACCGCGCGCTCGGCCGCCGCCTGGACGTCCGCGTCCAGCGTCGTCTCCAGTCGGCCCGGCTTGCCCTGGGTGAGCGTCAGCAGCGTCTGGTCGGGCGCGCTGTCGGTGTCCGAGTCGATCCACGTCTCGATACCGGGCGTGCCGCCGGCGTCGGCGCCGTACTTCTGGCGCAGCTCGTCCAGGACGGGCTTCAGGGACGGGTACTTCTCCGGCGTCAGCTCCACGCCGTTGCGGTCCACCGCCTTGACCGGCGGGTGCGACGCCTGGCCCGTACGCAGCGTCGTCCGGTCGGTGAGCTTGGGGTGGATCACCGACGGCTCCCAGTCGACCAGCGGCTTGCCGGTGGTGAGGCCGCGGACGACGGTCAGCTCGGAGGCGTACGTCAGGCGCTTGGACTTCCCTTCGTACGTCACCGTCGCGTCGACCGTGAACGGCACCTTCGGGCCCACCGGCGCGCCCGGGGTGATGACCGCCTTCGAGACGTGCGCGACGTCCCGGAAGTTCTGCACGGCCGGTCCGGCGGTGTCGGCGTGGTTGGTCAGCTCACCGGCCGCCGCCGCGTCGCCCGCCGCCCACGCGGCGAGGAAGTCCTTCGCGGTCTGCTCGACCTCCTCCGCGGTGACCGGCCCGCTGCCGGCCTTCCGCGGGGCGGCTGCCGACGTCGTCGTCCCCGTCGCACCGCCCGTGATGCCGTTCCACAGGTTGTACGCCCCGTACCCCACACCACTGGCCACGACGGTGAACACCCCGCCGACGACGGCGACCTTCACTCCACTGCGCATCGTGCAGTCCCCCTCCCCAGGAGCCCCCTTGAACGCGTTCAAGCGCGTAACTGGAGCCACCCTACGGGACAGGAGTGACACCGCGGCCGACTGTTACCCGACCGGAACGTCAGGGCCCCGGACACCCCTGCCGGTGTCCGGGGCCCGCGCGTGCCTACCGGCTCAGCGCGTGGTGCTGAGCGCGAAGACGTCGTCCGCGCTGTTCAGCCGCTGACCCGGCGGGGCCGCCTGGGCCGTCTTCCCCGCCTGGGCCGGAGCCGCGCTCTTGGTGCCCTTGGTCAGCTCGTGCGCCGCCTCCGGGTCCCGGGGCGTCTGGAGGGCGCCGTCCTTGGCGGCGACCACGCACGCGGCGGTGGCCGCGCAACTGTAGACGGGGCCGTCGGCCCCCTCGTACCAGGACGTGAGGTAGAAGACGTACTTCCCCTTGGGGAGGCTGTCGGTGATGTCCTTCAGGTTGTGTCCCGGGTCGCGGGTGAACTCGACGACCGCGCCGGTCACTCCGGGCTTGCTGGACTTCTCGACCTTGATCTCGACGTTCGAGGTCCGGTTCGCGGGCTTGCCCGGGTCGGTGTAGTCCTTGCCCTCCTTGGCGCCCGTGATGGTGCCGAGGACCACCAGGTCCGAGCGGCCCGCGAGATCCGGGACGCTCGCCGGCGGGTTGGCCTCCGAGGCCGCCGCACCGGCGTGCGCGCTCCAGAAGTCGCCGGATGCCTTCGTGGCGTTGGACGTGCCCTGCTCCCCGTCGGCCTTCGGCGTGCCGGACGAGCACGCCGCCGTGGCCAGCAGGACCGCGAGGGTGGCGGCGCCTGCGGCCGCCCGCGTGATGTGTGTGCGCTTCATCGGTCGCTCACTCTCCTCTGCTCTCCCGGTCCTGCTCAGTAACGGCCGTTGATGTGGTTCTTGTCGTGCTTGGCGTAGTAGTTGTGGTCGGGATTGCCCCGCATGCAGGAACGATTCGGCGAGGTGTAGTCGCTGTTCTTCCCGCTGGCGTGGCCCAGGCCGACGCTGTGGCCGATCTCATGGCACGACAGCGACTTGTAGTTGGAGTGCGGCAACCTGTGGTTGAACACGATGGTGTGCTGGTCGCACTTGGAGGAGCTGCCGCTCACCCTCTTGACGCACGTGGTCCACGCGTACCAGTTCTTCTGGTCACCCGTGGGGTTCCACGTGGCGTACGCCCACACGTCGACCTTGTTGTTGTAGCGGCTTTCCAGGCTCGTCGTCATGTCCGTCGGCGCCAGCGAGTTCTTGCGCGCCCAGTCCATGCCCTTGTGCTGCCCCGACGACAGATCGTCGTCGAAGAAGAAGCTGTGCGCCTTGTTGTCCGCGAACGTCGGCCCGAAGGAGTTGGCCGAAGCCGGCTGAGCGACGAGTATCAGCGAACCGGCGGCGGCACCGAGCGCCGCGAGCACACGTGTGCTCCGTCTCATGGTCTTTTCCCCGTTCCCCGTTGGTCCTGTCCCACGGGGGAAACGGCGATCCCTCACGGACCCCCACGGGCGGCACGCGCGCCACATGTGCACACACGGCCACGCACGCCGCCCAAGGCCCGTTCCCCCCGGCTGTAAAACACACTACACAGCACAACTGACAACGGGGCAGCGGGATTTGCCTACACCCAGGTGTCCAGCCACATCCGGTCGCGCCAGTCGCCCATCGGGATCGACTCGCCCGTGTAGAGGGGCCAGAAGTAGATGAAGTTCCACACGATGAGCAGCACCAGTACGCCCACGCCGACCGCGCCGATGGTGCGTCGTCGTTCGGCCACCGCGTCCGTGCCCGGTGGGCCCAGCATCGCGCCGGCCATCATCGCGACCGCCAGGCACAGGAACGGCACGAACACCACCGCGTAGAAGAGGAAGATGGTGCGCTCCTGGTAGAAGAACCACGGCACCCACCCGGCCGCGACCGCGCACGCGATCGCGCCCGCCCGCCAGTCGCGCCGGAAGAACCAGCGCCACAGGACGTACAGGAGCGCGAAGCACGCCGCCCACCACAGCAGGGGCGTACCGATCGCCAGCACCTCGCGCGCGCACTTCTCCCTGACGTCCGCCGGGCAGCCGTCGCGGCCGGCCGCCGGGTCCTCGTAGAAGTACGAGACGGGCCGGCCCAGCACGATCCAGCTCCACGGGTTCGACTGGTACGTGTGACCCGACGTCAGGTTGACGTGGAAGCTGTAGACCTCGGACTCGTAGTGCCACAGGCTGCGCCACCAGTCGGGGAACAGCCACGACCACGAACTGCCCTTGCCCTCCGTGGCCGCCCAGTTCCGGAAGTAGCCCTTGTCCGTGAAGATCCAGCCCGACCACGACGCGATGTACGTGGCGATCGCCACCGGCACCGTCGAGACGAACGCGGGCAGCAGGTCGCGCCGCAGCACGCTCGCGTACGGGCGGAAGGCGCCGGCCGTGCGGCGCGCGCCCACGTCCCACAGCACCGTCATCACCCCGAACGCGGCCAGGATGTACAGGCCGTTCCACTTCGTGGCCGCCGCCAGGCCCAGCATCAGCCCGGCCGCGATCCGCCACGGCCGCCACCCCAGGCGCAGCGTTTCCGCGACGTCCGCGTCGGGCCGCAGTACCCCGTCCTCGCCCACCGGCAGTGCCGCCGCGAGCCGCCGCCGCGACCGGTCCCGGTCGATCAGCAGGCACCCGAACGCCGCCAGGACGAAGAACATCAGCACCTGGTCGAGCAGTGCCGTGCGGCTCATCACGAAGTGCAGCCCGTCCACGGCCAGCAGCGCGCCCGCCAGGCACCCCAGGAACGTCGACCGGAACAGCCGGCGCCCGATCCGGCACAGCATCAGCACCGACAGCGTGCCCAGCACCGCCACCATGAAGCGCCAGCCGAACGGGGTGAACCCGAAGAGCTGTTCCCCCAGCCCGATGACCCACTTGCCGACCGGCGGGTGCACCACGTAACCGGGGTCCGTCGGGACGGCGACCGCGTCGGGGTTCTTCAGGATCGACGCGTCGACGTCCTTCGGCCACGCCCCCTCGTACCCCTGGTTGATCAGCGCCCAGGCGTCCTTGGCGTAGTACGTCTCGTCGAATATCACCGCGTGCGGCTGTCCCAGGTTCCAGAACCGCAGCAGCCCCGCCACCAGCGCCACCAGCAGCGGCCCGCCCCACGCCGCCAGCCGCCACAGCCGCTCGGCCACCGCGGGCGGCGCGCCGAGCACCGTCCAGACCCGGTCCGAGGGGCGGGCGTACGGGGGCACCAACCGCTCGCGCAGGCCCGTCACCGGCCGCGGCGCATAGCCGAAACGGCGCAGGCGCTGCTGCCACGAGGGCGGCTCTTTCCCGGCGTCCTGCCCGTGCAGGGCCTTATGAGCAGTACTGGTCACCGCGCCATCGTAGGGAACGCGCCTGTGCGAGTCGCCCGTCCGGGCTGCGAGGATGGCCCCTGTGACAGGAACGGTGACCGGAACGCTCGTACTCGCAGGGACCCCGATCGGAGATGTCGCGGACGCCCCGCCCCGCCTCGCCGCCGAGCTGGAGACCGCCGACATCGTCGCCGCGGAGGACACCCGGCGGCTGCGCCGGCTGACCCAGGCGCTCGGCGTGCACACGACCGGCCGGGTCGTGTCGTACTTCGAGGGCAACGAGTCCGCCCGTACGCCCGAGCTCGTCGAGGCACTCGCGGGCGGCGCGCGCGTGCTGCTGGTCACCGACGCGGGCATGCCGTCCGTCTCCGACCCCGGCTACCGGCTGGTCGCCGCCGCCGTCGAGCGGGACATCAAGGTCACGGCCGTGCCCGGGCCGTCCGCCGTGCTCACCGCGCTCGCCCTGTCCGGGCTGCCGGTCGACCGGTTCTGCTTCGAGGGCTTCCTGCCGCGCAAGGCGGGCGAGCGGCTGTCCCGGCTGCGTGAGGTCGCCGGCGAGCGGCGCACCCTCGTCTACTTCGAGGCCCCGCACCGCCTCGACGACACGCTCGCCGCCATGGCGGAGGTGTTCGGCGACGAGCGGCGGGCCGCGGTGTGCCGCGAGCTGACCAAGACGTACGAAGAGGTCAAGCGCGGCGGCCTCGGCGAGCTGGCCCGCTGGGCGGCCGAAGGCGTACGCGGCGAGATCACCATCGTGGTGGAGGGCGCGCCCGAGCCCGGCCCCGGGGAGCTGGACGCCGACGAGCTGGTGCGCCGGGTCCGGGTGCGCGAGGAGGCGGGGGAGCGTCGCAAAGAAGCCATCGCCGCCGTCGCCGCCGAGGCGGGGCTGCCCAAGCGCGAGGTCTTCGACGCCGTCGTCGCGGCAAAGAACGCGCCTGCCGAAGGCTCCGCAGAGGGTAAAGGACTATCGTAAAAGCTAAAGACCAGACCGTGCGGCAGGCCTTTCGGCATGGGAAGCCCCAAAACCGGTCCAACTTTCGACAGGTGCCTACGCACTCCCGCCCGTAAAGGCGTCCACTGGTTCAGTGGAAAGGAGCTGGCATGAGCGAGACCACAAGTACTCCGGTCGGCCATGAGGCATATGCCTTCGCCTGCATGAACTGCGGGTACGGCTGGGAGCAGGCGTACGACATCGAGCACCACACCGACATCAGCGGGCACGAGTTCGTCGTGTACAAGGCGGGGGGGCGCCGGGTGCCGTCACCGCTCTCCAACCCCACCTGTCTGAATTGCGGACGGCACCGCGTCCGGATCATGCGGGCCGGCCAGGTCTCCTCGGTGCTCGAACTGCTCGCCCAGCACCAGGCCGAGCCGACGAAGGGCTCCGTCGGATCGGCCGGGCCGACCCTGGGCCAGGAACAGGCGCAGGCGGGGGCGGAGGAACCGGCTTCCGAGGCCCCGGCCAAGGAGCCGCACCACTGGCACCTGTCCGACCTGATGCACGCCTTCCACCGGAAGTAGTTCCACCGGAAGTAGTCCCTGGCCGCTTCCGTACGATCGGGGCATGAGTTCCAAGGACGCCCCGCCGCCGCTGCCCGAGCCCCTCGGAGTGCCGGTCGCCGATTCCCACACCCACCTGGACATGCAGTCCGGCACCGTCGAGGAGGCCCTCGCCAAGGCCGCCGCCGTCGGCGTCGACACGGTGGTCCAGGTGGGCTGCGACCTCAAGGGCTCCCGCTGGGCCGCCGAGACGGCCGCCGCGCACCCCCAGGTGCACGCGGCGGTCGCCCTGCACCCCAACGAAGCCCCGCGCATCGTGCTCGGCGACCCCGACGGCTGGTCCCGGCAAGGCGCCCGGGAGGCGGGGGGCGACGCGGCCCTGGACGACGCGCTCGCCGAGATCGACCGGCTCGCCGCCCTGCCCGAGGTCAAGGCGGTCGGCGAGACGGGCCTGGACTACTTCCGCACCGGCCCCGAAGGCATGGCCGCCCAGGAACGGTCCTTCCGCGCCCACATCGAGATCGCCAAGCGGCACGGCAAGGCGCTCGTCATCCACGACCGCGAGGCCCACGACGACGTGCTGCGGGTCCTCGCCGAGGAGGGCGCTCCGGAGCGGACGGTCTTCCACTGCTACTCCGGCGACGCCGCCATGGCCCGCGTCTGCGCGGAAGCCGGGTACTACATGTCCTTCGCCGGGAACGTCACCTTCAAGAACGCCCAGCCGCTGCGCGACGCGCTCGCCGTCGCCCCGCTGGAGCTCGTCCTCGTCGAGACGGACGCGCCGTTCCTGACGCCCGTGCCGTACCGCGGACGGCCCAACGCCCCGTATCTCGTTCCGATCACGGTCCGGGCGATGGCGGAAGTACGGGGGATCGACGAGGAGGCCATGTCGACCGCGATCGCCGTCAACAGCGCGCGAGCATTTGATTACTGACCGATAACGAGGCGGCGACCCAACAGGGTAGCGCCGCGACACAGCGTAGTCGAATCGCTTTGGTGAGTGACGGGCCCTCCGCTAGGGTCCCGGCCTCGTGAGCAACTCCCAGGGCAGTCACCGCACCGCCCCGGCTCCGCCCCGGGAGCCGGTGGCGGGGTACGAGGCAATGGGGTACGCGTACGAGCCGGTGGGGTACGGCTACGAGACGGCCGGCTACGAGACGGCCGGCTACGCGGCGACCGGGTACGAAGCGGCCGGCTACGAAGCGGCCGGGTACGAGGCGTGGGACGTGCCGTCGGCGTCGACCGAGCCGGCGTTCCCGCTGCCGACGGCGCCGGTGCAGGACACTCCGCCCGCGCCCGTCGCCGTGTACCGGGCGCTGCCCCGGCAGGGACCCGGAGCCCGGGCCCGGGCGCGGTCGGGGACGCGCGCCGGGGCATGGGCCGGCGCGGGGTCGGGGTCGGGGTCGGGGACGACCGGGGCGGCCGCGACATGGGCCGGTGCCGACGCCGGGACGGGAGCCGGGACCGGGGCCGGAGTCGGAGCCGGCGTCGATCCCGGGGCGCCCACCCTCCCGGCGGTGCCCACCGGGGGCCGCGCCGAGGCCCGCCGTGCCGCCCGCCGCCGCAAGGCGGCCGGTGCGGGCGGGGCGGCCGGTGCGGGCGGTCCCGAAGGGCTGCGGCGGCTCGTCCCGCAGGCCCTCGTCGTGGCGTTCCTCGCCGGCGGCACCAGCGCGTTCGTCGCCGACGACAAGGCCGTGCAGCTCAGCGTCGACGGCGTACCGCGCACCATGCACACCTTCGCCGACGACGTCTCCGAGCTGCTCGCCGACGAGGGGCTGGACGTGGGCGAGCACGATCTCGTGGCCCCCGCGCCGCACGAGGCGCTCGCCAGCGGCGACGAGGTCGTCCTCCGCTACGGCCGCCCCGTCACCCTCACCCTCGACGGGCAGCGCCGCCGCGTCTGGACCACCGCGCGGACCGTCGGCGAGGCGCTGCGCGGGCTCGGCGTCCGCGCCGAGGGGGCCTACCTGTCGGTGTCCCGCTCCGCCGCCATCTCCCGGCGCGGCCTCGCCCTCGACGTACGCACCGAACGCACCGTGACCTTCATGGCCGACGGCCGCGAGCGCACCATCCGCACCAACGCCGCCACCGTCCGCGAGGCGGTCGAACAGGCGGGGATCGTCCTCGGCGGCCAGGACACCACCTCCGTACCGCTCGGCAGCTTCCCCCGCGACGGCCAGACGATCACCGTCATGCGGATCACCGCGGGCAAGGAGGTCCGCGAGGAGCCCATCCCGTACGAGGTGGAGAAGGTCGAGGACCCTTCCCTCTACACCGGCACCGAGGTCGTCGAACGCCAGGGGCGGCAGGGCTCGCGCCGGGTGACGTACGCCGTGCGCACCGTCAACGGGGTCAAGCAGAGGCCCCGCAGGATCGCCGACGAGGTCGTACGGGAGCCGGTCCACCGGCTGGTGAAGGTCGGCACCAAGCCCATGCCGACCTCGGTCGCCGGCGCCGACCACCTGAACTGGGACGCCCTCGCCCAGTGCGAGTCCGGCGGCCGGCCGGACGCCGTGGACTCCTCCGGCACGTACGGCGGGCTGTACCAGTTCGACCCCGGCACGTGGCGCTCCCTCGGCGGCAGCGGCGTCCCCCAGGACGCGCCCGCCGCCGAACAGACATACCGGGCGAAGAAGCTCTACGTGCAGCGGGGGGCGAGCCCGTGGCCGCACTGCGGCCGTAGGCTGTATCGGTGAGCACCACTGAGCCCGACGCACTTCTCGGCCCCGCCGACATCCGTGAACTGGCCGCAGCGCTGGGCGTCCGCCCCACCAAGCAGCGCGGCCAGAACTTCGTCATCGACGCCAACACCGTCCGGCGCATCGTCCGCACCGCGGAGGTCCGGCCCGACGACGTCGTCGTGGAGGTCGGGCCCGGGCTCGGGTCGCTGACCCTGGCGCTGCTGGAGGCGGCGGACCGGGTGGTCGCCGTCGAGATCGACGACGTGCTCGCGGGCGCCCTGCCGGCGACGATCGCCGCCCGCATGCCGGCGAAGAAGGACCGTTTCGCGCTCGTCCACTCCGACGCGATGCACGTCCAGGAGCTGCCGGGCCCGCCGCCGACCGCGCTCGTGGCGAACCTCCCGTACAACGTCGCCGTGCCCGTCCTGCTGCACATGCTCGACCGCTTCCCGACCATCGAGCGCACCCTCGTCATGGTCCAGTCGGAGGTCGCCGACCGGCTCGCGGCACGGCCCGGCAACAAGGTGTACGGCGTGCCGTCGGTCAAGGCCAACTGGTACGCGGAGGTCAAGCGGGCCGGCGCCATCGGGCGCAACGTCTTCTGGCCCGCGCCGAACGTCGACTCGGGCCTGGTGTCCCTGGTACGCCGGGACCCCCCGAGGACCACGGCGTCGAAGCAGGACGTCTTCGCGGTCGTCGACGCGGCCTTCGCCCAGCGCCGCAAGACGCTGCGCGCCGCGCTGGCCGGCTGGGCCGGTTCCCCGGCGGCCGCCGAGGCGGCGCTGGTCGCCGCCGGGGTCTCCCCGCAGGCGCGGGGCGAGTCCCTCACCGTGGAAGAGTTCGCACGCATCGCGGAGGCCAAGGCAGCGTGACCCAGAGCAAGCCCGAGAGCATCACCGTACGAGTCCCGGCGAAGGTCAACGTCCAGCTCGCGGTGGGCGCCGCGCGCCCGGACGGCTTCCACGACCTCGCCAACGTCTTCCTCGCCGTCTCGCTGTACGACGAGGTGACGGCGACCCCGGCCGACGCGCTGCGGATCACCTGCTCCGGCCCGGACGCGGACCAGGTGCCGCTGGACGCCACGAACCTGGCCGCCCGCGCGGCGCTCGCCCTCGCGGCCCGGCACGGCATCTCGCCGGACGTCCACCTCCACATCGCCAAGGACATCCCCGTCGCGGGCGGCATGGCGGGCGGCAGCGCGGACGGCGCGGGCGCGCTGCTGGCGTGTGACGCCCTGTGGGGCACCGGCGCGTCCCGCGAGGAGCTCCTCGACATCTGCGCCGAACTCGGCAGCGACGTGCCGTTCAGCCTCGTCGGCGGGGCGGCGCTGGGCACCGGGCGCGGTGAGCGGCTGACGCCGCTGGAGGTCGGCGGCACGTTCCACTGGGTGTTCGCGGTCGCGGACGGCGGCCTGTCGACACCGGCGGTGTACGGGGAGTTCGACCGGCTCGTGGCCGGCACGGACGTCCCCGCCCCGGCCGCCTCGCCCGCCCTGCTGGACGCGCTGCGCACCGGCGACGCCGCCGCGCTGGCGGGCGCCCTCGCCAACGACCTCCAGCCCGCCGCCCTCTCCCTGCGCCCCTCCCTCGCCGCCACCCTGGCGGCCGGCACGGAGGCCGGCGCCCTCGCGGGCCTGGTCTCCGGGTCCGGCCCGACGACCGCGTTCCTGGCCAAGGACGAGGACGCGGCCCGCACCATCGCCGACGCCCTGCTCGCCTCCGGCACCTGCCGCACGGCCCGGGTGGCGACCTCGCCGGCGCCGGGGGCTACTCAGATCCGCACCTGAGTACGAGAGCGCTGACGCCGGTGCGGCCCCGTCCGGGACCGTACCGGCATGGCAATCAGCGTCTCGGAGCTCGCCGCCCGCACTCCCGATACCCGTGACCGGTACATCGACCTGCTGCGGGTCGCGTCCCTCGCGACCGTGGTGCTCGGCCACTGGCTGATGGCGGTCGTCACCGCCGACGGCTCCATCGGCAACCTGCTGGCCGTCGTCCCGGAGCTGCAAGTGCTCACCTGGGCGCTCCAGATCATGCCCGTGTTCTTCTTCGTCGGCGGCTTCTCGCACGCCCTGTCGTACCGCTCGCGCCCCGTCTACGCGGCGTTCCTGCGGGCCCGGCTCCAGCGTCTGCTGCGCCCCACGATGGTGTTCATCGGGGTGTGGACGGCCACCGCGCTCGTCGTCCAACTGCTGGGCGGGGACGGCGGCCTGACGGGCGTGGCGCTGCGCCTGGTCGCCCAGCCGCTGTGGTTCATCGGCATCTACCTGGCGATGGTGGCGTTCACCCCGCCGCTGCTGAAGCTGCACGAGCGGTACGGGTGGGGTGCGTTCGCCGCGCTGGTGGCGGGCGCGGTCGCGGTGGACGCGCTGCGGTTCGCGGCCGGGGTGCCGTACGTCGAGTTCCTGAACTTCGCCTTCGTATGGCTGGCCGTGCACCAGCTCGGCTTCCTCCGGGCGGACGACCGCATCCGGATGCCCGCCGCCCTGGCGGTGTGCGGCCTGGTGGGCGCCGCCGCGCTGGTGGCCTTCGGCCCGTACCCGCTGTCCATGGTCGGCATGCCGGGCGAGAAGGTCTCCAACATGGCCCCGCCGACGGTGGCCCTGCTGTGCCACGGCCTCTGGCTGGTCGGCGCGGTGGAACTGCTGCGCGGCCCGGGCGGCCGGCTGGCGCGGCGCCCCGCCGTGTGGCGGGCCGTCATCGCGGCGAACGGCGTCGCCATGACGGCGTTCCTGTGGCACCTGACGGCCATGCTCGGCGTGTACGGCGCGATGCTCGCGCTGGACGTGCCGCTACCGGAGCCGGCGTCCGCCGCGTGGTGGGCGCAGGTGCCGGTGCGGCTGGCGGTCGCGGCGGCGGTGACGGCGCTGCTGGTCGCCGTGTTCCGCGCCGTCGAGCGCCCCGGCCCGCGCCCGGCCGCCGCCCCGGGCTCGTCGCCCGTGGCGGCGCTCGGCATCACGCTGTGCCTGTTCGGGGTGCTCGGCCTGTCGATGGTCGGCTTCGGCGGCCTGCTGGAAGGCCGCTCGGCGCTCCTGATCGCCGTCCCCGTCACCGCCCCGGCGGCGGTCGGCATGGCCCTGGTGGGCTGGCTCCTGGTGGAACGGGCGGGCCGCGCCTGATCAACCGGCGGGCATGCGGTCGCTGCTGACCGGCCCCGAGCGCGGGCCGCTCCCCGGGGCCGGCCGGTCGGCGGGCGGCCGGACCGGTCGGGCCGGTCGGGCCGCCGAGCAGGGCCGGCCGGGCCTACGGGCGCGGCGCGGCCCGGGTACGAGGCCGGCCCGGCGCCCGGCCGTATGGCGAGCCGTCAGCGCGGCGAACGGCTCGGGCTCGCGAGCACGGCCGGCCGGCCCCTCTTGGCGTTACGCCCGCGACGCCCGGCCCCGCGAGTGCGGTCAGCCCGCGAGTGCGGTCGTTCGCTTCGCCCGCTCGTAGGCGGGGAGCATCGCCTTGTGCTCCTCGGCGTCCAGCCCGCCCAGGTGCACCACCACCGGGCCGGCGGGCGTGCTGACGGCGAAGGCCCGCTCGGGCTTGGGCCCGTCGGTGAACTCGCTGGTGATCGTGTACGTCACCTCGGTGGCCGGCAGCGCGCCCGCCTTCGTCTCCGCGTACACGACCTTCGAGGCGTTCTTCTCGGCACCCACGAACGCCTCAAGCGCCTTGCGCGGCGTCTCCTTCGCGTCCGCGCCCGTCCAGACCCGGATGAACCCGACGTTCCCGGCCGGCTTGGCGTCGACCTCGCAGGAGAGGGTGACGGTTCCCTGCTCGGCCAGCGCGGCGAAGTCGGCGTCCTCCGACACCGTCACCTTCTCCGCCGTCCACTGGGGCGCCGTCTCGAACGACACGGGCAGCACGCACGGCGTGCCCTTGCCACCGATCACGGTGCCCCTGGCCTCCGCCGAGGCGCTCGGCTTCGCCTTCCCGGCCGCCTCCCCGGCCGCCTTGGCGGAGGGCTTGGTCTCCGGCGCCTCCGACGAGCATCCCGTCAGCACCGCCCCGGCCACCGCCGCCACCGCGACGCCCCGCAGCGTTCCGTACCGTCCCATGACAAACCCCACCCCTAGCCTGACGATCAAACGCCGCACGCTACCGCACCGGCACCGCACACCCGTGCGCGGCCGCCGACCGGTCCGCGAACCGCTTCAGCGCGGCCCGCAGCCCGGCGCCGTCCACGGCCGGGGCGCCCTCGCGGAGCGCGTCCGGGTGGGGGAACGCCGTGTACAGCGCGGTGGCCCCCGCTCCCGGGCAGACGGCCGTCAGACGGGGAGCGTGGTCCGTGTCGGTCCGGGCCTGTCGTGCTTCGTAGCGGGCGAACGGGCCGTACAGCGCGGTGAAGCCGTACAGGGGCGTCCCGTCCGGGCCGCCGAGCCCGCACGTCTCCACGGGCGCGGGGGTACGCGGGTGCTCCGCGACCGTCCGTACGCCCCAGGCGCGGGCGGTCGCCGGGTCCACCAGACCCGCGCACGTCCCGGCCGCCTCGGCGACCGGGACGGCGGGCCGGTCCGCCGGCACCGCGACGGACTTCACCGGCGAGCCGGTACGGGCCTCGCAGCCGGTCCGCCCGGCGTACGCCGTCACCGTCTCCGTCAGTACGGCGACGAGCCGGACCCGCGCCCCGGAGTCCCGGAAGTCGCCGCCGCGCGCCAGCCGGGCCTCGGCGGTGGCCAGCAGCCCGTCCCCGGAGCCCTTGCCGCAGTCCACCAGCACGGAGGCGACCCCTTGGCGGACGACCGCCTGGTCAGGGTCGCCGCCGAAGTCGAACAAGCCGGTCCAGCCGTGCCCGAGGGGCATCCCACCGCCGTCGCCGTCGCGCCGGAGGGCCGCCCCGTCCGCTCTCTCGATGTTGACGCTGACGCGCGCCCTGCCGTCCCGTTCCGTGTCGGCGGCGGTCGCGAGGCAGGACCACCGCCCGCCCGCGTAGGCATCGCCGTGCGGCACGAGCTCGACGTCCGGGAACAGCGCCCGAACCTGCCCGGCCGCCAGGTCCCCGTCGCACACGGTGTCCAGCGCCCGGTCGTGGCGCCAGGCGTCGTAGCCGCCCGACAGCCAGAAGTACCCGCCCGCCACGGCCACGGCCGCCGCCGTCCACCCGGCGGTCCGCCGCACCCGCCCGCGCCGCCGGAAGCGCTCCGGCACCGTGTCCGTCATCCCGGCCCCCCGTCCTTGATCGACCGCCGCACGCCAGCGCACCGCCCGCGGCGGCTACCCTGGTAGGTCGACCCCGTCCCCTGCACAGGAGTGAAATGGCCGTCAACCTGGTCAATGTCGAGGCAGTCAGCAAGGTGTACGGCACCCGTGCCCTGCTCGACGGTGTCTCCCTCGGCGTCTCCGAGGGGGACCGGATCGGTGTCGTCGGCCGCAACGGAGACGGCAAGACCACCCTCATCCGGATGATCGCCAAACTGGAGGAGGCCGACACCGGGCGGGTCACGCACAGCGGCGGCCTGCGCATCGGGGTGCTCACGCAGCACGACTCGCTCGACCCGGCCGCCACCGTCCGGCACGAGGTCATCGGGGACCTCGCCGACCACGAGTGGGCCGGCAGCGCCAAGATCCGGGACGTGCTGACCGGGCTGTTCGGCGGGCTCGACCTGCCGGGCTTCCCGCAGGGCCTCGACACCGTCATCGGGCCGCTGTCCGGTGGCGAGCGGCGCCGGATCGCGCTGGCGAAGCTGCTGATCGCCGAGCAGGACCTGATCGTCCTCGACGAGCCGACCAACCACCTCGACGTGGAGGGCATCGCCTGGCTGGCCCGCCACCTCCAGGCACGGCGCTCCGCCCTGGTCTGCGTCACACACGACCGCTGGTTCCTCGATCAGGTCTGCACGCGCATGTGGGACGTACAGCGCGGCACGGTCCACGAGTACGAGGGCGGCTACTCCGACTACGTCTTCGCGCGTGCCGAGCGCGAGCGCATCGCCGCCACGGAAGAGGCCAAGCGGCAGAACCTGATGCGCAAGGAGCTCGCCTGGCTGCGGCGCGGCGCCCCCGCCCGTACCTCCAAGCCGCGCTACCGCATCGAGGCCGCCAACGAGCTGATCGCCGACGTACCGCCGCCGCGCGACACCAGCGAGCTGATGAAGTTCGCCAACGCCCGGCTCGGCAAGACCGTCTTCGACCTGGAGGACGTGACCGTCACCGCCGGGCCCAAGGTGCTGCTCAAGCACCTGACCTGGCAGCTCGGCCCCGGCGACCGCATCGGCCTGGTCGGTGTCAACGGCGCGGGGAAGACCTCGCTGCTGCGCGCCCTCGCCGACGCCGCCACCACCCAGGGCGAGGCGCAGCCGGCCGGCGGGCGGATCGTCGTCGGCAAGACCGTCCGCCTCGCCTACCTGTCGCAGGACGTCGCCGAACTCCCCGCCACCCTGCGGGTGCTGGAGGCCGTCCAGCAGGTGCGCGACCGCGTCGACCTCGGCAAGGGCCGGGAGATGACGGCGGGGCAGCTCTGCGAGCAGTTCGGGTTCACGAAGGAGAAGCAGTGGACGCCGGTCGGCGACCTGTCCGGCGGTGAGCGCCGCCGGCTGCAGCTCCTGCGGCTGCTGATGGACGAGCCGAACGTCCTCTTCCTCGACGAGCCGACCAACGACCTCGACATCGAGACCCTCACGCAGTTGGAGGACCTCCTCGACGGCTGGCCCGGCTCGATGGTCGTCATCTCCCACGACCGGTTCTTCATCGAGCGGACCACGGACAAGACGTACGCGCTGCTCGGCGACGCCACGCTGCGGATGCTGCCGCGCGGCATCGACGAGTACCTGGAGCGGCGGCAGCGGATGATCGAGACGGCGGCTCCCGTACCGGCCGTCGCGTCCGCGCCTCCCAAGGAGAAGTCCGCGGGTGACGCCCGTGCGGCGAAGAAGGAGCTCCAGAAGATCGAGCGCCAGCTCGACAAGGTCTCCGAGAAGGAGGCCAAGCTGCACACCCAGATCGCCGAAAACGCCACCGACTTCGAGAAGGTGGCGAAACTGGACGCGGAGCTCCGGGAACTGGCGGCCCAGCGCGAGGACTTGGAGATGCGCTGGCTGGAACTCGCCGAAGACGCCTGAGCCCCAGGGGCACGTGGCGAAGGCGTGGAGAGCGGATAACGAGGGCATCACAGGCCGGTCCTCCCTTGGGAACAGGGGCGGACCGGCCCCTTTCGTGTCGGTGCCGAGTGATAGAAAGAAGCCCCGCTCGACTCACGTAACACTGCGGAATCCATGTCCGATTCGCTCCTTTCCGGCGGTACGTGCGCGCCGGAATCGCGGGGGAGGCCGGTCGGGCAGCGGACCGCACGAAGGGGGAAGCGCTGATGACTCAGCCGCCCAGCCAGCAACCGCCGCAGGGGGGCTTCGGGTCTCCGCAGGACCCGCACCAGCAGCCCCCTCAGGCTCCGGCCCAGCCTCCGGTCCCGCCGCAGGCTCCCGCGCAGCCGCCGGCCGGAGCACCGGCCTACGGTGCTCCGCAGGGCGCCCCGGCCCAGCCGCCCGCCGGGCAGCCGCCGGTGCCGCCGCAGGCTCCGGGCCAGCCGCCCGCCGCCGCGCCCGGTTACGGCTACCCCCAGACTCCCCCGGCCCAGCCCGGTTACGGCTACCCGCAGCAGCCCGGGCAGCAGCCCGGCCCGTACGCGGCACAGCCCGGGCCCTACGGCCAGCAGCCCAACCCCTACGGGGGCTACCCCGGCCAGCCGCAGTACCCCGGCGCGCCCACCCCGCCCCCGGCCGGCAAGAGCAGCCCCTTCAAGGGCAAGCCCGCCGCCATCATCGGCGCGGCCGTCGCCGCCCTGCTCGTCATCGGCGGCGGTACGTACCTCGCCCTCAGCGGCGACGGCAGCGACCCCGAGAAGCCCGACGCCAAGGGCGGCTCCAGCGCCGCGCCCGACCCGTCCGGCTCCGGCGACGTCGACCAGGGCGACGGCACCGGCGGCGGCCGCGAGGCCAACGACGACCTGAACGCCGGGCGCAAGAAGGGCGAGGCCAAGGTCGAGTGGCTGATGACCAACGACGTGGACCTGCCGCGCAACGGCGCGGACGTGTACGGCCCGTGGGTGGTCGGTGACACCGTCGTCAAGGCGATGTACAAGAGCGTCGTGGGGTACTCGGTGGCCGACGGCAAGAAGAAGTGGGAGGTGCCGTTCACCACCGAGGTGTGCACCGCCCCGGCCGCGCCCGCCGCCGACGGCACCATCGTCATCGGCGTCAACGACAAGGCCGGCGAGAAGGCCGACTGCACGGTGCTCCAGCAGATCGACCTGAAGACCGGCAAGGCGGGCTGGAAGAAGCCCGTCCCCCAGGGGACCGGCTTCAACGCGCTGTCCGACATGACCCTCGCCATCAGCGGCACCACCGTCACGGCCGCCGGCACCGGCAACGCCCACGGCTTCTCCCTCGCCGACGGCAAGCACCTCTTCGGCACGCCGGACGCCGACTGCAAGCCGTTCGCCTACGCGGGCGGCCCGAAGCTCATCGCCGCGTCGAGCTGCCGCACGGGCGACTACAACAAGACCCAGCACGAGGTCAGCGAGGTCGACCCGGCGACCGGCAAGCCCAAGTGGACGTACAAGCTGCCGGCGAACTGGGAAGTCACCAAGGTCTTCTCGGTCAGCCCGCTGGTCATCTCCACCGAGGAGCCCGACAGCAAGAAGTGGAGCATCGTCGCGCTGACCGACGCCGGCAAGCTCCGCTCGACGCTCGACGGCGGCAAGGACAAGTTCAACCCCAAGTGCGGCGGCAGCTTCGTCGTCTTCGGTGAGAACCTCCAGGGCTGCATCGGCGTCGCCGCCGACGCCAACACGTTCTACATGTCGACGGAGCCCACCCAGCTCACCAACGGCACCAACGACGTGGTGGCCTTCGACCTGAACACCGGCAAGCCCAAGTGGCGCGCCCCCGCCGGACCGCAGCGCACGATGACGCCCCTGCGCATGGAGGGCGGTGAGGTCCTGATGTACATGGAGGGCTCCTGGGACCGCGGCGGCGCCGTCGCGACCCTCGCCCCGACGGGCGGCAGCCCGAAGGTGCTGCTCCAGCACCCGGCGTCGACGGCCGAGATCGAGAGCGACTTCTACTCGCCCCGGTACGCGTACGCCGACGGACGCTTCTTCATCGCCAGTGGCCGCGTCAGCGCCCGTAACGACACCGAGGAGAAGCAGACGAAGACGATGATGGCCTTCGGCAAGTGACGACTGGCCCCGTTCGATGACTCAGCCGAACCGACCGCCGTCCGGCCCGCCCGGGCCGTACGGCACGCTCAACCCCTACGGGGGCGGCGCCCACCAGCCGCCGCCCCCGCCGGGCCCCGTCCGCCGGAGGGGCCGGATCGTGGCCGCCACCGTCGCGGCCCTGCTGGCCGTCGGCGGGGGCGGGTTCTGGTACGCGACGGGCGGCGACGCCCAGGACGACCGGCGCCCCACCGCGGGCAGCACCGCCTCGGCACCGGCCGCCGCGCCCTCCGGCCCCGCCGCGTCCGGACTGGACCCGGCGGCGGCCGACCGGGTCAACACCGCCCGCAAGCCGGACGAGGCGAAACTGCTCTACCTGCGGAAGAACGTCGTGGACGTCCCGCACTTGGGCGCCGACGTCTTCGGCCCCTGGCAGGTGGACGACACGGTCGTCATCGCCATGTACCGCACGGTCACGGCCTATTCGGCCGCCGACGGGCGGGAGAGGTGGAGCCTGCCGCTCGGCAGCGACCTGTGCTCCGCCTCGCCCCGCATGACGGCGGACCGGCGCATCGTCGCGGTCACCAAGGACGGGTCCGGCAAGAAGGGGGAGTGCCGCCGCCTGCGGGCGATCGACCTCACGACCGGTCGACCGGCCTGGGAACAGAAGATCGTCAAGGAGAACCGGACGGACGTCGGCGAGACCTTCTCCCTGGCGTTCGCCGGTGGCACGGTGGCCGTCGGCCGCCCGGGCGCCTCCAGCGGGTACCGCATGAGCGACGGCAAGCGCCTGTTCGGCTCGCCGCTCCTGACGGGCTGTGTGCCCTACGGGTTCGCCGGCGGCCCCAAGCTCATCGCGGCGGCGTCCTGCCCCGCTGCCGATGGAGTCGCCCGGGAGGAGGTCCGGGAGCTGGACCCGGCCACCGGCAAGACGCGGTGGAGGTATCCACTTCCGCGTGGCAGCCGCGTGCAATCCGTCTTCTCCGTCGCACCGTTGGTCGTGGCCGTGAGCAACGACGCGGGCGAGACGACCGGCGTGTTCGCCCTTTCGGACGACGGAGCCAGGCGCTCCACGGTCGGCGGCGCGGCCGCGTTCTTCCTGTCGTGCCGCGAGGCGGCGAAGACCGACCTGGCGAACTGCCGGGCCGTCGTGGACTCCGACACGCTCTACATGGCCACGCGCCCCGCCCCGGACGGCAGCAAGGGCAACGAGATCGTCGCCGTCGACCTCGCGACCGGGAAGACCGCACGCCGGATCTCCCTGCCCATGAAGGCGATCGCCACCCCCCTGGGCATGTCCGGGCACGACCTGCTGATCGACGCCTCACCGCTGGCCGGTGGCCCCGATGCGGTCGCGACCGTCGCCCCGGGCACCACCGAGCCACGCGTCCTGATGCGGGCCCCCATGGAGCGCGTACGGCAGGAAGGCGGACGGCTGTTCGCCCCGACGCCGCTCTACACCGACGGCCGCTACGTCCTCGTCAACGGCCGGGTCAGTGGCTTCGACGACGACGAGGAGCGGGAGATGGCGATCACCCTGGCCTTCGGCACATGACCTGCCCCCAATCCTGACGCACCGAACCGACATCCTTCCCTTCCAGAGGTACGCACACCATGACGCAGCCGCCACCGCCACCGCCGCCGAACCAGCCTCCGAACCAGCCGCCGTCGCCCGGGGGCTTCGGCGCCCCGCAAAACCCTCCTCCCGGAGGGTTCGGGGCTCCCACTCCGCCGCCGCAGAACCCCGGCTACGGCTACCCCCAGGCGCCTCAGGCGCCTCAGGCTCCCCAGCCGCCCCAGACTCCTCCGCCCGCCCAGCCGCCCGGTTACGGCTACCCGCAGGCGCCGGGGCAGGTGCCCGCGCAGCCGCCCGGTTACGGGTACGGGTACCCCACCGCCCCGATGCAGCAGCCGGTGCAGGGCGGACCCGGGGGCGGGGGCGGCAAGAGGCTGTCCACGCAGATGCAGATCATCATCGCCGCGGCCGTCGCCGTCGTGCTGATCATCGGCGCCGGGGTCTGGTACGCCAGCTCCGGCAAGAGTGACCCCGCCGACAGCGCCAAGGGCGGCTCCTCCGGCGCCACCGGCAGCGCAAGCGGCGGCGGCACGGGCGGCCCCGACGGTGCCGGCAAGGAGAAGGTGCCCGCCAACACCCAGGCCAAGGTGGCCTTCCAACTGCCGCTGCCCAAGGTCCAGGACCTCACGGACGTGAACGGCTCCTGGGTCACCGACAAGGCGTACGTCAAGTCCGGCGTCGAGTCGGTCGTCGGCTACGACATCGACAAGGGCACCCCGCTGTGGACCACGCCGCTCCCCGGCCAGGTCTGCGCTGCGTCCCGGCACGTCAAGGACAACAAGACCGCCATCGTCTTCGAGGCCGCCAAGCGCGTGCCGCCGAAGAACTTCCAGCCGTGCACCGAGGTCGGCGTCATCGACCTGACCACCGGCAAGCTCCTGTGGCGCAAGTCCGTCACGGGCGCCGACGCCGGTGACGACAAGGCCGCGTTCGACGAGGTCACCATCGGGGCCACCACCGTCGCGGCCGGTGGCCTCGACGGCGGCGCGGCCTGGGACCTGACCACCGGCAAGGAGCTGTGGAAGCCGCAGGTCAACGCCGAGGAGTGCGAGGACCGCGGCTACGGCGGCGGCGAGGCCCTCGTCGCCGCGCGCATCTGCGGGCCCTACGACAGCGCGTACCTGCTCATCCAGAACCTCGACCCGAAGACCGGCGCTCCCCTGTCGTCGTTCAAGATGCCGGCCGGTGTCGAGGACGCGGGCATCGTCTCCACCAAGCCGCTGGTCGTCGCCGCCGACGTCGGCGACACCGCCGGTGACGGCTCCGGCATCTCGGACTTCTTCTCCATCGACGAGAAGACCGGCAAGCTCAAGGTGAAGATCGCGGCGGACGCCGAGCGGTACGCGGCCGAGTGCGACTCGTCCGGCGTGGAGGTCTGCCACCGGGCGGTCGTCGGCAACAACCGGCTCTACCTGCCCACCGAGGACCACGAGGGCGGGGGCGAGTACGGGGACACCAACGAGATCGTGTCGTTCGACCTCACCACCGGCAAGCCCACCACCGACAAGGCCGACGCGGGCGACCGGTACTCGATGTTCCCGCTGCGGATGGACGGCGGCAACATCATCGCGTACAAGAAGGCGCCGTACGACAAGGGCGGACAGGTCGTCAGCATCGACGGCGGCTCCTTCAAGCAGACCGTGCTGCTGGAGAACCCGTCCGACGAGTCCGTGCGGTCCGCGGAGCAGTCATTCGTCCTGGACTCCGCGGAGATCCGCTACAGCGACGGCAGGCTGTTCATCGCCGACAACCTGTTCGACAAGCCGAGCGGCACGTCCACCGACCGCAAGGAGTACCTGGCGATCGGGTTCACCACGCACTGAGCACCTCGCACAGGGCGGACGGCCCGGCACATCGACTCGCTCGACGTGCCGGGCCGTCCACTTGGTGAGCCGCATGTAGCCCTGTTTGGCGAAGAATTCGACATTCTGGGGGGCTTCTGACAAGTAACGGGCGCGCAACGTCGAACAAGCGTGTAGCTTGCCGGGTCAACAGTGCTGGAGCGCGGCGGGGGGCCGGCCCCAGGTGGATGGGGGGAAAGCTCGATGGGCGTGCGGCTCATGGTGGTCGACGACCACCGACTGCTCGCCGAGGCGCTCGCCTCGGCGCTCAAACTGCGCGGGCACCGGGTGCTCGCGGCCGCCGCGCCCACCGCGGGCGCGGCCGAACTGGTGGTGAGCAGGGCGCCCGAGGTCTGCCTGCTGGGGACGGCGGCCCCGGCCGAACCCGGGGCGTTCGACCCGATCGTGACGATCAAGCGGGAGCGCCCCCAGGTCGCCGTGGTGGTGCTCGGGCCGGTGCCGTCCCCGCGCGGCATCGCGGCGGCGTTCGCGGCAGGCGCTTCCGGTTACGTACGCCACGACGAGCGCATCGAGGGCGTGGAGCGCGCCATGATGAAGGCCAGGGCGGGCGAGACGGCGGTCGCGCCGCAGTTGCTCCAGGGCGCCTTCACCGAGCTGCTCAACCCGGCCGCCCAGCCGGACGACGAGGGGCAGCGGCTGCTGCGGCTGCTCACCCCGCGCGAGGTCGAGGTGCTGGTGCGGGTCGCGGAGGGCGACGACACCAAGCTGATCGCGGCGGGCATGAACATCGCGCCGAGCACGGCCCGTACGCATGTGCAGCGGGTGCTGATGAAGCTGGGCGTCGGGTCCCGGCTGGAGGCGGCCGCGCTCGCCGCCCGTACGGGGCTGCTGGACCGGGCGTCCGGGGTGGCGAAGGGGCCGGACCCCGTCTGACGCGGTCCGGCCCCGGGGCCTATTCGCCGGGCGGCGCCGGGTGCGCCATCGGGCGCAGCCGCAGCCAGATCAGGAAGAACAGCCCGAGGGCGAGCATGCCCAGGCCCGTCCAGAGGTTGATGTTGACGCCGACGGCCTTCTTCAGGTCGGCGTCGGACGCGGTGAGCCCGGCAACGGTGACGATGATCCCGTACACCGTGAACAGGCCCCCGATGATGCGCCGGATGTCGAAGAGACGGGCGGCGGTGGCGGACTTCTTCTCCAGCTCGGAGACTTCACGCTGCAGTTCGGACATGGGTGGGTGCCTCCGGGGCGGTCAGAAGGAGTACGGCAGGTAGCAGGCGGCGGCCAGGACGACGGCTCCCCAGCCGAGCAGGGCGGGGCGGCGGTACCAGGCGTCGTCGCCCTCGGACGGCGCCTCCTCCATGCCGGGCGACCTCGTGCCGTACACCAGGCCCGCGAGCTCCGCCTCGGGCTTCGGGGCGGTGAACAGCGTGACGGCGACCATCACCACCGCACCGGCGACGAACCCGACGATCGCCGAGACGAAGTTGGCGCCCTGGTCGGTGGGGATGGCGATGACGCCCTGTTTGTAGATGACGAAGTAGTTGACCATCGCGGCGACGGTGCCCGCTATCAGGCCCCAGAAGCCGGACTTGACCGAGGCGCGCTTCCAGAACATGCCGATGACGAAGACGACGAACATCGGCACGTTGAAGAAGGAGAACAGGGTCTGGAGGTACCCCATGATGTTGGAGAAGCCGGCGGCGAGGAACGCGGTGCCGATGGAGGCGAGGACGCCGATCGCGGTGATGAGCCGCCCGAAGCGCAGGTAGTAGGTGTCGTCGCGGCCCTTGACCACGTACTTGGCCCAGATGTCGGCGGTGAAGACGGTGTTGAACGACGACACGTTCGCGGCCATGCCCGCCATGAACGCGGCCAGCAGACCCGTCACGGCTATGCCCAGCACGCCGTTGGGCAGCAGCTCCTGCATCAGCAGCGGGATGGCGTCGTTGTAGGTGAGGTCGGAGCCCGCCGTGCCGATCTTCGGTACCAGGACGGCGGCGACCAGGCCGGGGATCATCACCGCGAAGACGATGAAGATCTTGGGGAAGGCGGCGATCAGCGGGGTGCGCTTGGCGGCGGACAGGTTCTTCGCGGACAGGGCGCGCTGCACCTCGGCGAAGTTGGTGGTCCAGTAGCCGAAGGAGAGCACGAACCCGAGGCCGAGGACGATCGTCAGCCAGTTGGCGCCCAGCGGGTTGGGGTCGCCGATGCCGGTGCCGCCCCAGGCGGAGAGGAAGTCGGAGCCGTGGCTGCGTTCCAGTGACCCGGTCAGCCCGTCCCAGCCGCCGACCCGCTTCAGGCCGAGGACGGTCAGCGGGATGAGCGCGGCGAGGATCACGAAGAACTGGAGCACCTCGTTGTAGATGGCCGACGACAGGCCGCCGACGGTGATGTACGCCAGGACGAAGAAGCCGGCGACGACGATGGAGACCCACTGCGGCCAGCCGAGCAGCGCCTCGACGACGATCGACAGGGCGTAGAGGTTGACGCCCGCGATGAGGATGGCGGCGAAGGCGAAGAGCACCGAGCTGAGCAGGTGCGCCGGCCTGTCGAACCGCTGGAGCAGGAACTCCGGTACGGAACGGACCTTGGAGCCGTAGTAGAAGGGCATCATCACCAGGCCGAGGAAGACCATGGCGGGGATGGCGCCGATCCAGTACCAGTGGACGACGGCGACGCCGTACTGGGCGCCGGTCGCGGCCATGCCCAGGATCTCCGTCGCGCCCAGGTTGGCGGCGACGAAGGCCAGTCCGGTGACCCAGGCGGGCAGGGAGCGGCCCGAGAGGAAGAAGTCGAGACTGGTCTTCACGCTGGCCCGGGCGGCGAATCCGATGCCCAGGACCACGGCGAAGTAGATCGCCAGGATCGTGTAGTCGAGCCCGTTGGTGGGGAGCCGGAGCCCGTCGGCCAGGAGGTGCCCGTCGGCGAGGTGATGCATGAGTACTCGCTTCGTCGCGTGAACTGATCACGCCGGAACCTACGCCTCACCGTTCATGATCTGAACAGTTCTGTTCGTTTTCTTTGTTGGATTGTGATCGGGCAAGGTCGAGCGCCATTGACGGTGCCGCCCCCCTGTGGTTGATTATGTTTGTTTCTGTTGGGTATGGGCGTGAGGTTTCCGAGGAGTCCTTGAGTGAAGAAGACGTCGACCCGGCTGGCCGACGGCCGTGGACTGGTCTATTACGACGCGCGGGACGACGCCGTCCGCGACGCCGTGGACCGGCGGCCCCTCGACCCGATCTCCACCACCGCGGAGATCCGCCACGACCCGCTCCTCGGCGACTCGGTCGCCATCGCCTCGCACCGCCAGGGCCGCACCTACCACCCGCCCGCCGACGAATGCCCCCTGTGCCCCTCACGCGACGGCCGGCACAGCGAGATCCCGGACGGCGACTACGACGTGGTCGTCTTCGAGAACCGCTTCCCCTCCCTCGCCGGTGACTCCGGCCGCTGCGAGGTCGTCTGCTTCACCCCCGACCACGACGCCTCGTTCGCCGACCTCACCGAGGAGCAGGCCGCCCTCGTCCTGGAGGCCTGGACCGACCGCACCGCCGAACTCGCCGAGCTGCCGGGCGTGAAGCAGGTGTTCTGCTTCGAGAACCGGGGCGCCGAGATCGGCGTCACCCTCGGCCACCCGCACGGGCAGATCTACGCGTACCCCTTCACCACCCCGCGCACGGCGCTGATGCGGCGCTCCGTCGCCGCCCACCGCGCCGCCACCGGCCGCAACCTCTTCGACGACCTCGTCGAGCGCGAGCGCACCGACGCCGAACGGGTGGTCCTGGAGACCGACGAGTGGATCGCCTTCGTGCCGTACGCCGCGCACTGGCCGTACGAGGTGCACCTCTACCCCAGGCGGCGCGTGCCCGATCTCAGGGCGCTGGACGATGCCGCGCGCACCGGGTTTTCACAGGTCTACCTGGAACTCTTGCGGCGCTTCGACCGGATCTTCGGGGAAGGCGAACCGCCGACGCCGTACATCTCCGCCTGGCACCAGGCGCCCTTCGGCGACCCCGGGCGCGACGACTTCGCCCTGCATCTCGAGCTTTTCACCATCCGACGTACTTCCGGCAAGCTGAAGTTCCTCGCGGGCTCCGAGTCCGGCATGAGTGTGTTCATCAATGACGTGCCGCCGGAGGCCGCGGCCCGCCGACTGCGAGAGGTAGCGAGCGCATGAAGTATCTCGTCACGGGTGGAGCCGGCTACGTCGGCGGTGTGGTCGCCGCGCACCTGCTTGAGGCGGGGCACGAGGTGACCGTCCTCGACGACCTGTCGACCGGCTTCCGCGAGGGTGTCCCGGCGGGCGCGCGCTTCATCGAGGGCCGCATCCAGGACGCCGCCCGATACGTGGACGCCTCCTACGACGGCGTGCTGCACTTCGCCGCGTTCTCGCAGGTCGGCGAGTCCGTAACCGACCCCGGGAAGTACTGGGTGAACAACGTCGGCGGCACCATGGCGCTGCTGGCCGCGATGCGGGAGGCGGGCGTGCGCCGCCTGGTCTTCTCCTCCACGGCCGCGACCTACGGCGAGCCGGTCTCGACCCCGATCACCGAGACCGACCCCACCGCCCCCACCAGCCCCTACGGCGCCTCCAAGCTCGCCGTCGACCACATGATCACCGGCGAGGCCGCCGCGCACGGACTGGCCGCCGCCTCCCTGCGGTACTTCAACGTCGCCGGGGCGTACGGGGAGTGCGGCGAGCGCCACGACCCCGAGTCGCACCTCATCCCGCTCGTCCTCCGGGTCGCGATGGGCGAGCGGGAGTCGGTCTCCGTGTACGGCGACGACTACCCGACCCCCGACGGCACCTGCGTGCGCGACTACATCCACGTCGCCGACCTGGCCGAGGCGCACCTGCTCGCCATGGACGCGGTCACGCCGGGCGAGCACCTCATCTGCAACCTCGGCAACGGCGAGGGCTTCTCGGTGCGCGAGGTCATCGAGACCGTCCGCGAGGTGACCGGCCACCCGGTGCCCGAGGTCATCACCGGCCGCCGCGCCGGCGACCCGGCGGTGCTGGTGGCCTCGGCCGCCACCGCGCGCGACCGGCTGGGCTGGAAGCCGTCCCGGCCCGACCTGGCGGGCATCGTGGCGGACGCGTGGGAGTTCGCGAAGAGGAGAGGGGCGGGGGAATGAGCGTCGAGGACGGCTTCAAGGACCTGTACGGGTACGCGCCCGAGGGCGTGTGGGCGGCGCCCGGCCGGGTCAACCTCATCGGCGAGTACACCGACTTCAACGACGGCTTCGTGATGCCGCTGGCGCTCCCGCACACCGCCGTCGCCGCCGTGTCGCGGCGCACCGACGGGCAGGTGCGCGTCCACTCGGCCGACACCGGCCAGGGCGTGGTCCAGCTCGGCGTCGACACCCTGGAGCCGCTCGCCGACACCGGATGGGCCGCCTACCCGGCCGGTGTGGTGTGGGCGCTGCGCGCGGCGGGCCACCCGGTGACCGGCGCCGACATCCACCTCGCGTCCACCGTGCCCACGGGCGCCGGGCTGTCGTCGTCGGCCGCCCTGGAGGTCGTCACCGCGCTCGCGCTGAACGACCTGTACGGGCTCGGGCTGACCGCCCCGGAGCTGGCCGTCCTCGCGCAGCGCGCCGAGAACGCGTTCGTGGGCGTTCCGTGCGGCGTGATGGACCAGATGGCGTCGGCGTGCTGCACCGAGGGCCACGCCCTGTACCTCGACACCCGCGACCTGGCGGTACGTCAAGTGCCGTTCGACCTCGCCGCCGAGGGCCTGACGCTGCTGGTCGTCGACACCCGCGTGAAGCACGCGCTCGGCGACGGCGCGTATGCCGAGCGGCGCGCCGGGTGCGAGGCGGGCGCGCGGGCGCTGGGAGTGCGCACGCTGCGCGAGGTCGAGTACGTGCAACTGTCCGATGCCCTGCGACGGTTGGGTGACGAAACGGTTCGCTCGTACGTCCGCCACGTCGTGTCCGACAACCACCGCGTCCAGCGGACGATCGCCCTCCTGGACGCGGGCGACGTGCGGGCGGTCGGGCCGGTCCTCAGCGAGGGCCACGCCTCCCTCCGCGACGACTTGGCGGTGTCCTGCCCGGAGCTGGACCTGGTGGTGGCGGCGGCGACCGCCGCCGGGGCGCTCGGCGCGCGGATGACGGGCGGCGGGTTCGGCGGCTCGGCGATCGTGCTGGCCGAGGCGGCGGACGCGGACACGGTGACCAAGGCGGTCGGGGAGGCGTTCGCGGCGGCCGGGTACACCGCTCCGCGGGTCTTCCCGGCGGTTCCGTCGGCGGGGGCGCGCCGCGTGGCGTGAGCGCGGGCGCGGCCGGCGTCCACGCGCGCGTACCTGTGAGTTTGGTGAAGTGCCCTTCCCCGCCGCCCGCCCCGCCGTACTCTGATGCACGGCACCGGTGGGGGCCGGTGCTGATCAGGGGGCGAGACAGCCGGGTACGACGCCCGGGGCGGGGGTAACAGTCACTGCACGGCGGCGGCCGTGCGACCACTGAGTACCTCGGGCTCCGGGCGCCGTACCCGTAGCTGCTCAGCTTCCTCGACACATGGGGGTGTCAGTGGTCCGTATCCGGGTTCTGGTGGTGGACGACCACCGCATCTTCGCCGAGTCGCTCGCCGCCGCTCTGGCGGCCGAGCCCGACGTGGACGTCGCGGCGGCCGGCAGCGGCCCCGCCGCGATGCGCTGCCTGGACCGGGCGACGGCCGAGGGCCGCAGGTTCGACGTGCTGCTCATCGACGCCGACCTGGGCACCGCGGCCGCTCCGGCGGTCGCCCGCGCCGTGCCGGACAACGGCGAGGGCGTGGTGGACGGCATCTCGCTGGTCGCCGGGGTCCGGGAGGGCCGCCCCGAGGTGCGTACGGTCGTGCTGGCCGAGAAGGACGACCCGCGCCGGGCCGCGCTCGCCCTCCAGTCCGGTGCCTCGGGCTGGGTCGCCAAGGACTGCTCGCTCCAGCGGCTGCTGACGGTCATACGGGGAGTGCTGCGCGACGAGACGCACCTGCCGCCCGCGCTGCTCACCGGGGTGCTGCGGGAGCTGACGGCCGCGCGCAAGCACCGCACCGAGAGCGAGCGGCTGGTGGAGTCGCTCACCCCGCGCGAGCGGGAGGTGCTGCGCTGCATGGTGGCGGGCCTGGGCCGCAAGGCGGTCGCCGAGCGGCTGTTCCTGTCCCCGCACACGGTGCGTACGCACATGCAGAACGTGCTGGGGAAGCTGGGCGTGCACTCCACGCTGGCGGCGGTGGCGCTGGCCCGCCGGGCGGGTGTGGGGCCGGCCGAGACGGGGCCGGCCTTAGCCGGGGATGTTGTCGAACGGGGCGGTCAGTTGGCGTAGCAGCGCGGCCAGTTCGGCGCGCTGGGCGCGGGACAGCTCCGCGAGGATGGCGCGCTCCTGGGCGAGGAGCCCGGCGAGGGCCTGGTCGGCGCGGTCGCGGCCCTCGGGGGTGAGGCGGACCAGGACGCCGCGCCGGTCACTGGGGTCGGGCAGCCGCTCGACGAGGCCCTTCTTGGCGAGCCGGTCGATGCGGTTGGTCATGGTGCCGGAGGTGACCAGCGTCTGGGTGAGCAGTTGGCCGGGGGAGAGCTGGTAAGGTGCGCCGGCGCGGCGCAGCGACGTCAGGACGTCGAACTCCCAGGGCTCCAGGTTGTGCTCGGAGAAGGCGAGGCGTCGGGCCCGGTCGAGGTGGCGGGCCAGCCTGGAGACGCGGCTGAGCACCTCGAGCGGTTCCACGTCGAGGTCGGGGCGCTCGCGGCGCCATGCAGCGACCAGTCGGTCGACCTCGTCCTCCATGGCGATCAGTGTAGGGGATCTGTCGACGTGAAGTCTCTTGACGTCAAGAAATATTCGGCTGGACCATTGGGCATGACGGGGCCGGGACTCTGTTCCGCTTCGGTACTACGTTCCAGCAAGGGGGCTCGAACATGTATTCCGCACCAACCTGGGATCCACAGCAGTACCTGCGCCACTCCTCGCACCGCACGCGACCGTTCCTCGACCTGCTCGCCCGGATACCGGAACTGCCGGCCATCCTGGAGGGCCGCTCTCCCCGCATCGCCGACCTCGGCTGCGGCCCCGGCAATGTCACCGCCCTGCTCGCCGACCGCTGGCCCGGTGCGCGCATCACCGGCTTCGACCTCTCGCCCGAGATGCTGGAACAGGCGAAGAAGACATACGCCGGCACCACCGACGGCGGCGGCTGGCTCGATTTCCGCCCGGCCGACGCCGCGCACTGGACGCCGGACGAACCTTACGACCTGATCATCTCCAACGCGGCGCTCCAATGGGTGCCCAACCACCCGGAGTCGTTCCCCGTCTGGACCCAGGGGCTCGTCCCGGGCGGAACGCTCGCTTTCCAGGTGCCCGCCAACTTCACCTCGCCCAGCCACGCGCTGCTGGGCGAACTGTGCGAGACCCCGCAGTGGCGGGCCCGCCTCACGGGTCACGGCCGCCGCTTCGTCCACATCCTGGACGCCGCCGACTACCTCACGCGGCTGGCCGACCTCGGCCTGGCCGTGGATGTGTGGGAGACGGTCTACTCCCAGCTCCTCCAGGGCGAGGACCCGGTCCTCGACTGGGTCAAGGGCACCGCGCTGCGGCCGGTCCTGACCGCCCTCGACGGCGACGACGAGGCGGTCGCCGAATTCCTGGCCCAATACCGTGACCTGCTGCGCAAGGCCTATCCGCCCGGCCCGCACGGCACGGTCTTCCCGTTCCGCCGCATCTTCGCGGTCGCCACCAGGGGCCAGGAGGCGAAGGGGTGACGCCCCACTTAACGGCGATACCCGCCATACGCCCGTGCCGGGGCGCGCCACGCGGCCGCGCCGCGCCCCGGCACAGGTCCGCTCGGCTCTTGCGGGTTGTTGCTTCTCAGCTCTTGCGGTGGCCTATCAGCCGGGGCTTCTGCTCCAGGCCGTCCAGGCCGTGCCAGGCCAGGTTCACCAGGTGGGCCGCCACCTCCGCCTTCTTCGGCTTGCGGGCGTCCAGCCACCACTGGCCGGTCAGGGCCACCATGCCCACCAGCGCCTGGGCGTAGAGCGGGGCCAGCTTCGGGTCGAAGCCCCGCGCTTTGAACTCCAGGCCCAGGATGTCCTCCACCTGCGTGGCGATGTCCGAGATCAGCGACGCGAACGTGCCCGTGGACTGCGCCACCGGCGAGTCCCGCACCAGGATGCGGAAGCCGTCCGTGTACGTCTCGATGTAGTCCAGCAGCGCGAACGCGGCCTGCTCCAGCAGCTCGCGCGGGTGCCCGGCGGTCAGGGCGCCGGTCACCATGTCGAGGAGCTGGCGCATCTCGCGGTCCACGACGACCGCGTACAGGCCCTCCTTGCCGCCGAAGTGCTCGTACACCACCGGCTTCGAAACGCCCGCCTTCGCGGCGATCTCCTCCACCGACGTGCCCTCGAAGCCCCGCTCGGCGAAGAGCGTGCGGCCGATGTCGAGCAGTTGCTGCCGGCGCTCCGCGCCCGTCATCCGGACCCGGCGCCCGCGCCTGGGTTTGTCGCTGCTGCTGGTGCTACTGCCGTCGATCGCCACACTGTCCATCATGCCGCGTTCGCGGCGTGGTCCTGGCGGCGGGCTTCGATCCGCGACTCGCTCGGCCAGCGCACGTCGTAGGCCCAGCCCAGCATCTCGAACCAGCGGATCAGGCGGGCGCTGGAGTCGATCTGCCCCCGCATCACCCCGTGACGTGCACACGTCGGGTCCGCGTGGTGCAGGTTGTGCCACGACTCACCGCACGACAGCACAGCCAGCCACCAGACGTTGCCGGAGCGGTCCCGCGACTTGAACGGCCGCTTGCCCACCGCGTGGCAGATGGAGTTGATCGACCACGTGACGTGGTGCAGCAGCGCCACCCGCACCAGCGAGCCCCAGAAGAACGCCGTGAAGGCGCCCCACCACGACATGGTGACCAGACCGCCCACCAGCGGCGGGATCGCCAGCGACACGACCGTCCACAGCACGAACTGGCGCGAGATCCGGCGGATCGCCGGGTCCTTGATCAGATCCGGTGCGTACTTGTGCTGCGGCGTCTGCTCCTCGTCGAACATCCAGCCGATGTGCGCCCACCACAGGCCCTTCATCAGCGCCGGCACGGTCTCACCGAACCGCCACGGCGAGTGCGGGTCACCCTCCGCGTCCGAGAACTTGTGGTGCTTGCGGTGGTCCGCCACCCAGCGCACCAGCGGCCCCTCCACCGCCAGCGACCCCATGATCGCCAGCGCGATGCGCAGCGGCCGCTTCGCCTTGAACGAACCGTGCGTGAAGTAACGGTGGAAACCGATCGTGATGCCGTGGCAGCCGATGTAGTACATCGCCACCAGCAGCCCCAGATCCAGCCAGCTCACGCCCCAGCCCCATGCCAGCGGCACCGCCGCGAGCAGGGCCAGGAAGGGCACCGTGATGAACAGCAGCAGCGTGATCTGCTCGATCGAGCGCTTGCTGTCCCCGCCGAGTGTGGCGGAGGGCAGGTCCGGGGAGGGGGAAGCGGCGGGATCCGAGGTTTCGAGCACGTCGGAGCTTGTGGTCATGGGTGTCCCCTGGGGGCTGAGGGATACAACGGAAGCTGTGGCTACGGTCCCGTAACCTACGGCGACGTAAGTATGGCAGCGGTTGGGCGCCGGGCAAGAGGGCTGGCGACGGCGCCGCCGGGCGGGACACCTATCCTGGGTGTCGTCGGACAGCGCGGTCCGCAGCCTCCAGTACCCCTCCAGACGTGCTCAAACACTGCAAGGAGCCGCACCTGTGAGCAGTGCCGACCAGACCCCCACCGCCAGCGCCGAGCTGCGCGCCGACATCCGCCGACTGGGCGACCTGCTGGGCGAGACGCTCGTACGGCAGGAAGGACCCGAGCTCCTGGAGCTCGTCGAGAAGGTCCGCCGCCTCACGCGCGAGAACGGCGAGGCCGCCGCCGAGCTGCTCGGCGACACCGACCTGGAGACCGCCGCCAAGCTGGTGCGCGCCTTCTCCACGTACTTCCACCTGGCCAACGTCACCGAGCAGGTGCACCGAGGCAAGGAGCTGCGCGAGAAGCGCGCCGCCGAGGGCGGCCTGCTCGCCCGCACCGCCGACATGCTCAAGGACGGCGACCCCGAGCACGTACGCGAGACGGTCAAGCACCTCAACGTCCGCCCCGTCTTCACCGCGCACCCCACCGAGGCCGCGCGACGCTCCGTGCTCAACAAGCTCCGCCGCGTCGCCGAGCTGCTGGAGACCCCGGTCATCGCCTCCGACCGGCGCCGCCACGACCTGCGCCTGGCCGAGTCCATCGACCTCATCTGGCAGACCGACGAACTGCGCGTCGTACGCCCCGAGCCGACCGACGAGGCCCGCAACGCCATCTACTACCTCGACGAGCTGCACGCCAATGCCGTCGGCGACGTCCTGGAGGACCTCGCCGCCGAGCTGGAGCGCGTCGGCGTCGAGCTGCCCGCCGGCACCCGCCCCCTCACCTTCGGCACCTGGATCGGCGGCGACCGCGACGGCAACCCCAACGTCACCCCCGCCGTCACCTGGGACGTGCTGATCCTCCAGCACGAGCACGGCATCACCGACGCCATCGAGCTGATCGACCACCTGCGCAGCCAGCTCTCCAACTCCATCCGGTACGCCGGCGCCACCCAGGAACTCCTCGACTCCCTCCAGCAGGACCTGGACCGGCTCCCCGAGATCAGCCCCCGCTACAAGCGCCTCAACGCCGAGGAGCCCTACCGGCTCAAGGCCACCTGCATCCGGCAGAAGCTGATCAACACCCGCGAACGCCTCGCCAAGGGCACCCCGCACCAGGAAGGCCGCGACTACCTCGGCACCGCCGAGCTGATCCAGGACCTCACCCTGATCCAGACGTCCCTGCGCGAGCACCGCGGCGGCCTGTTCGCCGACGGCCGCATGGACCGCACCATCCGCACCCTGACCGCGTTCGGCCTCCAGCTCGCCACCATGGACGTCCGCGAGCACGCCGACGCCCACCACCACGCCCTCGGCCAGCTCTTCGACCGCCTCGGCGAGGAATCCTGGCGGTACGCGGACATGCCGCGCGACTACCGGCAGAAGCTGCTCGCCAAGGAGCTGCGCTCCCGCCGCCCGCTCGCGCCCACGCCCGCCCCGCTCGACGCGGCCGGCACCAAGACCCTCGGCGTCTTCCACACCGTCAAGGAAGCCTTCGAGCGGTTCGGACCCGAGGTCATCGAGTCCTACATCATCTCCATGTGCCAGGGCGCCGACGACGTCTTCGCCGCCGCCGTCCTCGCCCGCGAGGCCGGACTCATCGACCTGCACGCCGGCTGGGCCAAGATCGGCATCGTGCCGCTCCTGGAGACCACCGACGAGCTCAAGGCCGCCGACGTCATCCTCAACGACATGCTCGCCGACCCGTCGTACCGCAGGCTGGTCTCGCTGCGCGGTGACGTCCAGGAGGTCATGCTCGGCTACTCCGACTCCTCCAAGTTCGGCGGCATCACCACCAGCCAGTGGGAGATCCACCGCGCCCAGCGCCGGCTGCGCGACGTCGCCCACCGCTACGGCGTGCGCCTCCGCCTCTTCCACGGCCGCGGCGGCACCGTCGGCCGAGGCGGCGGCCCCTCCCACGACGCGATCCTCGCCCAGCCCTGGGGCACCCTGGAGGGCGAGATCAAGGTCACCGAGCAGGGCGAGGTCATCTCCGACAAGTACCTGATCCCCTCCCTGGCCCGGGAGAACCTGGAGCTCACGGTGGCGGCGACGCTCCAGGCGTCCGCCCTGCACACCGCGCCCCGCCAGTCCGACGAGGCCCTCGCCCGCTGGGACGCGGCCATGGACACCGTCTCCGACGCCGCACACACCGCGTACCGCAAGCTGGTCGAGGACCCCGACCTGCCGACGTACTTCCTCGCCTCCACGCCGGTCGACCAGCTCGCCGACCTGCACCTCGGCTCCCGTCCCTCCCGCCGCCCCGGCTCGGGCGTCTCGCTCGACGGACTGCGCGCCATCCCATGGGTCTTCGGCTGGACCCAGTCGCGGCAGATCGTCCCCGGCTGGTACGGAGTCGGCTCCGGCCTCAAGGCCCTGCGCGAGGCCGGCCTCGACGCCGTACTCGACGAGATGTACGAGCAGTGGCACTTCTTCCGCAACTTCCTGTCCAACGTCGAGATGACCCTCGCCAAGACGGACCTGCGGATCGCCCGCCACTACGTCGAAACCCTCGTCCCGGAGAACCTCCGGCACGTCTTCGACGACATCGAGGCCGAGCACGACCTCACGGTCAGCGAGGTGCTGCGCGTGACGGGCGGTGAGCAACTGCTCGACTCCAACCCGGTCCTCCAGCAGACCTTCGCCATCCGCGACGCCTACCTGGACCCGATCTCCTACCTCCAGGTCGCGCTGCTCGCCCGCCAGCGGGCCGCCGCCGAGCGCGGCGAGGAGCCCGACCCGCTGCTCGCCCGGGCCCTGCTGCTCACGGTCAACGGCGTGGCGGCCGGCCTGCGCAACACCGGCTGACACGCGCGGACAGACGAAGGGGGCGCCCGCAACCACCGGGCGCCCCCTTCAACGCGTCATACGCCGGTCAGGGCTGCTTCTTGGCCCTGCCCAGGCGGGACACGAGGTAGCCGCCGCCCACGACGAGCGCCGCCGCGATGCCGGCGAGGATGCCGACCGGGGCGGAGCTGCCGGTCTCGGCGAGGTCGCCCTCGGCGGAGCCGTTCGCGGCGGGAGCACCGGCAGCGGCCGGGGCGGACGAGGCGGGTGACGTGCCGTCGGTCTGGGCGGAGGGCTTGGCGGCGGACGGCTCGGCGGAGGGCCGCTCGCCCGGCTGGGACGCGCCCGGCTCGGCGCCGCCGGGCTCGTGACCGCCCGGTTCCGCGTCGCACGCCGACCAGAAGACCTTCTGCTTGGCACGGCCGTTCTCGCCGTCGAAGTTCCAGAACAGCTTGTAGTGCCCGTCGGGCAGGGTCAGGTCGTCGGTGCGTCCGTGCCCCGACCCGTCGAGCGTCAGCGAACCGGACTCGACCGTCTCACCCTTGACGTCCGCCGTCGGAGCCCAGGACTCGATGTGCCACTCCACCTGCTGGCCGGCGTCGAAGCCGAAGGCGTCGAGGTAGAAGGTGCAGACGTGCGGTTCGTTCTTGTGGAGCTCCTCGCCGGTGGAGGCATCGTGGATCTTGACGGTGCCGTTGTCGCCCTTCGTGGCGAGAGCGGATGGGGCGAACACCAGTGAGCAGGCCGCAGCCGCCACCAGCACGCCGGAGAGAGTAAGAGTGCGCATGGATAGTCCAACGAGAGAGGGGGGCCGTGGGGGGCGGCTGAAGCTTCTTGTGACTCCACAACGGCGTCAAGACACCGGACGCCGCATACCCGATCATCCGCATAACGATTGGGTGAATCCCTCATTCCGCTACCGGTGGCGACGGTCAGAGTGCGAAGAACGTCCCCACCAGCAGCGCCCCGCCCACCGACGCCGACACCCACGCCAGCCTGGGCAACCGCATCCCGCCACCGATCACCAGCGCCGCCAGCAACAACGCCCCGCCCAGCGGCAACCACGCGTGCAGCCCGCCCGGCCACCCCGTACGCACCAGCTCCGTCGTGTCCGGCTTCACCACGACCGGATAACGGCCACCCTCCCGCACCGCCACCGAATGGTCGATCGTCATGTCCGTACGCGGCCCCCCGGGGCCCTCCGGGTCGTACCGCCCCGTACAGACGTCCGCCGAACACCCCGTGACCGTCAGCGTGCCGTGCTCACGGCCCTTCGACAGCAGGACATGCTGCGCCGTACCCCACGACGCCCACGTCCCCGCCACCACAAGCAGCAGCGCCACCAGCGCCATGGCGGCACCGCGGGCGTACGGGAGGGCTGAAGTCCGCTTCTTGCTCATGGGGCGCGATCCTCTGGCACATGACCGCACCCGGTCAATCCCGGTCCCGGACGGTCAGGAGTTGTACGCCGACTGCGCCCGCTCCAGGCCCTCCGTCACCAGGCACTCCACCGCGTCGGCCGCCCGGTCCACGAAGTAGTCCAGCTCCTTGCGCTCCGCCGACGAGAAGTCCTTCAGCACGAAGTCCGCGACCTGCATCCGGCCCGGCGGACGCCCGATCCCGAACCGCACCCGGTGGTAGTCCGCGCCCATCGCCTTCGTCATCGACTTCAGACCGTTGTGGCCGTTGTCGCCGCCACCCAGCTTCAGTCGCAGCGCCCCGTAATCGATGTCCAGCTCGTCATGGACCGCCACGATGTGCGCGGTGGGCACCTTGTAGAAGTCCCGCAGCGCCGTGACCGGACCGCCGGACAGGTTCATGTACGACATCGGCTTGGCCAGGATCACCCGCCGGTTCGCCGGCCCAGGAGGCCCGATACGGCCCTCCACCACCTGCGCCTGCGCCTTCTGCGCCCGCTTGAACTTCCCGCCGATCCGCTCCGAGAGGAGGTCGGCCACCATGAACCCGACGTTGTGCCGGTTCGCGGCGTACTCCGGCCCCGGGTTGCCCAGACCCACGATGAGCCAGGGGGCGCTGGCGTCGGTCGTCATGTCCTTACGTCTCCTCGCCTACGAACAGGGAAACGGGGTGGCGGGCCGCAGCCCGCCACCCCGTCAAGCGGTGCCCGGAAGGGCTCAGGCCTCGGCGGCCTCTTCGCCCTCTTCGCCCTCGGCGGCCGGCTCCTCGGCCTGCGCGGCCAGGACCTGGAGGACGACAGTGTCCTCCTCGACGGCCAGCGAGACGCCGTTCGGGAGCTGGATGTCCTTCGCCAGGACGGAGGCGCCGACCTCCAGGCCCTCGACGGAGACGGTCAGCGACTCGGGGATGTGGGTGGCCTCGGCCTCGACCGGAAGCGCGTTCAGCACGTGCTCCAGCAGGTTGCCGCCCGGGGCCAGCTCGCCCTCGGCGACGACCGGGATCTCGACCGTGACCTGCTCGCCACGCTTGACGAGCTGGAGGTCGACGTGCTCCAGGAAGCCCTTCAGCGGGTCGCGCTGCACGTCCTTCGGGATGGCCAGCTCGTTGGACTTGCCGTCGATGTCCAGGGAGATCAGGACGTTCGGCGTACGCAGCGCCAGCAGCAGCTCGTGGCCCGGCAGCGTCAGGTGGATCGGGTCCGAACCGTGGCCGTAGAGAACACCCGGAACCTGGTTCGCGCGACGGATGCGACGGGCGGCACCCTTGCCGAACTCGGTGCGGGTCTGAGCGGTGAGCTTCACCTCGGACATATGCACTCCTCGTAAGAGATCAGACGAATCAACGGTCGTGGTCACCCGGCCACGACTGGACTTGGCCTGCTACGAAGAGCGCGTCGATAACGGACCGCCGCACCTCAGTCGGTGCGGCCTCCCTCGCCGAGCAACTACACCAGTCTAACCGAAAGCGAAAGACCGCCCCGACCGGTGTGGTCGGGGCGGCCCATCACCAGCTTTCCGGTCAGCCCTGCTCCTCGAAGAGGCTCGTCACCGAACCGTCCTCGAAGACCTCGCGCACCGCGCGGGCGATCGTGGGAGCCATCGACAGCACCGTGATCTTGTCCAGCTCCAGCTCACCCGGCGTCGGCAGGGTATTCGTCAGCACGAACTCGCTGACCTTGGAGTTCTTCAGCCGGTCGGCCGCCGGGCCGGACAGGATGCCGTGCGTCGCGGTGACGATGACGTCCTCGGCACCATTGGCGAACAACGCCTCCGCCGCGGCGCAGATCGTGCCACCCGTGTCGATCATGTCGTCGACCAGGACACACACCCGGCCCCTGACCTCACCGACCACCTCGTGGACCGTCACCTGGTTCGCGACGTCCTTGTCCCGGCGCTTGTGCACGATCGCCAGCGGCGCGTCCAGCCGGTCGCACCAGCGGTCGGCGACGCGGACGCGGCCGGCGTCCGGGGAGACGACCGTCAGCTTGTTGCGGTCGACCTTGGCACCCACGTAGTCGGCCAGCACCGGCAGCGCCGACAGGTGGTCCACCGGACCGTCGAAGAAGCCCTGGATCTGGTCCGTGTGCAGGTCGACCGTGAGGATGCGGTCGGCGCCCGCGCACTTCAGCATGTCCGCGATCAGACGGGCCGAGATCGGCTCACGGCCACGGTGCTTCTTGTCCTGCCGGGCGTAGCCGTACGACGGGATGATCACGGTGATGCTCCGGGCCGAGGCCCGCTTCAGAGCATCGATCATGATCAACTGCTCCATGATCCACTTGTTGATGGGAGCCGTGTGGCTCTGCATCAGGAAGCAGTCCGCACCACGGGCCGACTCCTGGAAGCGGACGTAGATCTCACCGTTGGCGAAATCGAACGCCTTCGTCGGCACGAGGCCGACACCCAACTGGTGCGCAACCTCCTCGGCCAGCTCGGGGTGGGCGCGGCCGGAGAAGAGCATCAGCTTCTTCTCGCCGGTCGTCTTGATCCCGGTCACAGCACTGTCTCCTCAGACGTGTTCTCTGGCCGCGACCACTTTCGCGCGAACCAGCCGAATTTGTGTGCACGTATCACGGTACGCCGAGTTCGACGCACCTGTTTCCGGTCAGTCCTCGCCGGAGCCCTGCTCCGAGGCCGCCGCAGCCGCCTGCGCCGCCGCGCTGCCCGGCCGCTTCCGAGCCACCCAACCCTCGATATTCCGCTGCTGGCCACGGGCGACAGCGAGCGAACCGGGCGGCACGTCCTTGGTGATCACGGAGCCGGCAGCGGTGTACGCACCGTCCCCGACCGTGACAGGCGCCACAAACATGTTGTCCGAGCCGGTACGGCAGTGCGACCCGATCGTCGTGTGGTGCTTGCTCTCGCCGTCGTAGTTCACGAACACGCTCGCGGCGCCGATGTTCGAGTACTCGCCGATCGTCGCGTCCCCGACGTACGACAGGTGCGGAACCTTCGAACCCTCGCCCACGCGCGCGTTCTTCATCTCCACGTACGTACCGGCCTTCGACTTCGGGCCCAGCAGCGTCCCCGGACGCAGGTACGCGTACGGACCCACCGTCGCGCCCTCACCGACGTCCGCGCGGTCCGCCACCGTGTTGTCCACCCGGGCACCCACGCCCACCCTGGTGTCCTTCAGCCGGCTGTTCGGCCCCACCTCGGCGTCCTCGGCCAGATGCGTCGACCCCAGCAGGATCGTGTTCGGGTGGACCACCACGTCCCGCTCGAACGTCACCGTGGCGTCCACGAAGACGGACGCCGGGTCGACGACCGTCACGCCGCCCATCATGGCCCGCTCCAGCAACCGCTGGTTCAGCAGCGCCCGCGCCTCGGCCAACTGCACCCGGTTGTTGATCCCCAGGATCTCCCGGTGATCCCCCGCCACCGACGCACCGACCCGGTGCCCGGCCTCGCGCAGGATGCCCAGCACGTCCGTGAGGTACTCCTCACCCTGGCTGTTGTCCGTCCGCACCTTGCCCAGCGCGTCCGCCAGCAGGTGCCCGTCGAACGCGAACACCCCGGAGTTGATCTCCCGGATCGCCCGCTGCGCGTCCGTCGCGTCCTTGTGCTCCACGATCGCCGTGACGGCGTCGGTCTCCGGGTCCCTGATGATCCGCCCGTACCCGGTCGAATCCGGCACCTCGGCGGTCAGGACGGTCACGGCGTTGCCGTCCGCCGCGTGCGTCTCCGCCAGCGCGGTCAGCGTCTCGCCGGACAGCAGCGGAGTGTCACCGCACACCACGACGACGGTCCCGTCCAGCGCCTCGCCCCCCAGCTCCTCCAGGGCCATCCGCACGGCGTGACCGGTGCCGTTCTGCTCGTACTGCACGGCGGTACGGGTACCGGCGTAGTGCTCGTCCAGGTGCGCGGTCACCTGCTCGCGGGCATGCCCGACGACGACACACAGGTGCGCGGGGTCCAGCTCGCGTGCCGCCGAGACGACGTGTCCGACGAGCGAGCGCCCGCAGATCTGATGCAGGACCTTGGGGGTCTTCGACTTCATGCGGGTGCCCTCACCCGCTGCGAGGACGACGACGGCTGCCGGGCGGTTGGCGCTCACGGGAATGCCCTTCGGCTTCGGGTGGTGGACACCCGCAGGATACCGGGGGGTTTCGCGGCGGAAATGAGGGCGGGGGGCTGTGGGAACGAGAGCGGGTCCTGACTGTGCAGTCAGGACCCGAACTAAGATGCTTCGCAGCGTTGCTCCCCCGCAAGGATTCGAACCTTGTCCTGCCAGAACCAAAATCTGGTGTGCTGCCGGGTTACACCACGGGGGACTGGCTGCTCAGACCATACCCGAGACGCGGCCCCGTGCGGCATTGATACCTGACCACCAACCCTCGATGCGGCAGTACAGGTCGGCGCTTCCTTTGACTTGGATCACGAGGCACCCGTAGTAGTCGTCACCCACGTTCTTCCGGACGGTCTTGGGGTTGTGCTTCTTCAACGTGGTCTTCTGCAACCACGCTACGTCCACGCTGACGAGGTCTGCCCAGTAGCGCTCGGCACTCTCGACGTCTGCCGTTTCGTGGATCATGACCCTGTACTGAATCCGGTGGCGCTCCACCCCCAGTAGGTCGAGCCAGGCCAGGTAGGTCAAGATCATGTCCGGATCGCTGTTCACGAAGATCGCTCGCTCACGGCGTGCGTACGGCTTGCTCTTCTGGCCTTCAGCCCAGTAAAGCCCCACGCCGATCAGGAACAGCTCCCTGTCGGTCAGGTTGCCGATCTCCTGGTGCGCCGCCCTCTTGATGGCTTCGCGTTCTTCGTCCTGCGCTGCTCTGAGCCTCTTGAGCCCGGCGTTCATGAGCGCCCGCTGTTCTTCGGGCGTGTAGCGGGGCGCGGGCTTCGGTAGGTCCCTCACCCACAGTGAGATCGAACTCTTTGAGCAGCCCAGCTCCACCTGGATCTGGTCGTAGGTCATGCCCTGGAGGCGCAGCTCGCGGGCCTTCTCGCGGAGGTCGTCCTTGGCGTTGGGGCGCTTCGTCCAGTCCGGGGGTGGTTCTCCCTTCACGAGGCGGTTGAGGATGTCGTTGTTGTGGACGCCCAGGCGGTCGCGGATCTGGCGGAGGCTGAGGCCTTCTCGGCGCAGGGCGACGGCCTGGGCGCGCAGGCCTTCGAAGTCGGCGTACTTGCCGGTGGCGGTTGTCACGTGGACAGGTTCGTCCGGAATGCGGACGTCCGGGTCGAATGTGTGGGCGATTCACGTGTTCGAGGGATCAACGTACGTTTCGCATGCGGATCGTCACGGTTTGTGCTGCCGGACTCCCCGGAAATTGAGTCGCGCCCGCCCGTAGGCTGGAAGACATGACCGCAACGGGGGCAGACCAGGATGCCGCGGGCGTGACCGCCCGGGGCTGGTGGTGGTGGGGGCGGCGGCGTAGTGCCGTGCTGGATGTGACGCTCGGGGTCGTGTCGGCCCTGGAGTGTGCGGCCGAGGGGGTCGGGTTCGCGGACAATGCCGGGCTGCCCGTGCCCGTGGGGGTGCTGTTCGGGCTGGTGGCCGGGGCGGTGCTGGTCGTGCGGCGGCGGTGGCCGGTCGCCGTGGTGCTGGTGTCGATCGCGATCACGCCCGCCGAGATGGGCTACCTGATGGGCATCGTCGGGCTGTACACGCTCGCCGCGTCCGAGGTGCCCCGGCGGATCATCGCGGCGCTGGCGGGGATGTCGCTGGTCGCGGTGCTGATCGTGACGTTCGTGCGGGTGCGGCAGGACATCGCGTCGGCCGACTTCGATCCCGGGCCCTGGTACGTGCCGCTGATGGCGGTGTTCATGTCGCTGGGCCTGAACGCCCCGCCCGTGCTGTTCGGGCTGTACATAGGGGCGCGGCGGCGGTTGATGGAGAGCTTGCGGGAGCGGGCGGACAGCCTGGAGCAGGAGCTGTCGCTGCTGGCGGACCGGGCGGAGCAGCGGGCGCAGATGGCGCGTACGGAGGAGCGGACGCGGATCGCGCGGGAGATGCACGATGTGGTGGCGCACCGGGTGAGCCTGATGGTGGTGCATGCGGCGGCGCTGCAGGCGGTGGCGTTGAAGGATCCGCAGAAGGCGGCGAAGAACGCGGCGCTGGTGGGGGACATGGGCCGGCAGGCGCTGACGGAGTTGCGGGAGATGCTGGGGGTGCTGCGGGCGGGGGACCCGGCGCCGGTGCGGGAGTCGGTGCCGCTGGCGGCGGTGGGGCGGGCGGCGGCCGCGGCGGCCGGCAGGGGGGCGGACGCGGCCGAGGACGGGCCGTGTCTGGACGCGCTGGAGGAGTTGGTGGAGCAGTCCCGGCAGGCCGGGATGGTGGTGGAGTTGCAGGTGATGGGGGAGGCGCGGTCGTACGGGCCGCAGGTGGAGCGGACCGCGTACCGGGTGGTGCAGGAGGGGCTGACGAACGTCCACAAGCACGCGGCGGGCGCGAAGGTCGTGGTGCGGCTGGCGCACCGGGGCGGTGAGGTGGCGATGCAGGTGGAGAACGGGCCGTCGGACGGTAAGGCGGCGGATGCGGGGCTGCCGAGCGGGGGCAACGGTCTGGTGGGGATGCGGGAGCGGGTGACGGCGCTGGGCGGGGTGTTCGTGTCGGGCCCGACGGACGAGGGTGGTTTCAAGGTGTCGGCGGTGCTGCCGGTGCGGGCCGCGTAACCGGTTCAGGGTGAGGTGAGCCGGGCGGGCTGGGCGCCGGTGATCAGGAGCGCCAGGGCGTGGTCGATGTCGGGGCCGAGGTACCAGTCGCCGGCGTGGTCGAGGCTGTAGACGCGTCCTTCGGCGTCGATGGCGAGGACGGCCCGGTTGTCGGCCTCTTCACCGATGGGGGCCATGTCCGTGTCGAGGGCGCGGCCGAGGTCGGCGAGGCTGCGGGCGTGGTGGAGCCCGGCGAGCGGGTCGAGGTGGACGGGTACGGGGGCGATCTGGCGGCCGGGTCCGGGTGCGGCGATGTGGAGGCCGCCGAATTCGGCCCAGGCTTCGACGGCGGCGGGGAAGACGCTGTGCCGGTGGCCGGCGGGGGAGACGTATGCGCGGAGGGTGTCGGCCCACTGTTCGGCTTGTTTGATGTCCCAGCGGCCGGGCTGCCAGCCCGCTTCCCTGAGGGCGGCGTCCACGGCGACGGGGAAGCGGGTGGTGTTCAGGTCGGGCATGTGTGTCCGGTCAGCCGTTCTGGGCGGTGGTGGGGTCGACGGGGCGTACGCCGAAGTGGGCGAGGAGTGCGGCGCAGGAGCGGCAGGGGGCGGCGTAGCTGCCGTGGAGGGGGTCGCCGTCCTCGCGGATGCGGCGTGCGGTGATCTTGGCGTGTTTGAGTGAGCGGCGGGCTTCGCCCTGGCTGAGGGGCTTGCGCTGGGCACGTTTGGAGCGGCTCGCCTCGGTGGCGGTGAGGTGGCGGGAGAGCAGGATGGCTTCGGCGCAGCGGCCGGTGAAGCGTTCGCGCTGGCCGCTGGTGAGGGTGTCGAGGAAATCCTGTACGAGGGGGTGCAGGGCGGGTGGCCGGTCGCCACGGCCGGCGGTGCAGGTGAGGGTCTCGCCGCGTACGGAGAGTGCCGCTCCGACGGTGGGCAGGATGCCGTCGCGCCGGTGGCGCAGGATCGGGGTGAGATCGGGGCCGGTGCTGCTCCAGCTCAGGCGTGGGTCTCCCGTGGCGGGCGTCGTGCCTGGTCGCGCTGCGTGCATGGTGCGTGGTGTCCCCTCTGCAATCCCCCGAGTTGCGGGGAACAGCCTGCCAAATGGGTGAGCTGATGGGGAAGCGGGGGCGCTGAAACGTGTGATCGGCGTGTCGTGTGATCGTCATTGGGTCACCTGAGTGTGACGGGTGGTCACCGAAACGGAGGACGAGTTCCTCCTGTTGCCCCACCGCATAGGCTGTGCGGACCAGCCAGCAGCAGCAGGGGGCATCCGCCATGACGACAGGTCGGCTCGGGCAGCACAGTGCCGCGCCACCGAACGCGGCCTACGCCGGGCAGGTCGTGCACTTCCCGGACCCGGTCCGGGCCGCCCGGCATCCCGGTGGAGTACGGGTGGACGGGAACGGCCATCCGGTTTTCTCGCCGTACGCCCGCGCGGCCGCGGAGATCGCGGAGCCGCCGGAGGGCTTCGGCGTGGACGAGCTGCGTCTGACGGACTACGTGTCCGCGAACGCGGCGCTGGCCGCGTCGGGGCACGAGTTGTGGGACACGGTTCCGGCGGTGGCGACGCCGCACGGCTGGACCTGGCACCACGTGGCCGGTACGCGGCGCATGGAGCTGGTTCCGGTGGAGGTGAAGGCGCTGCTGCGGCACCACGGCGGGCTGGCGACGGCTTCGGTGGATCACGGCAAGCGCGGTACGCGTCCGTTGCAGGAGACCCGGCCGGCGCACTTCGGGCTGCCGAAGGGCGCGCTGTCGGTGACCGAGGCGCAGTTGCAGGGTGTGGAGGAGGACCTGGGCTACCGGCTTCCGGGTGCGTACCGGTCCTTCCTGAAGGCGGCGGGCGGGTGCGCGCCGGTGGGCGCGGCGCTCGACCCGGAGCTGGGGCTGCTGGTCGACCAGCCGTTCTTCACGGTGCGCGACGAGGCGGCGGTCAATGACCTGGTGTACGTCAACAAGTGTCTGCGCGATCACCTGACGAAGGATTACCTGGGTGTCGGGTTCGTGCAGGGCGGTCTGCTGGCGGTGAAGGTGCGGGGCGGCGGTGATGTCGGCTCGGTGTGGTTCTGCGCGTACGACGACGCCCGCGACCAGGACGGCTGGTCGGTGCAGGACCGGGTGGACCGGCTGCTGTTGCCGTGCGGGGCGGACTTCGACGAGTTCCTCCAGCGGCTGGCGGGCAACCCGCCCGAGCTGGAGACGGTGGCGAACCTGATGGTGGACGGCGGCTTCGCGCGGGCCGTTCCGGTGGGGGGAGTGAGCTTTCGATGGTGACGTTCGCGCAGGCGCAGGAGCGGGCGGAAGAGTGGGTCAACGGCGATGTGCCCGCGTACCAGCACCGTGAGGTGCGGGTGCGGGAGTTCGAGCTGGGGTTCGTGGTGTGGGCGGAGGACCGTGAGGACGGCCCGACGTCGGACGGCGGGCGTCAGCGGCTGGTGATCGCCCGGGACAGTGGTGAGGCGACGCTGTGGCCGGGGCTGCCGGTGGGTGAGGTGATCCGCCGGTACGAGGAGGAGTACGGGGCTCCCGCGGCGGCGCCGGCTCCCGCCGCGGCGCAGCCGGAGCGGATCGATCTGAACCAGACGTCGTTCCTGTTGAGCCCGCCGGAGTGGCTCCAGGAGGCGGCGGACCAACTGGGCATTCCGGATCGGCGTGCGGGGAGCACGGGGAGCTCGGACACATCGGGCCGGGGTGCCGCGTCTGGCGCGGGCGCCCCTGGTGCCGGTGTGGTGGCCGGGGGCGGTGCGGGCGCTTCCGGTGCCGGTGTAGCCGCCGGGGATCGCGGGGAGGCCGTGACCGCAGCGGGGGCTGCCGCCGCGACGCCGCACGCCCCGGCCGACGCCGTGCCCGCCGCTCCCGCCGACGCCGTGCCCGCCGCTCGCGCCGATGCCGTCCCGGCGGACGCCACTCCGGCTCCTTCGGCCGGCGCGGTGCCCGGCGGCTCGGCGACGGCCGGGCACGGGTCCCATGTCGAGGGCGGCGCCTGGCCGGCCGCGCCCGGGGACCACGAGCCCACCACGCCCGACGGGGTGCCCGCCTCCGCGCCGTGGAGCGACGTCAACGCGCCCGGCGGCGGCGACGACGCCTCCGTACCGCTGCCGGCGACCGTGTTCGCGCCGCCGCTGTCCGGGTCGGACGACGACGACACGCCGCCGCCCGCGGTGGGGGCCGACGCGCCGACCGCGCTGATGGCGGGCGGCAGCCAGCTCCCGCGTACCGCCGTCGCGCCCGCCGTGGACCCGCAGCAGATGGCGCCGGGCGACATAGCGGACGCCGCGACCAGCAAGGCCGCCCTGCCGCCGCGCGGCGCCAAGCCCTCGCGCGGGACCGGACCGACGACTCCGCCGCCGCCCGGCGCGCCGGGTACTCCGGGGGCGCGGCCGCCCGCGTCGGGCCCGGGTGCGCCCGGGGCACCGGCCGGGGGGTACGTACCGACGCAGCTCGTGTCGCAGTTGCCGCCCGACGGCACGCCGCCGCCCGGGCCGCCGGCTCCCCCGCCGCCTCCGGGTGCCACGCCGCCTCCGGGTGGTGGGGTGCACCACGCGGCGACGATGCTGGCGCAGCCCGGTCCGGGCGGGCCGGGTGCTCCCGGTACGCCACCGCCTCCGGCGCCTCCCGCGCCTCCCGGTGCGACGCCGCCCCGGGGCGGTGGGGTGCACCACGCGGCGACGATGCTGGCGCAGCCGGGTCCGGGCGGGCCCGGTACACCGCCCCCGCCGGGGCCTCCGGGCGCGCCCGGTACGCCCGCGCCTCCGGGTCCGCCCGGGCCTCCCGGTTCTCCCGGCGGTGGGGTGCACCACGCCGCGACGATGCTGGCGCAGCCGGGTCCGGGTGGCGGGCCCGGTCCGCTGCCGCCGCCGGCTCCGGCGCCCGCGCCGCCCGCGTACGGCTACCCGCAGCAGCCGCCGACCGGGATGCCGACCGTCGGCCCCGGCTACCAGGCCGTGCTGCGCTACCGCGCGCCCGACGGTTCCGAGGCCCAGCTCATCCGCCGCTCGGCGCCCGGTACGCCGCACCCCGAGTGGCAGATCCTGCACGAGCTGCGCGCCATGAACGTGCCGCCGCAGCAGGTGCTGGAGCTGCACACCGAGCTGGAGTCGTGCGAGCTGCCCGGCGGCTACTGCGCCCGGATGATCCGGGAGACCTGGCCGCAGGCGCGGATCACGTCGATCGCCCCGTACGGGCGTGACCACGCGAGCCGCCAGCAGGGCATGGGACAACTGATCGCCCACCAGGGCGAGTTGCACCAGGTCGCCGACGGCCCGGCGCGTCCGGCGCCGCTGCGCGTGCCGCTGCCGCCGGTGCAGCCGGCGCCGCCGGTTCCGCCGGAGGGCATCGCACAGGAGCTGGTGGGCGCGTTCGGGCCGCAGGGGATCTGCCGGTTCGACCAGCGGGCCGTGTCGCGGCAGGGTGTGCCGGAGCTGGTGGCGCGCACGCTGGTGTGGGCCGGGCTGCCGGCGGACTTCGGGCCGTTCTTCTGGGCGCAGCCGGCCCAGCCGGTGGTGCCGACGCTCGCCGAACTGGCCGCTCAGCGGCAGGTGCAGCCGGCGTCCGACGCGGGTTCGTACCTGGTGGTCGGGTCCGACTTCGGGCGGGCGATCTGCGTGCAGTACGGGACGGCGCACATCGTGGCCGTACCGGTGGAGGCGGGCCCGGACGGGCGGCCGGCGGCGCCGCAGTTCGTCAACAGCGGGCTGCCGGAGTTCACCCGGTGCCTGGCACTGCTGGGACGGATGTGGCGGCTGCGGTTCGGGTTGACGCCGGAGCAGGCGGGCCGCTGGACGGTCGATTTCCAGGCACAGTTGGCGATGCTGGACCCGGCGGCGCTGTCGTCGCCGGAGAGCTGGTGGTCGGTCCTGCTGGAACAGATGTGGGACGGGCTGCTCTAGGGCTCTGACGTTGTAGGCGCGGTTGGCGTATAGGCGCCCCTTTCCGTCGGTACGGGTTGTTGCATCCTGGATCGGGGAAAGGGGCGTCAGTCATGAGTGGTTTCGCTGTCGTATGGGGGCGCGGCTACCGGACCGAGCAGGTCGACCGGGCCGTCGCGGGTCTGGAGGCCGAGCGGGATGCCGCGCGGCGGCGGTCGGACGAGCTGGCCGTACGGGTGGAGGAGCTGGCGGCGGAGGCGGCGCGGCTGCGGGAGTTCGTGGCCGAGTTGCCGCCGCAGCGGTACGAGACGCTGGGGCGCCGCGCGCAGCAGATCCTCGCCCTCGCGGAGGAGGAGGCCGACGCGCTGCGGGCGGACGCGCTGGAGGAGGCGCGGCGCCTGGCGGACGAGGCGGAGGCGGCGGCCCGGTCGGTGCGGGACGCGGCGCGTGAGGCGGCACAGGCGGTACGGGGCCGGGCCGAGGCGCGGGCGGAGGAGACCCTCGCGGCGGCGCGGCGCACGGCCGGGCAGACCCGGGCGGAGGCGCTCGCCGAGGCCGAGGAGCGGCGCGGCGAGGGGCTGGCCGCGCTGCGGGAGGCGCGGGAGCGCGCGGAGCGGCTGCTGGCCGAGCAGGAGGCCCGGCACGCCGAGCAGCGGCAGGCGGCGGAGCGTGAGGCGGCCGGGCGGGAAGCGGAGCTGGCGGCGCGGCACGAGGAGCTGATGGGCGTGGCGCGCGCGCAACTGGCGGAGGCGGAACGGGCGCTGGCGGAGACGGCCGAACAGGCGCGGCACGGCCAGGAGGAGGCGGACGCGCGGGCCGGGGCGCTGCTGGCCGAGGCGCGGCTGCGGGCCGAGCGGGTGGAGCGGGAGACGGAGCGGATCCTGCGGGAGCACGAGACGGCGCGCGAGGAGATGCGGGCGCACATGGCCCACGTACGCAGCAGCCTGGCGGCGCTGACGGGGCGTACGGACCCGGCGTAGGCGGGCGGGCCTGGGTGGGCCGGTCCGGGTGGGCCGGTCTGGGCGGGCCCGGGCCGGGCACCGGGGGGGCGGGCCCGGGTGGATCGGCCTAGGCGGTCCGGTTGTCGTCCGTGAGGACGGGGAAGCGGCGCGGGGCGAGGGTCAGCAGGACGACGAGGGCCAGGGCTCCGGCCGCCGCGGCGCCGACGTACACGTACTCCACCGCGGTGTCCACGGCCGTGGGGGTGAGCGCGGCGGGGTCGTCCAGGCCGCCTTCGGTGAGGCGGGTGGCGAGGACGGCGTTGGCGATGGCGCCGAAGAGGGCCGCGCCCAGGCTCTGGCCGACCTGGCGGCAGAAGAGGACGGACGCGGTGGTGGTGCCGCGCTCGGACCACGGGACGGTGGACTGGACGCCGACGATGAGCGGGAGCTGGACGAGGCCGAGGGCGGCGCCCAGGAGCAGCATGAGGAGTGCCGGCTGCCACGCATCGCCCGGGTAGGGCAGGAGCGGGAAGGCGAGGAGGACCAGCACGGCGAGGGTCATGCCGATGACGGCCGTGAGCCGGAAGCCGATGCGGGCGTAGACGCGGTTGGAGAACGCCGCGCTGATCGGCCAGGACAGGGTCATCGCCGACAGTACGAACCCCGCGGCGATGGGGCCCAGGCCCAGGACGGACTGGGCGTACGTCGGGAGGAACGCCGTCGGCGCGACCATGAGCAGGCCCAGCGCGCCGAGGGAGAGGTTGACCGCCGCTATGGTGCGGCGGCGCCAGACCCAGCCGGGAATGATCGGCTCGGCGGCGCGGCGCTCGATCATGACGGTGACGGCCATGAGGGCCGCCGCGCCCGCGAACAGTGCCAGGGAGGGCGCGGAGAGCCAGGGCCAGGCCACGCCGCCCTGAACGAGGGCGGTCAGCAGCAACGTACCCGTGGTGAAGATCGCCAGCGCACCCGGCCAGTCGACGCGGGTCTTCGCCTCGCGGGTGGTGTCGCGGGTGCGGGCGGGTTCGGTCAGGTGGCGGGCGATCAGCCAGAGGGCGAGGGCGCCGACGGGCAGGTTGACCAGGAAGATCAGGCGCCAGTCCGCGTATCCGGCGAGCAGCCCGCCGAGCGCGGGGCCGGCCACGGAGGAGGTCGCCCAGACCGTGGAGAGCCGGGCCTGGATCCTCGGGCGCTCCTTGAGCGGGTACAGGTCGGCCGCGATGGTCTGCACGGTGCCTTGCAGGGCGCCGCCGCCCAGCCCCTGGACGATCCGGAAGGCGATGAGGGACGCCATGCTCCACGCGGCGGCGCACAGGAGCGAGCCGATGAGGAAGAGCACGATGCCGGCGATCAGGACGGGCTTGCGGCCGAAGGTGTCGGACAGCTTCCCGTACACGGGGAGGGTGACGGTCACGGCCAGCAGGTAGCCGGAGAAGAGCCACGAGAACACGGACAACCCGCCCAGGTCGCCGACGATCTGCGGTACGGCGGTGGAGACGATGGTGCCGTCCAGGGCGGCGAGGGCCATGCCCAGCATCAGCGCCGCGACGACCGGCCCCCGCCGCCGGGTCGCGTCGGCCGTTGCGACGGGGTTGGCAGGTGCGACGGGGTTGGCAGGTGTGGCGGGGTGGGCCGGCGCCGGCTCGGCGGGGGTGGGCGGTGCGGTGGGCGGTGCGGTGGACGGTGGGTCGGCCGGGGCCTTCGCCGCGGGGCCGGGTATCGCGTCGGCCCGACCCTTGGCTGCCGCGTCGGGTATCGCTTCGGCTGCCGCGTCCGGTATCGCCCCGGTCGGCGCCCCGGTCGTGGAGCTGGCTCTCGCCCCGGTCGCCGCCCCCGCCGGCGTATCGGCCGGCGCCCCGGCCGGTGAGTCGGCCCGCGCACCGGATGGCGCCCCGGACGGCGTACCGGCCCGCGCCCCGGACGGCGCGCCAACTGCCGCGTCGGCTTCGGACACCGGAATCCCTTTCCCCATGCACGTATCTCGTCGGGCCAGCCTCTCACCCCCTCCCCGGGCGGAGAACCCCTAGGGGCGCCTCCCTACTTCAGCCCAGGGGGCGTTCGTCCCGCCGGAGGACGTGAAGGAGTGGGCCCGTTCCTTAGCTTGTTCTTACGGGCGCCGAGCCGCCGCGAAGGCGGTGGGGGCGGGGGGTGGGGAAAACCCCAGGGCGAAGACTGCGCTGGGCACCAGTGCGCTCGGGTGCGGGGCGGCGGAAGACTTGCGGTCATACGCGGGGCCCGCGCAGCGACCTTCCAGCACCACGACATTCGGCAGACCGACATTCCGTCATACCCGATATAGGAGACTTACCGTGACAACGGCTGTGACCATCCCCAGGCACGGGGGTACTGGAGGGCGTACGGCCGTCGCGGCGCGGGCGCGACAGGTCGTCAAGGCGTACGGGGCGGGCGAGACCCGTGTCGTCGCGCTGGACCACGTCGATGTGGACATCGCGCGCGGGCAGTTCACCGCGATCATGGGCCCGTCCGGTTCCGGCAAGTCGACGCTGATGCACTGCCTGGCCGGCCTGGACACCGTGACGAGCGGTGAGATCTTCCTGGACGAGACCGAGATCACCAGGCTCAGGGACAAGAAGCTGACGCAGCTCCGCCGGGACCGGATCGGGTTCATATTCCAGGCGTTCAACCTGCTGCCGACGCTCAACGCGATCGAGAACATCACGCTGCCCATGGACATCGCCGGCCGCAAGCCGGACGCCGCCTGGCTGAACCGGGTGGTGGAGACGGTGGGGCTGGCCGAGAGGCTGAAGCACCGGCCCTCGCAGTTGTCCGGCGGCCAGCAGCAGCGCGTGGCGGTGGCCCGTGCGCTGGCCGCCCGGCCCGAGATCATCTTCGGTGACGAGCCGACGGGCAACCTGGACTCCCGGGCGGGCGCGGAGGTGCTGGGCTTCCTCCGCCGGTCCGTGGACGAGCTGGGCCAGACCATCGTGATGGTCACCCACGACCCGGTGGCCGCGAGCTACGCGGACCGCGTGCTGTACCTGGCGGACGGGCGCATCGTCGACGAGATGTCCCGGCCGACCGCCGAGGCCGTCCTCGACCGCATGAAGGACTTCGACGCGCGGGGGCGGACATCGTGACCGTCGTCAGAACCTCCCTGCGCAACTTCTTCGCGCACAAGGGCCGCATGGCGCTCTCGGCGGTGGCCGTGCTGCTGTCCGTGGCGTTCGTCAGCGGAACACTGGTGTTCACGGACACCATGAACACCACGTTCGACAAGCTGTTCGCGGCGTCCGCCCCCGACGTCACCGTCAGCCCCAAGTCGGCCGGGGCCGTCGACGAGATGCCGCAGACCGGCAAGCCGGAGACGGTGCCCGCGTCCGTCGTGGGGCGGGTCCGGGCGGCGGAGGGCGTCAAGTCCGCCGAGGGAGCGGTCGTCTCGACGAGCGTGACCGTCGTCGACGCCGACAACAAGAACATGGGCTCCACCAACGGCGCCCCCACGATCGCCGGCAACTGGACGCGCAACGACCTGCGTTCCATGGAGATCACCTCGGGGCACGCGCCGCGCGGCCCGACCGAGGTGATGGTCGACGCCGACACCGCCGAGAAGCACCGCCTGGAGATCGGCGACGAGCTGCGCACGATCGCCGTCACCGGCGACTTCACGGCGAAGATCTCCGGCATCGCCTCCTTCAAGGTCACCAACCCCGGTGCGGCCGTCGTCTACTTCGACACCGCCACGGCCCAGCGTGAACTGCTCGGCGGGGCAGGGCTGTTCACCCATGTGTGGGTGACGGCCGACCCGGGCGTCAGCCATGACGAGCTGAAGAAGAACGTGGCGTCCGCCGTCGACGGGCCGTACCGGTTCCAGACGCAGAAGGAGGCGGCCGACGCGGGACGTGAGGACGTCAGCGGATTCCTCGACGTGATGAAGTACGCGATGCTCGGCTTCGCCGGGATCGCCTTCCTCGTCGGCATCTTCCTCATCGTCAACACCTTCTCGATGCTGGTCGCCCAGCGCACGCGTGAGATCGGCCTGATGCGCGCCATCGGGGCCGGCCGCAAGCAGATCAACCGCTCGGTCCTCATCGAGGCGGTGCTCCTCGGCCTCGTCGGCTCGGTGCTCGGTGTGGGCGCCGGAGTGGGGCTGGCGATCGGCCTGATGGAACTGATGTCGTCCGTGGGGATGGAGCTGTCCACCCAGGACCTCACCGTCAAGTGGACCACTCCGGCCGTCGGCCTGCTCCTCGGCGTCGTCGTGACCGTCCTGGCGGCGTACATACCGGCCCGCCGGGCCGGCAAGGTCTCCCCGATGGCCGCCCTGCGGGACGCGGGCACTCCGGCGGACGGCAAGGCCGGTGTCGTGCGCGGCATCACGGGCCTGGTCCTGACAGGCGCGGGCGCCGCGGCGCTGTACGCGGCGGCGCGGGCGGACAAGGCGGCCGAGGGGTCGGTGTTCCTCGGTGCGGGTGTGGTCCTGAGCCTGATCGGCTTCGTCGTGGTCGGCCCGCTGCTGGCCGGTGGCCTGGTCAAGGTGATCAGCGCGCTGCTGCTGCGGATGTTCGGGCCGGTGGGGCGGATGGCGGAGCGCAACGCGCTGCGCAACCCGCGCCGTACGGGGGCCACCGGCGCGGCCCTGATGATCGGCCTCGCCCTGGTCGCCTGCCTGGCGGTGGTCGGCTCGTCGATGGTCGCCTCGGCGACGGAGGAGCTCGACAAGTCGGTCGGCGCGGACTTCATCGTCCAGAGCGCGAGCGCCGACGGCCGGCCGATCGTGCCGCAGGCGCAGGCGGCCCTGGAGGGGACACCGGGCATCGCGCACGTGACCGAGTACAAGCTGGTGGAGGCCAGGCTCACGTCCCCGGACGGCAGGACGGAGGACGAGGGCGTCATCGCCGCCGACCCCACGTACGCCACCGACCTGCGGCGCGAGACCGTCGCGGGTGACCTGGCGGCCGCGTACGGCAAGGGCGCGATGTCGGTGGGCAGCGACTACGCCGGCCGGCACGGTGTGAAGGTCGGCGACACGCTCACGGTGGCCTTCAAGGGCGGCAAGGCCGCCGAGCTGAAGGTCGCGGCGATCACCTCGGACGACACGAACGTCGACAAGGGCGCCATGTACACGAACATCACGACGGCCGAGAGTTACGTCCCGGCCGAGAAGATGCCCCAGAGCGTGATCATGTTCGCGAAGGCGGAGGAAGGCAAGGAGAGCGAGGCGTACGCCGCGCTGAAGGAGTCGCTGGCCGCGTATCCGCAGTACAAGGTGCAGAACCAGACCGACTTCAAGCAGGACTTGAAGGACCAGGTCGGCCAGCTCCTGAACATCGTGTACGGGCTGCTGGCGCTGGCGATCATCGTGGCGGTTCTCGGTGTGGTCAACACCCTGGCCCTGTCGGTCGTCGAGCGGACCCGGGAGATAGGTCTGATGCGGGCGATCGGCCTGTCGCGGCGTCAGTTGCGTCGCATGATCCGCCTGGAGTCGGTGGTCATCGCCGTCTTCGGCGCCCTGCTCGGCCTGGGGCTCGGCATGGGCTGGGGCACGGCGGCCCAGAAGCTGCTGGCCCTGGAGGGGCTGGGAGTTCTGGAGATACCGTGGCCGACGATCCTGACGGTGTTCGTCGGGTCGGCGTTCGTGGGACTGTTCGCGGCGCTGGTCCCGGCGTTCCGGGCGGGCCGGATGAACGTGCTGAACGCCATCGCGACCGAGTGACGACCCGCCCCGTGGCCGGTCAGGTGCGGCGCTCCAGCAGCAGGTAGCCGCCCGCTTCGCCGGCCACGCGGTAGCGGGCGTCCGGGTGGAGCTGCCGGGCGTAGGAGTGAGCGTCGCGCACCCAGCCGGAGGAGTTGTTCAGCGCGATCCAGTCGGGGGTCACGCCCCGTGTGTCGCCCAGCCACATGACCCGGCAGCGGCCGGTCAGGCGGCTGATCGGCCCGACGTTGGCCTCGACGGTCGCACCGTCGGGGATGCGGGCTAGGAGGTTCTCGGCCGCGACGACGCGCGGTGACTTGCGGTACGTGGCGGCCTCGGTGAGCGACGCGAGGGGCAGCGAGGTGGTCAGGGCGAGCGCGGCCGCGGCGGCGCAGGCGGGGAGCCGGTCCGCGTAGGTGCGCAGCCAGGGGCGCGGGCTGCGGCGGGAGACGTCGACGGCGTCGGCGAGGGCCAGGAACAGCACGGGCATCAGGACGGCGCTGTAGTGCCAGTCGGTCGACCAGTAGTGGTCGTCGCCGGACAGGAAGCGCCAGCCCAGGGTGGGTGCGGCGGCCAGCAGGAGGGGGGAGCGGACGGCGAGCAGCCCCGTGGTGGGCAGCAGCAGCCAGGCGAGGGTGCGCAGCTTGGTCTCGGCGCCGGCGAAGGGGGAGGGGCCGTCGTTTACCTTGGTCCAGTAGTCGTAGCCGCCCGTCGTGTTGAAGGCGGGGATGACGGCGGTGAGGGTGAGGAGCGTGGCGGCCGCGCCGAGGACGGCGACCCCGAGCGCGTACAGGGCGGCGTGGGACCGGGCCCGGCGGGCGCGCCAGGCGACGACCAGGGCGATCGCGGTGAGGGTGATGCCCAGGTCCTCCTTGACCAGGACGAGGGGTGCCGCCCACAGGAGGGCGGCTCGCCACCGGTGGGCCAGGAGGGCTTCGAGCGAGAAGGCGATCAGGGGGACGGCGAAGCAGATCTCGTGGAAGTCGAAGTCGGTCGCCTGCTGGATGCCCCAGGACAGCCCGTACGCGACGCCGATGGCCAGCCCGGACGCCCGGCCCAGCAGGCGGGTGGCGGCGCGGGTGACGGGGATCGCGGCGAGCGCGAAGAGCGCGGCCTGGGTGACGAGGAGCGTGACGGGGGTGGGGAAGAGCCGGTAGGCGGGGGCGAGGAGGGCGGTGACGGGGCTGAAGTGGTCGCCGAGGATGTTGGTGCCCGGGCCCTTCAGGTCGGCGACCGGGGCCTGGAGGTGGGCGTAGCCGCGTATGGCCTGCTCGAAGATGCCCAGGTCCCAGGAGCGGGTCTCCATGCGGCGGTACCGCAGGACGGACAGGGCCGTGTAGGCGGCGAACAGCGCGAGGGCGAGGAGGTGGGGGGCGCGGTCCGTCCAGGTCCGCTGCCGGGTCCCGGGCGTGGCGGGACCGCGTGGGCCGGGTATCGGTATCGGTTCGGTGTCGCCGGCGGGCGGGGCGGCGACGACGGCTCCACGCATGGGGGAGGGGCTCCTCGGGGGTCACTCGGCGGGGCGGACAGGTCTCGGGGCGTATACGTCATGGGCGTATACGCCCCGGGCGACGGTTCCGGTTGACACTTTGCCGCACGTATTTTCGGACACTCCGAACGGACGCCTCGTGGGGCGGGAGAGGTTTCGGGCGCGGCTGTCGGACCGACGTCGTACGCTGGGAACCCCCGGCCCGTGAGACGTGTCGGGCGGTTCGCGTTGCCCACACCCCCCGGATGGACGCCTTCATGAGCTTGCACGGTCTGCTCGACGCCGTCGTCAAGGACCCCGCCCTCACCGAAGCGGTGAAGGCCGCCGCCGATGGTCACCGGGCCCATGTCGACCTGGTCGGCCCGCCCGCGGCGCGCCCCTTCGCGCTCGCCGCGCTGGCCCGCGACGCCGGCCGCCCGGTGCTCGCCGTGACGGCGACCGGCCGGGAGGCGGAGGACCTGGCGGCGGCGCTGCGCAGCCTGCTGGACCCGGACACGGTCGTGGAGTACCCGTCCTGGGAGACGCTGCCGCACGAGCGCCTCTCGCCCCGCTCCGACACCGTGGGCCGCCGCCTCGCCGTGCTGCGGCGCCTGGCCCACCCGTCGGCGGACGACCCGGCGACCGGCCCGGTCTCGATCGTCGTCGCGCCCGTGCGGTCCGTGCTCCAGCCGCAGGTCAAGGGCCTGGGCGACCTGGAGCCGGTGTCGCTGCGCACTGGTCAGCAGGCCGACCTGAACGATGTGGTGGACGGCCTCGCGGCGGCGGCGTACGCGCGCGTGGAGCTGGTCGAGAAGCGCGGCGAGTTCGCGGTGCGCGGCGGAATCCTGGACGTGTTCCCGCCGACCGAGGAGCACCCGCTCCGGATCGAGTTCTGGGGCGACGACGTCGAGGAGATCCGTTACTTCAAGGTCGCCGACCAGCGGTCCCTGGAGATCGCCGAGCACGGCCTGTGGGCGCCGCCGTGCCGGGAGCTGCTGCTGACGGAGTCCGTCAAGGCGCGGGCGGCCGCTCTCGCCGAGGCGCATCCGGAGCTGGGCGAGCTGCTCGGCAAGATCGCCGAGGGGATCGCCGTCGAGGGCATGGAGTCCCTCGCCCCGGTCCTGGTCGACGACATGGAGCTGCTGCTCGACGTGCTGCCCAAGGGCTCCATGGCGGTGGTGTGCGACCCGGAGCGCGTGCGTACCCGGGCCGCCGACCTGGTGGCCACCTCCCAGGAGTTCCTGCACGCCTCATGGGCCGCGACCGCGGGCGGCGGCGAGGCGCCGATCGACGTCGGCGCGGCGTCGCTGTGGGGCATCGCGGACGTCCGGGACCGGGCGCGCGAGCTGGGCATGATGTGGTGGTCGGTGTCGCCGTTCGCCGCCGACGAGGAGCTTGACGCGGACACCCTCAAGCTGGGCATGCACGCCCCGGAGTCGTACCGGGGCGACACCGCCCGTGCGCTCGCCGACACCAAGGGCTGGCTGGCCGACGGCTGGCGCACCGTCTTCGTCACCGAGGCGCACGGCCCGGCCGCCCGCACGGTCGAGGTGCTGGGCGGCGAGGGCATCGCGGCCCGCCTGGACGCCGACCTCACCGACATCTCCCCCTCCCTCGTACACGTGGCGTGCGGTTCGATCGAGTACGGCTTCGTCGACCCGGCGCTCAGGCTCGCCGTCCTCACCGAGACCGACCTGTCCGGCCAGAAGGCGGCCGGCAAGGACGGGCAGCGGATGCCGACGCGCCGCCGCAAGACGATCGACCCGCTCACCCTGGAGACCGGCGACTACATCGTCCACGAGCAGCACGGCGTGGGCCGCTACATCGAGATGGTGCAGCGCACCGTCCAGGGCGCCACCCGTGAGTACCTCCTCGTCGAGTACGCCCCCGCCAAGCGCGGCCAGCCCGGCGACCGGCTCTACATCCCCACCGACCAGTTGGAGCAGGTCACCAAGTACGTCGGTGGCGAGGCCCCGACGCTGCACCGGCTCGGCGGCGCGGACTGGACGAAGACCAAGCAGCGCGCCAAGAAGGCGGTCAAGGAGATCGCCGCCGACCTGATCAAGCTGTACAGCGCCCGGATGGCCGCCCCCGGCCACGCCTTCGGCCCGGACACCCCGTGGCAGCGGGAGCTGGAGGACGCCTTCCCGTACGTGGAGACCCCCGACCAGCTCTCCACCATCGCCGAGGTCAAGGAGGACATGGAGAAGACGGTCCCCATGGACCGCCTGATCTGCGGCGACGTCGGCTACGGCAAGACGGAGATCGCCGTGCGCGCCGCCTTCAAGGCGGTGCAGGACGGCAAGCAGGTCGCCGTCCTCGTCCCGACCACGCTGCTCGTGCAGCAGCACTTCGGCACGTTCTCCGAGCGGTACTCCCAGTTCCCGGTCAATGTCCGCGCACTGTCCCGCTTCCAGACCGACACGGAGGCGAAGGCGACGCTGGAGGGGCTGAAGGACGGCGCCGTCGACATCGTCATCGGCACGCACCGCCTGTTCTCCTCCGAGACCAAGTTCAAGGACCTGGGCCTGGTCATCGTCGACGAGGAGCAGCGCTTCGGTGTCGAGCACAAGGAGCAGCTCAAGAAGCTCCGCGCCAACGTCGACGTGCTCACCATGTCCGCCACCCCCATCCCCCGGACGCTGGAGATGGCGGTGACCGGCATCCGCGAGATGTCGACCATCACGACGCCCCCGGAGGAGCGGCACCCGGTCCTCACCTTCGTCGGCCCGTACGAGGAGAAGCAGATCGGCGCGGCGATCCGCCGTGAGCTGCTGCGCGAGGGCCAGGTCTTCTACATCCACAACCGGGTGGAGTCGATCGACCGGGCGGCGGCCCGCCTCCGCGAGATCGTGCCCGAGGCCCGGATCGCCACCGCGCACGGCCAGATGTCCGAGACCGCCCTGGAGCAGGTGGTCGTGGACTTCTGGGAGAAGAAGTTCGACGTCCTGGTCTCCACCACCATCGTCGAGTCGGGCATCGACATCTCCAACGCCAACACCCTCATCGTCGAGCGCGGTGACAATTTCGGCCTCTCCCAGCTCCACCAGCTCCGCGGCCGGGTGGGCCGTGGCCGCGAGCGGGGTTACGCGTACTTCCTCTACCCGCCGGAGAAGCCGCTGACCGAGACGGCCCACGAGCGCCTGGCGACGATCGCCCAGCACACCGAGATGGGCGCCGGCATGTACGTGGCCATGAAGGACCTGGAGATCCGGGGCGCGGGCAATCTGCTGGGCGGCGAGCAGTCCGGCCACATCGCGGGCGTCGGTTTCGACCTGTACGTACGCATGGTGGGCGAGGCGGTCGCCGACTACCGCGCCTCGCTGGAGGGTGGTGTGGAGGAGGAGCCGCCGCTGGAGGTCAAGATCGAGCTCCCGGTCGACGCGCACGTCCCGCACGACTACGCGCCGGGCGAGCGGCTGCGCCTCCAGGCGTACCGGTCGATCGCCTCCGCGAACTCGGAGGAGGACATCAAGGCGGTCCGCGAGGAACTCACCGACCGCTACGGCAAGCTCCCCGAGCCGGTCGAGAACCTGCTCCTGGTCGCGGGCCTCCGCATGCTGGCCCGCGCGTGCGGCGTCGGCGAGATCGTGCTCCAGGGCTCGAACATCCGCTTCGCCCCGGTCGAGCTGCGCGAGTCGCAGGAGCTGCGCCTCAAGCGCCTCTACCCCCGTACGGTGATCAAGGCGCCCACCCACCAGATCCTGGTGCCCCGCCCCACCACGGGCAAGATCGGCGGCAAGCCGGTGGTGGGCCGCGAACTGCTGGCGTGGACGGGCGAGTTCCTGACGACGATCCTGGGGTCGTAGGACCGGCTCGCCCGGATCACCGCGCGCGCTGCGGTTCGAGGTGCAGCGCGGTGATCCCGCAGTCGAACTGCCGGGCGGTGACCAGGCGCAGTGGCTGCCGGTCCGCGGTGTAGGGGAACACGGCCAGGCCGGCGCCGAGGGCGGTCGGGTTGACGAGCAGGTGGAGCTCGTCGAGCAGGCCCTCGGTGAGGAGGTTCTGTACGAGGGTGGCGCCTCCGTAGGCGATGATGTCGCCGCCCGGCCGGGCCTTGAGCTCGTTCACCGTCTCGGCGAGGTCGCCGCCGGCGACGACGGCGTTCTCCCAGGGCGACTCGGTGAGGGTGCGGGAGATGACGACCTTGGGCGTGTTGTTCATCTTGTCGACGGACGCCTGGTCCTCGCCCTCGGGGCCGGCCGCCCAGGCCGGGATGAAGCCCTCGGCGAGCTTGCGGCCCAGGACGATGCAGTCGACGGGTTCGGTGAGCGCGTCGAGGTAGGCGTTGATGTCGTCGGTCCAGGGGTACGTCAGCCAGTCCATCTCGCCGTTCGGCCCGGCCATGTAGCCGTCGACGCTCATCTGGACCTGGAGCTTGAACTTGCGCATGGGGTTGGTCTCCTGGGAATGGTCAGCGCTCGTAGCGGAGGAGGACGACCTGGGAGTCGAAGGTCCGGGACTCGGCCAGCTTGAGGCCGAACCGCTGCTTGGGGTGCTGGAACACGGGCTTGCCGCCGCCGAGTACGACCGGGTGGACGAAGATCTGGTACTCGTCGATCAGGGCGTGCTCGGTCAGGGTCGCCGCCAGGGTGGAGCCGCCGAAGAGCACGAGGTGGGCGCCGGACTCCTTGAGGGCGGTGAGCTCCTCGACGACGTTCGTACGGATCACGCGGGTGTTCCAGTCGGCCTCCTCCAGCGTGGAGGAGACCACGACCTTCGGCGTCGCCCGCCAGACCGGCGCGAACGCCAGGTCGTGCTCGTGCGTCGAGAGCTCCTCGGCGCGCGGCCAGAAGCCCGCCATCATCTCCCACACCCGGCGGCCGTACAGGAAGGTGTCCGCGCTGTCGGTGAGCGCGCGGGAGTAGGCGGACAGCTCCGGGTCCATGACGGGCCAGTCGAACTCGCCGTTCGGGCCCTCGATGAAGCCGTCGACCGACTGGTGGACGAAGTGGGTGATCTTTCCCATGGGGTCTCCTCGGAGGTTGGTTCATCAATGTGGACCGCCGGGCGGGGCGGAACTCATCGGACTGATCAGAACTCATCGGATCTCGTCGCACGCACGCTTGTGTACGATGTCCACATTCCGGGGGTGCGGTGATCCGTGCCCCCGGAGCGATCTTGCAGCAGCGTACAGATGAGATGTGGATGCTGTCCACATTGGGGAGCCGTCGATGTCGGGCAACGCAGAAAAGCCGGCGCGGAAGACCTACCGCCACGGCAACCTCCGCCATGCCCTGACCGAGGCCGGCCTCGAACTCGCCCGGGAGGGCGGCCCCGACGCGGTCGTGCTGCGCGAGGCCACCCGCCGCGCCGGGGTCGTGCCCAACGCCGCCTACCGGCACTTCAAGGACCGCGCGGCGCTCCTGCACGCCGTGTCCCAGGCGGCCATGGCCAAGGTCGCCGTCGCGATGGAGGAGGAGCTGGCGAGCGTGCCGCCCGCCGGTGACCCCGTGGCGAGGGCCCGCGCCCGGTTCCGTGCCGTGGGCACCGGCTACCTGCGGTTCGCGCAGGAGGAGCCCGGACTGTTCCGCATCGCCTTCCACGTGCCCGGTGACATGACGCACGCCGCCGACGAGACCGCCGCCGGAGCCGGTGGCAAGACCCCCTTCGAGCTGCTCGGCTCGGCCCTGGACGACCTCGTCGGGGTGGGCGTCCTGCCGGAGGAGCGGCGACCGGGGGCGGAGTTCCTCGCCTGGTCGGCCGTCCACGGTCTCGCGGTCCTCCTCATCGACGGCCCCCTGCGGGGCCTGCTGCCCTCCCAGGCGTACGACGCCGGGCAGCACGTCATCGACATGGTGGAGCGCGGCATCTGACCGCTGCTCAGTGGTTGAAGAGCAGTCCGGTCAGCGAGCGGAAGACGTCCTCCGGGGCGCGGTCGCCCACCGGGTCGGTGAGGTTGTGGGTCAGCAGCAGCGTCGCGAAGCCGTGGGCCAGGGACCAGGCCGCGATGCCCGCGAGGCGGGGCTCGTCGGTGTCCACCGCGTCGGCCACGGCCTCGCGGAGACGGTCGCCCGCACGGGTCCGGGCGGCGAGCAGGGCGGGGTCGTCGGGGCGGTGGAGGCCGGGCTGGAACATGACCTGGAAGTGCGCGGGGTGGTCCATGGCGAAGCGTACGTACCGCACGCCCGCCTCCCGCAGGTCGGCCGCCCGGGCGAGCGCGTCCGCCAGGAGGTCGAAGCCCTCGGCCGCGATGGCGGTCAGCAGGCCGGCGCGGTCCTTGAAGTGGTGGGCGGGCGCCGCGTGCGAGACGCCCGCGCGGCGGGCCAGGTCCCGGAGGCTCAGGGCGGCCGGGCCGTCGGTGCCGATGACGTCGAGGGCGGCGGCGAGGACGGCCCGCCGCAGGTCGCCGTGGTGGTAGGCGCGCTGGCTGCTCATGAGGTCACCGTACGCCGAATCTAGGCATTGACAAGTTCGGGGTGCGGGAGCACGCTGGGCCGTGCTGGATCTAGTCAGTGCCTAGATGAGCCCGAGTAGGGGAGCGGTCATGGACGTCATGCGCGTACGCCGGATGTGGCACCTGCTGGAGCCGGTGCACGCCGTGCTCTACTACGCGCCGGAGGCCTTCGAGGAGGCCGCCGCGCTGGGGTACGGGACCGAGGAGCGCTGGCCCTCCTACTTCGCGTGGCGGGCCGCGCCGCTCGGGCCCGTGGGCGCCGGCCGGGTGGCGTCCGCGTTCTACAGCTTCAGCCCCGCGATGGTGGAGCGGTACGTGCCGGCCGCGTGGCGGGTCGCCGCGCCCGGGGACGTCCTGGCCGCACGGCTGCGGGCGGTGGACCGGTTCTACCGGCGGTTGCCGGGGGCGGACGTGGGCGGGCTGGACCGGGCCGCCGCCCTCGCCCGGCGCGCCGCCGAGGCCGCCGTACACGCCGGGCGGCCCCTCGCCGCCGCCAACGCCGCGCTGGAGTGGCCCGACGCGCCGCACCTGGTCCTGTGGCAGGCGGCGACCATCCTGCGCGAGCACCGCGGGGACGGCCACCTGGCCGCGCTGCTCACCGCCGGGCTCGACCCGGTCGAGGCGCTCGTCTCGTTCGCCGCCATAGGGGCCGCGTCCGCGCAGACCTTCGCGAGCCGCGGCTGGAGCGAGGACGAGTGGGCCGCCGCCCGTGAACGGCTCGCCGCGCGCGGGCTCGTCGCCGAGGGCGGCACCGCGACCGGGGCGGGCCGGGCGCTGCGCGCCGAGGTCGAGCGGCGTACGGACGAACTGGCCGCCGGGCCATGGTCGGTGCTCGGCGAACAGGACACGGCACGGCTTTCGGAACTGCTGGGCGGTATATGGGTGGCGGTTCTGGGAAGCGGGCTGCTGCCGCGCGAGAACACCCTCGGGGTGGGCAAGGTCTGACACCTACGATGCGGGCATGCCTACGCCCCGGACCGCCCTGCCCGCCGCCCTCCTCGCCGTCACCGCGTCCCTCGCCGCCGGCTGCGACGCCATCGGCGCCGGCGACCCGGCATCCGGACCGGATGGCGCGGCCACGGGCGCGGCCGCCCCGCTGGACAACCCGGACGGTACGAAGCCGGGCCTGGCGCCGCTCACCTCGGACGCCGACCGGGCTGAGGCACGGCGGCTCATCGAAGCGCTCACCGTGAAGGGACGCGGGCCGAGGACCGGTTACGACCGGGACGAGTTCGGCTACGCCTGGATGGACACCGCCGACGGCGTACCGCTGGCGCGCAACGGCTGCGACACCCGCAACGACCTCCTGCGCCGCGACGGTCAGGAGCCGCGCTTCCGCTCAGGCTCGGACTGCGTGGTCGTGGCGATGACCCTCCACGACCCGTACACCGGCCGGACCATCGAGTGGCGCAAGCAGCGGGCCGCCGAGGTGCAGATAGACCACGTCGTACCGCTGTCCTACGGCTGGCAGATGGGGGCCTCCCGATGGCCGGAGGGCAAGCGCGAACAGCTCGCGAACGACCCGCTCAACCTGCTGCCGGTCGACGGCCCCGCCAACTCCGCCAAGAGCGACTCCGGCCCGGCGTCCTGGCTGCCGCCGAACAAGCGGGTCCGCTGCTCCTACGCGGTGCGTTTCGCCCAGGTGGCCAAGAAGTACGAACTGCCCGTGACCCGGGCGGACAAGCGGGCGATGCTGAGCCAGTGCGGTGGCTGAGGCGGGCGGGAAATCAGTTGGGCGGGGGCTGTGGGCTGTTTAGCCTGCCCGGATGGATCTGTGCATAACGACGCTCGCCGAGCGGCCCGAACTCCAGGGCGCCCTATGGGAGATGCGGGACCTGTGGCCGGAGTTCATGCTCCACGACCCCATCGGCTGGGCGAACATGGGGCGGATCGTCGCCGAGCTGCCGGAGTACGTGCTGGTGGCCACCGACGCCGGAGGGGCGGTGGTGGCCCGGGCGTTCAGTGTTCCGTTCCAGTTGCGGGCCGAGGGGCGCGGTGAACTGCCCGCGACCGGCTGGGACCAGGTGCTGCTGTGGGCGTTCTCGGACCGGCGGCACGGGCGCATCCCCGACACGGTGAGCGCCATCGAGGTGGCCGTCGACGCCCGCGTCCAGGGCGAGGGGCTGTCGGGGCGGATGCTGGCGGCCATGCGGGACAACGCCCGGCAGCTCGGCTTCCGCGAGGTCGTCGCGCCGGTCCGGCCCAGCGGCAAGCACCGGGAACCGGGCGTGCCGATGGGGGAGTACGCCTTCCGGACGCGGGAGGAGGACGGCCTGCCGCACGATCCGTGGCTGCGCGTCCACGTCCGCGCGGGCGGGGTCGTGGAGGCGGTGGCGCCCGCGTCGATGACGATCGCGCACTCGGTGGAGCGGTGGCGGGAGTGGACCGGGCTGCCGTTCGACACGGACGGCCCGGTGGAGGTGGAGGGCGCGCTGGTGCCGGTGCGGTGCGAGGCGTCGCAGGGGTACGCCGTGTACGTCGAGCCCAACGTGTGGGTGCGCCACCCGCTGTAGGCCGCCCGGACACGGCGGAGCCGGACAGGCCGCCCCCTCCGACGGTCTGTCCGGCACCCCCCGTGGCCCCCCGGTTCCGTGGTCCCCCGGTTCCGTGGCCCCCCATGGCGTGGTCCTCGTGGTCCCCCTACTGCGCGCCGAGCTTGTCGAGGTCGAGGATGTCCTTGGCGGCCGGCTTCTTCGCCGCGACCGGCTTGTTGTAGTCGGTGAAGGACACGGTGCCCGGCTCCTCGCCGCCCTTCTGCTCGACCTTCAGCAGGTACGGCTCGCCCTCCGTGGCGACGTAGATCTTGTACGTCGTGTCGCCGTCCTTCTCGGTGAGCGTCAGCGCCTTCTTGCCGTTGACGGTGGTCTCCTCGCCCCGCTTGGCGAAGTTGACGCCCGTCTCGAACTCGTTGAGCATCGTGTTCAGTTCACACATTTCGAGGCCTTCCTTGGCCTCCGGGTCGGTGACGTCCGTCTTCAGCCAGCGGCCCTTGAGCATCTTCAGCGCCGCTTCCGTCTCCTCCGGCGAGCCGCCCTCGTTCTGCTCACGCAGGAAGGCCTCGTCGAAGCGCATGTAGGCGTCCTTGCCGGTCTTGATGAGCTCCATGGTGCCGGTGGGGCCCATGGTTATGGTCCCCGCGCACTGTCCCTTGGTGTCCAGGGCCAAGAAGGCCTTCATCTGTCCCTCGGGCATCTTCATGTTCGCGTCGAGGGTGAGGGAATCGGCCGTCTTGGTGGCCTTGATGGCCTTGTTCGCGATCTGCGGGCCGGACAGCCCGGCGAACGGACCGGTCTCCTCGGCCTGAGCGGAACCGAAGGGGCCGCAGGCCGTCAGGCCGAGCACGGTGGCGGCGCAGAGGGCGGCCAGGACGGGGCGCTTGAACGTGCGGAGGGCGGTGGCAGACATGGGTGTTTCTCCGGGGTGATGAGGACGGGGGAAGGGGAGGGAAGGGGTTCGGGGCTGCGGGGCTGCCCCACCTTGCGACGGGTCAATAAGAGCAGAGCTTGTGAACCGAGTCAACACGGATCACGAAAACGTGCTCCGCTCACGCTGTGAATCCATGGGTGTTGTGTACGGCTGTAGGATCGGCGACACAGCAGCAGATGGAAGGGAGTCAGCCAGGTGCCGGACAACGCAGCAGAGGTGACCGCGGCCGGGATCGCCCGCCTCGCCGGGGTGGGACGGGCCGCCGTCAGCAACTGGCGGCGTCGGCACGCCGACTTCCCCAAGCCCGTCGGCGGCACCGAGACCAGCCCCTCGTTCGCCCTCGCCGACGTCGAACGGTGGCTGCGGGCCCAGGGCAAACTCGCCGAGGTTCCCCTGCGTGAACGCGTCTGGCAGCAGATCGCCGGACACCCGGCCGGGGCGGTCACCGCCCTGATCCACGCGGGCTGCGCCCTCCTCCTTGTACGGGACAGGTCCAGCGGCTGGCTGGAGCTGACCGCCGTGTCGGACGAGCGCATGACCGAACTGCTGCCCACCGCCCTGGAAGAGGTGCTGACGCTCCGCTTCGGCGCCGAGCGGGCCGTCCCCACCCCGCGCCCGGCCGCGCTCGTGCCCTCCGTCCCGCTGCTGCGCGCCGTCACCGAGCTCGCCGCCGAGACCGGCGCCCGGCAGGCGTTCGAGTTCCTCATCGGCCGCCACCTGGACGCCAACCCGCGCCAGTACACCCTCACCCCGCCCGGCCCCGCCGCCCTCATGGCCGAACTCGCCGGGCCCGCCCGGACGGTGCTGGACCCCGCCTGCGGCACCGGCGCCCTGCTGCGCGCCGTCGCCGAGCCCGCCGCCCTGTACGCCCAGGAGACCGACCCCGACCTGGCCGCGCTCACCGCCCTCCGGCTCGCCCTGCACTCCGGCGCCGAGGTCCGCGCCCAGGTCGGCGACACGCTGCGCGCCGACGCGTTTCCCCGGCTCACCGCCGACGCGGTGCTCTGCCACCCGCCGTTCAACGAACGCAACTGGGGGCACGACGAACTCGCCTACGACCCGCGCTGGGAGTACGGCTTCCCCGCCCGCACCGAGTCCGAACTGGCCTGGGTCCAGCACGCCCTGGCCCGGCTGCGGCCCGGCGGCACCGCCGTCCTGCTGATGCCCCCCGCCGCCGCCTCCCGCCGCTCCGGCCGCCGCATCCGTGCCGACCTGCTGCGCCGGGGCGCGCTGCGGGCGGTCGTCGCCCTCCCGGCCGGCGCGGCACCCCCGTACGGCATCCCGCTCCACCTGTGGGTGCTGCGCAAGCCCGTCGCCGGTGCCCCGGCCTCACCGGAGCTGCTGGTCGTCGACACCTCCGAGCACACCGACGCCGGCCGCGACAAGCTCGACTGGCCGGCCGTCCACACCGCCGTACTGGACGCCTGGGTGCCCTTCGACAAGAACGGCACCGTCGCCGAGCGGCCCGGCGCCCACCGCTGCGTCCCGGTCATCGAACTCCTCGACGACGACGTGGACCTCGCCCCCGCCCGCCACCTGCCGCCCCCGGCCGCCGCCGGCGGCGCCGAGGAACTGGCCGGGGTGCACGACCGCCTGACGACCGTGCTGCGCCGGACCGCCGAACTCACCCCGCCCCCCGCCCGCACCTCCACGCGCCCCGAGCCCGCCCGCCTCCCCGGCGTCACCGTCGGCGAACTCGCCCGCACCGGCGCCCTGGAACTGCGCGCGGGCGGCACGGGAGCCGGTCGGGCGGCCCTCCGCGTCCTCACCGAGCAGGACGTCCTGGCCGGCCAGGCCCCCTCCGGCAGCCTCCCCGAGGGCACCGGCGAGGAGCCCGTGCTCGTCCGCGCCGGTGACGTCGTCGTCCCGGTCCTCGGCGGCGGGTCGATCGCCCGCGTCGTCGACGAGGCCACCGAGGGCGCCGCCCTCGGCCGCAACCTCCAGTTGCTGCGCCCCGACCCGGCGGCGCTCGATCCCTGGTTCCTCGCCGGCTTCCTGCGCGGCACCGCCAACAACCGCCAGGCCAGCAGCTACGCGTCCACCGCCACCCGCCTCGACGTGCGGCGCCTCCAACTGCCCCGCCTCCCCCTCGCCGAACAGCAGCGGTACGGCGAACGCTTCCGGGCGCTCGCCGAATTCGAGGAGGCGCTGCGCCTCGCCGGGCGCCTGGGCGAGCGGCTCGTGCGGGGCATGTACGACGGGCTGACGGACGGCACGGTCGAGGCCTGACCGGGGCGCCGGTGATCAGTTCGACAACGGTTCCGTACAACCCCGAGGTCGTTGTCGGTGTCGGTGTATACGCTCGACTTCTTGTCAGACTCGTACGTTTTCGTCAGGAGCAGGAATGCACGGCCACGGCTATGCACCGCCACCGCCACAGCGCCCGGCCGACGGCACGCTGATCGCGCTGCGCGTGGTGTTCTTGGCGATGACGTTGCTGAGCTGCGGCTTCCTCGGCTGGGTGCCCATGCTGCGGCTGGCGGTCGTGACCCGCAGGGTCCTGGACTGGTTCCTGTTCTGCGCCGTCCTGCTGCTCAACATCGGCCTGCTGGTGTTCATCGTGGCCGTCACCCCGATGGACGAGAACCAGGAGATCAGCGACGGTGACGCAGCCATCATGGTGCTCTGGATGCTCGCGGTGGTCATCGGTGTCATCGCGTACTACCTGATAGCCGAGATCCAGTACTTCAACCGGATGGCCGCGGCTCCCCAGCCCGTCTACGGGACCGCGCCGGCCGGGTACGGCTATCCGCCTGCCGGGCAGTCGCCCATGCAGCAGACGCACCTGGCCCCGCCCCAGCCCCCCGCCCAGCCGCAGCCCCCCGCCCAGCCCGTGCCGCCCCAGCCGCAGCCGCAGCCCACGGCGAAGCCGACGTCGCAGCGCATCGACCAGGTGCGCGCCGAGCTCGACGAGCTCAGCGACCTCCTCCGCAAGGACCCCCGGGAAGGGGACAAGTGAACGGGCGGGTCATCGCCGAGCGCTATGAGCTGTCCACCGTCATAGGACAGGGCGGCATGGGCCAGGTCTGGACCGCCTACGACGGGCGGCTCGACCGGCGCGTCGCCGTCAAGCTGCTGCGCCCCGACCACATGGCCGCCGCCACCGCGGCCGACGAGATGCGCCGCCGCTTCGTCCGCGAGTGCCGGGTCACCGCCCAGGTCTCCCACCCCGGCCTGGTCACCGTGCACGACGCGGGCAGCGACGGCGACGACCTGTACCTGGTCATGCAGTACGTCGAGGGCGCCGACCTCGCCGACCACCTCGCCGAGCACGACCCGTACCCCTGGCAGTGGGCGGTGTCCGTCGCCGCCCAGCTCTGCGCCGTGCTCGCCGCCGTGCACGCGGTGCCGATCGTCCACCGCGACCTCAAGCCGCGCAACGTCATGGTGAAGCCCGACGGCACGGTCACCGTCCTCGACCTGGGCGTCGCGTCCGTCATCGACACCGACACCACGCGCCTCACGCACACCGGCTCGCCCATCGGCAGCCCCGCCTACATGGCGCCCGAACAGGCCATGGGCGGCGCCGTCGGCCCGTACACCGACCTGTACGCGCTCGGCGCGCTCCTCCACGAACTCCTCAGCGGGAACGTGCCCTTCGCCGGCTCCACCGCCCTCGGCGTCCTCCACCGCCACCTGTACGAGCCGCCGCTGCCCGTACGGCAGTTGCGCCCCGAGATCCCCGAGGCGCTCGAAGCGCTCGTCCTGCGGCTGCTCGCCAAGGACCCGCAGGCCCGCCCGTCCGGCGCCCAGGAGGTGTACGAGACGCTCGCCCCGCTGCTGCCCTCGCGGGGCGTGCCGTCCGGCCCGCTCGACCCCACGCGCCCCTTCCTCCGCCCGCACGCCCCCTGGCCCGACCGGGCCACCACGCCCGCCCCCGTGCCGCAGCCGCCCGTCGCGCCCGCCGCGACCCGCCCCGACGTGGCGGCCGCCGTCGACGAGGTGAAGCGGCTGCTCGGCGAGGGCAGCATCACGCAGGCCGTCGACATCCTCGGCGGGATCCTCCCGGCCGCCGCCGCCGAGCACGGCGAGCACTCCCCGGTCGTCCGCATCCTGCGCAAGCAGTACGCCACGACGCTGATGGACGACGGCCAGTACCGGCGCGCCCTGCCCGAGTTGCGGCGCCTCGCCGACGACCGCGCGGCCGAGGCGGGCCCGGCCGATCCGCAGACGCTCCAGTTCCGGTACGAGGCGGCGCTGTGCCTGGAGCAGCTCGGCGAGACGGCCGCCGCGCTCGCCGAGTACCGCGCGGTCCTGCCGTACTACGCGAGCAGCCAGTCCGCCGGCGCGGACCCGGCCCGCGCCTTCGACATCCGGCACCGCATAGGCCACCTGCTGCTGGCGATGGGCGACCACACGGCGGCCCAGCAGCAGCTCCAGAACCTGCTGTACGACACGGAGCGGGCGTACGGCCCGTACCACCCGCTCCCGGCGGAGCTGCGCCGCGCGCTGGAGCGCCAGCAGCAGATGCGCGGGATGTGACGCCGCGCCCCGGGGTCAGGCCGCCCGGCAGTACACCGAATCCGCGACCCGCCCGAGCCCGGTGAGCCCGGCCGGGCGCGAACCGGCGTCCGAGCCGACGACGACGACCCCGCCCGGCGCGGCCAGCTCCCGCACGAGCGTCAGATCGTGGTCGCCGTTCACCACGATCACGCCGTAGCGGCGGTCGCCGATCCGCTCCCGTACCGCCGCGTCGCCGAAGCCGCCCCGCGCGATCCGGGCCGCGTCCGCCGAACCGTTCCCCGTCGCGCCGCCCAGCGCCAGGTTGCCGCGCACCTCCTCCTCCCGGGTGGGCGAGCCGTCCAGCGGGTCGACGATCGTCAGCCGCGCCTCGACGCCGTCGCGCCGCAGCATCCGCTGGAGTGCCGCCGCGAACAGTCCGTGCCGGGTGCCGATCTCCAGGACGTCGCCGTTGGGCGGGGTGAGCAGGGGCACGGTGGCGAGCCGCCCGCACACGTCGGAGACCGTGCCGGCCAGGCCGCCGGCCCCGAGGGCCTCCAGGGCCACCAAATGGCGGTAGGCGACGGTGATGTCGTGCCGGGCCCGCTCGCCGCCGTCGCCGGTGACGGCGCGCACTTCGCGTACGAGGGTGTCGACCTGGGTCTCGGTCGGCATCCGGTGCCCGTCGCGCCCCGCCTGGTCGAGCAGCAGGCCGAGGCCGTAGCTCTGGCGGCGCAGGTCGGCCACCGCGTGGTGCAGGGCGTCGAGGTCGGACTGGAGCGCGGTGGTCGCGCGCTCCATGCGCTGCTCGACCAGGGCGAACGCGGGGCGCAGGACCCGCTTCGCCAGCCGGTTGCTCAGAAGAGAGGGCATGCGGGGCAAGCTACGCCGCTCAGGCCGCTGTGGGGGTCACGGCACGGTGGTGCACGGGTGAAGTCTTGGTGGCGCGCAGGCGACTCGCGCGGCCGGCCACCACCAGGGCGATGAGCGCCACCGCTCCGACACCCGCCCCGGCACGCAGCCCGGGCGGCCGGAAGACGCAGGCCACGGTGGTGCGACGCCCCGTCACCTCGACCGCGACCAGCCCGCCGTACGACCCGGCGGGGCGGCCCTCGCAGCGCCAGCCCGCGATACGGGGCGCCGCGAGGACGGCCGTGCCCCGGGTGCCCGGGGGCAGGTCGGCGCGGACGCCGTCGGCGGTGACGCGCACCGCGACCGCGCCGGTCGCCCTCAGCCCGGCCACGGCCGCCGCCAGCCGGGCCCGGTCCAGGCACCCGACGCTCCCGGACGACGGCACGGCCCCCTCGCCGTCCAGCGTCACCGGCACGCCCGCCGCCCGCTGCGTACCCAGCGGGGTCATCGGGGCACGCCTCTTCGGCAGACCGCCGCGCAGCTCCACCGGCGGGCCCGCCCCGAGGCGCGCCGTCCCGGTGAAGTCGGGCGCCCACACGTAGACGTCGCTGCCGACCGGGCACGCGCCATCGGCGGGGAGGTCGTAGACGCGTGACCCGAGCAGCAGTTCCTGGTTACGGAACGGCGAGGCCCCGTACCGGAGTTCCCGGTCGCCGGGGCCGCCCGGCCGTACCGTCACCAGCGGGAGCACGTCCGCCCGCCGCTCCAGCGACGAGCCCCGCCACCGCGCGCCCACCCCGAACAGCGCGTCCGTCACGGGGTTGTCCAGCGACTGGAGGCTGCGCCCGTTGGACGTCCACCCGCCGCCCAGCGCGGCCAGCGTCCGGGTCAGCACCGCCGGCGTGTGGCTGCTGTAGTACGCGGCGCCCTGCCCGCCCACCAGCAGCGGGTCGTTGCCGGTGAGCTGCGGGCGCCCGGGGTCGGTGCGGTACCGCGGCCACCCGTCGGCCCCGGCCACCGCCGCCGCCCGCGCTTCGTGGGCCGCGCCCCAGGCCGGGTAGTCGTCCAGCCGCGCGGGCCGCTCCCGGTCGGCGTAAGCCGTGGTCGCCGCGGCCTGCCCGACCAGGGCGCCCGCCAGCAGCACGGCGCCGACGGCCCCGTACCGCCGCGCCCGGAGGCGTACCAGCGCCAGGGCGCCCACGCCGGCCGCCAGACCCGCCCCGAACAGGGCGTACGACCAGCCGCCCACGGGAGTGGCCCCCACGGCGATCACGCCCAGGACCAGCGACCCGCCGGCCACCGCCCGCCACCCCGGCCACCCGTACGACACGCCCGTCCACGCGGCGAGCACGACCACCCCGGCCAGGACGAACGTCTGCCGGTACGGGCTGCCGTTGGGCGTGGCGAACACATGCCACACCAGGTGCGTCGGCTCCCACTGGACCGACAGCACCACCCCCGCCACGAGCCCCGTCCATATCCACCGCTCCCGCACCGGCACCCCCCGGTGGAAGGGCAGCGCCGCCGCCAGCAGCAGCGCGCCCGTGCCCAGGAAGAGGGCCGGCGTGAAGAAGCCGTACGTCGCCGGAAGCACCCGCGCGGCCACGTCCCCCCACCCGGCGGGCGCGAACTCCCGTGTCCAGCCGGGGTACGCGTGCCGCGACCCCAGGAAGACCGGCAGCAGGACCGGCGCCGCGAGCCCGATGCCCAGCAGCACCGTCCAGGCCGCCCGCAGGAGCACCCGCCACCCGCGCACCCCGCGCGCCAGCAGCACCAGCGCGGCGCCGATCGTCGCCATGTAGGCGGTGTAGAAGTTGGCGATCCAGGCCACCGCGACGACCACCGGCCCCAGCACCGGGTGCCGTCCCGTCCGTATCCACTCCGCGACCAGGCACAGCAGCGGGAAGGCGATCAGGCCGTCCAGCCACATCGGGTTGTACGACGCCTCGACGACGGCCCAGCCGCACAGCGCGTACGAGGCGCCCAGCACCGCGGCGCCCCACCACGGGCCCCGGCGCTGCCCGAGCAGCAGCAGGCTCATGGCGGCGGCCGCGACGGACATCTTCAGGACCGTGATCACATACACGGCGAGGTCGGTGTCGTCGCGCGGGAAGAGTCCGACCAGCAGGGCGAAGGGGCTGGTCAGGTACGTGCCGAGGTCCGGCAGGAAGCTCGTGCCGTAGCCGGAGGACCAGTTGAGCAGCAGCCCGCCGTCCGCCCGCCCGTGCAGCAGGTCCCACAGGTGGGCGTGGAACGGCACGAACTGGTTGCCCAGGTCGTTGACGCTGCGCGTGCGCGGCCCGAAGGGGAAGGTCCGGGCGACGGCGTCACCGGCGCAGACGGCGAGCGCGGTCAGCAGCCCGGCGAGGGCACCGGCGCGGGGCACGTTTCTGTCCATGGTGCGGCCGAATATGCCAGCGCCCTTCCGGGAAATCACCGGCCTCCCGGACCAGTTCATTCAATGGTCGCTTGCCCGCCATGTGGAGCGACCGCCGCCGACACGCACATCGGTTGTCGTTCTTCCGTGCTGATCTCGATTGTTGTGCCGTGCTTCAACGAAGAGGAGATCATCGGCCGCTTCCACGGCCATGTGACCACGGAACTCGAATCCGTCGCGGGGGAATTCGCGGTGGAATTCGAGCTGGTCTACGTGGACGACGGAAGTCATGACCGTACGCTCTCCCTCCTCGAAGGGATCGCGGCTTCGGACCCCCGGACCCGCTATGTCTCCTTCAGCCGCAATTTCGGCAAGGAGGCGGCGATGCTGGCCGGGCTCCAGCACGCGGGCGGGGACGCGGTCGTCATCATGGACGCCGACCTCCAGCACCCGCCGGAGCTGATACGCCGCATGGTGCGGCTGTACGACGACGGCTACGACCAGGTCATAGCCCGGCGCACCCGCACGGGCGACCGGGTCACCCGTACCGTCGCCGCCCGCGCCTACTACTGGCTGATCAACCGCCTCGTCGACGTCGAGCTCGTCGACGGCGTCGGCGACTTCCGGCTGCTGTCGCGCCGGACGGTCGACGCGATACTGGAACTCACCGAGTACAACCGTTTCTCCAAGGGCCTCTTCGCCTGGGTCGGATTCCGCACCACGACCTTCGCGTACGAAAACGCACCACGTGAGCAGGGCCGCTCGAAATGGTCCTTCCGCAAACTGCTCAACTATGGCCTGGACGGTCTGATCTCCTTCAACGACAAACCGCTGCGGGCCGCGCTCTATCTCGGCCTGCTGCTGGTGGCCCTCGCCACCGCGTATGCCGCCTGGATCGTCGGTGTCACGCTGGTGAACGGTGTCGACACCCCCGGTTATGTCACCCTGCTGGTGACGGTCACGGCACTCGCCGGGGTCCAGATGGTGATGCTGGGACTCGTCGGGGAGTATGTGGGCCGTATCTATTACGAGGTGAAGCGGCGCCCGCACTTCCTGGTGAAGGCGACCAACACCCCCGTATCGCACCAACGACCCCGTGGGGAGCTCGTACGCCGATGACCGTCCGCGGCCAGTTGGTCAGGTTCGCGCTGGTGGGCGTGGTGAACACCGCCACGTACTACGGCTTCTACCTGTCGTTCCTGGCCCTGGGCCTGCCCTATGTGGCCGCCCACGTCGTCGCCTTCCTCCTTTCCATGACCGGGTCCTTCTTCCTGAACTGCCACGTCACCTACCGCACCCGCCCGACCTGGCGGAAGTTCCTGCTGTTCCCGCTGACCAACGCCGCCAACTTCGTGATCACCACGAGCGGCGTCTGGCTGCTGGTGGACCTGGCGGGCTTCTCCAGCCGCTGGGCCCCGCTGGTCGCCGCCGCGGCGGCCATCCCCATCACGTTCGCCGTCTCCCGGACGATCATGCTGCGTCCCGAGACTCCCCGGACCCGTGAGTCGTTGACGCAAGCAGTGGCCTCGAAGTAGTGGCCTATGCCACCGCGACTGCCTACCATCGATCACCGCAAGGTCGTTCCCACTGACGCACGACCCACGCCGGGAGGCTCCTTTGCACCGCCTGCATCGCCGCCGTCGCACCGCGCTCACCGTCTCCGCCGCGCTCCTCGCCGCGGCCCCGCTCCTGGCCGGCTGCGGAAGCGACGCCCACCCGGGCGCGGCGGCCGTCGTCGACGGCGAGCGGATCGAGGTGGCCGCGCTCCAGGCCCAGGTCAGGGACGTACGCACCGCCCAGCAGGCGTCCCCGCAGGCGAAGCAGCTCATTGAGGCCACCGGGGACCTGAACCGCGAGAAGCTGAACGGCATGATCTTCGACCGGGTGGTGGAGAAGGTCGCCGCCGACCACGGGATCACCGCCAGCCGCAAGGAGATCCAGGAGACCCGGCGGGCCGCCGCGGGCCAGAGCGGCGGCGAGGAGCAGCTCGCCGCGATGCTGCTCCAGCAGCAGGGCGTCGCCCCCGACGAGATCGACAGCGTGGTGCGGCGCAACGTCCTCATGAACAAGATCGCCGCCAAGCTGGGTGCCGGGAACACCCCGGAGGGGCAGCAGAAGCTCACCGAGGTGTTCGCGGCCGCCTCCAAGGAGCTCGACATCGACGTGAACCCGCGCTACGGCACGTGGGACAACGACAAGATCCAGCTCGGCGAGTACAGCGCACCCTGGCTCCGGCAGCTCGGCGGCCGGCAGCAGATGTAGGTTCGAGGGGTGAACGCCGACACCCCCGACACGCTCGACGCCGAGAACCCCGGCCGTATCGTCCTGCTCACCGCCAGCCACCGCGTCGCGCCGGGGCTGCTGTCCTGGCCCGCGTGGCGGACGCTGCACGCCGCGGACCGGGTGCTGTGCGCCGACGAGGCGCACCCGCAGCTCCCGTACGTGCGCGAGGCGGGCGTGACGGTAGAGATCGCGGCGCCGACCGCCGAGGAGCTGGTCGGCGCCTGCGCCGGGGGCCGCACGGTGGTGGTCGTCGCGACCGGCGAGGGCGACCGTGCCCTGACGGACGGGCTGGCCCGGATGGCGGGCTCCGGCCGGGTGTCGATGCCCGACCTGGAGCTGCTGCCCGGTTCGTACGACCTGCCGGGCGCGCGGCTGCTGGACCTCGTCGAGGTCATGGACCGTATCCGGCGCGAATGCCCCTGGTCGTCGCAGCAGACGCACGAGGGCCTGGCCAAGTACGGCATCGAGGAGGCGTACGAACTCGTCGAGGCCATCGAGGACGGCGACCGTGACGAGCTGCGCGAGGAGCTCGGGGACGTCCTGCTCCAGGTGGTCTTCCACGCCCGGATCGCCGAGGAGCACGCCGAGGAGCCGTTCTCGATCGACGACGTCGCGGGCACGATCGTCGAGAAGCTCATCCACCGCCACCCCCACGTCTTCGGCGAGGAGCGCGCCGAGACGCCGGAGGAGGTCAAGGAGCACTGGCTGCGCACGAAGGCGGTCGAGAAGCAGCGCGCGTCCGTGACCGACGGCGTCCCGCTCGGCCAGCCCGGCCTCGCCCTGGCGGCCAAGCTCGCGAGCCGGGTGCGCAGCGCGGGCCTGGACGTCCCGGTCCCGTCCGGCGACAGCATCGGCTACGAGCTGCTGGCCCTGGCGGTACGGGCGGAAGCGGCGGGCGTGGACCCGGAGGCCGCGCTGCGGGCAGCCGGCCGCGCCTACCGGGACGCGATCCGCACGGCGGAGGGCCAGGGCGCCTGACGCCGGCGGGCTCTGGTGGCCGCGCCGGGCGGTTCCCGGCGGTGACCGCGCCGGGTGGTTCCGCGCCGGGCGGTTCCCGTCCGCGCCGGGTGGCCGGGGGCATGGGCACCCGCGCCAGGGGCCCCTGGGGACTGCGCCCGGGTGGCCAAGGGGTCGGCCGCCGACGCGTTAACGTCGAGGGCGTGAACGACCCGAACGCCGCGCCCGAACTCTTCACCTGGGAGTTCGCCACCGACCCGTACCCTGCCTACGCCTGGCTCCGGGAGCACGCGCCCGTGCACCGGACCCGGCTGCCCAGTGGGGTCGAGGCGTGGCTGGTGACGCGGTACGCGGACGCCCGGCAGGCGCTGGCGGACCAGCGGCTGAGCAAGAACCCCGCCCATCACGACGAGCCCGCGCACGCCAAGGGCAAGACCGGCATCCCCGGTGAGCGCAAGGCCGAGCTGATGACGCACCTGCTCAACATCGACCCGCCGGACCACACCCGGCTGCGCCGCCTGGTCTCCAAGGCGTTCACGCCCCGGCGCGTGGCGGAGTTCGCGCCGCGCGTGCAGGAGCTGACGGACCGGTTGATCGACAACTTCGCCACAAAGGGGAGCGCCGACCTCATCCATGAGTTCGCCTTCCCGCTCCCCATTTACGCCATTTGCGACATGCTGGGCGTCCCGCGTGAGGACCAGGACGACTTCCGTGACTGGGCGGGGATGATGATCCGGCACGGCGGCGGGCCGCGCGGCGGGGTCGCCCGGTCGGTGAAGAAGATGCGCGGGTACCTCGCCGAGCTGATCCACCGCAAGCGGGAGGATCCGGGGGACGACCTGATCTCGGGGCTCATCAAGGCCTCGGACCACGGCGAGCACCTCACCGAGAACGAGGCCGCCGCGATGGCGTTCATCCTGCTGTTCGCAGGCTTCGAGACGACCGTGAACTTGATCGGTAATGGGGTCTATGCCCTGCTTCGTCACCCCGACCAGCGGGCCCGGCTCCAGGAGTCCCTCGCCGCCGGTGAGCACGGGCTGCTGGAGACCGGGGTCGAGGAACTGCTGCGCTACGACGGGCCGGTGGAGCTGGCGACGTGGCGGTTCGCGACGGAGCCGCTCACCATCGGCGGCGAGCGGATCGCGGCCGGTGACCCCGTCCTCGTCGTCCTCGCCGCCGCCGACCGCGACCCGGAGCGGTTCACCGACCCGGACACGCTCGACCTGGCCCGGCGGGACAACCAGCACCTGGGGTACGGGCACGGCATCCACTACTGCCTGGGCGCGCCGCTCGCCCGGCTGGAGGGGCAGACCGCGCTGGCAACCCTGCTGACCCGGCTGCCGGACTTGCGACTTGCGGTGGATCCTGCCGATTTGCGGTGGCGTGGCGGGCTCATTATGCGTGGACTGCGCACGCTCCCGGTGGAGTTCACCCCTCATGTCGGCTGACACTTCGTCAGTTCTGTGATCTTCGCGTAATCTCCGGTGCATCGACTTGTGACTGACGTTCGAATGCCGCTACGTTCACCGTCACCTCAGCAGTCACGCGAAAGGCAGCACCGCATGCGCTCCGGGAACGGCCGGCACCGACGACCCCGTCAAGCCCCCGCCATCGTCGTCGCGGCAGGGGTGACCGGATCCGCCATCGCGCTCCCGCTGCTCGGCGCGGGTTCCGCGTCGGCGGCCGACGCGACCACCTGGGACCGGGTGGCCGAATGCGAGTCCGGCGGCCTGTGGAGCGCCGACCTGGGCAACGGCTTCTACGGCGGCCTCCAGATGTCGCAGGAGACCTGGGAGTCGTACGGGGGCCTCGCCCACGCCGCGCGCCCCGACCTCGCCAGCCGCACCGAGCAGATATCCGTCGCCGAGAAGGTCTACGCCGCGACGGGCGTCAAGGCGTGGGAGACCTGCGCCCCCATCGCCGGCCTGGGCGGTGCCGCCGAGACCCCCGGGACCGACCTGGGTATCGCGCCCACCGAGACCGCCCCGGAGCCGTCCGACCCGGCACAGAGCGCCGAGCCGACGGACCCGGCCGAGACCCTCGAAGGCCCGACCGCGCCCGCCACGCCGACGGACCCGGCCGCGCCCACCGACCCGGCCGCCACACCGACCGACCCGGCCGGCACCCTCCTGCCCACCGAGCCCGCTCCGACGGCGCCCGGCACGACCCCCGCTCCGGGCACCGGCAAGCACCGCGGCGAGCCCGCCCCCGAGGGGACCCCGGCGGCCGACCCGACCGCCCCGGTCGCCCCGGCCGCACCGGAGGGCGAAAGCACCACCAAGCCCACCGATCCCACCAAGCCCGCCGATACCGGCAATTCGGGCACCGGGCGCGAAAGTGACGGTCACGCCTCCCGGGGTGGCGGAGCGTCGCGCGACCCCGGCAGCGTCGAGCCCGGCGCCTACACCGTCCGTCCCGGCGACAACCTCTGGAGCATCGCGGACGAGCACGAGGTCCCCGGAGGGTGGCCCGCCCTCTATGAGGCCAACCGGGAGACCGTCGGCGCCGATCCGGACCTCATCGTCCCCGGTCAGAGCCTCGATCTGACGGCGGATCAGCCGTAGGCGCGGCTCGACTTCGGGGTGTATGTCCACTTCTGGGTAAGTGAGACATGAATCTCTTCGCCCCAACTGGCGCATCATGGCCGCCCGAACCGCACAATCCGCCCTTCACCTGCGTAAACGCCCGTCAAGGGCAGGCGCATAAGGGCGGATTGACCCCGATGTCCGTCTTTGAACTTCGGGGAGGTCTCTGTTTACGGTCGTGACCGCTCGCCACCGCGGGCCCCATCGACCGGAACGCCGAATCCTGCCGCCGGTCGACGGGAACGGTCGTCGCGTCACGCGCCGAAGGCAGGAGCGGGGGACCCAAGGTAAGTGCCGGGCCCGGCCATGGAGACATGGCACGGACCGGCTAGGGGTGAAGCCGCGCGCCGCACCGCGGTGCCGCGCGGCCGGGCAGCTCACGCCCGAACCCGACAGCTCACCTCGCAGGCGTCGGTGAGGAGATGTCCCCATGCTGTTCTCCAGCAAGGCCAAGCACCGTCGCCCCTCCAAGGCCGCCCGGTTCGCCGCGTTCGCCGGCATCACCGGTGTCGCCGTCGCCGCCCCGCTGATGGGCGCCACGTCCGCCTCGGCCGCCACCGCCGCCGAGTGGGACAAGGTCGCCCAGTGCGAGTCCGGCGGCAACTGGTCCATCAACACCGGCAACGGCTACTACGGCGGCCTCCAGTTCTCGGCCTCCACCTGGGCCGCCTACGGTGGCACCGCGTACGCCCCGACCGCCGACCAGGCCTCGAAGTCGCAGCAGATCGAGATAGCCGAGAAGGTCCTCGCCGGCCAGGGCAAGGGCGCCTGGCCGCACTGCGGCGTCGGCCTGTCCAACGCCTCCTACGACGGCGGCGGCGCCGAGCAGGCCCAGCCGCAGCAGGAGCGCAAGGCCGAGCAGCCCACCACGCGCAGCGAGCAGCGCACCGCCCCGAAGGCCGAGAAGAAGGCCGCGCCGAAGACCGTCACCACCCCGACCGGCAAGAAGGTCGAGAAGGGCGACGGCGAGTACAAGGTCAAGGCCGGCGACACGCTCAGCACCATCGCCGCCGAGAAGAAGGTCGCGGGCGGCTGGCAGAAGCTCTTCGAGCTGAACAAGGACATCGTCGACGACGCCGACCTGATCTACCCGGGCCAGCAGCTCCACCTGAGCTGACCCCCGCGGGACCACCCCGGCCCGGCTTGCCCTTCCCCCGTGCGAGCCGGGCCGGGGTTCCTCGCTCCAGCAGCGTTACCGACCGGTAAGTTTCGTGGTGTTTCGCCCGCAATGCAGCCTGGTGAGCCCTTTTTCGTCCCAGGAGGCGGGCGTCGGCTGGTCACGGCCTCGCGGCCGGTTAGGCTCTTGCCGCAAGGCCAAAGAGACCCTGCACCGCATGCGTCACATTTTGCGTCACATCCCAGAAGGAGATGCTCGTGCCGTCCATCGACGTCGTCGTAGCCCGGGAAATCCTGGACTCCCGAGGCAACCCCACGGTCGAGGTCGAGGTCGGCCTCGACGACGGCAGCACCGGCCGTGCTGCCGTCCCGTCCGGTGCGTCCACCGGTGCGTTCGAGGCCCTCGAGCTCCGCGACGGTGACAAGGACCGCTACCTCGGCAAGGGTGTCGAGAAGGCCGTCCTCGCCGTCATCGAGCAGATCGGCCCGGAGCTCGTCGGCTACGACGCCACCGAGCAGCGGCTGATCGACCAGGCGATGTTCGACCTGGACGCCACGCCGGACAAGTCGTCGCTCGGCGCCAACGCCATCCTCGGCGTCTCCCTCGCCGTCGCCCACGCCGCCTCCGAGGCGTCCGACCTGCCGCTCTTCCGCTACCTGGGCGGCCCGAACGCGCACCTGCTGCCCGTTCCGATGATGAACATCCTGAACGGCGGCTCGCACGCCGACTCCAACGTGGACATCCAGGAGTTCATGATCGCCCCGATCGGCGCGGAGTCCTTCTCCGAGGCGCTGCGCTGGGGCGCCGAGGTCTACCACACCCTCAAGTCCGTCCTGAAGGCCAAGGGCCTGTCGACGGGTCTGGGCGACGAGGGCGGCTTCGCCCCGAACCTGGACTCCAACCGCGCCGCCCTCGACCTGATCCTCGAGGCCATCAAGCAGGCCGGCTACGCCCCGGGCAAGGACATCGCCCTGGCGCTCGACGTCGCCGCGTCCGAGTTCTACAAGGACGGTGCCTACCAGTTCGAGGGCAAGTCCCGCTCGGCCGCCGAGATGACGGACTACTACGCCGAGCTCGTCGAGGCGTACCCGCTGGTCTCCATCGAGGACCCGCTGTTCGAGGACGACTGGGACGGCTGGAAGACCATCACCGAGAAGCTGGGCTCCAAGGTCCAGCTCGTCGGTGACGACCTGTTCGTCACCAACCCGGAGCGCCTGGCTCGCGGCATCGACGAGGGCGCCGCGAACGCCCTGCTGGTCAAGGTCAACCAGATCGGTTCGCTGACCGAGACCCTGGACGCCGTCGAGATGGCCCAGCGCAACGGCTTCAAGTGCATGATGTCGCACCGCTCCGGCGAGACCGAGGACGTCACCATCGCCGACCTGGCCGTCGCCACCAACTGCGGCCAGATCAAGACCGGTGCCCCGGCCCGTTCCGAGCGCGTCGCCAAGTACAACCAGCTCCTGCGCATCGAGGAGATCCTCGACGACGCCGCGGTGTACGCGGGCCGCAGCGCCTTCCCGCGCTTCAAGGGCTGATCACCGGCCCGGTCGCATAGCCCGGTTACGTACGTCCCCGGCCACGGTCCCGTACCGTGTCCGGGGACGTACGTACGTAACGGGCAAGGGGAGGCGGGTACACGACATGGCCCGGGACCGGTTCTCCACCGCGACCAGGCTGCGACTGCTCGGCGAGCAGACCGCCGCCCGCGTCTACCGCTCCCAGACCCGCCGGCAGGCCCGCCGCTCCCGGCTCACCGGCCGCGCCGCCTTCCTGGCCCTGGTGGTCTGCTCGCTGGTGGTCGCGCTGGCCTACCCGATGCGCCAATGGGTCTCCCAGCGCGCCGAGATCGCCGAGCAGGAGCGGCTGGCGGCCGAGGCGAGCGAGCGCGTCGAACGGCTCCGCGACGAGAAGGCGCGGCTCCAGGACGACGCGTACATCAGGCGCCTCGCCCGCGAGCACCTGCACTATGTACTCCCGGGGGAGACCGGCTACACGGTCATCGACCCCGACGCGGTGCGCGAGCGCCGCACCGACCAGGGCGCGGCCGACCGCCCCTGGTACTCCAACCTCTGGGACGGCGTGGACACCGCCGACCGCACCGACCGCAAGTAGAACCCAAGGCAGGCATGGAAACGCCCCCTCCGCAGACCGAACGCACCGAGCCCACCGAGGCGGACGTCGCGGCGTTCAAGGAACAGCTCGGCCGCCCGCCGCGCGGCCTGCGCGCCATCGCGCACCGCTGCCCGTGCGGCAACCCGGACGTGGTGGAGACCGCGCCCCGGCTCCCGGACGGCACGCCGTTCCCGACGACGTACTACCTCACCTGCCCGCGCGCGGCCTCCGCGATCGGCACGCTGGAGGCGAACGGCGTCATGAAGGAGATGTCCGAGCGGCTCCAGACCGACCCGGAGCTGGCCGCCGCCTACCGCGCCGCGCACGAGGACTACATCGCGCGCCGTGACGCCATCGAGGTCCTGGAGGGCTTCCCGAGCGCCGGCGGCATGCCGGACCGCGTGAAGTGCCTGCACGTGCTCGTGGGCCACTCGCTGGCCGCCGGGCCGGGCGTGAACCCGCTGGGCGACGAGGCCATCGCGATGCTGCCGGAGTGGTGGGCCAAGGGGCCTTGTGTCACTCCGCGGAAGGAGGACGACCAGTGACCCGCGTCGCCGCCATCGACTGCGGTACGAACTCCATCCGCCTCCTGGTCGCCGACGTCGACCCGGCGACCGGTGAAGTCACCGACCTGGACCGGCGGATGACGATCGTCCGGCTCGGCCAGGGCGTGGACAAGACCGGCCGGCTCGCCCCCGAGGCGCTGGAGCGGACCTTCGCGGCGTGCCGCGAGTACGCCGCCGTCATCGAGGAGTACGGGGCCGAGAGGCTGCGTTTCGTGGCGACCTCGGCCTCGCGCGACGCGGGGAACCGCGACGACTTCGTCCGGGGCGTGAAGGACATCCTGGGCGTGGAGCCCGAGGTCATCACCGGTGACCAGGAGGCGGAGTTCTCCTTCACCGGGGCGACCAAGGAGCTGACGGGCCCCGGCGACGGTGAGTACCTGGTCGTGGACATCGGCGGCGGCTCCACCGAGTTCGTGGTCGGCCGCACGCACGCGCGTGCCGCCCGGTCGGTCGACATCGGCTGCGTACGCCTGACCGAGCGTCATGTGCGCAGCGACCCGCCGTCGGAGGCCGAGGTGGCGGCGATCCGGTCGGACATCGAGGCGGCCCTGGACCTGGCGGAGGAGACCGTTCCGCTGCGGGAGGCGGAGACGCTCGTCGGGCTGGCCGGTTCGGTGACGACGGTGGCGGCGATCGCGCTGGGGCTGGCCGAGTACGACTCGGCGGCGATCCACCGCTCCCGGATCTCCTACGAGCGGGTCGCCGAGGTCACCGCGCGGCTGCTGGCGGCGACGCACGACGAGCGGTCCGCGATCCCCGTGATGCACCCGGGCCGGGTGGACGTCATCGTCTCGGGCGCGCTGGTCCTGCTGGCCGTCATGGAGCGGACCGGGGCCCGTGAGGTGGTCGTTTCCGAGCACGACATTCTGGACGGAATCGCCCTCTCGCTCGTCTGACGCGGGCCCGGCGGACACCCGTCCGGACAGCGCGTCGGAAAAGTTCGTGAAGTTCTTCACAAGGAAAAGGGCCCTGAGGGGGGCCAAGGAGCCGTCCAACGGCCTCCAGCGCCCCGCTCGGGGCCCTTTCGCAGGCGTGTACGCCACCCTCGGCTGTGTTTCGTAGGTGTGAACTCCGGTGGTGGTCCACGGTTAAAAGGTGCTCGCCGCCCCAGTTCAACGGGGGTGAACAACGTCTTCCGTTACACCGTGGTTCCCTCGTGGCGCCATGACCTCGGTCACGCGGGCCGCGCAGTGTAGCAGAGGTCTCCCAGAACCTTGTGAAGGGGCGCACGAGCGACCCCCCTCCGGCGGGTGGATACTCGATGGCATGAGCACCACGGAGCGTCCCAGGATCCTCGTAGTAGGCGGTGGGTACGTAGGCCTGTACGCAGCTCGGCGCATTCTCAAGAAGATGCGCTACGGCGAGGCGACCGTCACGGTCGTCGACCCCCGGTCGTACATGACCTACCAGCCCTTCCTGCCCGAAGCCGCCGCCGGCAGCATCTCGCCGCGGCACGTCGTCGTCCCGCTGCGACGCGTGCTGCCCAAGGCCGAGGTACTCACCGGCCGGGTCACCACCATCGACCAGGACCGCAAGGTCGCCACGATCGCGCCGCTCGTCGGCGAGGCGTACGAGCTGCCGTTCGACTACCTGGTCATCGCGATGGGCGCGGTCTCCCGCACCTTCCCGATCCCCGGCCTCGCCGAGCAGGGCATCGGCATGAAGGGCATCGAGGAGGCCATCGGCCTGCGCAACCACGTCCTCGAGCAGCTCGACAAGGCCGACTCGACGACCGACGAGGAGGTCCGCCGCAAGGCGCTGACCTTCGTCTTCGTGGGCGGCGGCTTCGCCGGCGCGGAGACCATCGGCGAGGTCGAGGACCTGGCCCGCGACGCCGCGAAGTACTACAAGAACGTGAAGCGCGAGGACATGCGCTTCATCCTGGTGGACGCCGCGGACAAGATCCTTCCCGAGGTCGGCCCCAAGCTCGGCAAGTACGGCAAGGAGCACCTGGAGGGCCGTGGGGTCGAGGTCTACCTCTCGACGTCCATGGACTCCTGCGTCGACGGCCACGTGGTGCTGAAGAACGGCCTGGAGGTCGACTCCAACACCATCGTGTGGACCGCCGGTGTGAAGCCCAACCCGGCGCTCGCCCGCTTCGGCCTGCCGCTGGGCCCGCGCGGCCACGTGGACTGCGACGCCACGCTCCAGGTCAAGGGCACCGACTACATCTGGGCCGCCGGCGACAACGCCCAGGTCCCGGACCTCGTCGGCCGCAAGGCCGGCAACGAGAACGCCTGGTGCCCGCCGAACGCCCAGCACGCGCTGCGCCAGGCCCGTGTCCTCGGCGACAACGTGATCTCCGGTATGCGGGGCTTCCCGCAGAAGGAGTACAGCCACGCCAACAAGGGTGCGGTCGCCGGTCTCGGCCTGCACAAGGGCGTCGCGATGATCGTCATGGGCAAGATGAAGATCAAGCTCAAGGGCCGTCTCGCCTGGTACATGCACCGTGGCTACCACGGCATGGCGATGCCGACCTGGAACCGCAAGATCCGCGTCTTCGCGGACTGGACGCTCGCGATGTTCCTCAAGCGCGAGGTCGTCTCGCTCGGCGCGATCGAGTCGCCGCGCGAGGAGTTCTACGAGGCGGCCAAGCCGGCCCCGGCGGCGCCGTCGGCGTCGAAGCCGGAGAAGGCCAAGGCCTCCTGACCGGGTAATCCTGGACACCTCCGCCGAGGGGGCCGCCCGCCATCCGTGGTGCGGGCGGCCCCTTTCGCGTACCCGGGTACTGGGGCCCGTGCGCCCCTGCTCCGGCGGCCCGTGCTCCGGGCCGGGGGTGGCTCCGGCGGGCTGAAGGGGTGTCAGGGCGCCCGGCGGGGCCGAGCGGCACGCATTTTGCCGTCGCATTGCTTCGTTTCGGGACTGCATCCGTGCGCCCCGGGTGTTTTCGTGGTGTTGAGCATTTCTGGGACCCCTCATCACGGAGGTGTGCACCATGGCCGACGCCGCGTCGCGGCTCACCACGCTCGCCGAGGACCTGCTGGGCTTTCCGCTCCCGGTCGGGATCCGCGCCTGGGACGGCAGTGAGGCGGGACCGCCGGGTGCGCCCGTCCTCGTCGTACGCCACCGCCGGGCGCTGCGGCGGCTGTTGTGGAAGCCGGGGGAGCTGGGGCTCGCCCGGGCCTGGGTCGCCGGGGAGCTCGACGTGGACGGCGATCTGTACGAGGCCCTCGACCGGCTCGCGGGCCTCGTCTGGGAGCGCGGCGCCGACGCCAAGGACGCCGTGCACGCCGTACGCGCCGTACGGGACCCCAGATTCCGCGCCGCCGCCCGTGGCCTGCTCCAGCTCGCCGGGGCCTGGCCGCCGCCCCCGCCGCCCGCCGAGGAGGTCCGCCTCCGCACCGGCCCCCTGCACACCAAGCGGCGCGACAAGGCGGCCATCAGCCACCACTACGACGTCGGCAACGACTTCTACGCGCTGGTCCTCGGCCCGTCCATGGTCTACTCGTGCGCCTACTGGTCCGAGGACAGCACCCTCGAAGAGGCGCAGGCCGCCAAGCTCGACCTCATCTGCCGCAAGCTGGCCCTCAAGGAGGGCGACCGGCTGCTCGACGTGGGCTGCGGCTGGGGCTCGATGGCCATCCACGCCGCCCGCGAGTACGGCGCCCGTGTCGTCGGCGTGACCCTCTCCACCGAGCAGGCCGCCTACGCCCGCAAGCGGGTCGCCGACGAGGGCCTGACCGACCGGGTCGAGATCCGCGTACAGGACTACCGGGACGTCAAGGACGGGCCGTACGACGCGATTTCGTCCATCGGCATGGCCGAGCACGTCGGCCGTATCCGCTACCGCGAGTACGCCGATGACCTGTACGCCCTGCTCAAGCCCGGCGGCCGGCTGCTGAACCACCAGATCTCCCGCCGCCCCGAGAAGGACGAAGCCGCCTACCACGTCGACGACTTCATCGACCGGTACGTCTTCCCCGACGGCGAGCTCGCGCCCGTGGGCCGGACCACCACCGCCCTCGAAGACGCCGGGTTCGAGGTCAGGGACGTCGAGGCCATCCGCGAGCACTACGGCCTCACCCTGCGGCGCTGGGTGACCAACCTGGAGTCCCGCTGGGCCGAGGCCGTGCGGCTCACCTCCCCGGGCCGGGCCCGCGTCTGGCGCCTCTACATGGCGGCCTCCGCCGTCTCCTTCGAGCGCAACCGCATCGGCGTCAACCAGATCCTCGCCGTGCGGACGCCCGACGACGGCGTATCGGGCCTGCCGCTGCGGCCGAGGGAGTGGACCGAGCGCCCCGACCGCTGACACGCCGAGGGCCGGGTCCCCCAGAGGAGACCCGGCCCTGTTTCCCGTGGGGGCTATTCGGCCTTGATGGCGTTCAGCATGTTGAGCCTCGCCGCGCTGCGCGCCGGCCACATCGCGGCCAGGACGCCCACCAGGGCCGCCAGGCCCAGGAAGATCCCGATCCGGTCCCAGGGGATGACCAGCGCGTAGCCCGGCAGGCTCGACTTGATGGTCTGGCCGATCGCCCAGCCCAGGAACGAGCCGAGGCCGATGCCGACCACCGCGCCGAAGACCGAGATGACCACGGCCTCCAGCCGCACCATCCGCTTCACCCGGCGCCGGTCCAGGCCGATCGCCCGCAGCATGCCGATCTCCTGCTGCCGCTCGAAGACCGACATCGCCAGCGTGTTGACGACACCCAGCACCGCGATGATCAGGGCCATCGCCAGCAGGCCGTACATGATGTTCAGCATCATGTTGATCATGCCGCCGAACTGGTCACGGATGTCCTGCTTGTCCATGACGTTGATCGCCGGGTTGTCACCGAGCGCGTTGACCAGGGCCTTCTCGTTCGCCGCGGTCTGGCCGCCGTCCATCTTCACGAAGATCTGCGGGATGTACGGCTTGGTCTCGTGCGGGGCGACCACCTTCGTGTCCACCAGGACCGGCGACAGGAACTCGCTGTCCTTGTAGACCGCGCCGACCTTCAGGGAGCCCTTCTTGTCGTCGTTGAACGTGACCGGCAGGGTGTCGCCGACCTTCCAGCCCTGCTTGGTGGCCGTCTTCTCGGCGACCGCGATGCCGCCCTTGCCGAGCGAGTCCAGCGAACCGTTCACCAGCTCGACGTTGAGGACGCGCTCGATGTCGCCCGGCGTGATCGCCGACGCCGACACCCACTCGCCCTTGACCTCGAAGGACGAGGACTGCTGCGGCGAGACCGCCGTGACGCCCGGCGCCTTCTCCAGCGCGGCCAGCGCGGACTTGTCGAGATCGCCGCCGCTGGCCATCGCGACCATGTAGTCGGCCTTGATCTGGTCCGTGGTCATCTTGTCCAGCGCCGTGCCGACCGTGACGCCCAGCACCGACAGGCCGGTGACCAGCGTCAGGCCGATGGCCAGCGCGGAGGCGGTGGCGCCGGTGCGGCGCGGGTTGCGGACCGCGTTCTGTCCGGCCAGCTTTCCGGAGACCCCGAAGGCGCGGACCAGCAGCGGCCGTACGAGGGCGATGACAGGGCGGGACAGCAGCGGGATCAGCACGATCACGCCGACGAGGGCGAAGAAGGCACCGCCGCCGATGAGCATCCGGCCGTCCGAGCCGGCCGCGGCACCCGCCACGATCAGCGCCGCGCCGGCGGCCGTGATGAACGCGCCGATGGAGTTGCGCACGACCAGCGACTTGGTGGTGGCCACCGCGTGGACGCTGCTCATCGCGGCCACCGGCGGGATTTTCGCGGCGCGGCGGCCGGGCAGCCAGGCGGCGAGCATCGTGATCAGGACGCCCACACCGAGCGCGGCGAGCACCGGCGTCGTACCGATGACGAGCGGTCCGTCCGGCACCTTCATGCCGAACGCGGCCATCCCGGAGCGCAGCCCGACGGCCAGGCCGACGCCGAGCGCGAAGCCCACCACGGAGGCGACCAGGCCGACCACACCGGCCTCGGCCAGCACCGAGCGGGTGATCTGCTTGCGGGAGGCGCCGACGGCGCGCATCAGCGCGAGTTCCTTGGTGCGCTGGGCGACCAGCATGGTGAAGGTGTTGGAGATCAGGAAGACACCGACGAAGAGCGCGATGGCGGCGAAGGCCAGGAGCATCTGGTTGAGGCTGCTCAGGCCCTCCTCGATGGACCGCGCCTGCTCGTCGGCGAGCGCGGCGCCCGTCTTGGCCTCGGCGTTCTCCGGGATCAGCGGCTCGACCGCGTCGAGGATCCGCGCGTCGTCCGCGCCGGACGCGGCGGTGACGGTCACGTCCTTGAAGTAGCCCGGCTTCAGGTAGAGGTGCTGGGCGACGGAGGTGTCGAAGAGGACCAGGCTGCCGCCGGCGCTGACGGCGCCGTCCTCGGTGGTGAAGACGCCGGCCAGCGTGTACTCCTTGACCGGCCCGTTCGTGGCGACGCGGACCTTGTCGCCGACCTTGTACTCGCCCTTGGTGGCGGTGTCCTTGTCCAGGGCGATCTGGTCGGCCTTCACCGGGCCGGAGCCCTCGGTGAAGTCGTAGGCGGGGTCCTTGCCGTCCTTGCCGGGGGCGAAGTTGGAGCCCTTGTTCGACCAGCCGACGCCGATCAGTTTGCCGTCGGGGTCGGCGACCCCGGCGAAGCCGTCCACGCGTCCGGTGACGGAGGCGACCCCGTCCAGCCGGCCGATCTTGTCGAGGGTCTGCTGGGAGAGGCCCGGCTCCTGCTTGGCGTCGTCCTGGTTGGCGTACGAGGTGACGGCCACGGCGACGTTGTCGTAGCTCTTGGCCGACTGGTTGCGGAAGGCGTTGGACAGGGTGTCGGTGAAGACCAGGGTGCCGGCGACGAACGCCACGCCGAGCATGACGGCGAGCACGGTCATCAGCAGCCTGGCCTTGTGCGCGAGCACGTTGCGCAAGGCGGTACGGAACATGAGGTGTGAGTCCTGGGGTGAAGGGGATCGGCGTGTTTCCGGGGCGATCCGGGGCGATCCGGGGACGTCCTTGGGCGGCCCGGTCCGGGCCAGGGCGGGGCGGCGCGCCCCGGTGGGGCGTCAGCTCGTGCGGCCCTTGGCGTCGAACTCCTTCATCCGGTCGAGCACGCCGTCCGCCGTCGGGCGCAGCATCTCGTCGACGATGCGGCCGTCCGCGAGGAAGATCACCCGGTCCGCGTAGGAGGCGGCCACCGGGTCGTGGGTGACCATCACGACGGTCTGCCCCAGTTCGCGCACGGAATTGCGCAGGAAGCCCAGCACCTCGGCGCCGGAGCGGGAGTCGAGGTTTCCGGTCGGCTCGTCACCGAAGATGATCTCGGGGCGGGAGGCCAGCGCGCGGGCCACGGCGACGCGCTGCTGCTGGCCGCCGGAGAGCTGCGCGGGCCGGTGGCCGAGGCGCCCGGACAGACCCACCATGTCGATGACCTTGCGCACCCACTCCTTGTCGGGCTTGCGGCCCGCGATGTCCATGGGGAGCGTGATGTTCTCCTGGGCGGTCAGCGTCGGCAGCAGGTTGAACGCCTGGAAGATGAAGCCGATCTTGTCGCGGCGGAGCTGGGTGAGCTGCTTGTCCTTGAGGGAGCCCAGCTCGGTGTCACCGATCCGGACCGAACCGCTGCTGAAGGTGTCGAGCCCGGCCACACAGTGCATCAGCGTCGACTTGCCGGAGCCCGAGGGACCCATGATCGCGGTGAACTCGCCCTGGTGGAAGTCCACGGTGACCCGGTCCAGGGCGACCACCTGGGTCTCACCCTGTCCGTAGACCTTGGACAGATCCGTGGCGCGGGCGGCCACCGCGGTGGCGCGGTAGGCGGTGGGGGTCGTGGTCACGTGGGGGCTCCTGTCGGGGACTGTTCATCGAGGACCCGTCCATCGTCATCGCCCACCACCCCGCCGGGCGTCCGTCCGCATGCCCGTATCCGGGGCAGCCTGGAGTCGGACCGGGGGGCCCGCCCCTCCTCCTGAGGTATGACGGAGCCCCTGAGACGCGGCCAGGGGGCCGGGGCGGACGGGGCCGGTCACCGACCGGGTGACAGGAGACGACGACTTTCCGTCATTCCTTTGCGTACGTCTTTGCGGCCGCGAGCCCCCGAAGTCTGCCGCGGAACGCCGCCCACCAGCACTGACGCACCCTCAGACGTCAATAAAATAAGACAACATCGGGCCATCGTTCCGCTGTTCGGGGGACGCGCCCCGATAGGCTCATGTGCCAACGCGGAGCCGCGGGGTAACGCCCGGATGGTGGAATGCAGACACGGCGAGCTTAAACCTCGCTGGCCTTCGGGCCGTACCGGTTCGAGTCCGGTTCCGGGCACTCCCGACCCTCCTCACGGGAGCGGTCCCACAAAAAACCGGACGACCGGCAGGATTCAGCCACGCGGGAGTGCGGGGACGAGTGTGACGGGAGTGAAAGATCCTCCCCGAGCACTAGGGTGTTTCTTTTGCTTGCCCATTACTCTTGTCTCAAGGCCGCGCACGGCGGCCATGGAGGAGTGAGATGAGGAGCAGCAACCCGGTCTTCTCGCGACGGGGGTTCAGCCGCGACAACGGCTATGCGGGCTTCAACGCGCAGCAGCCGCAGGCCGGGGGCCCCGCCGCTGGAACGAACCCGTACGCGACGAACCCGTACGCGACCAACCCCTACGCGCAGGACGCCCAGCTCGGCGCCCCCGCACAGGCCCCGGCGCGCCCCGGCGCGATGACCATCGACGACGTGGTGTCCCGCACCGCGATCACGCTCGGTACGGTCTTCGTCACCGCGACGCTCGCCTGGTTCCTGATGCCCGTCGACCCGGCGAACATCAACACGTCGTACGGCATCGCCATCGGCGCGGCCCTCGTGGCCTTCGTCTTCGCGATGATCCAGTCCTTCAAGCGCAAGGCGTCCCCGGCGCTGATCCTGCTGTACGCGGCGTTCGAGGGCGTCTTCCTCGGTGTGATCTCCAACGCCGTCTCGACGTACCTGTCGCCGGGTGTCGTCCCGCAGGCGGTGCTCGGCACCATGGCGGTCTTCGCCGGCGTACTGATCGCCTACAAGATGCGCTGGATCCGCGTCACCCGCCGCTTCTACGGCTTCGTGATGGCGGCCGCGCTGGGCTTCATCCTGCTGATGGCGGTGAACATGCTGTTCGCCGTGTTCGGCGGCGGTGACGGCCTCGGCTTCCGCAGCGGTGGCCTCGGCATCCTGTTCGGTGTCATCGGCATCATCCTCGGTGCGTGCTTCCTGGCCCTCGACTTCAAGCAGGTCGAGGACGGCATCACCTACGGCGCCCCGCGCGAGGAGTCCTGGCTGGCGGCCTTCGGCCTCACCATGACGCTGGTGTGGATCTACCTGGAGTTCCTGCGACTGCTGTCGATCCTCCAGGGCGACGACTGATCGCTGTGACCTGACGAAGGGCCCGTCCGGCAACCGCCGGACGGGCCCTTCGGCGTTGTCGTCCGACCCGTCAGAGCAGCTTGCGCGCGGCCCGCCTGAGGTCGTACTCGTGGATGATCGCCTTGGCGTGTCCGTAACTGAGGTTGTGCTCGCCCCGGAGCCAGCTCACCTTCTCCTCGAAACGTACGAGGGAGGGGCCTTCCTCGACGGTGCGAAGCCATTCGGACACTTGCCGGCCTGTGCAGTGGGGAATGCGGGAGAGCAGATTTCGATGGGTCTCTTCGGAGAAGACTTGGGACATCGGCGCCTCCGGACGCTCTGCGCGTGTGCTCCTTCACGTCACCGTGCCTGAGCGTTCGCCCGTTGGCAACAGTCCCGTCGCGGCGCATAGGGTCGCGGCGTGCTCGATACGACAGAACTGACCGCCACCGTCGAACGCTTCGCCGACCGGCTGCGGGCCGCGCCGCAGAGCCGGCTCCAGCGGGGAGCGGCGGCCGAAGGGCTGGCGCTGGCCAGGGACTTGGCGCTCCGGGCGCAGCGGCTGGAGGCGCCGGACGCGCCGCCGCGGACCATGCCGGACGCCGGGGTGTTCGCGGTCGCGGACCAGTTGGTGGTGGCCTGCAACGATTTGGCGGAAATTCTGCGAACGGCCCCGGCCGGTTCCCCGGCTCGGCGAGAGCTGCTCCGGCGGGAACTGGACGAGGCCGTGGCGGCGGTGCGGCGGGCGGCGGCTACAGCGACGCTATGACGCGGTCCGCGAGGATGTAGACGCTCTCGGCGTCGGCGCCGCTGCCGCACGAGAAGGTCAGGGCGTACGCGCCGGAGACCCCGGACCCGCCCAGCAGGACCGGCGTCTCACCGCGGTGCAGCGCCTCCGCGAGGCGCTCGGCGGTCTCCCGGTGGCCGGGCGTCATGCACAGGGTCGTGCCGTCGGCGAAGACGTACACGTCCAGGGTGCCCAGGGGTCCGGGCCGTACGTCGGTGAGCGCCGTGCGGGTCTCGGCGAGCTCCTCCAGGCGGGCCACGGTGCGCTCGTGGTCGGTGACCACGGGCGTCTGGACCGGCACGAAGTCGGGGTGCGAGGGGTGGCGGCGGCGGGCCGCGGCCAGCTCGGGGGAGTCCTCGGGGAACTGGTTGTCGCTGATGCCGGGGAAGTCCGGCAGCTCGGCGAGGGCGTCGACATCGTCGAGGCCGTCGGCGTACTCGGCGTACTCCAGGCCGAGGTCGGTCGCGTCCATCGCGTCCAGCGCCTCCAGGCCCGCGAAGTCCGCCTGGCGCGGCACGAAGAACGGCCCGTCCTCGCCCGTCCCGGCCGCCGTGCCGCCGCCCAGTGGGCCGAGGAGGGTGGCGGGCCCGTCGGCGGCGTCCCGCGCCTCCTGGGCCGCCCAGAAGGCCCGCGCCTCGGCCAGCTCGCGCTCCCGCTCCTCCGCGAGGGCCTCGGCGACGGCCGCGCGTATGTCCTCGGCGGTGCGGGCGTGCGGCACGGTGGGGGTACGGTCGGCGGTGTTCGCGGCGGCGAGCTCCGTGCGCAGCGCGATGACCTGCTTGCGCAGCCCGTGGGCCGCGTGCAGGGCAGCGGCGCCCACGGCCGTGGCGGTGGCCGTGGTCAGCAGCAGGGCGAGAGACATGGCGCTCACTGACTTACTCCCGGTTTCAATCGATCCCCCGCACTTCCTACATCAGCTTGTCGTGCCCCCGCGCCCCCTGTCAGTGCATTACGTCACGAAATGGACAGGTCTTTTGCCTCGTAGTTTTACCGGATTGTCAGGCTGACCTGCACAAACGAATCTCCCCCGGGAGATAGGTCACATCCTGGGGGAGATTCGGTCACGGCTGGGACGCGGAGCGATTAGCTGAGCCGCTCGCCTCTTCTGGTCGCGTTCCGCTTCGCTACTGGTGCGGGCAGGTGCCGCCTTCGTTCCTCAGGCGACCCCCCCTCCGCTACAGCTCAGCTCAGCCGCTCGATGACCATGGCCATGCCCTGGCCGCCGCCGACGCACATGGTCTCCAGGCCGAACTGCTTGTCGTGGAACTGGAGGCTGTTGATCAGCGTGCCGGTGATGCGGGCGCCGGTCATGCCGAAGGGGTGGCCGACGGCGATGGCACCGCCGTTGACGTTCAGCTTGTCGAGCGGGATGTCCAGGTCGCGGTACGACGGGATGACCTGGGCGGCGAACGCCTCGTTGATCTCGACCAGGTCGATGTCGCCGATGGTCAGCCCGGCGCGCTTCAGCGCCTGCTTGCTGGCCTCGACGGGCCCGTAGCCCATGATCTCGGGCGACAGGCCCGAGACGCCCGTGGAGACGATCCGCGCGAGCGGGGTCAGGCCCAGCTCGCGGGCCTTGGTGTCGCTCATGATGACCAGCGCGGCGGCGCCGTCGTTGAGCGGGCAGCAGTTGCCGGCGGTCACCAGGCCGTCGGGGCGGAAGACCGGCTTCAGGCCCTGCACGCCCTCCAGCGTCACGCCCGCGCGCGGGCCGTCGTCCTTGGACACGACGGTGCCGTCCGGCGTGGTGACCGGGGTGATCTCCCGCTCCCAGAAGCCGTTCTTGATGGCCTCCTCGGCGAGGTTCTGCGACCGGACGCCGAACTCGTCCATGTCCTGGCGCGTGACGCCCTTGAGGCGCGCCAGGTTCTCGGCGGTCTGGCCCATCGCGATGTACGCGTCGGGGATCTGGCCGTCCTCGCGCGGGTCGTGCCAGTCGGTGCCCTCCTGCTCGGCGCGGGCGGCCGTGCGGGCCTCCGCCTCGGCGAAGAGCGGGTTGTGGGTGTCGGGCAGGCCGTCGCTGGTGCCCTTCACCGAGCGGGACACCATCTCGACACCGGCGGAGATGAAGACGTCGCCCTCGCCCGCCTTGATGGCGTGCAGGGCCATGCGGGACGTCTGGAGCGAAGAGGAGCAGTACCGGGTGATCGTGCAGCCCGGCAGGTGGTCCATCCCCATCTGCACGGCGACGATCCGGCCCAGGTTGTGCCCCTGCTCGCCGCCGGGCAGGCCGCACCCGAGCATCAGGTCGTCGATGTCACGCGGGTCGAGCTCGGGCACCTTGGCGAGCGCGGCCTGAATGATCGTGGCGGTCAGGTCGTCCGGCCGCAGGTCCTTCAACGAGCCCTTGAAGGCCCGGCCGATGGGGGAGCGGGCGGCTGAGACGATCACGGCTTCGGGCATCACGGCTCCAGAGGGGCGAAGGGCAGGACTGAGAGGGAAGTTACCTGTACGTATCGCTCAGGTCATCGGGGCGGACGTGTGATGCGGACCGCATTTCTAAGCGCTCGCTCAGCCCGCGCGGCCCCGGCCGCCACTGAGCGCCTTCCCGTAACGGGCGGTTTCACCCCGGGGTGCCCCTCTGCGGGGCTTGTCCCCCACCCCGCCCCTTCACGAAACCGGGACGCCCCCGGGCCCGGGCGGCGGGGCCTCCGCGTCGCGAGGGCGTGGGGGCCGAGCGCGGTTGACCCCGAAGGGGGACGCGCAGCGGGTCGTGGGCCACCGACCGCCCGGGGCCCCCTCGCCGCGGAGGGGCGCGCCCGCCCGGTGGACGGTCAGGGGCGGGCGTCGTCGCGGAGGGGGGCCGGGTCCTGGACCGAGGGGAGGCGGCGACGGCGGCGGTGCTTGAGCAGGGCCCACGGGGCGCGGGCGCCCGTGACCTCCGTACCGGCTTCCTCCACCGCCTCCGCCGCGGCCTTCGCGACCGGCAGCATGCCCTCCCGGCGGTCCGCCTCCAGCCGGTCGGCCTCCGGCCACACGCCCATCACCGCGCACACGGTCGGCAGCACCGCCATCGCCGCCGTCGCGTACCCCTCCGCCGACGGGTGGTAGTTGTCCGCCCCGAACATCTCGCGCGGGTTGGCCGCGAACTCCGGCCCCAGCAGGTCGCCCAGCGACACAGTGCGGCCGCCCTGCTCCACGACCACGATCGTCTGGGCGGCCGCCAACTGGCGCGACGCACGCCGCGCCAGCCACCGCAACGGTTGGTACACCGGCTCGATCGTGCCCAGGTCGGGGCACGTGCCGACGACCACCTCCGCGCCCGCCGTACGCAGCCGGCGCACGGTCGTCGCCAGGTACCGCACCGACTCCGTCGCCGACATCCGGTGCGTCACGTCATTCGCGCCGATCATGATCACGCACACGTCCGGAATCCGACCCGGATGGGCGAGCAGCAGCGTGACCTGGCGCTCCAGGTCGTCCGAGCGGGCCCCCGGCAGGGCGACGTTCCGCAGCTCCACGGGGCGTTCCGCGACCGCCGCGAGCCCCGAGGCCAGCAGCGCGCCGGGCGTCTGGCCGGCCCGGCGCACCCCCTGCCCCGCCGCGGTGGAATCACCCAGGAGGGCGAGCCGCAGGGGCTCGGCACCGCCCCCGTACCCCCGGCCGTACAGCCCGTCCGCGCACGGCGGCAGCGGCGCCACACCACCGCCCACCGAACGCTTCGCCAACTGCACCTCGGCCAGCAGCACCCCGACCGCCGCCACCCCCAGCAGCCCGATACCGCCGCCCCCGTACGCCGCGCCGGCGGCGATCCGCCGTGCCACCCTCGCCCTCGACATAGGGGCAGCCACCTCCTTGTTGCCGTACAAGAGCTAACTGCCCCGTAACCGCCTCCGACTACGCATACGCTGGCTGGACCATTACGGAGACCCCGGAGACTACGGTGCAATACCACGACTCGATGATCAGCCTCGTCGGCAACACCCCGCTGGTGAGGCTCAACAGTGTGACCGAGGGCCTCAAGGCCACCGTCCTTGCCAAGGTCGAGTACTTCAACCCCGGCGGTTCGGTCAAGGACCGCATCGCCCTGCGCATGATCGAGGCGGCCGAGGAGAGCGGCGCCCTCAAGCCGGGCGGCACGATCGTCGAGCCCACGTCCGGCAACACGGGCGTCGGCCTCGCGATCGTGGCCCAGCAGAAGGGCTACAAGTGCATCTTCGTCTGCCCCGACAAGGTCTCGACCGACAAGATCAACGTGCTGCGGGCGTACGGCGCCGAGGTCGTCGTCTGCCCCACGGCCGTGGACCCGGAGCACCCGGACTCGTACTACAACGTCTCCGACCGCCTCGTCCGTGAGACGCCGGGCGCCTGGAAACCGGACCAGTACTCCAACCCGAACAACCCCCGTTCGCACTACGAGACCACCGGTCCCGAGCTGTGGGAGCAGACCGAGGGGAAGATCACCCACTTCGTCGCCGGCGTCGGCACCGGCGGCACGATCTCCGGCACCGGCCGCTACCTCAAGGAGGTCAGCGGTGGCAAGGTCCGCATCGTCGGCGCCGACCCCGAGGGCTCCGTCTACTCCGGCGGCTCCGGGCGGCCCTACCTCGTCGAGGGCGTGGGCGAGGACTTCTGGCCCACCGCGTACGACCGGACCGTCACCGACGAGATCATCGCCGTGTCCGACAAGGACTCCTTCCAGATGACCCGCCGCCTGGCCAAGGAGGAGGGTCTCCTGGTCGGCGGCTCCTGCGGCATGGCGGTCGTGGCAGCGCTGCGCGTCGCCGAGGGCCTCGGCCCCGACGATGTCGTGGTCGTCCTCCTTCCCGACAGCGGACGCGGCTACCTTTCGAAGATCTTCAACGACGAGTGGATGGCCGACTACGGCTTCCTGGAGGAGTCCGGCCCGTCCGCGAGCGTCGGCGACGTCCTCCGCCACAAGGAGGGCGACATCCCCAAGCTCGTCCACATGCACCCCGAGGAGACGGTCGGCGAGGCCATCGACGTCCTGCGCGAGTACGGCGTCTCCCAGATGCCCATCGTCAAGCCCGGCGCCGGTCACCCCGACGTCATGGCCGCCGAGGTCGTCGGCTCGGTCGTCGAACGCGAGCTGCTGGACGCCCTGTTCACCAAGCGCGCCTCCCTCGACGACCCGCTCGACAAGCACATGAGCCCGCCGCTGCCCCAGGTCGGCTCCGGTGAGCCGGTCGCGGACCTGATGTCCGTACTGGGCACGGCCGACGCGGCGATCGTGCTGGTCGAGGGCAAGCCGACCGGTGTGGTGAGCCGTCAGGACCTGCTCGCCTTCCTCGCGAAGGACGGCAAGTAGCCACAACGGGACGGGGCTTCGCGAAAACGGTACGAGCCCGACATGTTGCGGCAGCACCCGCTTAACACGCGTCCTGCACCGTAGTCCTTGTCGGCGTCAAGGACTTCCGGAGCGGCTCCCGGACCTCCAGCGAACGCCACGGACGCGGAGACCGGCCCTGACCCGGGCCCGTGTCCCTCGCGGGGACCGCCGTCGTCCCGCCCCCCGGCAACGGGGGTGCGGCGGTCCCCGCGCCACCCTTCCCCGTTACGCGTTTCTCCCGTCGCACGTCCTGCCGTTACGCGTTTCTCCCCTTACGCGTTTCTCCCCCTACACGTCCGGATCGCGGCGCCGCCGCTGGGATATGCCCCGCAGGCAGTGCGCCGCGTTGACGCCGACTATGCCCGCCCAGGTGACGAGCAGGCCCTTCAGCCCGGCGTTCACCGCGCCGATCGCCGTGAGCGGGACCGCGAGGACCAGCGAGACGATGGCGAAGCCGAAGCGCTCCCCGAAATTCTCCCCGGCGGCAGGCGCCCCGCCGGGGCGGGCACCGCGGGCGACGATCACCTGCTGCTCGGCGACCTGGCGGCGGACGCGGCGGTCGACCGTGGCGTCCAGGCGCTGCTCCACCTTCTCCAGGAACGACTCGACGAGGGCCGACTCGTACTCCGTCCCCAGCTCGCGCCGGGCCTGAAGGGTGGCGTCGAGCTCCTTCTCGAGCTCCTTCTCGAACTCCGTGTCGCGGGTTTCCATGCTCGATACGGTACGGAGCCGGAGAAGTGGTGTCGCTGGGGCTAACCCCCCTCTTCGCCCCCCTGGGCACCCCAGGCCGCCACCGTGCCCGCTTGCCCGGCTGCATATTGTCATGCAGAGTCATGGATGACTGAATAGGAAGCTCGGGAACAGGGGGACGGCATGAGCGACAGCCCTGCCGCACGGTTGCAGGCGCTCTTCGAGGGGCACCGGCTGACGCCCACCCAGCGGCGGATCGCCCACTCGATGGTGCGCCGCGCCGGCGACGTACCGTTCCTGTCCAGCGTGGAGCTGGCCGAGCTGGCCGGGGTCAGCCAGCCGTCCGTGACCCGCTTCGCGGTGGCGCTCGGGTTCGACGGCTATCCGGCGCTGCGCAAGCACCTGCGCGAGGTGGCACCCGCCGAGCCGGCCGCCGCAGCGGCGGGCGAGACGACGTACAACGAATACCAGCAGGCCGTGCTGGGCGAGATCGAGAACCTGAAGCACCTCGCCGAACTGCTCGCCGACCCCGAGCCCGTGGAGCGTGCCGGGCGGCTGCTCGCGTCGTCCAGGCCGCTGCCCGTGCTGGGACTGCGCGCCGCCTCCTCCCAGGCGCGCGGCTTCGCGTACTTCGCGGCGAAGGTCCACCCGGACGTACGGCTGCTCGACGAGGGCGGCACGATGCTCACCGACCGGATCGACGCCGCCGTGCGTGCGGGCGCCACCGTGCTGCTCTGCTTCGCGCTGCCCCGGCACCCCCGCGAGGTCGTGGACGCCCTCGCGTACGCGCGCGACGCCGGGCTCACCGTCGTCACGGTCGCCGATTCCGCGTTCGCGCCGGTCGCCAAGCACAGCGACCTGCTGCTCCCGGCGGCGGTCGGGACCGGCCTCGCCTTCGACACGGCGTGCGCGCCGATGCTGCTGGGGCGGGTGCTGCTGGAGGCGATGTGCGACGGGCTGCCGGACGCACAGGCGCGGCTGGAGGAGTTCGACGCGGCGGCGGCCGCGCGGGGCCTGTTCGTGGAGTGACGTCCCCGGGGGCTTCTCAGGAGACTTTAAGGAAGGGGCGTTACCCTCCCGCCGCACCGAGGAGACCGTGAACAGGGAGGCGGACGTGGCTCGCGGAGGGCAGGCACTGGCGAGAGTGGCCGTGGTCGTACGGGCGGGGGCCGCGCCCCTGTGGTGGCCGGGACTGCTGGCCGCCGCGACCGGGGCGCTGCTGCCCGGGCTCACCGGGCGGCGCATCGGGCTGCTGACCGGGGCCGCGCTCTTCCTGGTGACCGCCGCCACCGTCGCCCTGGCCCGGCGCGGGCGCTATGTACGGCTGGCCACGGAGGCCACCCGGGCCGCGCGGGCGGACTTCCTCCAGGACCGGGCCGTAACGCTGCGGGTCTGGCGGCGCGCCCACCGCTGGTGGCTGCTGGGCGCGTTCCTCGCCGCCGTCGGCTCGTCGTTCGCGCTGCCCGGCGCGGGCGGGCTGTGGCTGGCGGGCGCGGGCGCCGGGCTCTGGCTGAAGGCGCTGTGGATCGGCCACCGGGAACGTACCGACGAGACCCTGTGGTGGGTACGGACCGACTGGCTCGGCAAGGGACCGGCCGGAAAGCCCGTCAAGGCGTACCGGTCGACGGGCATCGCGGCCGGCGACGCCGCACCGGGCGGGGCGCGGCGCCGCTGAGCGAACGTACGCCGGTCGTACGTACCCGGTCGTATGTACGGCGGTCGTACGGTCCCGCGTATGCCGGTCTCAGATCTCCAGCTCGGCTTCGATCCTCCGGAGCTGGTGGCGGGCCATCGCCAGGTTGGCCCGCTCCTTGTCCAGCGCCAGATAGAGGAACAGGCCGTTCGCGCCCCGGCCCTTGAGGAGCCGGATCAGGTGGTACTGCGAGCCGAGCGTGATCAGGATGTCCTCGATCTCTTCGCTCAGCCCCAGCATCTCCATGGTGCGCACCTTGGCGCGTACGACGTCGGTGTTGCCGGCGGCGGCGACCGTCAGGTCGAGGTCCTTGCCGCCGCCTATCGTGCCGAGGGCCATGCCGCTGGTGTAGTCGACGAGGGCGGCACCCAGGGCGCCGTCGATGATGGTGGTGGCTTCCTTGAGGGCGGTTTCGGTGTTGGCCATGGGTCTTTCTCACGCTTCCTTCGGTTTGTGGGACGGCAGGGGCGGGATGGCTGTGTGTGGTGGCTCGCGCCGGTGCAGGGCGCCGTCGACCAGCTCGCCGACGCGCGCGCTCGACCGCCGGGCCTCCAAGTGGAGCCGGCCCACGTTGACGCGGGGCTCGGCGAGGAGCGTCAGGACGGCGGAGGCGCTCGCCGCGTACGTCGCGACGTAGCCGTGCTCACCGCGGACCAGCAGCTCGCGGAAGCCGCCCTGTCCGGTGGCCTCCGTGAGCCGCAGCGCCACGCCGAGCGCGGCCGCGGTGAGCGCGGCGACGCCCTCAGCGGCATCCGGGTCCGCCGTGTCGCGGGCCAGGACCAGACCGTCGGCGCTGGCCGCGAGCGCCCCGGTCACCTGCGGGACCCGGGCGCGCAGGCGCCTGAGCTCGGCGAGCACTTCGGCTTCGGCCGCGGTCATGAGCTGTCTCCTTTCGCTCCTCTCGCTCCTCTCGGCTCTCTCGGCGCGTGGGCGCAAGGCGCGCCTCATGAGCGGACATGGGGCGTACGGGGGGTACGGGGCCTACGGGTGGTCACAGATGGGCCTCCAGGGCGTCACGGAGCCGGCGGAGCAGGGCGATGTCGGGGTCGGGCGTGCGGGGCACGCCGGGCACGCCGGGCACGCCGGGAAGGAAGCTCGCGGGCTCGTACGAGGTGGGCTCGAACGGCATGCCTTCGTGCGGGGACGGGGCGTGCGGGGACGGGACGTGCGGGGGCGGGTCGTGGGGGGTCGCCACGAGCCCGGCCGCGGCCAGCCGCCGGGTCTCCAGCAGGGTGTGGAACGCGGGCCGGCCCAGCGCCCACGCGAGTTGCGCGGGGGTGCGTACGCCGTCGGCGTGGGCCAGCAGGGAGCGCTGCCGGGCGGTGACCGTCTGGCCGGAGGCCGCGGCACGCGGGACGACCGGCGCGGTGTCGACGGCGGGGTAGGGCCACACGCTGTCGAGCAGCTCCCGGCGGCGCAGCGTCTCGCGCTCCACGTCGGCCGCGGACACGGGGCGTACGGGCCGCACGGCATGTGTCCCGTGAGCGGCTCCGTACTGGAAGCGGGCCGGGCCCCGGCCGGGCGCCAGCGCGAAGAACGCGGCGTCGAACAGGGCGCCCAGGTGGCAGATTTCCAGCTCACCGGCAGCGATCCGGCCCTGCCGCGGCTGCCGTCCGCCCGCCGTCAGCAGGACGTCCGGCCCGGGCGCGACCGGGCTCTCCGCGTGCACGACCCGCCCCTCGACGAGGTACAGCGTCCCGTGGTCCCGCACCAGCGCCCCGGTCGCCCGCTCCCGGGCGAGCCGCAGCAGCATCGGGGACACGACCGCTCTGGCGGCGTGCGCGCTCATACCAGTACCAGCCGCTCGGCCAACTCCCGCAGGCGTAGGCGGGCGAGGGCCAGGTTGCCGGTGGAGCGGTCCAGCCACAGGTGGAGGAAGACGCTGCTGTCGAACGTCGTCTCGACGAACCGCAGGACGTGATAGCCGGTACGGGTGGTCACGATGACGTCCTCGACGGGCGGGGCCTTCGGGTCCACGCCCCCCGCCCGCGCCGGCACAAGGGCCGGGACAAGCGCCGGGGCCGGGGCGGCACCCGCCCCGTCCGACGGCCCCGCCGGGTCCGGTAACGCCCGGGCCGGGCCCGGGTCCGCCCCCGCCGGTAACGCCCCAACCGCCCCCGCCGGTAACGCGGCCTGACCCCCCGCCAGTAACGACGCCGGTAACGACGCAGGTAACGACTCCGCCAACGACTCCGACTCCGGGGCGAACGACTCGTATTCCGCCGCCGCCCGCGCCAGTTCCGCCGTCTCCGCGGCCGTCGTCTCGTGGTCGCCCACCGGGGACCGGCCGGCCGTGCCGAGGGCGAGGCCACTGGTCCAGTCGACGAGAGCCGCCCCCAGCGCGCCCGGCAGGCTCATCGCTTCGCGCAGGCACTCGTCGATTCCGGGCACGCGGGCTCCCCTCCCAGTTCCCCGTTGCGCTCCAAGGTGCTGTGACCACGACGCTACGCAACGTTCCCCCGCCTGGTGGGAGTTCTGGCATTTTCCAGAGGAACGTGCCCCGGAGGAGATAGGGTCGCCGGTTACGACTCGCCGCGTGCCCGCATCACCACCTTGTTGACCACCCACAGCCCCACGCCGATCGCCACCAGCACCCCCGCCCGGATGTAGACGTCGGCGTCCCGGTCGGCCAGCGGGCTGGCCAGGATGAGTGCGGTGATCGCGCCGAGGACCGGCAGCGCCGTCGGCGTACGGAAGTGCTCGTGCTCGACCGGGTCGCGGCGCAGTACCAGTACCGCGATGTTGACCACCGCGAAGACGCACAGCAGCAGGAACGCCGTCGTGTCGCCCAGGCCCGCGATCTCGCCGGTCGAGACCAGCCCGACGGCCAGGAGCGAGACGAAGACGATCCCGACGACCGGGGTGCGGCGCACGCGGAGGACGCGGCCCATGGCGCGCGGCAGAATCCGTTCGTTGGCCATGCCGTAGCAGAGGCGCGAGGCCATCATGATGTTGATGAGCGCCGAGTTGGTGACGGCGAACAGCGCGATGAGGGCGAACGCCTTGGGCGGGAAGTCGAGCCCGCCGGCCTTGACGACCTCCAGGAGCGGCCCGCTGGACTTCTCCAGGGTGCGGTAGTCGACCAGGAGCGACGAGATCAGCGCCACCAGGACGTAGATGGTGCCGGTGACCGCGACACCCGTGAAGATCGCCCGGGGGAAGGTGCGCACCGGGTCGCGGGTCTCCTCGGCCATGTTGACCGAGTCCTCGAAGCCCACGAACGCGAAGAAGCCGAGCGCGGTGGCCCCCAGCACGCTCGTGATCAGCGCGTACCCGGTGCCCGTCGCCTGGAACTCACCCAGCCGCGACGGCTCCCCGTCCCCCGTCAGCACCGCCCAGGCACCGATGGCGAGGATGATCAACAGGCCGGTCAGCTCGACGAGCGTGAGGACGACGTTGGTCTTCACGGACTCCGACACGCCCCGCAGGTTCAGCGCGGCGAGGGCGAGGATGAAGAGGATCGCGATCAGTGTGGGCGGGACCACGCCTTCCGTGAACTCGGCGAGATAGTCCCCGCTGAACGCGCGGGCGGCCGCGCTCGCGGAGGACAGGCCCGAGCACATCACCATGAAGGCGACGATGAAGGTGAGGAAGGGGACCTTGAACGCCTTCTGGGTGTAGAGGGCCGCTCCGGCCGCCTTCGGGTACTTGCCGACGAGTTCGACGTACGACGCCGCCGTCAGGATCGCGACGACGAAGCCGATCGCGAACGGCAGCCAGAGCGCGCCCCCCACCTTGCCCGCCACCGCGCCGGTGGTGGCGTAGATGCCGGTGCCCAGGATGTCGCCGATGACGAAGAGGACGAGCAGTTTCGGCCCGATGACCCGTTTGAGGGGCGGCTCCCGGTGAGCTCCCGCGGGCTGTTCCGTGGTGGTCATGGGGTGGTTGTGCCCCCGCCGTCCGGGGTGATGCCCGATCAGTCCACGAGCAGCACGTCCGGGCGTACGCCACCTGCCTCGGCGACGATCTCGGCGACGGTCTGCGGCGGGCGTACGGTCGCGAAGCGGACCGACCCGTCCTCGCGGGTCGTGAACCCGTACACCCCCGGACGGGCGAGGGAGTTGTACGCGTAGTGGTGCGCGAAGTAGTACGCCCCCGTGTCCAGCGCGGCCACGATGTCGCCCGGTTCGAGGAGTGGCAGCGGGCGCTGGACGGCCAGCAGGTCGCCCGCGAAGCACGCCGGCCCGGCCACGTCCTGGTCGACGACCGGGCCGCCCGCCTTGGGCATCCCCTTGGCGTCGTACGCGGCGATCCGCAGCGGCCAGGAGACGGGGTCGTAGACGGTGCGGGTGGCGACCTGCACGCCCGCGTGCGTCACCGCGATGGGCCGGGCGCCGGACGTCTTGGTGTACTCGACGCGGGCCAGGACCGTGCCGTGCTTGGCCAGCAGTGACCGGCCGAACTCGGTGACCAGGCCGTACCGCCCGTCGAACAGCCCCGGGACCTCGGTGGCCAGGAGCCGGGCGTACTCCGCGTACGTCGGTGTCTCGTCGTCGGAGGTGAAGTTCACCGGCAGGCCGCCGCCGATGTCGATGGTGTCGACCTGGCGGCGCCCGGCGGCCGCGTTGATCTCCTCCGCGAGCCCGTACACCTCCCTGATGCCGGTGACGAGGAGGGACAGCGGCACGCCCTGCGAGCCGGAGTGGGTGTGCAGGCGGGTGAGCCAGGGGCGGTCGAGGTACGCCCGTACGACGCCGGCGCGGGCGCCCTCGTCGCGGAGGGCGATGCCGAACTTGGAGGTGGCGGTGGCCGTCGACAGGGCGTCGATGGTGCCGCCGCCGATCTGTGGGTTGACGCGCAGGCCGAGCGGGGAGGTGCTCGGCGTTTCGTGGAGCAGGGCGTCGAGGCGGGCCAGCTCCTGCGGGTTGTCGGCGTTGACGGCGATCCCGAGGGCCAGGGCCTCGCGCAGCTCGGCGGGGGTCTTGGCGGGGGAGTCGAGGACGATCCGGTCCGCCGTCACCCCGGCGGCGCGGGCCAGCGCCAGCTCGCCGGGGCTGGCGACCTCGGCGCCGAGGCCCGCCTCGTACAGCAGGCGCAGCACGGGGACGAGCGGGGAGGCCTTGACGGCGAAGGCGTGCAGGACGGGCGCCTCGGTGACGTCCGCGAAGGCGGCGCGGAGGGCGGCGGCGGAGGCGCGCACGCCGGCGATGTCGAGGAGGGCTGCGACGGGTTCGGTCTCGGTGAGGAGGGCTTGGTCGACTGCTGCTCGTACGGCCTGATCGCGACGGTCTGAAGCCATGTTCTCCAGCCAATCACCCGGCGTGCGGTGCCGCAGCCGTTGACTACATCTATTCATCGGGTCAATATGTGAATACCAACTCTGCAATCGCTGGTCGCACGCCACCTGAGGAGGCATCCCCATGTCAGGACCCCGCCCCGTACGGGCCCCGCGCGGTACGGAACTGAGCGCCCTGGGATGGCAGCAGGAGGCCGCCCTCCGGATGCTCCAGAACAACCTCGACCCCGAGGTCGCCGAGCACCCCGACAAGCTCGTCGTCTACGGCGGCACCGGCAAGGCCGCCCGCGACTGGCGCTCCTTCGACGCGATGGTCCGTACGCTGCGCACGCTCAAGCAGGACGAGACGATGCTGGTCCAGTCCGGCCGCCCCGTCGGCGTCATGCAGACCCACGAGTGGGCGCCGCGCGTCCTGATCGCCAACTCCAACCTGGTCGGCGACTGGGCGAACTGGGAGGAGTTCCGGCGCCTGGAGCAGCTCGGTCTGACCATGTACGGCCAGATGACCGCCGGGTCGTGGATCTACATCGGTACGCAGGGCATCCTCCAGGGCACGTACGAGACGTTCGCCGCCGTCGCCGCGAAGAAGTTCAACGGCACCCTGGCCGGGACGATCACCCTCACCGCCGGCCTCGGCGGCATGGGCGGCGCCCAGCCGCTCGCCGTGACCATGAACGACGGCGTCGCCATCTGCATCGACTGCGACCCGCGCGCCATCGAGCGCCGCATCGAGCACCGGTACCTCGATGTGAAGGCCGACTCCCTCGACCACGCCCTCCAGCTCGCGGTGGAGGCACGCGACGCCCGCCGCCCGCTCTCCATCGGCGTCCTGGGCAACGCGGCGGACCTCCTCCCGCAGCTCCTCGCGATGAACGCCCCCATCGACATCGTCACCGACCAGACCTCCGCCCACGACCCGCTCTCCTACCTGCCGGTGGGCGTGGCCTTCGACGACATGGCGGCGTACGCGGCGAAGGACCCGGCCGGCTTCACCACCCGCGCCCGCGAGTCCATGGCCAGGCACGTCGAGGCCATGGTCGGCTTCATGGACGCGGGCGCCGAGGTCTTCGACTACGGCAACTCCATCCGGGGCGAAGCGCAGCTCGCCGGCTACGACCGGGCGTTCGCCTTCCCCGGCTTCGTACCCGCCTACATCCGCCCCCTGTTCTGCGAGGGCAAGGGCCCCTTCCGCTGGGCCGCCCTGTCCGGCGACGCCGCCGACATCCACAAGACCGACAAGGCGATCCTCGACCTCTTCCCCGAGAACGAGTCGCTCGCCCGCTGGATCAAGATGGCCGGCGAACGCGTCCACTTCCAGGGCCTGCCCGCCCGCATCTGCTGGCTCGGCTACGGGGAGCGCGACCGCGCCGGCGAACGCTTCAACGACATGGTCGCCTCCGGTGAGCTGTCCGCCCCCCTCGCCATCGGCCGCGACCACCTCGACTGCGGCTCCGTCGCCTCCCCGTACCGCGAGACCGAGGCCATGCTGGACGGCTCCGACGCCATCGCCGACTGGCCGCTCCTCAACGCCATGGTCAACGTCGCCTCCGGTGCCTCCTGGGTCTCCATCCACCACGGCGGCGGCGTCGGCATGGGCCGCTCCATCCACGCCGGCCAGGTCACGGTCGCCGACGGCACCCCGCTCGCGGGCGAGAAGATCCGCCGCGTCCTCACCAACGACCCGGGCATGGGCGTCATCCGCCACGTCGACGCGGGCTACGACCGCGCCGAGTCGGTCGCCGACGAGCGCGGCGTCCGCGTCCCGATGCGGGAGGGTGACGAAGCGTGACCGGCACCGTGGGCGCACACCCACCCACCGGCGGACAGCCGCCCTCGTTCCACGAGATGTGGCGGCAACTCGCCCCCATCGGCCGCCACGCGGCCACCCGTGGCTACCGCCGCTACGCCTGGACCGGCGCCGACGCCGACTGCCGCACCTGGTTCCAGGAGCAGGCCGAGGCGCGCGGGCTCACCTACGAGACCGACCGCAACGGCAACCAGTGGGCCTGGCTCGGCGACCCCCTCGGCGAGGACGCCGTCGTCACCGGCTCGCACCTGGACTCCGTCCCGGACGGCGGTGCCTTCGACGGCCCGCTCGGCGTCGTCTCCTCCTTCGCCGCGCTCGACGAACTCCGCAGCAGGGGAGTCGAGTTCCGCCGGCCGCTGGCCATCACCAACTTCGGTGACGAGGAGGGCGCCCGCTTCGGCCTGGCCTGCGTCGGCTCCCGCCTCACGGCCGGGCAGTTGACGAAGGCCGCCGCGTACGAGCTGCGTGACGCCGACGGCATCACGCTGCCCCAGGCCATGGAGGCGGCCGGGTACGACCCCGAGGCCATCGGCCCGGACCCGGAGCGCCTCGCCCGTATCGGCGCGTTCGTCGAACTCCACGTCGAGCAGGGCCGCGCCCTGGACCTGACGGGCGACTCCGTCGGTATCGCCTCCGCCATCTGGCCGCACGGCCGGTGGCGGTACGACTTCCACGGCGAGGCCAACCACGCCGGCACCACCCGGCTCGTCGACCGGCGCGACCCGATGCTGACGTACGCGGAGACGGTCCTGGCCGCCCGCCGCGAGGCGGAACTCGCCGGAGCCGTCGCCACCTTCGGCAAGATCGCGGTCGAACCCAACGGCGTCAACGCCATCCCCTCCCTGGTACGCGGCTGGCTCGACTCCCGGGCCGCCGACCAGGCGACCCTGGACGCGGTCGTCTCGGGTATCGAGGCGGCCGCCCACGAGGCCGCCGCCCGCCAGGGCATCGACCTCACCGTCGTCCGCGAATCCTTCACCCCCGTCGTCGAGTTCGAGCACGCCCTCCGGGACGAGCTGGCCAAGATCCTCGGTGGCCAGGTCCCGGTCCTCGGCACCGGCGCCGGGCACGACGCGGGCATCCTGTCGGCCTCCGTCCCCACCGCCATGCTCTTCGTCCGCAACCCCACGGGCGTCTCCCACTCCCCGGCCGAGCACGCGGCCGAGGACGACTGCGTGGCCGGCGTCCATGCCCTCGCCGACGTACTGGAGGGCCTGGCGTGCCGCTGACCTACTGGGCCGAGCACGCCTGGCTCGGCACCCATGTCGAACCGGGCGTCGCCCTCGACGTGTCCGACGGCCGCCTCACCGCCGTACGCACCGGCGTCGACGCCCCGCCACCGGGCGCGGTGCCCCTGCGCGGCCTGACCCTCCCGGGCCTGGCGAACGCGCACAGCCACGCCTTCCACCGCGCCCTGCGCGGCACCGTCCAGGTCGGCTCCGGCACCTTCTGGACCTGGCGCGAGGTCATGTACCAGGTCGCCTCCCGTCTGACGCCCGACAGCTACTTCACGCTCGCCCGGGCCGTGTACGCGGAGATGGCGCTGGCCGGCATCACGGCCGTCGGCGAGTTCCACTACCTGCACCACGCGCCCGGAGGCGTCCCGTACGCCGACCCCAACGCCATGGGCGAGGCGCTGATCGCGGCGGCCGGCGAGGCGGGCATCCGCATCACGCTGCTCGACACCGCGTACCTGTCCTCCGGCTTCGGCGAGCCGCCCAACGAGCACCAGCGCCGGTTCTCCGACGGCACGGCGGAGGCGTGGGCCGAGCGCGCGTCCCTCCTCAAGGACCGCGACGGCGTTCGCATCGGCGCGGCCGTCCACTCCGTACGGGCCGTCCCCGCCGACCAGCTCTCCACGGTCGCCCAGTGGGCCGCCGACCGTCAGGCGCCCCTGCACGTCCACCTCTCCGAGCAGACCGCCGAGAACGACGCCTGCCTGGCCGCCCACGGCCGCACCCCGACCCGGCTGCTCGCCGACCACGGCGTACTCGGCCCGCGCACCACGGGTGTGCACAACACCCACCTCACCGACGAGGACATCGCCCTGCTCGGCGGCACCGGCACCGGCACCTGCATGTGCCCGACGACCGAACGCGACCTCGCGGACGGCATCGGCCCGGCCGTCGCCCTCCAGCGGGCCGGCTCGCCCCTGTCGCTGGGCAGCGACAGCCACGCCGTGATCGACCTGCTGGAGGAGGCGCGCGCGATGGAGCTCGACGAGCGCCTCCGCTCCCGCACCCGGGGCCACTGGACGGCCGCCGCGCTGCTGCGCGCCGCCACCGCCGACGGGCACACGGCCCTCGGCTGGCCGGGCGCCGGGCGCCTCGAAACCGGGGCGCTCGCCGACTTCACGACGATCGCCCTCGACACGGTCAGGACAGCGGGACCGGAGCCGCGTCTGGGAGCTGAGACAGCGGTATTCGCCGCGTCGGCAGCGGATGTGCGCCATACGGTCGTGGGCGGCCGTCACGTCGTACGGGACGGAGCCCACGCCCTGATCCCCGATGTGCCGCGAGCGCTGACGGACTCGATCGCCGCGCTGCACCGCGGTAACCGCTGAACCGGCTGAAAGCGCTGAACCCGCTGAAGGAGACACCCCTCACCATGAACAGCATGAACAGCGGCCCCGAGACGACGAACAACCCCCCGGCGACAGCCGCCCCCGCGACGGCGAACAACACCGTCGCGGCGACGGCCACCGTCATCACCAACATCGCCAGCCTGGTCACCAACGACCCCTCCCTTGGTGATGGATCCCCCCTCGGACTGATCCAGGACGCGGCGGTCGTCATCGACGGCGACCGCGTGGTCTGGATCGGTGAATCAAGCAAAGCACCCGCCACTGACAATCGGGTCGACGCGGGCGGCCGGGCGGTGATCCCCGGGTTCGTCGACTCCCACTCCCACCTGGTCTTCGCGGGCGACCGCACCGCCGAGTTCAACGCCCGCATGTCCGGGCAGCCCTACGCCGCGGGCGGCATCCGCACCACCGTCGCGGCGACCCGCGCCGCCACCGACGAGGCCCTCGAAGCCAACGTCACCCGCTATCTGCGCGAGGCCCTCCACCAGGGCACGACCACCTTCGAGACCAAGTCCGGGTACGGCCTCACCGTCGAGGACGAGGCCCGCGCGCTGCGCATCGCCTCCCGCCACACCGACGAGGTCACCTACCTCGGCGCCCACATCGTCTCGCCCGACTACGCCGACGACCCCGCCGGTTACGTCGACCTCGTCACCGGCCCGATGCTGGAGGCCTGTGCCCCGTACGCCCGCTGGATCGACGTGTTCTGCGAGAAGGGCGCCTTCGACGGCGACCAGGCGCGCGCGATCCTCACCGCCGGCAAGGCGCGCGGCCTGCACCCACGCATCCACGCCAACCAGCTCTCCTACGGCCCCGGCGTCCAGCTCGCGGTCGAACTCGACGCGGCGTCCGCCGACCACTGCACGCACCTCACGCAGCAGGATGTCGACGCGCTCGCCAGCGGCCGTACCGTCGCCACGCTCCTCCCCGGCGCCGAGTTCTCCACCCGCGCCGAATGGCCGGACGCCCGCCGCCTCCTCGACGCGGGTGTCACCGTGGCCCTCTCCACCGACTGCAACCCGGGCTCGTCGTTCACTTCCTCCATGCCCTTCTGCATCGCGCTCGCCGTACGCGACATGGGCATGACCCCGAACGAGGCCCTCTGGTCCGCCACGGCCGGCGGCGCGGCAGCCCTCCGCCGCACCGACGTCGGCCGCCTCACCCCCGGCGCCCGCGCCGACCTCGCCCTCCTCGACGCCCCCTCCCACGTCCACCTCGCCTACCGCCCGGGTGTACCGCTGGTGACGGCGGTCTGGCGGCGGGGCGAGCGCGTCCTCTGACGCGCCTCTGCAGTCGCTGCCGAAGCCCCTGGGGTCATGTCCCGGGGGCTTTGTCGTGGCCGGCGTTTGAGGTTTCCTTGAGCTGTTCGGATCTCCGCTAACGGTTTGTCAAATATATTCACCGTGATTCACATCACCGCCCGTTGTGGTGCGCGGTCTCGTTCCGATAAACATGGCGTGCACGCGTCACTCGATTACGTAACTCACGACTCGTAACCCCGAGGTGGCGCGCCCGCGACTCCCTGACCAGGAGTCGCCTTACAACACCCATCGAAACGGGGCACAATGGACCGCGCTGTCGTGCGCACTGCAATACCTCTCTTCGTTACCGGGGCCCTGCTGCTGTCAGGGGCGGGAGTAGGTGTCGCCTCTCCGGCGGAGGAACCGCTTCCGTCTGAGGACGCGAAGATCGTTCTGAATGACGGGCGTGTCATCGGGGTGAATGACACGGTGGATTTCTCGTTCGAGGGGGACGGGGCGACGGCTGAACCGAAGTCCGGAAAGGGCGACATGGCCGCCATGGCCTGCCCGGAGGTGAACGACCCGCCGAAATACACCGTCAAGGGAACCCCGTACTTCCTCCCGGACAAGAAGAAGCCGCAGTCGACCTGGCTGTTGCCGCGTCAGACGGTCTCGTGGACCGTGACCGGCAGCCACACCTTCACATGGGACATCGGTGCCAGCGCCGAGGCGGAGGCGGGCGCCATCCTCGCCAAGGCCAAGGTCAGCGTCGACACCAAGATCAGCAACGCCTGGACGTGGACCGGCACTCAGACCGTGACCGACACGAACACCACGTCCAAGGGCTACCGGGCCGTGCTCGGCCAGGTCGGTTGGAAGCTCACCGGCACGAAGACGTGGATCGCTCCGCCTTGTACGGTCAAGAAGAAGACCATCGTCGTCCTGGCTCCGCGCAAGGGGGACATGTCGATCGGGCGGCAGAATTCATGAGTCGGTTCAGGCGGGCAGCGTTGTGCCTGGTAGCCATCACAGGCCTCTGTGCGGCAGCGTGCGCCCCGACCGAGCGGTCCGGCCCCCCTCCGCAGAGTCCCAGTGCGACCGGAACCGCCTCGGATCCGACACCGGGCGGCGCCGCTGACCTGGCGGCTGTCCTGGAACGATCCTTCGTTGCCCGGGAGTCCCTCGGCAGCGGATCCGGTCGGCTGGAAGCACAGTTCGGGAACACCCATCCCAGTACTCCCGAAAACGTGCTGAGCCTGACATTCGCATTCACGTGCACGGGCAAGGGCAAGGTCACGCTGAAGTTCTCCGTCGCCGGCAAGGAAATGCCGAAGGCCGCGGGAACGCAGGTGTGCGACGGCTCCATTTTCCAGCGGAGCATCGACGTACCCAAGCCGGGTCCCGTCGGCTTCGAGGCCACTGTGAGCGGCTCCGTCAACGGTGATTTCGCCTACGCCTACTACGCCGAGAAGAAGCAACTCCCGTAAAGGGTGAGCAGTGCCGGCCCGAGAGCCACAGCCGACGAGTCCCCGGCTGCCGGCTCTCGGGCTTCTGCTTTCACAGGCCGTCGCCTGCCCGGTCGTGCCAACCGGTCCCGAGGAGTTCGAGCGCGTCCGGCACTTCCGGGAAGGACGGCGTGCAATCCGTACACGCATAGACGTTGACTCCCGGCCCCGAACCGGCATGCACCTCGGAGACGAGGACGGGGGCAGTGGTGAACCGGTCGCACCGTACGCACATTCGACCCGGCTTACGGGCCCCCATCAGGCCGCCGCCCGAGCGCCGACGACGTACGTACCCCGGTCGACCCCGAGCTCCTCCGCGAGCACCAGGGCGAGCCGCCGCTGTCGCTGCTCGTCCGCCACGAGGTACGGGCGGACCATGGCGGTCTCGTGTCCGTTCAGGGGTGCGTCCAGCCCGTACGGTGAACGGGCTGAGGGCAGTTGTTCCAGCTCCGCACGCCTGGATGCGACCGGAGCCGGGGCGTGCCCGGCTCGATGGAACCGGCGCCTCGCCCATAGAGCAAGGGCACGGATAAGGTCTGTCACGTCGACGTTCCTCTGAAGCGTTGGCCATGCCCCGGGAGGTCTAGCCACCTCGCCGGGGCCTTCCGTGCCATGGAAGCTACTCCGAGATATAGCCCTCTGTATACAAGTGGAGAGGGATCCACTCGAACGTGGAGGTCATGCGACGTCTACGTTGGACATATGAGCGATGCACGACAGCCCTCCAGCTCCCTGGATCCCTTGAGCGCCAGGCCGCTGTATGTCCAGTTGGCCGACATCATCGCCAGGAAGATCGCCTCGGGGGAACTGGCGCCCGACAGGCCGATCCCCTCGGAGAATCATCTCGCCGGCGAGTACGGCGTGGCCCGGCTCACCGCCCGCCGAGCCACCCAGGAACTACGCGAACGAGGCCTCGTGGTCACGGTGCGAGGCAAGGGATCGTTCGTGGTCGAACAGCCACCGGTCACGACGCCCGGGTCCGCCGTCTCCACTGACTGACCCAGGCGTCTCAGGGAGCGTCGTCCAGCCGATCCAGGAACACGGAATCCAGGCCGGCGAGCGGTTTCTCGTTCACATGCGATTGCCAGGTGCCCAGGGGCACCCTGTAGAACGCGAAGTCGACGACGCCGTTCTCGACGCTGAACGCACCACCTCGCTCGTAGAGGAGTAGCAACGGCTCGAAGGGGCCGGCATGGCGCCGGGCGTCTTCCACACCGGCATCCTCAAGGGCCGCCCAGTGCATGGCGTACTGGCATAGCTGCCGCGCCCGCAGCCCAGGGACGTGCTCCGTGGCGAACTCGTCCAGATCGGCGACCAGGCCGGAGGGCGCGCGAACGGACGGATCGACCCAAGCTGCGACATCGAAGAATGGCCACTTATCCGTCGCCCCCAGCTTCTCGGCCCAGACCGCCGAGCGGCGCAGAAACTCCCGCAGGAGTGCGGCCCTGGACCCCGCGTGGTCGTCGGCGGCATCCCAGTCGGCACTCCACCGCCCTCAAGCGGCCCAGGAGGGCAGTTGCTGAGCCGGTGTTCATGTGCCCCGTCCTGTTGCCGTTACGACAAGTGCTGGCCGCGGTAGCCGCAATGAGATTGGCGGCCACAACCTCGTCGAGCTTGACCAAGCCGATGTCCTTCGCCTGTTCCACCGCGCGAACACGATGCACCACGGAGGGCTGATCGGCATCGGGTGAGGTGTCGACCAGTCGGCGGTCATGGTCTGTTCGGTTCGGCGTCGACGCGGCGCCAGGTGGCCAGCAGACAGCCTCTCTCGTCCCACGTGTCCGTCTCGAGGACGTGGCCCCTGCTGTCGAACAACTGTCGGCACATCAGCGTCCCGTTGGGATGCCACTCCTTGGTTTCACCCACCGCAAGGCCGTGTCGAGCGACGCCCTCGGAGGGCAGAGTGCCGTCCTGGTACCGCCCAGGCGACAAGCCGTGCGAGATGCCATCGACGTACTAGTCCAGGCTGATCAGTGTCCGTTCTGGTGGGCGGCGGCCTCGCCGGGTGGGGAACCCCGCGGTGGAACAGGCGGCCGCCACTGTCCAAGTCGACGTCCGGATCGTCTATGTCGATGCGCAGGCGTGGCCCTCTTCTCCTCACGTTGATCTGGGTCGCTGGGCAGGTACTCCACTAAGCCTCAATAGGGAACCCGGCATGGCCGGGGGAAGGGCCACGCAGCCATGTACTCCGGCTCCGATCGTCGACGCTCCATGCTGTCCGGGCAGCCCGGGTTCCCGTATCCGATCACTCCAATGATTCTCCATCGAGGAGAGGCGTAACGTGCAGCGAAACCTCTGCATTCGCGATCATGCGGCCAATCTCAATGGGTAGGTTTTCGAATTCCTCCATGACCACATCAAATGGCTCGACCCTGTGCACATTTCCATCTAGGCCCTTGGCTTCGATAATGTAGCGATACCCTGCCGCCGAACTCTCGTCGGCGACCCTCCTCCAGGTAGCTTCGTGGCGACGTGCCAGGAAGTCCCCCAGGTAGGAGGTCAAATCCGTGTGGAGCGTGATCCAGTCGGACTGTTCAAACTCGCTCAGCGGTAGGCGATCGACGTAGTTTTGGAGACCCGGCAGGAGAGCCAACGGGTCTTGCAGATACTGCTCGGGTGCAACGCCGAGCATGCCCGCGAGCCCAAGGACGTTGTGGTGAGCCCCCTCCGCCCATTGTTCGATGTCCTCGGTTCCCTCATCCGGCGTCTTGTCCTGCACGTTGCCTACCTCTCACGAAGGGCGAAGGGGTCACTTTCCCCTCGGTTTGTCCCACTGGTCCTTTTTGGGTGCTGGTCCGTATTCAATAAATATTATCTTGGCCTTCTTGAGGTAAGCGCGAAGCTCGGCAGACGGTCCCGCGTGCGTGAACGCCCAGCGGGGGTCGTATCCGGGGTGAAGCCGTCTCAAGGCTATATCCTTGTGTATCTGCTCCTTTATTGCCTTCTTCAGGGGAACCTCATTCTTAATCGCCTTCTGGGTGCCATCGTTCAAGGTGATGGTGCGGTAGGGGCCGTACGTCTTCACCTCGACGGCGACGGTACGCCCGTCGGGGAGATCCACGGGGACGTCCACCTTGCGTCCGCCAGTGCGGGTTACGGGATACCGGGGGTCGTTGTTCGTGGGGACGGGGTAGGGTCGCTCCGGTGCACCTCCCCACATCCTGCGATGGAACTCCTCACCGCGTTTCCACCGGACGTCGTAGGGCCGGGTGTTACGCACGTCTCTGAGCGTGAGAGGGCCGTCCGCAGGGAGTAGGGCGGGCCGGGTGTAGTCCGGTTTCTCGCCGTCGTACGGATTGCCGCCGTCTCGTTTTCCGGCGACGTCACCTCCATCGGAGTCGGCATGGTCTGCCGCAGAATCATTGGCAGTGTCCGATCCGGCGTTTTCGTCGGCACGATTGTCGTCGGCCGGGTCCAGTCGGTTCAGATCGTTATTCCGCGCGTCGCCGAGCAGGCCACCCATGTCACCGCCGGTGGCACTCGGAGAGGGGCCCGTGCCGCTGCCACCTTGCGCGTAACCGAGGTCGTCCGAGCTGCCGGCGCCCGGATTGCCGCCAGGGTGGTTGGAGCCGTCACCAAGGTGGCCACCCGTCGGGGTGTTGTTCAGATTGTTGGTCGGCATGCGGTCGCCCGCCCCGCCTCCCGGGAGATCGCCGCCTGCCTGCGTCGTTGCCCCCGACGGCGTCTCCGCACCGCGGTTGGGGAGGTCGCCGCCGAGGCGCCCCACGTCCCCCACCGTGCCGTCCAGGCTGTCGCCCATCCGCAAGACGTCGTCCGAGGCTGCGGCGCCCGCGTCGACCAGGGCGGGCTGCCTGGCAGGGGTGTCCGCCCCGGGGTTGTCGGCGCCCGTGCCTGCCCCCGACGTGGCCGGGGGATGCTCCGGTTCGGCTTCCTTGGCGTGTTGGAGGAGCGTGCCGTCGGCGTTGTAGAGGTTGCCCTCGGGGTCGAGGTAGACGGTGTTGCCGTCGGCGTCGGTGTGTTTGACCGTGCCTTCGGGGAGGGCGATGGTGCCGTCGGTGATTTTGAGGGTGCCGTCCGGGACGGGTATCGCGCCGGGTGGGGCCGGGGTGTCGGCGGGGAGGTGGACCATGCCGTCGCCGAAGTCGATGGAGCCCGGGGGGACCGGGGTGTCGGCCGGGAGGCGGACCGTGCCCGGGGGGACCTCGACCACGCCCGGGGGCACAACGGCGCCGTTGGGGAGGCGCAGGGTGCCGTCGGGGAGGACGGACGCGCCGGTGGGGAGCTCCACCGTGCCGGGCGGGAGGCTCACGTCGACGTGGCCCAGGCCCCGGAGGCCGGTCATGACGTCGCCGATCTTCGTCATGCTCGCGGTGGCGCCCTTGAAGAGGTACGTCGTGGGGTCGAGGGCCCGGCCCGCCTTGCCCGCGAAGGAGAGGGCCTTGGCTGCCGCGCCGGCCTTGCCCGCGCCCGACACGGCCCCTCCGGCACCGGCCGTGAAGACGGTGCTGAGAACGTTGAAGGTGACCGTACCGCCCGCGCGGGCCGGGTTCTCCTCCCACTGGTCCCAGGCCAGGAACGCCTTGCCCGCCTCCTTCATCGCCGTACGCGAGTCCCGGAGCCAGCCGGGCAGTTCGTCGTCGCGCGCCGAGCCGTACCACCCGCCCACGACCGGGATCGAGCTGACCGCCAGACCCGTGGCGACCATCCCCAGGCCCTTCCACGCCTGCCCGGCCTCGTCCCAGCCGTGGACGCCGACGAGGGTGCCCAGGCTGGTGACCGTGCCCCACACGCCGTCGACGAAGAAGCCCTCCAGGAAGTCGCCGGCGTGTTCCCACACCTGCCAGCCCGGGGTCGACTCGGCGACCGCGTCGCCCCACGGCAGGCTCTTGGCCTGCTTGAGCATCTCGGCGTCGTAGCCGTACATGCCCGGCTGGTGGGACCCGTCGTCGACCTTGAGCGGTGTGCCGCCGACGAGGGCCACGATCTTGTCGTAGCAGGCCCTTTCCGCGTCCTGGAACTGCGTCCAGACCTCGGCGATCTGGTTCCGGCGGTCGAGGTTCTCGTCCGTCAGATCGCCGTCCTCGCGCCACTTGTCGTCATCCGCGATCCTGGCGCGGAAGTTCTGCGCGTCTTCGCGCAGTTGGTTCAGGCGGGCCACCAGGGGACGGATGTCGTCGGCGTACGTTCCCAGCGCGCCCGCGATCACGCAGAGGTCGGAGCCGACCTCAAGTGCCTTGTCCTGGACCGGCTTGGTCGTGGCGAAGAGCTGCTCCGCCTCCGGCGCCTGGTAGAAGGCGCGCAGGCCGCCGAAGGAGGTGTGGACGTCCCCGCCGGCGGTGGAGATCTTGACCCCCGCGCCGGACAACGCCTTCACCTTCGCGGCGAGTTCCACTTCGTTGCCGGTGAAGACCGGCACCTCGGCCGGGTCGACCGGTGCGTCGTTGCTCAACTCGTCGTTCCCCCCGAAGCTGACGAATGGATCATGTGTGCGACATGACTATCAACTCCGTCGTCACGGGTGCAATCAGCAATCGCGCCAGTCTCGCCGGTTCCGAACTAACCTGGAGGCATGACCGCCGACGCGGTGACCTTGTTCCTCTGCGGCGACGTGATGCTCGGCCGCGGGGTGGACCAGATCCTGCCCCGGCCCGGGAACCCGGCCCTGCGGGAGGCGTACATCCGTGACGCCCGGGCGTATGTCGAGCTCGCCGAGGCGGCGAACGGGCCGGTTCCGCAGCCCGTGGAGCCGGCCTGGCCCTGGGGGGACGCCCTGCCCGTGCTGGACCAGGCGGGGCCCGACGTGCGGGTGGTGAACCTGGAGACGAGCGTCACCGGCGACGGGGAATTCGCGGCCGGGAAGGAGGTGCACTACCGGATGCACCCCGAGAACCTGCCCTCCCTGGCCGCCGCCCGGCCCGATGTGTGCGTGCTGGCCAACAACCACGTGCTGGACTTCGGCCGCCGGGGGCTGGAGGACACGCTCGACGCCCTCGCCGGGGCGGGCCTGCGGACCGCCGGGGCAGGGCGCGGCGCGGAGGAGGCGTGGCGGCCCGCGATCGTCGACCTGGGCACCCGCCGGGTCGTGGTGGTCGCCTTCGGAATGGAGTCCAGCGGCATCCCGCCCGGCTGGGCCGCCACCGAGGACCGGCCCGGGGTCGCCTTCGTACCGGAGGCCGCCCACGAGGCGGCGGAGTCGATCACCCGGCGGGTACGGGAGGCCGGACGGCCCGGCGACGTGGTGGTCGCCAGCGTCCACTGGGGCTCCAACTGGGGGTACGCCGTCGGGCGCGACCAGGTCCGGTTCGCGCACGCGCTGATCGACGGCGGCGTCGACGTCGTGCACGGGCACTCCTCGCACCACCCCCGCCCTCTGGAGCTGTACCGGGGCGGGCTCGTCCTGTACGGCTGCGGCGACTTCATCGACGACTACGAGGGCATCACCGGCTACGAGCACTTCCGGGACGACCTCCGGCCGCTGTACCTGGTGACGGTGGAGCCCGGCTCCGCCCGTCCGCCCGCCGTGCGGATCGTCCCCATGCAGGCCAGGCGCATGCGCCTGCACCACGCCTCGCGCGAGGACGGCGAGTGGCTGCGGGAGACCCTGGACAGGGTCAGCCGCGGCTTCGGCGCGCGCGTCGGGCTCGACCCCGGCGGCGCGCTCGTCGTAAGCTCCCGCTGATCCCGAACACATCCCCAGCCTGCCGGTCCCCGGCAGGCTGTTTTCGTATGCCCTGGAGGCGTCCATGAAGCTTGGTCTCACCTGCCCCCGGTTCGTCTGGCCCGGCGGCGACGCCGCCATCGCGTCGCGCTTCGCCCAGGTCGCGCGCGGTGCGGAGGAAGCCGGGCTGGACAGCTTCTGGGTGATGGACCACCTCTTCCAGATACCGAACTTCGGTGCCGCCGAGGACCCCATGCTGGAGGCGTACAGCGCCCTGTCGTACGCCGCCGCCCTCACCCGGCGCGTCACCCTGGGCGCGCTCGTCACGTCGGTGACGTACCGTCAGCCGGGGCTGCTGCTCAAGCAGGTGACCACCCTGGACGTGCTGTCCGGCGGGCGGGCCGTGCTCGGGATCGGGGCCGGGTTCCACGAGGACGAGCACCGGGGGCTCGGGTTCCGGCTGCCGCCGGTCGCCGAGCGGTTCGAGCGGCTGGAGGAGACGCTCCGGATCGCCAAGCGGATGTGGAGCGCCGAGGACACCCCGTACGAGGGCGAGCACTACCGTCTGGAACGCACCCTCAACTCCCCGCAGGCCCTCTCCCGGCCCCACCCGCCCATCCTCATCGGCGGCAGCGGCGAGAAGAAGACTCTGCGGCTGGTCGCCCGGTACGGCGACGCCTGCAACCTCTTCCTCGGCGCCGACATCCCGCACAAGCTGGGCGTGCTCCGCGCGCACTGCGAGGCGGAAGGGCGGCCCTATGAGGCGATCGAAAAGACGCTCCATATGCGCGTGCCCGAAGGGCAGTCCATAGAGGAGAGCGTCCAGCGCTGCGGCGAACTGGCGCAGCAGGGCATCGACCACGTCATCGTGGCCATGCCCGACCCCTCCACCGACGCCTCCCTCTCGCACCTGGCCGACCTCGCCCGGCAGGTGCGCGCAACAAAATGAGGGTGCGGGCAGCGGCGGTCTTCCTTACCCTGGCCGCATGTCTACGCCCCGGATCTCCTAGCTCAGGACACACGCCCCACGCCACCCGTGTGTCCTTCTGCTTATCCGGAGCGTTAACCCATGCTTACCGTTCGTGGTGCCGACGTGCGCGTCGGCGCCCGGCTGCTGCTGGCCGGCATCTCCTTCCACATCGCGCCCGGCGACCGTATCGGCCTGGTCGGCCGCAATGGCGCGGGCAAGTCCACCCTCATGAAGATCCTGGCCGGGCAGGGGCGCCCGGCCGCCGGGGACGTCGTGCGTACGGGGTCGGTCGGCCACCTCGCCCAGGACCCGGGCGCCGCCGACCCCGCCGCCACCGTCACCGACCGCATCCTGTCCGCGCGCGGCCTGGACCGGGCGGTTCGCGAACTGCGCGCCGCCGAAGCAGCGGTGTCCGAGGCCGCCATGGCGGGGGCGTCCCAGAACCGACTGGACCGCGCCATGGCCGCCTACACCCGCGCCGAGGCGGAGTTCCAGGCGCGTGGCGGGTACGCGGCCGAGGCCGAGGCCGCGCAAGTCGCCGCCGGGCTCGGGCTGCCCGGCCGCGTGCTGGAGCAGCCCGTCGGCGAACTGTCCGGCGGGCAGCGGCGCAGGGTGGAGCTGGCCCGGATCCTGTTCTCCCGCCACGACACGCTGCTGCTGGACGAGCCGACCAACCACCTCGACGCCGACTCCGTCGGTTGGCTGCGTGGCTTCCTCGCCGGTCACCCGGGCGGGCTCGTCCTCATCAGCCACGACACCGACCTGCTCGCCGCCACCGTCAACCGGGTCTTCCACCTCGACCCGCACCGCGCCGCCGTCGACGTGCACAACACCGGCTGGCGGGCCTACCTCGCCCAGCGCGCCGCCGACGAACGCCGCCGCGCCCGCGAGCGGGCCAACGCCGAGCGCAAGGCGGCCGCGCTGCGCACCCAGGCCGACCGGATGCGCGCGCACGTCGCCACCGCCACCGCCGCCAAGAACATGGCGCGCCGCGCCGACCGGATGCTGGCCGGCCTGGAGCCCGCCCGCCGCACCGGCAAGGTGGCCCGCATCCGGCTGCCCGAGCCGGCGCCCTGCGGCCGGATGCCGCTCGGCGCGGTGTCCCTGACCAAGGCGTACGGCACCCACCAGGTCCTCACCGGCGTGGACCTGGCCGTCGACCGGGGCAGCCGCCTGGTGATCCTCGGCCACAACGGCGCGGGCAAGTCCACGCTCATGAAGATCCTCGCGGGCCGGGAGGAGCCCGACTCCGGCCGGGTCGTGCACGGGCACGGGCTGCGGCTCGGCTACTTCGGCCAGGAGCACGACACCCTGGACCCCGCCCGCACGGTCCGCGACAACATGGCGGCCGCCGCACCGCACCTGACGGACGGTGAGGTGCGCCAGGTCCTCGGCGCGTTCCTGTTCGGCGGTGACGACGCCGACAAGCCGGCCGGCGTCCTGTCGGGCGGCGAGAAGACCCGGCTCGCCCTCGCCGGCCTGGTCCACTCCGGCGCCAACGTGCTGCTCCTGGACGAGCCGACGAACAACCTCGACCCCGCCTCCCGGGACGAGGTCCTCGCGGCCGTCTCCGCCTACCCGGGCGCCGTCGTCATGGTCACCCACGACCCCGGCGCCGTCGAGGCGCTGCGCCCCGAGCGGGTCCTGCTCCTCCCGGACGGTGACGAGGACCTGTGGAGCGCCGACTACGCCGAGCTGATCGGCCTGGAGTGAGCCTCGGACGCGCCCGGAACGATCCGCTCCGCGACGATCATGGCAACCTGGCCCGATGAAGACCATCGGACTGATCGGCGGCATGAGCTGGGAATCCAGCGCGGAGTACTACCGGCTCCTCAACCAGCTCGTACGCGAGCGCCTCGGCGGGCTGCACTCCGCGCGGTGCATCCTGCACTCCGTCGACTTCGCGGAGATCGAGCGGCTCCAGGTCTCCGGGGAGTGGGAGCAGGCCGGCGAGGTGCTCGCCGAGGCCGGGCGGGGGCTGGCGGCCGCCGGGGCGGACCTGCTGCTGATCTGCACGAACACCATGCACAAGGTGGCCGGGCAGGTGCAGGACGCGGTGCCCGTGCCGCTGCTGCACCTCGGGGACGCCACGGCGGACGCCGTACGCGCGGCGGGGCTGAAGACCGTCGGGCTGCTCGGAACCGCGTTCACCATGGAGCAGACGTTCTACCGCGACCGGCTGGCCGAGCACGGGCTCACGGTCCTGATCCCCGAGGCCGAGGCGCGTGCCGAGGTGCACCGGATCATCTACGAGGAGCTGTGCCTCGGCATCGTCAAGGACGCCTCCCGCGCCGCCTACCAGCGGGTCATCGACCAGCTTGTGGCCGACGGCGCGGAGGGCGTCGTCCTCGGCTGCACCGAGATCGAGCTGTTGATCGGGCAGGAGCACAGCCCGGTGCCGGTGTTCCCCACCACCCGGCTGCACGCCGAGGCCGCCGTCACCGCCGCGTTGTCCCTTTGATCACCTGATTCCCTCCGGTCACGACATGGGTGACTGACCCTGTCCCGGAGTGATTTCGACCGGTACCGTCCTGTCCCAGCACGACTCAGGGGGAGACCGGCGCCGGGGGGCGGAGTTGAGCGCTGTACGCACGCATGTCGTGAAGCCGGGGGAGCTCGACCGGGAACAGGCCGACGTCTGGCGCGAACTGCGCGTCAAGTCCGGCGCTCCGGCGAACCCCTTCATGGAGCCCGAGTTCACCCTCGCCGTGGGGCGCGTACGGCCCCGGGCCCGGGTCGCCGTCCTCCAGGCCGGCGGAGAGACCGTGGGGTTCTTTCCGTACGAGGAAGGGCCCCTGGGGCACGGCCGGGCCATCGGGCTCGGGGTGTCGGACTGTCAGGGCGCGGTGCTGCGGCCTGGGACCGGCATCGGCGAACGGGAGTTGCTGCGCGGCTGTGGGCTGGCCACCTGGGACTTCGACAACCTCGAAGCCGGACAGGCCCTCTTCGCCGCCCCCGGAGACGCCCGCGCCGCCGAGGAGTTCGCCTCGCCCGTGATCGACGTGGGCGAGGGGTACGCCGCGTACGAGACCCTCCTCCGCGCCCAGTCGCCCAAGTTCCTGAAGACCACCTTGGCCAAGGAGCGGCGCCTGGGCCGCCGGGCGGGCGACGTACGGTTCGTGTTCGACGAGCGCGACCCGGCCGCGCTGCGCACGCTCATGGCGTGGAAGTCGGACCAGTACCGCCGCACCGGCCGCCGCGACCGGTTCGCCCAGGAGTGGATCAGCGCGCTGGTGCGGGGCCTGCACACCACCCGCGCGCCCGGCTGCTCCGGCGTGCTGTCGGTCCTGTACGCCGCCGGCCGCCCCGTCGCCGCGCACTTCGGGCTCCGCTCCCGCACCGTCCTGTCCTGCTGGTTCCCGGCCTACGACCCCGCGTACGCCACCTACTCACCGGGCCTGATCCTGCACCTGCGCATGGCGGAGGCGGCCGCGGCGGCGGGCATCGGCATGCTCGACCTCGGCCGCGGCGCCGCCGAGTACAAGGACGCCCTCAAGACGGGCGAACTACGGGTGTACGAAGGCTCCTCCGTACGCCCCGGAGTGCGCGCGGGCCTCCACTGGCTGCGCCGTGAGCCCGCCCGCCGCGCCCACCGTTACGTCCGTGACCGCCCCCGGCTCGCGCGGTACGCCCAGCGGACACTCGCCCAGGCCGGCCGGCTGCGCCACCGCCGCTGAAGGAGGCCCTCATGGCCATCGCCACCGCCATCACTGCCGCCACCGTTACCGCCATCGCCGTCGCCGACATCGACCTGGACGGGCTGGACGGGGACGTCCTGTCGTTCCGGTGCGCCGACGACCCGCACGGCCGGGTCCACGCCCTGGTACGGCTCCGGGGCCGCCCCTTGGGCACCGTCCTCGGCGACGTCCCGCCCGGCGCCGACCCGGCCCGCACCATCGCCGCGCTCGCCCGCGAACGGCTGGCCGGTCACCGGGAGCCGCCGCCCGAGACGTACCGCGACCTGCCCCGGACGTCCGTCGTCGTCGCCACCCGCGAACGCGCCGGGCAGCTCGCCCGCGCCCTGGACTCGCTGCTCGACCAGGACCACCCCGACTACGAGATCGTCGTCGTCGACAACGCACCCCGCACCAACAGCACCGAAGAGCTGGTGCGGAAGTACCCCGAGACGGTCCGGTACGTACGCGAGGACGTGCCCGGCCTCGCCGCCGCCCACAACCGGGGCGCCGCCGCCGCCGACGGCGCCGTCCTCGCCTTCACCGACGACGACGTGGTCGCCGACCCGCACTGGCTCACCGCCCTCACCGCGCCCTTCGCCGCCGACCCGCGCATCGGCTGCGTCACCGGGCTGATCCTGCCCGCCCGGCTGCGCACCCCCGCCCAGATCCTCCTGGAAAGCCACGGCGGCTTCGCCAAGGGCTTCACGCCCCGCACCTACGACCCCGCGCGCCCGCCCGCCGACCAGCCGCTGTTCCCGTTCACCGCCGGCAGCTTCGGCTCGGGCGCCAACATGGCGTTCCGCGCCACCGCCCTGAAGGGCGTGGGCGGCTTCGACCCGGCCACCGGCACCGGCACGCCCGCCAGGGGCGGCGACGACCTGTACGCCTTCGTCGCCGTCCTCGCCGCCGGGCACCGCCTGCACTACACACCCGACGCCCTCGTCCGGCACCACCACCGCGAGACCTGGCAGGACCTGCGCGACCAGGCGTACGGCTACGGCGCCGGCCTCACCGCGTACCTCACCGCCCTCGCCGTCCGCCGCCCCGCCCTGCTGCCCGCCCTCCTCGCCCGCCTCCCGCGCGGGCTCGCCCACGCGCGCGTGAAGACCGCCGCACGCCCACCACAGGCGGACGGCATACCGGGCGAACACGGCACGCTGGGCCACCCCTGGCCGCGCAGCCTGTCGCGGCTGGAGCGGCGCGGAATGCTGTACGGCCCGCTGGGCTACGCCCGCGCCAGGCTGCGCACCGTCGGCTACGCCCGCGCCCGGCTGCGCAGCGGACGACTGGAGGCGAGATGAGACCCCGGATACCGGTCCTGCTCTACCACGCCGTGATGGACGACCCTCCGCCCTGGATCGCCGAATTCACCGTCACCCCGCAGGACTTCGGCGCGCAGCTCGACGCCGTCGTGGCGAGCGGCCGCACCGCCGTGCCCCTCTCCGCGCTCGCCCGCCACCTGGCGGGGAAGGGCGACCTGCCGTCCCGGCCCGTCGTCCTGACCTTCGACGACGGCTTCGCCGACCTGCCCGGCCCCACCGCCGAGGCGCTCGCCTCCCGCGACCTGCCCGCCACCGCGTACCTCACCACCGGGGCGATCACGCCCGGCCGCGCCAGTCTCCTGCCGCCCGCGCCGATGATGGACCTCGCCGAGGCGCCCCTGCTGGAGCAGTACGGCATGGAGGTCGGCGCCCACACGGTCACCCACCCGCAGCTCGACACGCTCACCCCCCGCGAGGTCCGGCGCGAGCTGCGCGACTCCAAGGCGGTCCTGGAGGACGTCCTCGGCCACGAGGTGGCGCACCTGGCCTACCCGCACGGCTACAACAGCCGCGCCGTGCGCCGGGCGGCGCGCGACGCCGGGTACGCCTCCGCCGTCGCCGTACGGCACGCGCTCAGCTCGGAGGCGGACGAGCCCTACCGCATCGCCCGGCTCATCGTGCGCCGTACGCACACCGTCGCCGACATCGAGGGGTGGATGGCGGGCCGGGGCGCGAGGACCGCGCCGTACCCGGATTCCCCGGCGACGGTCGGCTGGCGGCTGTACCGGCGGGCCAGGGCGAGGGTCCGGCGACGGCCCGAGTTCGCGGGCTGAGTCCGCGGGTTGAGTCCGCGGGCTGAGCTCGCGGGTTGAGTTCGCCGGGTCAAGGGCTCGGAGTTATCCACAAGAACCACCAACAGCCGCCCAAATCCGAAGGACATTCCTATACTTCGCTGAAGCGGCCACATTCGTGGGGGGAGTGGCACAGTGCAGCAGCAGCAACGCGCACCCGCGCCGGTCGCGGAGGGGCCGGCCGGTGACGAGCAGACGCACGTCCCCTCAGGCGCGCCCCCGCCCGTGCGAAGCCGCCGCCACTGGCCCTGGCAGACCGCCCTCAGCCTGCTGCCGCTGCTCCTCGCCGCCGCCCTGTGGCTGTACGCGCTGCCCCGCACCGACTTCCGCGACATCGGGGACTACGGGCTGCTCGACCGGTTCCCGGTGGCCTACTACGCCGCGCTCGCCGTCCTGACGGCCGGGTTCCTGGTCGCGCTGCGGCGCGCGGGGACGGCGCCCTGGTGGCCGGCGGCGTACTGCGTGGCGATGCTGGTGGCGCTCAAGGCGCCGCCCGCCGTGCTGTACGACGGCGTCCGGTACGCGTGGGCGGCCAAGCACGACGAGGTGATCACCCGGCTGCTGGCGGAGGGCACGGTCCACCCGTACACCGAGCTGTCGGGCGGCATGGCGGCGTACGACCAGTGGCCGGGGTTCTTCTCGCTGAACGCCGCGCTCGTACGGGCCTTCGGCGTGGAGGCGGCCGCCTCGTACATCAACTGGGCGCCGGTCGCCCTCGGCGTGCTGACCCTGCCCGTCCTGGTGCTGATCTACCGCACCTTCAGCGACGACTGGCGGCTGGTGTGGACCGGCGTGTGGATCTTCCAGCTCGCCAACTGGGTGGGCCAGGACTACCTCTCGCCGCAGGGCTTCTCCTACCTGCTGTACCTGACCGTGTTCGCCGTCGTCGTACGGCACTTCGTGCGGCCCGGGTCGGCCGGGCCGCTGCGCGACCGGGCGCGGCTCGACCCGGCGGCGGCGACCGTCCCGCCGCCCACCGGCACCCGGCAGCGCGCCGTCTGCGTGCTGGTCACCGTCCCGCTCGTCGTGGCCATCAACGCGTCCCACCAGCTCACGCCCGTGATGCTGTGCGCCACACTGTTCGCGCTCTGCCTCACGCGCCGCTACCGCAACATCGGGCTGCTCGTCGTCGCCGGCGCCATCATGCTCCTCTGGGACCTGACGATGGGCCGCCCGCTGTTCCTGGAGACGCTCGGCACCCTGCGCGAATCGGCCGGTGACCTGCTGGGCAACTCCCGCGCGGGGTACGCGGGTGAGCCGACCGGGCCCGGGCCCGAGCTGGTCGGCGCGGCCAACATCCTGATGGTGCTCGCCCTCGCCGCACTCTCCGGCACGGCGGTGGTGCTGCGCCGCGGACTGGTCCGCGGCGCCCTGCCGCTGCTGCTGGCCGCCGCCGCGCCCCTGCCGATGTTCGCGATCAACGACTACGGCGGCGAAATGCTCTTCCGCGTCTACCTGTTCGGGCTGCCCGGTACGGCGTTCTTCGCCGCCGCCGCGCTGGTCCCGGCGGCCGGTGCCACGGGGCGGCCCTCCCGGATCGCCCGCCGGGCCGCGGCCGTCGCCCTGCCCGTGACGCTGACCGCCCTGGCGGCCGGGTTCCTGCCCTCGTACTACGGCAAGGAGGGCATGCATTACGCGCCGCCCGCCGAGGTGGCGCTGGTGGAGCGGGCGTACGACCGGGCCCCGGCGGGCTCGCTCATCCTGGCGACGACGGGGTCGTTCCCCGGCGCGTACACCCGCTACGACCAGTACGAGCGCTGGTTCTTCACCGAACAGGACGTGCCCGAGAACCTGAAGATGCTGACCGACCCGGCGGGCTACCTGGCGCGCGGCATCCCCGAGGGGAGACGGGCGTACGTGATTCTCACCCGGACGCAGGAGGAGGCCGTCACCGGGGAGGGCTACCTGCCGCCCGGCAGCTTCGACGGCCTGATGGCCGACCTCAAGCGCTCGCCGCTCTTCCGCGTGGTGGAGGACGGCGACCACGGGCTCGTTCTGGAATACCGGCCGCCGAAGTGACGGAGGAGATGGCCATGCGCCTGCACAGCACGCACCTCAGAGTGGGACTGGCGGCCTCCGGATGGCTCGCCCTCGGCGCCACCGCGCTGCCCGGCGGCTCGCCGTTGCGCTGGGTCCCCGTCCTGGCCTTCGTCACCCTCGGGCCGGGCCTCGCCCTGCTCCACCCGCAGCCCGCCCGGCTGCGCCCGGGCGCCCGGCTGGAGGCGCTGGCGCTGGCCGCGCCGCTCAGCCTCTCCCTGGCCGCGCTCACCGCGACCGCGCTGTTCCTCGTGGAGGGGTTCTCCACCACCGCGTTCCTGGTGTCGCTGGCGGCCTTCGTGACGGTGGCCGCCGCCCTGCCGGGCGTGCCCCTGCCGGCGGCGACGCGCGGGGCGACGCGCGGGGCGGCGCGCGGCGGGAGCGGACGTGCTCAACGCGGAGTGACCGGATGACCGGGGGGCGGGGCTCCAGTGGTTCGCGCGCGGGTACGTACACGGCGCTGGTGCTGGCCGTCGTCGGGGCGCTGCTCATCGGGCTCGGGGTGTGGGCGGCCACCCGGCCCGACGACACCACGGACGGCCTGCCGCGCGACGCCGCCTCCGGCGACGTACCCGAGGGTCCATGTGCGCCGACCGCGTTACTGGAGCCCCCGTGCGGGGCCTGGTGGGGCGCCTATGTGCCGTACGCGCCCAACGGCTCCCTCACGGACGCGGTCCTCACCTTCGAGCGGAAGATCGGGAGGAAGCTCGACCTGGTCTACAACTACCACGACATGTCGGACTCCGACCTCGACGGACAGCTCCTGACCCCCGACGAGCAGGAGTTGGGCCGTGACCGGCTGCTGATGCTGGCGTGGGAGTCCACCGTCTGGACCGAGCCCCACCACGCCAACTGGACCGAGCGGCAGCTCGGCTGGAGGAACATCGCCTCCGGCGCGTACGACGAGGAGATCATCGACCCGCAGGCCCGCCGCCTCAAGGCGTACGGCAAGCGCGTCTTCCTCTCCTTCGACCAGGAGACCGACTTCCGCATCAAGGAGGGCGCCGGCACCCCGGCCGAGTTCGTCGCCGCCTGGCGGCACATCCACGACCGGTTCGAGGAGCTGGGCGTGGACAACGTGGTGTGGGTGTGGACGGTCTCCGGATACCTGGGCCACGCCGGGCAGATGAAGGAGCTGTACCCGGGTGACGACTACGTCGACTGGATCGGCATGGACCAGTACAACTACTACCTCTGCCACAGGTCGCCCACCTGGCTGGACTTCGACCGCAGCCAGCGCCCCTCCTACGACTGGCTGCGCGCCCACATTTCGGACGACAAGCCCGTCATGCTGGCCGAGTTCGCCACCGCGCCCGACCCCCGCCGACCACAGAGGCAGCGCGACTGGTACGCGGAGATCCCCGAGGTCGCGCCGTCCCTGCCCCGGGTGAAGGCGCTGGTCCACTGGAACCGGCCCGTGCCGGGCGAGGGCTGCGACCTGACCGTCAACGACGGCCCCGGACTGGAGGGTTACCGCCTGGCCGGGCAGGACGACTACTTCAAGCAGCCCGTTCCGCCTCGGTAGACCCGCCCCCGGCCGACCGCCTCCGGCGGCGGCCCGCCACGAGCGCCGCCACGGCGCCCGCGCCCATGCCCAGGAACACCGGCAGCGCCACCGCCGCGAACGCGTCCTGCGCCGCCCACCCCGCCACCGCCAGCACCCACACCACGCCCGCCACGACCCGCCCGTCCACCCTCAGGGCCCGCAGCGCCACCGCCGCCAGGCCCAGGCACAGCACTTGGAGCACGAACGGCAGCACGCCCAGCACCGCGCCCGGCCCGTCCGGCACCGTCAGCCCGGCCACCTCGGCGCCGAGCCGCACGAGCCGCTCAAGCCGCCCGGTCCCCGGCCCGCTCGCCGCCTCCGGCCGGATGCCCACCATCAGCGGGGCCGAGTGCAGGGCGGCGACCGTCACCAGCAGCGCCGCACCGACCAGCGCGGGCCGCGGCCGCTCCAGCGAGACCGCCGCGCAGTAGACGACGACCAGCAGGATCCCGGCCGTGACCGTGACCGGCGGCAGCACCTCCAGCAGTTCGGCGCCCGACAGACGCCCCCGCCCCGCGTCCCGGGCGCCCGCGAGCGGCACCCAGAACAGCCCGGCGGCCAGCCCCAGCAGCAGCCACAGCCACCGGGCGAGCCACCGCTCAGCCCCGGCGGCGGGCCGCGCCGCGTAGACCGGCAGCCCGAACGCGGGTGTCGCCGTGTCCTGCCCGCCCGGCAGATAGCCGCCGCGCAGCTCCGCCCCCACCCGCTCCGCCCCCACCCGCTCCACCCCCGCCCGCTCCGCCCGTGCCGCCGCCTCCCGCGCCCAGGTCGTCCCGTACTCCGGCGCCGGCACCCGCCCGCGCCTCGCGAGCCCCGGCTCCCGCCCCAGCAGCGCCCCGCGCAGCCCGGGCGCCGACACCAGGGCCATCACCACCATCGACAGCAGCATCGCGAGCCCCGCACCCGCGATCCCGGCCGGGCTCATCAGCACGGCCGCGCTGCCCAGCACCAGCAGGCACATGGCGCCCTGGACGGCGGCGAGCGCGCCGGTGCGGCCCTGCACCCTCAGCACCCCGATGTAGAGCTCCACCGCGACGCGCGGCAGGGCGGCCGCCGCCAGCAGCCGCAGCACGAGCGTGCCGTGCTCGGCGTACGAGGGCCCGAACGGTGCGAGGATGCGCGGTGCGAAGACGACCAGCACCAGCACCACGGGCACCAGCAGCAGAGCCATCCGGCGCAGCGCGCCGCGTACGCCCTCCGCGAGGCTGTCCGGGCTGTGCGAGGCGTGCGCGGTGAGCGAGGAGGCCATGTTGATGGCCATGAACTCCATGGTCCCGCCGACCGTGTACGCGGTGTAGAACCAGCCGTTGTGCGCGGAGTCGAAGCGGACCGCGACCATCACCGGCAGCAGGTTGATCATCGCCAGGCTGAACAGCGCGCCCACCGAGTCCCCGGCGAGGAACCGCCCCATCTCCCGCGGCGTGGGCGGCTCGCGGTGGCGGTCGGCGGCGGCCTGGCGCGGGATGAGCCGGCGGAAGACCAGCCAGCCGAGCGGCAGCACGGACAGCGCGATGGCGGCGGCCCACGAGACGAAGATCCCGAGCACCGGGAGTGCGCTCGCGAACGCCACCAGCAGCAACAGCTTGGCCGTGGAGAAGACCGCGTTGCCGACCGGCACCCACACCGCCTTGCGCAGCCCGGTCAGCACCCCGTCCTGGAGGGTGAGCAGCGCCCACGCCACGCACGCGACGGTGAAGAAGACCCCGGCGCCCAGGCCGCGCAGCGGCGCGTACGAGGGCCCCCACAGGTCCAGCGTGCACAGGAACGCCACGCTCGCCAGGGCCACCACCAGCGAGCTGACGGCGTACGTCCGCCACACCAGCGGCCCGGTCGCCCGCCCCGCGCGGGGCACGTACCGCACCACGGCGCCGATCATGGTCGTGGCGGTGATCGAGGAGAGCAGCCGCATGGCGGCGATGGCGGCGGAGCCCTGCCCGACGGCCTCCTCGGTGTAGTACCGGGCGGCGACCAGCCAGAAGCCGAGGCCGAGCGCGGCGGAGACGCCGGTGGAGAGCATCAGCGCGTAGGCGTTGCGGAACATCGAGTCGCCGCTCGGCCGTGCGGCGGCGGTGCCGTGCCGGACCGCCGTGTCAGTCACCGTGAGGGGGCGCGGGCCGGGCGCCCGAGGCGCGCAGGACGTCGAGGACCAGGTCCGCCCGGAGCGGGTCGGCGGGCAGCGCGTGCCGGGCGAACCAGCGGGCGGCCGCCGGCGCGGGGGAGGGGTCCGTGAAGGGTTCGCCCGCGTAGTCGTCCAGGGGCGGGTCGTACAGGTACCCGGTGGTCACACGGGCGCGGGCGAGGGCGGCGATGGCCGCGTCCCGGTCGGCGACCAGCAGCGGGACGCGGAACAGCGGCCGCACAGGAGCCGACGGGTCCCCCCACGGTGACGCGAGGAGCTTCTCCGTGCCGGCGCGGTGGGCCGCCAGCGTCGTGTCCAAGCGGCCGAGGAGCCGCCGGGTACGTCTCAGCCGGGCGCGCCCGGGCGTGAGCCGGTAGTCGTGCATGTCGACCCGGACCCAGGGGTGGAAGGGGACGAGCCCGGGGGCGCCGGCCATCGCCGCCTTCAGCTCGCCGGGGCGCAGCGGCATCCGGATCTCCTCGCGCTCCGCCATGCCCAGCAGCCGCATCCCGGCACGCGCGGCCCGCACCAGGCGCAGCGCCCGCACGGCGGCCTCGGCGTACGGCCGTAGGGCGTAGGCGAGTTCGGCGCCCGCGCGGGGCGGGTGCAGCAACTCGTCGCGGGCCCGGACCAGTTCGGCACGGAGGGCCGGGTCCCGTAACGCGAGGAAGCCTCCGGTCTTGGCACCGGTGTGCTTGGAGAGGCTGAAGACGGACGCGTCGCCGTACGTGCCGACGGGCCGGCCGCCGATCTCGCCGCCGATCGCGTGGGCCGCGTCCTCCAGCAGCGGTATGCCGAACTCGGCGCACCTGGCGGCCAGTTGCGGAGCCGGGTCGGGGTTGCCGTACAGGTTGGTGGTCAGGACGGCCGACAGGCCGCGCCACACGTCCTCGGGGACACCGGCGGGGTCGAGGGTGGCGTCGCGCGGATTGAGCGGTGCCTGTACGGGGCGGAGCCCGGCGGCGAGGACGACGAAGAAGATGACGTCGTCGTTGACCGGCGACATGAGCACCCGGCCGCCGGGCGGGCACCAGTGGCGCAGCGCCAGGTACATGCCGAGCCGGCAGGACGGCACGTACAGGCACTCCCTGCCGAGGCGGGCGCGCATCGACTCCTCAAGAGCGGACTCTTCGGGAGCCTTGTCAAGACCGGCGTACACCATGTGATTCCCCCCTGAACCCCCCTGAACCCCGGGCCAATGTCGCCCAATCGGGACGACCCCGTCAAGAAGGCGGCAGGGCAGGCGGAAGGGCCCGTCCCTTGACGGAACGGGCCCTTCCTGCACGCGGTCCGCGGCGTCATTCGTCCAGGGTGAGACCCTTGCGAAGTTTGCCCAGCGTGCGGGAGAGCAGACGGGAGACATGCATCTGCGAGATGTTGAGCTCCTCGCCGATCTCCGACTGCGTGAGTCCGGCGACGAAGCGGAGGGACAGGATCTTCCGGTCGCGCGCCGGGAGGGAGGCGATCAGCGGCTTGAGGGACTCGATGTACTCGATGCCTTCGAGGCCGTGGTCCTCGTAGCCGATGCGGTCCGCCAGCGCGCCCTCGGTGTCGTCCTCCTCGGGCTGGGCGTCGAGCGAGCTGGCGGTGTAGGCGTTGCTCGCCGCCATGCCCTCGACGACTTCTTCCTTGGTGATCCCGAGCTTCTCGGCGAGCTCGCCCACGGTGGGCGAGCGGTCGAGCTGCTGGGCCAGTTCGTCCCCGGCCTTGGCCAGGTCGAGGCGGAGTTCCTGGAGCCGGCGCGGGACGCGCACGGACCAGGAGGTGTCGCGGAAGAACCGCTTGATCTCTCCCACGATGGTTGGCATCGCGAAAGTGGGGAACTCGACCCCGCGGCTGAGTTCGAAGCGGTCGATGGCCTTGATGAGACCGATGGTGCCGACCTGGATGATGTCCTCCATCGGCTCGCTGCGGGAGCGGAACCGGGAGGCGGCGAACTTGACGAGGGCGAGGTTCAGTTCGACCAGCGTGTTGCGGACGTACGCGTACTCGTGCGTCCCTTCCTCAAGAGTGTCGAGGCGCGCGAAGAGCGTCTTGGAGAGGGCCCTCGCGTCGAGTGGTTCGACCTCGTCGTACGGAGGGATGTCGGGCAGGCCGAGCTCTTCTGTCCCGAGCTGCTCGTAGGTGTCGATCTGGGGGTCGATCTGGTGGGGCGGAGTTGCCGACGGCGCGTGGGGGGTACGCGTTTCGTCGAGCCGGGGTGACATGGTCTCCTCCATCGTTCTCGGCATATGGCCGCCGATGCCCAAAGAATGTGGCTGCGGTGTGCGGCGCCTCCAAAGCCGGCCGTGTTGGTTGTGTCCCTACTAGCCCTACCCGCTTCCTACGGATCGTTGCAAGTGTCAATTGTCCCATATGTCTGGCTTGTGGTTAAGTCTCGACTACCGGCCGCCGGGCAGAAGGCGTAGGGTTCTACCGACTCAACGGCATCGGCGAAGAGGGACGGCATGGACCGCGGGACGGTCGGCAGCGCGAATCAGGGCCGACTCAAGGTCGGGGTCCGGACGGAAGGCCGCAGCGAGGTTCTCACGCCGGCGGGTGAGCTTGATCACCACACCGCCGAGCTGCTGCGCGAGCCGCTGGACGCCGCGCTGGATCAGGGCCGCACACGCCTGGTGATCGACTGCTCGCAGTTGGCATTCTGCGACTCCACCGGGCTGAATGTGCTGCTCGGGGCCCGCCTGAAGGCGGAGGCCGCGGGCGGCGGGGTGCATCTCGTCGGGATGCAGCCCGTGGTGGCCAGGGTGTTCGAGATCACTGGTGCCGAGGCGGTTTTCACCGTCCACGACTCGCTGGAAGCGGCGCTCGCCGACTGACGCGACAAAGCGGGGGGTGTCGTCCTGGGCGGGACGGGCAGAAGAACCCCGCGGCAACTGTACGGAGGGGCTCCACACTCTCTGTGACGGCCCCGTGGCTGCTCTGTGACGACGTAATGGCGACTTGGTGAATTCGGTGAGGTGAAGCGCTGATGGGTACCACCCAGCAGCAGCCGCCGAGCGATCTCGGCCCCCAGCCGGACGGCTCCGGCATCGGCGCCGGTGCCGCGCTCCCGGCTGCCTCCGCCGCGTCCGCCACGCCGGAGGTGAGGTCCGACATGTCAGGTGCGGCGTCCGGGGCCACTCCCGCGGGGCGCCGGACGCGGCGGCTCTCGCTGGGCAGCGCCAGCGGGATCGTTCCGCTCGCCCGGGACTTCACGAGGCAGGCTCTCTACGACTGGGGCTGGCTCCCGGCCGCCACCGCCGACCGGCGGGCCGCCGCCGAGGACGTCCTGCTCGTCGTCTCCGAACTCGTCACCAACGCGTGCCTGCACGCCGAGGGCCCCGAGGAGCTGCGCGTCTCGCTCGACGCGAAGGTGCTCCGGCTGGAGGTCGAGGACCGGGGCGCCGGCCAGCCCGCGCCGCGCCAGCCGCACCGGGCCGGACGGCCGGGCGGGCACGGCATGTTCATCGTCCAGCGCCTCTGCCTGGACTGGGGCGTCGTCCGGTCCACCGGCATGCCCGGCAAGACGGTCTGGGCGGAGCTGGCGGCCCCCGCTTAACCTCGCGGGCACCTTTCGGCGTACTTGTGGAGCGCGGCGATACGCCGTGCTCTTTGTCTTCCCTCCCCAACGTCACGGGCGTACCTTGAGCGCCGATCTGATGAGCCGTCAGACACCGTCAGACATTGGGGTGATCTTGAGGTGTCGTACCAGAAGCGGACAACTCCGGCGCTGGCGGCGGCGGTCACGGGTGCGATGGTGCTGCTGGCCACCCCCGCGGCCCACGCCACCGTCGTGGACGTCGACTACGCGTGCCGGACGCCGATCGGGCCCAAGGGTGCCGTATCGCCGATCGACATCACGAGCGTGAAGAGCGGCAGCGGCTACAAGCTCACCATGACGTTCCGGAAGGGTGTGTCCTCAAGCCCGGTGGAGCTCGGCAAGGGCGCCATGAACCCGAGCGCGGTCATCGAGGTCGGCGGCGCGGACAGCGGCACGCTCACCGTCTCCGGACCGCCCAACGACCGGGCCATCCCCGCCAACACCCCCATCAAGATAAGCGACTTGACGGGTACGTACACCCCGAGGAAGAGCGGCAAGGTCACCTTCACCGCCGGCGTGCTGACCATCAAGGCACTCGGTACGACCACGACGTGCACGCCCAAGAACAACCCGAAGCCGTCACTGGAACTGGACGTCACGGCGTCGGCGTCCGGGTCGGCGTCCGGGCCTTCCGGGGCCGGGGAACTGCCCAGGACCGGGCCGCTGGACTCGGCGGTCGCCCTGGGCACGCTCGGCGGCACGGTACTGCTCACGGGCGCGGCCGGGGTGCTGTGGCTGACCCGCCGGACCCGCCGGGCGTGATCCCGTGCGCGCCCTCGTCGTGGCCGCCGCCCTCGCCGCCGTACTGGTCCCCGCCACGCCCGCGACGGGTTACGCGGCCGAGGGCCGGCCGTACATCTACCTGGAGGGGCCGCCGGGCACCGTGCTCCAGGACACCCTGTCGTTGACCAACCCGGGCCGGCGGCCGCTCACGCTGCGGCTGCGCGCCACCGCCCCATGGGTCGCCTTCGCCGCGAACCCGGTGACCGTTCCGCCCCGCACCCGTGCCGAGGTGCCCTTCTCCGTCACCGTCCCGCCGGACGCCCCACCCGGCGACCACACGGGCGCGCTGCTCGCCGGGGACGACGTGACCGTGCCGGTAAGGCTGCGGGTCGGCGGGCCGCGCCTCGCCGCCCTCACGGTCGAGGATGTCCGGATCACGGGCGGGGCCATCCACTACACGCTGGTCAACCGCGGCAACACCGTCCTCGTACCCCGCCTCGCGGTACGCGCGGACGGCCTGTTCGGCGAGGTGCTGCGCCGCGCGGAGCGCCCGCTGCGGCTGGAGCTGCGGCCGGGCCGCCGGGTGGAGCTGACCGAACCGTGGGCGGACCGGGACCGCCCGGCCCTGGACCGGGTCACCGTCCGGCTGGACGCCACGGCCGCGGGCGGCGCGCGGGCGGCGGCGGAGGCGGCCAGGACCTTCGGCACGTGGTGGGCGGGCGGGGCGTCGGCGGCGGCGATGGCGGTGGCGGGTGCGGTGACGTGGCGGATACGGCGCCGGGGGCGCGGGGCGAGGGGAGCGGAAACGTGAGGGCGAGCCGGTGGGCGGCGGTGGCGGTGCTGGTGGCGTGCGTGCTCGTAGGGCTGCCCGGACTGCCCGCGCCGGGCGGCGCCGCCGCGGCGGACCGTGACCCCGCCGTCACGCTCTCCCGTCCCGAGGCGGCCAGGGGCACCGAGATCACGGTCAGCGGCACCGGCTGGCGGCCCGAGGCGCTGCTGATGCTGCTGGTCTGCGGCCAGAACATGCGCGGCGGCACCAACTCCTGCGCCAACGCCCACGGGCGCGCCGTCACCACCGACGTGAGCGGCGCGTTCACCAGGAAGGTCCCGGTCGCCGCACCCCCCAAGCCCTGCCCGTGCGTGGTCCACGTGGCGACCGTGACGGGCGACCCCGCCACCGTGGACGCCCCGCTGACGATCACCGGCCACCCGGTCGCCCCGCTGCCGGAACCGTCCGGTGACGGCCGGCTCGCCGTGCTGGCGGCGCCCCGGCTCGAGGGGTCCAGCGGCGTCCTCGTCCTCTTCGGCGCCCCGGCCCGGCGCCGGATCGTGCTCACCGTCGGCAACCTCGGCACCGCACCGGTCAAGGACCCCGTCTTCCAGGTCGGCACCGCGCACGGCGTGTACGCCCCGCAGTGGGAGGAGCGGCAGTGGCGCGGCACCGTCCAGCCGGGCCGTAAGGCACTGGTGGAGCTGCCGGTCCAGCTCGCGGCGGGCGCGCACGGCGACTACCAGGTGTCGGTGAAGTACGGCGGCAAGGTCCTGGCCGAGCAGCCGTGGCGGGTGGGGCGGCCCTGGGGCGTGACGTTCTTCTGGGTGCTGCTCGCCGTGGTCGTACCGGCGGGGCTGTACCGGGCGGGAATGGCGGTCGTCGACCGCGTACGCCCGCATGGCCTCACGGCCCCCGGGAGCCGTAGGAGCCCCAGGCGCCACCGCGCCGCCGTACCCGTGACAGAACCCACCCGCACGGCGGGCCTGCCCTGGTTCGCCCCGGACTCCGCACCGTCAGAGAACCGACCCACGACGAAGGGACATTCGTGAGCACGCAACGGAGGATGAGCGCGGCCGGAGTCGCGCTGATGCTCGGCGGCGCGGGGATCCTGCTGGCCGCGGGACCCGCGCAGGCGGCCGAGGTGTCGTACAGCACGGAGTGCGTTCCGCCGCCCATCTCCGGTCTGCCACCGGTGCAGGGCACGACCAAGGTGCAGATCACCGCGCCGGCGGAGGCGAAGGTCGGCGACGAGGTGGAGGTGGTGTGGAAGACGGTCGAGGCCGCGTCCAAGAATCCGGACATCCTGGACCTGGAGAAGGACACGGTCAAGCCGACCGGCGTGGTCAAGGTCGCGGGTGCGCAGACCGCCGACCTGGCGATGGAGGGCCCGCGGCAGAACCCGCCGATACCCAAGAACAGCCCGATGGTGCTGCCGGACATGAAGGGCAAGCTCAAGCTGACCGCGCCGGGTGAGATCACGCTGGCCCCGGGCGCCTACACGATCAACGTTTCCAAGCCGCTGTCCACGGACACCAAGTGCGCGCCGAAGGAGACGGTGCGGCCCGCCGCGACGATCAAGGTGACCGAGGCGGGCGGCGGCACGACGGGCGGTACGACGACGTCCGGCGGCAGCTCCGGCTCCGGCGGCACGGACTCGGGCGGCTCCACAGCCGGCGGCTCGACCTCCGGCGGTACGAGCAGCTCCGGTGGCGGCACCGGCGGTGGCGGCGGGCAGACCGACTTCGAGGGCAAGGAGGTCTCCGTCGCGTACGCCTGCAAGACGCCCATCGGCGACAAGAACGCCACCTCCCCGGTGAAGATCAACGCCAAGCGGAACGGCGGGAACTTCGACCTCACCGTGAAGTTCTCCAAGTCCGTGATGGACAGCCCCGCCGACATCCCCAAGGACTCGGTCAAGCCGTCCATGGAGGTCAAGCTCGGCGGCGCGGACAAGGGCTTCGTCCATGTCGAGGGCCCCACCAACAAGGAGCCGATCAAGGCGGGCGACCCGATCGAGATCCCCGACCTCACCGGCACCTACAAGCCCGGCGCCACCGGCAAGGCGACGCTCAGCCCGGGCGTCCTGACCGTCAAGGCGCTCGGTACGACGACGACGTGCACCCCGCCCGCGAACGTGCCGGTCTCCCTGGAGCTCGACACCTCCGCCCAGCCGGGCGGCGCCTCCGGCGGCACGTCCACGTCCGGCGGCACGGGCGCCGGTGGCTCGACCGGCGGCACGTCCACCTCCGGCGGCGGCCTCGCCGACACGGGCGCCGAGGACGCGGGTGCCCTGCGCGCCCTCGCGCTGGTCGCCGGCACGGTGATCCTGCTGGGCGGCGCGGTGTTCACGTTCACCCCGTGGCGGCTGCTCCGGCGGTGACACGGCGAAGGGCCGCCGCACCGGACGGATCCGGTGCGGCGGCCCTTGGCGGGGACGTCCTCGGGGACGAACGCGTCAGTGCACGTTGCCCATGAGCGTCTGGACCTTCTTGCGGTACATGTAGACCGCCAGACCGGCCGCGGCCGCCAGTGACGCCTCCATGGCGATGATCCCGGTGCCGTTGAGGTCGACACCCGCCAGGGACAGCAGGCCCGTCGTGCAGTCGCCCGCGGTGACCGCGAGGAACCAGACACCCATCATCTGCGAGGCGTACTTCTGCGGCGCCATCTTCGTGGTCACCGACAGGCCGACCGGGGAGAGGCACAGCTCACCGATGGTCTGGATCATGTAGATCGACACCAGCCACATGGGCGAGACCTTGGTGCCGTCACCCGCCATGCCCATCGGGACGATGAAGACGAAGAAGGAGGCGCCCACCAGGACCAGGCCCATCGCGAACTTCACGATGGTGTTGGGCTCCTGGTTCTTACGGGCCAGCCACAGCCACAGCCAGGCGAAGACCGGAGCCAGCGCCATGACGAACAGCGGGTTCAGCGACTGGTACCAGGTGGCCGAGAAGGCGAAGCCGAACACGGTGTCCGCGGTCTTGTCGTCCGCGAAGAGCGACAGGGTCGAACCACCCTGGTCGTAGATCATCCAGAAGATGGCGGCGGCCACGAAGAACCAGATGTAGCCGTTCATCTTCGACTGCTCGGTCGACGACAGCTCCTTGTCGCGCTTGATGCGGACGAGGACGGCGACCGGGATGACCAGACCGGCGAGGGTCAGCGGGACCAGCGCCCAGTTCAGGGTGAACGCGCCGATGGCGACGACCACGCCGTAGAAGACGGCGACGGCCAGCACCGCACCCGTGACCTTCAGGAGGATCGTGCGGCGCTCCTCCGGGCTCAGCGGGTTGGGGACGATGTTGCTCTTCGGGCTCAGGTGGCGCGTACCGAGCAGGAACTGGAGCAGACCCAGGCCCATGCCCAGCGCGGCGAGCGCGAAGCCCAAGTGCCAGTTGTGCTCCTTGCCCACCGTGCCGATGACGAACGGGGCGACGAAGGCACCGAGGTTGATGCCGATGTAGAAGAGCGTGAAGCCACCGTCACGGCGCGGGTCCTCGGGACCGTCGTAGAGGTGGCCGACCATCGTGGAGATGTTGGCCTTCAGCAGACCGGAACCGGCGGCGACCAGGATCAGGCCGACGAAGAACATCGCCTGCCCCGGCAGGGCCAGCGACAGGTGGCCGACCATGATCACGGCGCCGGCGATGGCGACGGTCTTGCGGGCGCCCCAGACGCGGTCGCCGAACCAGCCGCCCGGCATGGCCATCAGGTAGACCATCGACACGTAGACGGAGTAGATGGCCGTGGCCGTGGCCGCCGTCATCGCGAGTCCGCCGCCCTGGCTGCCCGTGGCGGCGTCGGCGCCGCCCGAGACCAGGTAGTACACGAGCAGGGCGCGCATGCCGTAGTAGCTGAAGCGCTCCCACATCTCGGTCAGGAAGAGAGTGGCCAGGCCGCGGGGGTGGCCGAAGAAGGTCTTCTCGCCGCCAGTGGTACTGGCCGAGTCCTTCGTCAGGCTGGACGCCATGGGTCGATCCTTGCTTGCTCGGGACGCGCTGCGCTTCGTGAGCGGTCACGCGCCCGGTGGGGGCGGCCGGCACCGGCACGTTCCCGATCCGCCCCTACGCCCGAACAGGGGTTCGCCCCCGTGCGGGGCACGGAGGCGAGGGGATCAGACGCACCGGGATCCACGCCCCGGACATGTCATCACGTCACGGGGCCCGGCCCACAGGTCATTCACTGTCTCAAGACTGGCGGAACCGGCCTTGCGCAGAAAGGGGCCTTTGGCGTGGTTAACGGCCCAAAGGTCCCGGAGTAGTGCATCAGGCGTCTCGCCACCATACGACACGACACTGCGGCATATGGAAGGACTTGAGAGATGGATCACAGGTGTCGGCGGAACCGGTGAAGCACTTTTGAAGGTGTTACCCAGGATGTCACCCCGAACACGCAGGTCCTGTTGATCATCGTGCGATCCCCCGGCGGCGCTCGTACGGCGCGGACTACCATCACCCCATGACCCGTGTACTGCTCGCCGAGGACGACGCATCCATCTCGGAACCGCTGGCCCGCGCCCTGCGGCGGGAGGGGTACGAGGTCGAGGTACGGGAGGACGGACCCGGCGCGCTCGACACCGGACTGCAAGGCCACGTCGACCTGGTCGTGCTCGACCTGGGCCTGCCCGGGATGGACGGCCTCGAAGTCGCCCGGCGGCTGCGGTCCGAGGGGCTCACGGTGCCGATCCTGGTGCTGACGGCCCGCGCCGACGAGGTCGACACCGTTGTCGGGCTGGACGCGGGCGCCGACGACTACGTCACCAAGCCGTTCCGGCTCGCCGAGCTGCTCGCCCGCGTACGGGCGCTGCTGCGGCGCGGCGCCAGCGAGCCCGCCCCGGCCCCGTCCACCCACGGCGTGCGCATCGACGTCGAGTCGCACCGCGCCTGGATGGGCGACGAGGAGCTCCAGCTCACCGCCAAGGAGTTCGACCTGCTGCGCGTCCTCGTCCGCGACGCCGGCCGGGTCGTCACCCGCGACCAGTTGATGCGCGAGGTGTGGGACACCACCTGGTGGTCGTCCACCAAGACCCTCGACATGCACATCTCCTGGCTGCGCAAGAAGCTCGGTGACGACGCCGCGAACCCCCGCTACATCGCCACCGTCCGCGGCGTGGGCTTCCGCTTCGAGAAGAGCTAGGCACTCCACAGCTAGGCACTCAACGTTAGGTACGGGCCGTGCGCCGCCGACTGATCAACTCCACGCTCGCCGTGGTCCTCGTCGTGATCGCGGTCTTCGGGGTCTCCCTGGTCATCGTCGAGACGCGCACCATCAGCAGCAGCGCCCAGGAGAGCGTGGACTCCGAGGCGGTCAGCCTGGTCAGCATCGTCGACAGCCGGCTCGTCGGCGGCGAGCCGGTCAACCCCGACATCCTCGCCGAGCAGAGCGGCGCCAAGCGGTACGCCCTGATCGACATCCCGGGCCGGGCCCCCATCGAGATCGGCGAGCGCCCCCGGGGCAGCGTCATCCGGGGCGTCGCCCAGGGGGACCGGGGCGTGACGGTCACCGTGGAGGAGTCCCGCTCCACCGTCACCCGTGAGGTCGGCCGCACCCTGCTGATCATCGGCGCCGTGGCGCTGCTCGCCGTGATCGCCGCCGTCCTCCTCGCCGTACGCCAGGCGAACCGCCTCGCCTCGCCGCTCACCGACCTCGCCGAGACGGCCGAACGGCTCGGCTCGGGTGACCCCAGGCCCCGCCACAAGCGGTACGGCGTGCCCGAGCTGGACCGGGTCGCCGACGTCCTCGACGCCTCCGCCGAGCGGATCGCCCGGATGCTCACCGCCGAGCGGCGGCTGGCCGCCGACGCCTCGCACCAGCTCCGTACGCCGCTGACCGCGCTGTCCATGCGGCTGGAGGAGATCTCCGAGACCGACGACCTGGCCACGGTCAAGGAGGAGGCGCACATCGCGCTCACCCAGGTGGAGCGGCTCACCGACGTCGTCCAGCGGCTGCTGACCAACTCGCGCGACCCGCGCACCGGCTCGGCCATCGCCTTCGACCTCGACGAGGTCGTCAAGCAGCAGATCGAGGAGTGGCGGCCGGCCTACCGCAGCGCGGGACGGGCGATCGTCCGGTCCGGCAAGGTCGGCATGCGGGCCGTCGGCACCCCGGGCGCGGTCGCCCAGGTGCTGGCCGCGCTGATCGAGAACTCCCTGATGCACGGTGGCGGCACGGTCGCCCTGCGTACCCGTGTCACCGGCAACCAGGCCGTCGTCGAGGTCACCGACGAGGGGCCGGGCGTACCGCCGGAACTGGGGGCGCGGATCTTCGAGCGGACCATCAGCGGCCGCAATTCCACCGGCATCGGCCTCGCCGTCGCCCGCGACCTGGCGGAGGCGGACGGCGGACGCCTGGAACTGCTCCAGCAGCAGCCGGCCGTCTTCGCGCTGTTCCTCAGCCGCGAGGTGCGCAGCCGCAAGGAGAAGAACGAGCCCCCGACGATCCGCTAGCCGGCGGCGCCGACGGGGCTAGCGGCGCGGGGCGACCGGCTCACCGGACCGTTCCGGCTCGGGCCGGCGCTGCTCCAGGAACGATTCGGCGGTCTGCACGGCCTCGCGGCCCGGCAGCGTACGGAAGACCCACGTGCGGTACGACCAGAAGCGGAACAGGGTCGCGACACCGATGCCGAAGAACTTGAAGAAGTTGTTCTGCAACGGGCTGTCCCACCCGAAGCCGTACGTCGCCGTGTACAGCACACCGTTCTCGATGACCAGCCCCACCAGGCTGAACAGCAGGAAGAGCGTCAGCTCCTTCGTCCGCCCGCTCTTGTCACGGTCCCGGTACGTGAAGTAGCGGAAGCCCACGTAGTTGAACGCGATAGCGACGACCGTGGCGATCAGGCTCGCCCGGACGACAGGGATCTCCGTGGTGTGCCGCACCAGGTTGAAGACCGCCATGTTGACCAGCAGGCCGAGGCCGCCGACGAGACCGAATTTGGCGATCTCGCGGACGAGCTGGTCCAGCCGCACCCGCAGTGCGCCTCGTTCACTCATGGTGATCTTTCAGCCCCGTCCGGTCGAGTGGTCCAACCAAGCCATGCTAACCACCGGCTCCTGAGCCCGCGCGGGGACGGAGAAAAGCCGGTCGCCGGGGCCGGATACCCTAAGAGGGTGACGTTCCCGGTAGTAGGCATGGTGGGCGGCGGTCAGCTCGCCCGAATGACCCACGAGGCGGGCATCCCCCTCGGCATCAAGTTCAAGCTCCTCAGCGAGACCCCGCAGGAGTCCGCGGCACAGGTCGTGAGCGACGTCGTCATCGGCGACTACCGCGACCTGGACACGCTGCGTGAGTTCGCACGCGGGTGCGACGTGATCACGTTCGATCACGAGCACGTACCGACCGAGCACCTGCGGGCCCTGGAGGCGGACGGCATTGCCGTCCGGCCGGGGCCCGACGCGTTGGTGCACGCCCAGGACAAGGGCGTGATGCGGGCCAGGCTCGACGAGATCGGCGCCCCGTCCCCGCGCCACCGCATCGTGACGGATCCCGCGGACGCGGCGGCCTTCGCCGCCGAGACCGGGGGCTTCCCGATCATCCTCAAGACGGTGCGCGGCGGCTACGACGGCAAGGGCGTGTGGTTCGTACGCTCCGAGGACGAGGCCCGCGACCCGTTCCTGGCGGGCGTGCCGGTCCTCGCGGAGGAGAAGGTCGACTTCGTCCGCGAGCTGGCGGCGAACATCGTCCGCTCGCCGCACGGCCAGGCCGTGGCGTACCCCGTCGTGGAGTCCCAGCAGGTGAACGGTGTCTGCGACACCGTGATCGCCCCCGCCCCCGGCCTGTCGCCCGAGCTGGCCGGCCAGGCCCAGGAGCTGGCGCTGCGCATCGCCCAGGAACTGGGCGTCGTCGGCCACCTCGCCGTCGAGCTGTTCGAGACGCGCGACGGCCGCATTCTGGTCAACGAGCTGGCCATGCGCCCCCACAACTCCGGCCACTGGACCCAGGACGGCGCGGTCACCTCCCAGTTCGCCAACCACGTCCGCGCGGTGCTCGACCTGCCGCTGGGCGACCCGCGCCCCCGCGCCAAGTGGACCGTCATGGCGAACGTCCTGGGCGGCGACTACCCCGACATGTACCAGGCCTACCTGCACTGCATGGCCCGTGACCCCCAGCTCAAGATCCACATGTACGGCAAGGACGTGAAGCCCGGCCGCAAGGTGGGACACGTCAACACCTACGGCGACGACCTCGACGACGTGCTGGACCGCGCGCGTCACGCCGCCGGCTACCTGCGAGGAACGATCACCGAATGAGCAGCCCCCTCATTGGCATCGTCATGGGATCCGACTCCGACTGGCCGGTCATGGAGGCCGCGGCCCAGGCCCTCGACGAGTTCGAGATCCCGTACGAGGTCGACGTCGTCTCCGCGCACCGCATGCCGCGCGAAATGGTCTCGTACGGCGAGCGGGCCGCCGAGCGGGGCCTGAAGGCGATCATCGCGGGCGCCGGCGGCGCCGCGCACCTGCCCGGCATGCTCGCCTCCGTCACGCCCCTCCCGGTCATCGGGGTGCCCGTCCCCCTGAAGTACCTGGACGGCATGGACTCCCTGCTCTCCATCGTCCAGATGCCGGCGGGCGTTCCCGTGGCCACCGTCTCGGTGGGCGGGGCGCGCAACGCGGGCCTGCTGGCCGCGCGCATCCTCGCCACCTCCGACCCGGACCTCCTCTCCCGCATGGTCGACTTCCAGCAGGAGCTCAACGACCAGGCGACGGAGAAGGGCAAGCGGCTGCGGGCGAAGGTCGAGGGCTCGGCGTCGTTCGGCTTCGCCAAGTGACGGGGCGCGGTCTCGTGGACGAGGCGCGCGAACTGCTCGCCTCGTACCCCGTGGTGGACGGCCACAACGACCTGCCGTGGGCGTTGCGCGAGAACGCCGGCTACGACCTGGACCGCCTCGACATCGCGGCCGACCAGACGGGCCGGCTCCACACCGACCTCCCCCGGCTGCGGGCGGGCGGGGTCGGGGCCCAGTTCTGGTCGGTGTACGTGCGCGGCGGCATGGCCGGTGACGACGCGGTCAGCGCCACGCTGGAGCAGATCGACTGCGTCGACCGGCTGCTGGCCCGGTACCCGGCCGACCTGGCGCCCGCGCTGACCGCCGACGACATGGAGGCCGCCCGTGCCTCCGGCCGCATCGCGTCGCTCAAGGGCGCCGAGGGTGGCCACTCCATCAACAACTCGATGGCCACGCTGCGGGCCTTCTACGCGCTGGGCGTCCGCTACATGACGCTCACCCACAACGACAACGTGGCGTGGGCCGACTCGGCGACGGACGCCCCGGGCGTCGGCGGCCTGTCGGCCTTCGGCCGTGAGGTCGTACGGGAGATGAACCGGCTCGGCATGCTGGTGGACCTCTCCCACGTGGCCGACACGACGATGCGCGACGCGCTCGACACGTCCGAGGCGCCGGTGATCTTCTCGCACTCCTCCTCCCGGTCGGTGTGCGACCACCCGCGCAACATCCCCGACGACGTCCTGGCTCTGCTGCCCTCCAACGGTGGCGTCGCCATGGCGACCTTCGTCCCCAAGTTCGTCCTCCCCGCCGCCGTCGACTGGACCCGGCGGGCCGACGAGAACATGCGGGCGCACGGCTTCGACCACCTGGACACCACTCCGGAGGCGATGCGCGTCCACGCGGCCTTCGAGGAAGCCAACCCCCGCCCGGTCGCCACCGCCGCCACGGTCGCGGACCACCTGGACCACATGCGGGAGGTCGCGGGCATCGAGCACGTCGGAATCGGCGGTGACTTCGACGGCACGGCGTTCACGCCGTCGGACCTCTCGGACGTCGCGGCGTACCCGAACCTGATCGCGGAGCTCCTCCGCCGGGGCTGGTCCCGCGCGGACCTCGCGAAGCTCACCTGGCAGAACGCGGTCCGCGTCCTCCGCGACGCGGAATCCGTGTCGCGGTCCCTGTCAGGCCGCGCGCCCTCGACGGCGACGCTCGCTTCCCTCGACGCCTGACCGCCCCCGTTGTGGGCGGTCGCGCCCACTCCCCCCGTCCACCCTCGCCCGTTGTGGGCAGTCGTCCCGCAGGGCGGGACGGGTGGGCACAACGGGACAGGGGCGGTGCATGTTCCCGGTGCCCCACCGGGGCGGTGCCGTGGCGGCCACTCCGGGTGGGTGGGGGGCGCGGCCCCTCCGGGCTCACCTCCTCGAGGCCGGCGGCCTTGGGTTTCCTGGTAGGGGAGCCCGAGCCTCGCCGCCAACCTCTGCGGGGGCGACCCTGCACGGCCACACCCCGGGCGGTACGCCGGGTGCGGGCGCGTTTCATCGACGACGGCGAGGAGGGGCCGTGCAGGGTCGCCCCCGCAGCCGATCGGCGGCGGGATACGGCGACGAGACCGGGTGGGCACCCCGCCGACGGCGAGGAGGTGAGCCCGGAGGGGCCCCGACCCTGGCCCACCGGCGCGCGCCACAGCACGTGGTCACCCGAACGCAGTACGTCGCCGCGACCCCCGCACGGCCCCGTGCCACCGTGGCCGTATGGCAGACCTACAGGACCACCCGTACGCGGCGCCCTCCGCGATCGGTGAGCTCGACGACACGCCCGACGGCGCCGCCGAGGCGCCCACCCCGGCGGAGGTCGACATCGAGCGGGCCCGGGTACTGCTCGCCGCGCAGCTCGTCGTGGACGGTCACAACACCCTCGCCCAGGAGCTCGACCGCACGCACTGGCACGACCTCCAGCACGGCTCGGCCCTCCTCGACACCGACATCCCCCGCATCCGCGCCGGCGGCGTCGGCGCGCAGTTCTGGTCGCTGCATGTGACGCCCGGCCCCGCCGCCGTCCAGGAGACGCTGGACCGAATAGACGCGGTACGGACCCTCATCGCGTCCTGCCCCGAGGCCCTCCGGCTCGCGCTCACGGCCGCCGACATGGTCGAGGCCCGCGACTGCGGACGGATCGCGTCGCTCCTCGGCCCCGTCTCCGGCGCAGCCCTCGGCGACTCGCTGGCCACCCTGCGCGCCTACCACGCGCTCGGCGTCCGCAGCGTGAGCGTGGCCGGTACGCGCTGGACCGCCGACCCCACCGGTCTGACGCCGTTCGGGGAGGAGGCGGTCCGCGAGATGAACCGCCTCGGGGTCCTCGTCGACCTCTCGGGCGCCTCCGAGGCCACCATGGACCGGGTCCTCGACGTGTCCAAGGCGCCGGTCATCCTCTCCCACTCGGCGGCCCAGGCCCTGACCCCGCACTCGGCCAACGTCCCCGACGACGTACTGCGCCGCCTGCACGCCAACGCGGGTGTCTGCATGGTGACGTTCGCCCCCGACCAGGTCACCCGCCACGGCGACCAGCCGGCCACCCTCTGGGACGTGGCCGACCACGTCGAGTACGTCCGCGAGGTCGCCGGGCCGGAATGCGTCGGGCTGTCGGGCTCGTACGGCATGGCCACCGACGCCCCGCACACCATCGGCCTGGAAGACGCGTCCTGTTACCCGAACCTGATCGCCGAGCTGCTGCACCGCGACTGGTCCGAGGCGGACATCGCGGCCCTGACGTGGGGCAACGCGGCCCGTGTCGTACGCGAGGCCGAACAGCCCTGACAGTCAGGCCCGGCACAGGCAGAACGGGTGTCCCGCCGGGTCCGCGTACACCCGGAAGTTCCGCTTCCCCCCGTCGTCGTCCACGTCCAGCGGCCGGGCGCCCAGCGCGAGGACCTGCTCGTGCGCGGACTCCATGTCCTCGACGTCGAGGTCGAGGTGGAGCTGCTGGGAGTTCCGGTCGGCCCGGGGCCACTCGGGCGGCCGCAGGTCCGGCGCGCGCTGGAAGGCGAGCCGCTGCCCGTCGGGGAGGTACAGGTCGATCCACTCCTCCTCGCCGGGGCCGCCCTTCACCTCACCACCGAGGATCGCGGCGTAGAACTCGGCGAGCCGGCGCGGCTCGGGACAGTCGATCGCGGTCAGAGTGAGCGTCGCAAAACCCATGGCGGCCGGGTGCCCCGCGACCGTGGGCGGCAATCCTTCAGGCCCGGGGCCGGCCCATCGCCCGGAACGTCCAGCCCGCCGCCCGCCACGCGGCGGCGTCCAGCGCGTTCCGCCCGTCCAGGATCACCCGCGACGCCACGACCTCGCCCAGCTCCGACGGGTCCAGCTCGCGGAACTCGCGCCACTCCGTCAGGTGAAGGACGACGTCCGCGCCCCGCACCGCGTCCAGCGCGCTGTCCGCGTACGCGAGCGTCGGGAACAGCCGCCGGGCGTTGTGCATGCCCTTCGGGTCGTACACGGTGACCTGGCCGCCCTGGAGGTGGATCTGGCCGGCGACGTTCAGCGCGGGCGAGTCCCGCACGTCGTCCGAGTCCGGCTTGAACGCCGCGCCCAGCACCGCCACCCGCTTGCCGAGGAACGTGCCGTCACCGAGGGCCTCGCGCGCCATGCCGACCATCTGGCCGCGGCGGCGCATGTTGATGGAGTCGATCTCGCGGAGGAACGTCAGCGCCTGGTCCGCGCCCAGCTCACCGGCGCGCGCCATGAACGCCCGGATGTCCTTGGGCAGGCAGCCGCCGCCGAAGCCGATCCCGGCCCGCAGGAACTTCGACCCGATGCGGTCGTCGTGGCCGATGGCCTCCGCGAGCTTGGCGACGTCGCCGCCGGCCGCTTCGCAGACCTCCGCCATCGCGTTGATGAAGGAGATCTTCGTCGCCAGGAAGGAGTTCGCGGCGGTCTTCACCAGCTCCGCCGTCGGGAAGTCGGTCACCACGAACGGCGACCCTTCCTCGACCGGAGTGGCGTACACCTCACGCAGCAGCTTCTCCGCCGCCGCGCTCTCCACGCCCACCACGATCCGGTCCGGGTGGAGCGTGTCCTGCACGGCGAAGCCCTCGCGGAGGAACTCCGGGTTCCACGCCAGCTCCGCGTCCGCGCCCACCGGCGCCCGGTCGGCGAGCAGCCGGGCCAGCCGCTCCGCGCTGCCGACCGGCACGGTCGACTTGCCGACGACCAGGGCGGGCCGCCGCAGGTGCGGGGCGAGCGAGCCGAAGGCGGCGTCGACGTAACTCATGTCGCACGCGTAGTCACCGTGCTTCTGCGGGGTGTTCACGCACACGAAGTGGACGTCGCCGAACTCGCCCACCTCCTCCCACGAGGTGGTGAAGCGCAGCCGCCCGGTGGAGCCCTCGATCCCGGCGACGTGCTTGCGCAGCAGCTCCTCGAGACCCGGCTCGTACATCGGGACGCGGCCCGCCGAGAGCATCTCGATCTTCTCGGGGACGACGTCCAGCCCGAGCACCTCGAAGCCCAGCTCCGCCATGGCCGCCGCATGCGTGGCGCCCAGGTATCCGGTGCCGATCACGGTGATCTTGAGGGCCATACGGTGCTCCATTGACGGACGGGAAGGAGTGCGGGCCCGAGCATAGTCGGGCCCCGGCCCGGGCACCGTTCTCCCGTGGTCGGCGCTGTCGTCAAACTCACGTATGCCTGGCTCGGCCCCTCCCACTAAAATTCGGGTTACTTAACGGTAGTTAGCAGCAGCTCAGGGGAGTGAGAGAAAGTGGCGGGAACGCCTGACTTCGATCTGTACCGCCCGTCCGAGGAGCACGACATGCTCCGCGACGCCGTCCGCTCGCTCGCCGAGGCGAAGATCGCGCCGTTCGCCGCCGCCGTGGACGAGGAGGCCCGCTTCCCGCAGGAGGCCCTCGACGCCCTGACCGCGAACGACCTGCACGCCGTGCACGTCCCCGAGACCTACGGTGGCGCGGGCGCCGACGCGCTCGCGACCGTGATCGTCATCGAGGAGGTCGCCCGTGTCTGCGCCAGCTCCTCCCTGATCCCGGCCGTGAACAAGCTCGGCTCGCTGCCCGTGATCCTCTCCGGCTCCGAGGACCTGAAGAAGAGGTACATGACCCCGCTCGCCAAGGGCGAGGGGATGTTCTCGTACTGCCTCTCCGAGCCCGACGCGGGCTCGGACGCCGCCGGAATGAAGACCAAGGCGGTCCGTGACGGCGACTTCTGGGTCCTCAACGGTGTGAAGCGCTGGATCACCAACGCGGGCGTCTCCGACTTCTACACGGTGATGGCCGTGACGGACCCGGAGAAGCGGTCGAAGGGCATCTCCGCCTTCGTCGTCGAGAAGGGCGACCCCGGCGTCTCCTTCGGCGCCCCGGAGAAGAAGCTCGGCATCAAGGGCTCCCCGACCCGCGAGGTCTACCTCGACAACGTCCGCATCCCCGCCGACCGCATGATCGGCGAGGAGGGCACCGGCTTCGCCACCGCGATGAAGACCCTGGACCACACCCGCATCACCATCGCGGCCCAGGCCCTCGGCATCGCCCAGGGCGCGCTGGACTACGCCAAGGGGTACGTCCAGGAGCGCAAGCAGTTCGGCAAGCCGATCGCCGACTTCCAGGGCGTGCAGTTCATGCTCGCCGACATGGCGATGAAGATCTCCGCCGCCCGCGCGCTGACCTACCAGGCCGCCGCCGCATCCGAGCGCGGCGACGCCGACCTCACCTACCTGGGCGCGGCGGCGAAGTGCTTCGCCTCCGACATCGCCATGGAGGTCACCACGGACGCCGTCCAGCTCCTCGGCGGCTACGGCTACACCCGTGACTACCCGGTCGAGCGCATGATGCGCGACGCCAAGATCACCCAGATCTACGAGGGCACCAACCAGGTCCAGCGGATCGTCATGGCCCGCAACCTGCCGTAACACCCGAACGGAAAGGGCCCGCACCACGTGGTGCGGGCCCTTCGTCGTACCTACTTCTCCGTGACGGTGACCTTCTCGTCGTTCTGGATCTGCTGGACCAACTGCTGCACCTTGGCCTTGTCCCACACCAGGTTGCCGCCGCGGGTGCCGTTGATCGGCATGTTCATCGACGTGCCGTCCCCGCCGCTGATGCCCTTCATGGCGAAGAACATCTCGCCGAGGTCGAACAGCGACATGTCCTTGTCGACGATCAGCGTGTCCAGCCCCGCACCCATCGTCGGGTACAGCTTGAACGGGTTCAGGATGGTCCCCGGCGTCGCCGCCTGGCTCGCCAGGGCGGAGAGGAACTTCTGCTGGTTCTTCGTCCGCGCGAGGTCCGACTCGGCGAAGGCGTACCGGGTGCGGACGAAGGCCAGGGCCTGCTCGCCGTTGAGGGTCTGCTTGCCGGCCTGGAAGTCGGCGCCGGACTTCTTGTCCTTGAAGCCCTTCTCGATGTTCATCTCGACACCGCCGAGGGCGTCGACGATGTTCGCGAAGCCGGCGAAGCCGATCTCGGCGTAGTGGTCGATGCGCAGCCCGGTGTTGTGCTCGACCGTGCGGACCAGCAGCTCGGGGCCGTCCTCCGCGTACGCGGCGTTCAGCTTCACGCGCCGGCCCTGGGCCGGGAACGTCTTGCCGGAATCAGAGCCCACGAACTTCGGAATCTCCACATCCGAGTCGCGGGGCAGCGAGATCATGGTGTTGCCGCTGCCGCAGGCCGCCAGGATCATCATCGAGTCGGTGCGCTTGCCCTCGGCGGAGCCGGTGTGCAGCTTCTTCTTCTCCTCGGCCGTCATGCCCTCACGGCTGTCGGAGCCGACGATCAGGTACGTCGTGCAGTCGCCCTCCTTGGGGCGGTCGATGACCTTGGCGAGGTCGACCTCGCGGCGCATCTTGCCGTCGGCCCAGAAATACGTGCCGATCGTCGTGCCGAGCACGGCCACCAGGACCACGATCGACCCGATCTTGATGCGGCGGCGCCAGTCGGGGGCGCTGACCGAACCACGGTCGTGGCCGCGGGGGCCGCCACCGCGACCGCCTCCCTGCGGGGTGCCGTAGACCTGCCCGGTGTTGTAGCCGCTGTCGTAGGCGTCGTCGTACCCCCGCGACTGCTGCTGCGGGACCGGCGGGGCGACCGGCGGGCGCTGCGGCGGTGCGGCGGGGCGCTGCACATGGCGCATCCGGCGGGCGCCCTCGGGCTGGGCGTCGGCGCTGCCACGGCCGTAACGCGCGTTGCGGTCGTCGGTCCATCCTTCGGGCCAGTCGTTCATGCGGACCAGTGTGCAGGCCGCTCCCCGGACCCCGACAGGGTGGGTGGGGAATCGGGCCGCGGCTGTAGCGAACCTGATGCAATGAGGGGCGGGACGGACTCGGGCATAGGGTGGAGGGCATGACAGATCAGGCCTCCGAGCTGCGGGGAAAGCCGACCTCGGCCTCCCGCACCACCCTCAGCCACATCATGACCGGCAATGACACCAACCTCCTCGGCACGGTGCACGGCGGTGTGATCATGAAGCTGGTGGACGACGCGGCGGGCGCCGTCGCGGGCCGCCACTCCGGCGGGCCCGCGGTGACGGCGTCGATGGACGAGATGGTGTTCCTGGAGCCGGTCCGCGTCGGCGACCTGGTCCATGTGAAGGCACAGGTCAACTGGACCGGCCGGTCCTCCATGGAGGTCGGCGTCCGGGTCCTGGCCGAGCGCTGGAACGAGTCCACGCCCGCGACCCAGGTCGGCTCTGCCTACCTGGTCTTCGCCGCCGTCGACGCGGACGGCAAGCCCCGCCCCGTCCCGCCGGTGATCCCGGAGACCGAACGCGACCAGCGCCGCTACCAGGAGGCCCAGATCCGCCGCACGCACCGCCTCGCCCGCCGCCGGGCGATCAAGGAACTCCGCGAGAAGCGCGCGGCGGAGGGCCTGGACGAGGCCTGACCCCGACGGCCCGCGGCCGGCCGGGGTGGGGCCGCGGGCACCGGGAACAGCTCAGGCGCAGATCACCTGGTCGCCAGTGACCACGCCGAACTCGCCCTGGAAGGCGTCCTCCGCCCGTACCGGGAGGACTCCCGCGAAGTTCCCGCCCGCCGTGACCTTGAAGGTCGCGCCCTGGCCTTCCACCGGGCGCAGCTCGCAGCCCGGGAGCGCCGTGGCGAGGGAGCGGGCCGAGCGGTCCCAGCGGGGGTCGAACCAGACGATCGTGCGGCGCACGTCACGCCGCGCCCAGTTCAGGGCCGTCGCGCTCGTCTTGAAGCCGGTCGCCCGCAGCGCCGCGTCGATCCGGGCGCCCAGGCCGTGCACCCGGGTGCCGTTGTAGACCTGCACCCGGATCTGCTGGGGCGAGACCTCCACGAGCTTCTTGCGGACCGTGCTGCGGGTGGCGTACGGGGCGAGCGGCTTGTCCGCGCGTACCGCGTCGAACAGCTTCTTGGCCTTCACCGGGTCCCACTTCACCGTCGAGCCGATGCCCTTCACCGGGAAGCTGGTGCTGGCGACGGGTACGGAGGTGAACTCGGACGACGCCGCCGTGAAGCCGCGCATCGCCTTCGCGAGGGCCAGCATCTCCTGCGCGCCGAAGCCCTCGTCGGCCCGCACGGAGCTCAGCATGGAGGTGACGACCTGCTGGAACCGCACCGGGTTCAGCATGGTGCCGTTGCTGGTCGCCTGGTCGATCAGCGCGGCGACGAACCGCTGCTGCCGCTGCATGCGGCCCAGGTCGGACGCCCCGTCGACATGGCGGGAGCGCACGTACTGGAGCGCGGCCCCGCCGTCCAGCTTGTGCGTGCCGGCCGGCAGGTCGAGCCCGGTGTACGCGTCCTTCATCGGCTTGGCGGTGCAGATCTCCACCCCGCCGATCGCGTCGACGGTCCGCATGAAGCTCGTGAAGTCCAGCTCCAGGTAGTGGTCGATCTTCACGCCGGTCATGTGCTCGACGGTCCGTACGGTGAGGTTGGGTCCGCCCTCGGCGTACGCGGCGTTCAGCTTCACCGGGTGCTGGTGGTGGTACTTCCCGGTGGTGGCGTCCGTGTGGGGCGGGATCTCGGCGTACGAGTCGCGGGGCAACGACACCATGCTGGCCCGCTTACGGTCGGCGGAGATGTGCACCAGCATGATCGTGTCGGTGCAGCGGCAGGGCGCGCCGCCGAGCCGGTACTTCTCCTTCTCCCGGGGCGTGATCTTGTCGCGGCCGTCGGTGCCGACGAGCAGGATGTTCGTGCCGTGGCCCGGCGCGGGGCGGTTCTTCATGTCCTTGAACGGGTCGACCCGGCTGATCTCCGTGTCCACGCTCGTGACGATCGCGTGCCCGATCCCGCCCGCCGCCAGGACCAGCACCGACAGGGTGGTCGCCAGCCGCATCCGCCACCGGGGCCGCCCACGGTCTCCTCGCCGCACGGCCGGTGCCGGCGCCGGGGCCCGTCTCGGCCGCCCGGGGGCGGGCGGCCGGGGCGCGGCGGGGCGGCGGGGCGGCGTGGGCACGAAGGACACCTCCGCGGGCAGTTTGGGGAATAGTCGGCACAGTAGGCCCATACGATCAGCGCCCGTCCGCGCCACCCGGGCGGCGCGCACCAGCGTCCCCCATTCGCGGTAACGTGTCGGGCGATATGAACGCCACGCCTCCGCCCCTGCCGCCCGTCTCCGTGATCATGCCGGTCCTCAATGAGGAGCGGCATCTGCGCGCCTCGGTCCGTCACATCCTCGAGCAGGAGTACGACGGCGAGATGGAGGTGGTGATCGCGCTGGGCCCGTCGACGGACCGTACCGACGAGATCGCCGCCGAGCTCGTGCGGGAGGACCCGCGCGTCCACACGGTGCCCAACCCCACCGGGCGCACCCCCGCCGCCCTCAACGCCGCGATCAAGGCGTCGCGTCACCCGATCGTGGTACGGGTCGACGGGCACGGCATGCTGTCACCGAACTACATCGCGACCGCCGTCCGCCTCCTGGAGGAGACCGGCGCGCAGAACGTCGGCGGCATCATGCACGCCGAGGGCGAGAACGACTGGGAGCACGCGGTCGCCGCCGCGATGACCTCGAAGATCGGTGTCGGCAACGCGGCCTTCCACACCGGCGGCGAGGCGGGCCCGGCCGAGACCGTGTACCTGGGTGTGTTCCGCCGCGAGGCGCTGGAGCAGCAGGGCGGGTACAACGAGGAGTTCATCCGTGCCCAGGACTGGGAGCTGAACTTCCGCATCCGTGAGGCGGGCGGCCTGATCTGGTTCTCGCCGGAGCTGAGGGTCCAGTACCGCCCCCGGCCGAGCGTGCGGGCGCTGGCGAAGCAGTACAAGGACTACGGCCGCTGGCGGCACGTCGTCGCCCGTTACCACCAGGGCTCGATCAACCTCCGCTACCTCGCCCCGCCGACCGCCGTCTGTGCCATCGCGGCGGGCCTCGTGGTGGGCGCGACGCTCACCCCGCTCGGTTTCGTGATCCCGGGCGGCTACCTGGCGGCGATCGTCGCCGGTTCCGTCCCGGCCGGAAAGGGCCTGCCGCTGAAGGCGCGCCTCCGGATCCCGGTGGCGCTGGCGACGATGCACATGTCGTGGGGGTACGGATTCCTCACGAGCCCCCGCTCCCTGGCCCGCAAGGTGATCGCCAGCCGCCGCCCGGCGGTGCTGACGAAGAGCTGACGGCACGGATACCCGCACCGCCGGGGCTGACCGGGGCCCCTTGCGGTGCGGGTTCCGTATCCGTACGTGGGCGGAGTGGTCCTCAGGTGGTGGAAGAGCGCTCGCTCATCGGCCCTTGCTCATCGGCCTGTTGAGGCCGACGCGGCCCTGAGGATCGCGTCCTTGCGCTGCTTGAGCGTGTCCAGCATCTGCTGATTGCTCTCGATCGCCCGCTTCTGGTAGGCGACTTCGACGGCGTACCACGTGCCGATGACGTTGTGCTTCTCCTTGCACTCCACGTCGGCCTCGGCAACGCGGATCTCCGCGGGCGTGGGCGTGGTGGACTTGGCGAAGCGTTCGTCCTCGACCGGCGCCATGGGGCCGTTGTAGTGGTAACCCTTCGCCTTCATGCAGGCCGACCAGTCCGCGAACGCCTTCTGCACCCGCTTGTCCTTCTGGGACTCCTGGTAGGCGAAGAGCGCGAGGTGGGAGGCGAACTCTTCCTTGTCCGGGTGGACCTTGGGGCCCTTCGAGGCGAGCTCGCGAAGAGCCTGACCCCAGCAGCCGCCCTCGGGGATGGCCTTGCCGTTGGCGGCCTTGGCCGTCTTCTGGCCCGTGTCGCCCTGTGGTCCGAACAGGGCCAGTGACTCGGCGGGGGTGTAGTGCTCCTCGGGCCGCTTGCCTCGCAGGTAGGGATCGGTGTTGTACCCGAAGCGGGACGCCGACGCCATGTCGGACACCCCGTAGCGGTTGGCGTCCCGCAGGGCCTTGTCGCCCCGGTAGAGGGGACGCGGTTCGAGGTCGAAGCCGAAACCTCGCATGCACTCGGCGGCGATGCGGTCCTCGCCCTGGCGGCGGACGCGCTCTTCCGCGTCCGTCCAGGTGTACGCCTCCAGAGGCAGCTCCAGGTTGCGGGAGCCGCGCATCTGCGGGACGGACTCGACCTCGGGTGGATTCTTGTAGTCCACGGGAGGTGCTTCGCTCGCCCGGGTTCCTTCTGTCCGGTCCTCCGTGCCGGAGGACGAGCAGCCGACCAGCCCGACGGTGGCGCTGATCAGCGCCACCGCGAGCAGTCGGCCAGTAGAGGTGCCTCGCACTGGCTGGTCCGCTGTTTAGTAGGGCTCGTAGGCGGAGGCGTTGTTGTTCTGCAGCCACCCCGGCGTGTTGCGGCGGACGCCGTCGCAGGTGTGGTTGTGGCGCTCGCCCTTGTAGTCCGAGTTGAAGAAGATGGCGAACGGGTAGCGCGTACCGAAGCACTTGGCCGACGAGGCGTTGTTGCCGGCGATCTGGCCCTGACCCGCACCGGAAGACATGAACCTGTCATCGTGGTGGGTGGGGTTCTCGTCGTAGTGGTCCATGAAGGACGAAGCGCCGTACTGCGTCGAGTGGTAGTACATGCACAGCTCGCCGCTCTCGCAGCTACCGTCCAGGCTCCAGGCCTGGGCGGGGGCGGCGGTGGCGGCAAGGGCGCCGGCGGTCAGGGCGGCAGCAACAAGCGCATTGCGTACGCGCATTGAGGATTCCTCCGTTGAGTGAAGATCGGGCTCATGCCCGGCGGTAGCGTGGCACAAGGGTTCGAGTAAGGGGCCAACGCTGCAGCGATCTTGGCTTAAAATAATCCTACTGGCCAGAACGTACAGTTCCGCAACAGGCTCTGCACACAATCTTCTTGACAGAGTGTGACCAATAGCGATCACCTGCGGGCGATTCGGGCATTGCTCCGCCAGGACGCACCGGAGGCGAGGGAGGGGACCACGTGTCCACAACAGGGGAGCACTCGGGGCTCTCCCGTAAGAAGCGCGCCTTGGCCGTTCTTGCGGCGAGCGCGTGCGTGGTGGCCGGAGCGGCTCTCTGGACGTCCACCATGGTGAAGTCGCCGGCCCAGGCAGCCGCGGAAGCGGGGCCGCCGCCTCCTGACGTGCTGACGGCTCCGGTGGAGCGCCGCGTGCTCTCCGACACCGTGGTGACGCGCGGCACCGTGTCCGCGTCCCAGACCCTCGACATAGCCCCGGCGGGGGCGGCCACGGAAGGCGCCGGCAATCCCGTCGTCACCAAGTTGATGGTCCGGTCGGGCGACACCTTCCCGGCCGGACGCACCCTGCTGGAGGTCTCCGGGCGGCCCGTCTTCGCCCTGCGCGGTTCCCTGCCCGTCTACCGGGACCTGAAGCCGGGTTCCCACGGCGACGACGTGCGTCAGTTGCAGAGCGCACTGCGCGACCTCGGTCACGACACCGGTGCGGACACGTCCGGACGCTACGGCCCCGGCACCAAGCGAGCGGTCGCGGCGCTGTACGAGTCCCTCGGCTACGAACCGGTGGAGGCGGGCGGCGACAGGGCCGAAGGGGACCCGGTCGACGCGGCGCGCGACCAAGTGAAGTCGGCGCAGAGGGCGTTGGAGTCCCTGGAGTCCAAGAAGGGCGCCACACCGGACGAACTGCGGTACGCCCGCGAGGACCTCGCCGAGGCCCAGGAGGCACTGACGAACGCCGAGGCGGTCGCGGGCCCCATGGTTCCGGCGAGTGAGGTGATCTTCCTGTCGGGCTTTCCCGCCCGAGTCGACTCCCTCACCGCCAAGGTCGGAGGCCCCGTCGGCGAGAAGCTGATGACGGTCTCGGCGGGCCGACTGGTCGTCAGGGGCTCCGTCGGCGCCCACGAGAAGGGCCTGCTCCGGGCGGGGCAGAAGGTCAAGGTGCTGTCGGAGGTGTCGGGCGACGAGGTGAGCGGGACCGTCGCCTCCGTGGCGGACAGCCTGACGGTCCCCTCCCAGGACGGGGAGGACGCGGCCGTCGCCGAGCAGGGTGGCTACGCCGTGGTGATCAACCCCGACAAGGCACTTCCGGCGCGGCTGGCCGGCCAGGACGTGCGCATCACCATCGAGGCCGCCACGTCCAAGGGCGAGGTGCTCGTCGTCCCGGTGTCGGCGGTGTCGGCCGGGGCCGATTCCCGTACGACCGTGACGGTGCTGACCTCCGGTGGGGACCGGCGCCGGGTGGAGGTGCGGCCGGGAACCTCAGGTGACGGTTACACGGAGGTGGCGCCCATCGGCGGCGGCCGGCTTGCCGAGGGCGAACTGGTCGTCGTGGGCGTCAACGCCGCCTCCGGCAGCGGGACCGCCCGGTGACCCGTCCCGTCATCGAGTTCCGTGGTGTGGGCCTGACGTATCCCGGCCCGCCACCGGTCACGGCGCTGCACCCCTGCGAGCTCTCCATCGCACAGGGCGAGTACGTGACCGTCGTGGGCCCCTCCGGGTCCGGCAAGTCGACCTTCCTCAACATCGCCGGACTTCTCGACGTGCCCACCGCCGGAACGTACCTGCTCGACGGCATCGACACGGGGGCCCTGTCGGACGCCGACCGGGCCGGCCTGCGCGGCAGGCGCATCGGCTTCGTCTTCCAGAGCTTCCACCTGCTGCCGCACCGTTCCGCAATGGAGAACGTCCTGCTGGCCATGGTCTACAACGGTGTGGCCCGCTCCGACCGCAGGCCGCGTGCCCGTGAGGCCCTGCTCCGGGTCGGCCTCGGGCACCGTCTCGACGCGCTGCCCACCCGGCTGTCGGGCGGTGAGCGCCAGCGGGTCGCCATCGCCAGAGCCCTGGTGTCCCGCCCGTCACTGCTGCTCTGCGACGAGCCGACCGGCAATCTGGACACCGCCACGGCCTCCTCCGTCCTGGAGCTGCTCGACCAGCTCCACCGGGACGGAATGACCATCCTCGTGATCACCCACGACCCCGAAGTGGCCGCGCGCGGTCAGCGCACCATCGCCATCAGGGACGGCGTCCTCACCGAACAAGGCGTCTTCACGGAAAGGGCGGACACACCCGCATGAGACTTCTGCGGCGACGCCGTCCGGACGGCGTCGAACGCGCGCGCCTCAGCACCCGCGACCTGCTGTCGGAGGCGGTGGCGGGCATGCTGCAACGTCCCGCCCGCTCCCTGCTCACCGCGCTCGGCACGGTACTCGGCGTCGGTGCCTTCGTGGCCGTCCTCGGGCTGACCGCCACCACGTCCTCCCAGATCGACTCGCGGTTCAACGAGCTCACGGCGACCGAGGTGACCGTCGAGGACACCGGTGGAGAGCAACCCGAGTTCGTCGCCAACGCCTTTCCGGCGGACGCCGACGCCCGCATCCGCAGGCTCAACGGTGCCAAGGAGGCGGGGGTCTACTGGCCCGTCCGGCTGGGCCGCGACGAACTCGTCAGCGCCGCCCCGGCCGGCGCCAACGGACAGGGCGAACGCGTACAGGTGATCGCCGCCTCGCCCGGCGTGCTCGCGGCGGCCGGCCCGCACCTCGAACAGGGGCGCACCTTCGACGCGTACCACGACAAGCGTGCCGAGAAGGTCGCGGTGATCGGCTCGGGCATGGCCTCCCAGCTCGGCATCACGACGCTCGACACCTTCCCCGCCGTCTTCGTGGGAGACCACGCCTTCACCGTCATCGGCATCGTGGGTGACGTCGACCGCAAGGCGGACCTGCTGATGTCGGTCGTGGTGCCGCGCACGACGGCCGAGCGCATCTGGGGTGGCCCGCAGAGCGGTGAGCGGGCGAAGATGCTCATCTCCACCGAACTCGGCGCGGCGCAGCAGATCGCGAGCGAGGCCGCTCTCGCCCTCGACCCGGCGCATCCGGACCGGTTCAAGGCGGTGCCGCCGCCCGACCCCAAGACGCTGCGTGGCAACGTGACGTCCGACCTCAACCAACTGTTCCTGCTGCTGGCCGGGATATGCCTGGTCATCGGCGCCGTCGGCATCGCGAACACCACTCTCGTCGCGGTCCTGGAAAGGACCGGCGAGATCGGGCTGCGGCGTGCGCTCGGCGCGCGCGGCCGCCACATCACCCTGCAGTTCCTCGGTGAGTCCGGAGCGCTCGGCACCCTCGGCGGCCTCGTCGGGACGAGCCTCGGCACGGTGACGGTGGTGGCGATGGCGGTCGCTCGCGACTGGACGCCCGTCATCCACCCGGCAACCGTCGTGGCGGCCCCGCTGATCGGCCTGGTCACGGGCGTATTGGCAGGGCTCTACCCGGCGTGGCGGGCCAGCCGCATCCAGCCCGCCGAGGCGCTCCGCCGCTGAGTGCGGCCCCCACCCGCGTACGAACGGAGCCCCGGCACACCGCCGGGGCTCCGTTCATGTCCACCACACCGGGCACGGGGCCCATCACCAGGTGAAGTTGGGGTCCACCGTCATACAGCCGGACTGGTCGGCCCTGCTGGTGTTGGACCCGGGGGCCTTCCCGGTGGCCTTGGGCTTCGGGAAGGTGTCGCCCTCGCGCCAGTCGGCCCCCACGACGAGCGTGATGCCCTGGACCTTGTCCGACTTCTGCACCGAACCGAGCGGGATGCCCAGCGACTTGGCGACCGCCTGGGCGTCCGCCTCCAGGTCCGCGCTCGGGAAGCGGACGACCGTCTTGGCCTGGCGCGGCGTGAGGGTGTCGGCCTTGGCCAGGGTGTACCCCTTCTCGACCAGCAGCCCGGCGACCGTGGTGGCCCGCCCCTGGGCCGAGCCCAACTGGTCGGTGTAGGTGCCGTTCTGCACGGTCACCCCGGTCTCGGCGGGCGGGGCCGCCTTGTCCTTCGTCGCGGTGGGAGTGGCGCGCTTGGACGGCTTGCCGTCGAGGGGGATGTCCTCGCGGATCATCCGGAACAGCTCCTCGGCCTCACCCGGCGTCGGCTCGACCTTGCCGGGCTTACGGGTCGAGTAGAAGTTGGGCATCGTCGTCATGGTGATGCGCCCGGTCGGGACGCTCTTGAGCTGCTCGCCCAGGTCGTAGAGCTTGCCGATGGTGTCGAGCCCGGTGTCCACGGTGAGCGCCTCGGTGGCCGCCTCGGCGAGCTTGCGGAGCTTGTTGGGGTCGGTGAGCTTGGCGTTCTTGCGCAGCTCGCGGACCATCGAGTTCATGTACATGTGCTGCGCCTTGGCACGTTCCAGGTCGGTGCCGTCCCCGAAGCCGTAACGCGTCCGCAGCCACTGCAGCGCCTGCTCGCCCTTGATGGGATGGGTGCCCTTGGCCAGCTTCAGGCCGGAGCCCTTGCCGTCCCTGGTGCGGGACTCGATGTTCTTGTCGACGCAGACGGGTACGCCGCCGATCGCGTCGGCCATGGACACCACACCCGCGAAGTCGATCATCATGAAGTGGTCGATGGGGATGCCGGTGAGCTCGACCCAGGTGGCCACCGTGCAGCCCGGACCGCCGCGGTTCAACGACTCGTTGGTCTGCGCGAACAGGCTCTCGCGGTAGACCTTCCCCGTCTCCTTGTCCTCGCACTCCGGGATCTTCAGCATGGTGTCGCGGGGCATGCTGACCACGGAGATGTTGCTGCGGTCGGCGGAGAGGTGCACCAGCATCTGTACGTCGGCGAGCGGGGGGCCGTCGAAGGTGTCCTTGGCGCCGCCGAGGTCCTGGTTCGCCTTGGAGTTCCGGGCGTCCGAGCCGATGAGGAGGATGTTCAGCGGCGTCTGCCCGGCGGCGTTCGCCCTGTGCTCGGGCATCTTGTTCTTGCCGAGCGTGAGGTCGTCTTTCTTGATCTTGTTGTTGAGGTGCTCGTAATAGAGGTATCCGGCGCCGGCCGTACCCAGTATCAGCAGCGACAACACCGAGGCGCTCCAGCGCAGTACGCGCCGCTTGCCCCTCTTGGTGCGACCGGCCCGGGTGCCCGCGCCGGCACGGTGCTCGCGGGCACGGCCGCGCCCGCGCGGCCGGGAGTGACGGCCCGGGGCCGTGTCCGACGCCGCCTCCTGGGCCGGTTCCCCCTCGGCCCGGCCCGGGCCCGCGTCCCCATGATCCTCGTACGGGGTTTCGTCCCAACCCCCGTCACGGGCGTGCGGAACGCGCTGCCGCGTTCCCTCCCCACGCACGCTTCCCTGTCCCACCCAGTTCCCCTCAATCAACTGTCGGTGATGCACCCCCCCATGAACTCAGGTCACTGGGCGCACACCTTCTTGTCGGCCTCGACCTTGTCCAGGTCCGCCGGTGGCTTCTTCGGCCCGGTGATGGGCACCCCGGCCCCCTTGAAGTCGGCCCCGAGCGTGAGCACCATCGGCACCTGCTCCCCGGCGTCCGCCGTTCCGGGCTTGAGGCCGGACGCGGGCAGCCCCAGCATGTCGGCGAGCGCACGGGCCTGGTCGGCCTGGTTCGGCGCGTATTCGAGGGTCGTCTTCGCGAGCTTCTTCGGGGCGTTGCTCTTGTTCGACGCCTTCAGCACGCCCTTGTCGTTCTGGAGCCAGTTGAGCGTCGCCTGCGCGGCACCGACGGTGTCGCTGCCGTTGTAGACGTCGACGCGCACGTCGGAGGGCTTGGCCCTGGTGCCCTTGAGCAGTGCGTCCTGCTTGCTCTTGGCGGCCTTCTCCTTCTGCTTCACCTCGGTGAAGGAGACGTCGTGCTGGAGCATGCTGAAGACCTGGGGGGCCTTGACGGGATCCAGGACGACGGTCGCCTTGATCTCCTCGTTCGGGTTGTCTATCACCGGGATCGTCGTAAAGGTGATGTTCTTGAGATTGATCCCGCCGATCTCCTCGGCGAGGGCGGTGAGTTTCGGGATGTCGCCTATTCCCTTGTCCACCGTGAGCGCCTTGGTCGCCGCGTCCGCGAGGTCGAGCATCCGCTTGGGATTGCCCAGGGTGTCGTCCTTCATCTTGCGGATCATCGAGGCGACGAACTGCTGCTGCATTTTGATGCGGTCCAGGTCGCTCTCGTTCCCGAGACCGTGCCGGTTCCTGAGGAAGGCGAGAGCCTGCTCGCCTTCGAGGACGTGCGTCCCCTCGGACAGGTCGAGTTGGGAGTAGCCCTTGTCCTTGATCGGCTTGGTGAGGCAGACCTCCACGCCGCCGATCGCGGTGGTCAGCGTCTTCACCGCGTTGAAGTCGGCCATCATGAAGTGGTCGATCGGGACGCCCGTGATCTGCTTGACCGTGCGCATGGTGCAGCCCGGGTCGCGGCCCTTCACACCGAAGCTTTCGTTGAACTTCGTGTACGGCGTGCCGGGAATGACCTTGGTCGAGCCGTCCGGCTGTTTCGTGGGGCAGTCCGGGATATCGGTCTTCAGATCTCGCGGGATGCTGATGGCCGTGGCGTTGGTGCGGTCCTCCGACACATGGAAGAGGAACGTCGTGTCGGCGTGACCGGTTGAGTTCTGCCGGTCCCCGTAGCCCTCGTTGCCCTTGCCCGTGCGTTTGTCGGAGCCGATGAGGAGGATGTTGATCGGGCCGTCCTTGAGAGCGCCGCCATTGGCCGCGTCACCCACGTCGACGGTGTTGATATTGCCGTTGAGGCGGTCATAGATCACATAGGCACTGATGGAGGCGCCCACGACGACGACACCCATGACGCCGGCGGTCCACAGGAGTGCCTTCTTCTTGCGCGACTTCTTCTGCTTGCGCTTGCGGCGGCCGGCGGCCGGGGCGCTGGTGCCGCGACGGCTGCGCTGCCCGGGGACGGAGCGGGGCGGAGTGGCTGTCGTACGCGATTCGGAGGCGGAGGCGCTGCGCGGCCGGCCGACCTTGGACTGCTGCTGTGTGGATTCCTGCAGTCGCAGTTCGTAGTTGCCTGTGTCCGGGTTGAGCACCCACTGGTCTGCGGGGTCGATGTTGTCCACCCGCCCACGGCCTTGCGCATCCACGGTTGTTTGAGTCCTCCGTCGGTGCCACTCGAGGCGTCTCCCTCCCCGGAGGGAGACGCTCGGTTCGGGGATCCGGTTGTGCGACCTCATGGCCGGGGACCACCGGATCGCGTCACACTATCCGCCCAGTTCAGCGTGGTGCGACGTCCGTGACAAATTCCACGAGCCTTACAAGGGGAAAATGGGTGCAATCCGCCTGGCCGGTCGCCCGTTCCTTGGGCAGGGCTTTACTCGCCGCGCTATCGGCAGGTGCGGACGGCGGCATTCGTGCCCGCGAAAGTCGGCGTCGAGGAAGGGCTCGTGCCCCTCTTGCGCCTGCTCGACTCCCCGCTGCCGGTCTCGTTCTGCCCGTCGCCGGGAACGACGACGACGGGTTCGTCGTCGCGCAGGCGCTTGAACAAGCTGTTCGCACGGGGCTGCACGAGTTCGTCCCGGTTCGGGTTGTCACGGTAGGGACGTCGGGGAATGGTCAGGAACTGCACCTTTTCGGTCGGTACGCTGCGCATCGCGCGCGACAAGTCGTACAAGTCCTTCAACGAGTCCAGGCCCGGGTCGGTCGTGACGGACTTGGTGGCCGCGTCGAGCACCGGATAGAGCCGCGTCGGGTTGAGCAGCACCCCATTGCTCTGCACCTTGTTGACCAGCGCGCCGAGGAACTGCTGCTGGCGGTCCATGCGTTCGGTGTCGCTGCCGTTGCCCAGCGACTTGCGGGCCCGTACGTAACCGAGGGCCTGGTCGCCGTTGAGCGTCCGGGCGCCGGCCTTCAGGTTCACCCGCGCGTCCGGGTCGTCGATGGGCTCCCGCACACACACGCGTACGCCGCCGACCGCGTCCACCATGTCCTTGAAGCCCCGGAAGTCGATCACCACGTGGTGGTCGACGCGGATGCCGGTCAGCTTCTCCAGCGTACGGACCGTGCAGGCCGTACCGCCGCGCTCGAACGCCCAGTTGAACTGGGCGAACTGCGGGCTGGTGCGGGAGCCGTCCCGCTTGCGGCAGCTCGGGATCCACACCATGAGGTCGCGCGGCACGGACACCGCCGTCGCGCTCCGCCCGTGGGCGGCCAGGTGCAGCAGGATCGTCGTGTCGGAGCGCTGGGTGCCCTTGTCCCGGCCGTACTGGGCGTTGCCGCTGCCGGCGCGGGTGTCCGAACCGATCAGCAGGATGTTCCGCGCGCCGCGCACCAGGGCGCTGGGGCGCTCCCTCTCGTACCGCTCCAGCTCTTCGGCGGCGGAGAGGTCGGTGGTGATGTTCTCGTCGAGCTTCTTGTACAGCCACCATCCGACTCCGGCCGCCGCGAGCACGACCACCGCGCCGACAAAGGCGATGGCCCGCAGGCCGCGCGGCCGGAACCGGGTGCGCCTGGGGGTGGCGGGCCCGGCCGGCACGGCCACCGGCCGGGGGGCCGGCTCCGCGGGGCGCGCCGTCCGCTGCCGGCGCTTCTTGCCGCCCTTGCCGCTGTTCCTGCCGGCGCCCTTGCCGGCGCTCTTGCCGCCCCCCGTGCCGCCGCCCGTGGGCGTGCGGCCCTTGCCGGCCGCCCCTTGGTCCGACGGGGCGTCACCGGCTGGGGTGCCCGGACCGGACGCCCCTGCTGGGCGGTCCGGCTCCGGGGGTGTACCAGCGCTGTCCGTCACGTCGTCCGTCCGTCCTTCACACGAGGGGCCTGCACACGGGTGTGTGCCGATCATCCATCGCGGACGGCCCCGAACCCCGGGGGACTCGGCACGCCGTGCGCCGGACGGGTGGACTTCCGTCGCCGGTCACACCAGCGTGCTGGTGATCCGCTCGCTCTCGACCCGCTTCGCGAGCCCCTCCGGCGACAGTTGGTCCAGGTTCCGGCACAGGACGACGGACGCCCCCGCAGCCAGCGGCGCGTACAGGCCCGCCGACAACCCCTCCCACGTGTCGTACGGCAGCGCCGACAGCAGCCGCGCCCCACCCGCGAGGCCCAGCCGCCGGGCGTCCGCGCGCGCCCGGTCCACGACCTCGGCGCCGCTCAGCTCCGTCCCGCCCACGGTCAGCGCCGGGGCGGCCGGGTCCACGGGGGCGTAGGGGACGAAGACGTCGGCCATCGACGGGACCTCCACGGCGTAGTCGTCGTACCCGGCCGGCGGCGTGGGGAAGCGGCGCCCCAGCGGTGCCAGGGACAGCGCGACGCGGCCGCCCGAGCAGGCGAGGCCGTCGTCGAGCCGGTCCGGCCCGGCGACCACGTGGTCCGCGTCGGCGGGGTCGCCGCCGAGGTCGGCGACGACGCCCACCGAGGAGCAGGCGACCAGCCACACGGCGGTCTGCCAGTGCGCCGGCAGCAGCAGCGCGAGTCGGTCGCCGGGCTCGGCGGACAGGGCGTCCTGGATGAGGTTGGCCGTCTTGGCCACCCAATTGGCGAAGGTGGCCACCGACAATTCGACGCGTTCACCGGTTGCGTCGTCGTAGTAGGTGATCAAGGGGCGTGCCTGGTCCGCCTTGAGCGCGGATACGAGCAGGTCGGCGGGGGTACGGTCGCTGGCATTCACGCGCGCCAGGGTACGCGCGCGGGTCGGGCGGGGTCCGCCGTACCGGTGACGGGGTCCACCGGTCGGACCGATGGACCGTCAGATTCCCGACGGGCGTACCGCGTCGGGCTTGTCCAGGATCGCCTCATGCGTGCCTACCTTGCATCCTCGATCGGCGTTGCGTGCGCCGCGGCCCTCGTGCTCCCGCTCGCGCTCCCCGCGAGCGCCGCCCCCGCTGCCCCTGCCCTGTCCGGTACCTCCGCCGGCCCCGCCGGTGAGGTGGCGGTCCCCGGCTCCACCCAGTCCCTGCCGCTCGTGGCCCTCCCCTCCGAGCGGGCGGCCGGTGCCGCGCAGCAGGGGCTGACCCGACGGGACGTCCGGCCGTTCTCGCTGGTCGGCGTCGTCTGGGACGACCCGGAGGACGAGCTCCACGGCTCGGTCCAGGTCCGTACCCGTGCCACCGGGACCAGCACGTGGTCCGGCTGGCAGTCCGTCGAGACCCACAACCACCACCACGCCGCCGACCCCGGCACGCCCGAACGCGACTCGGGCACCGTCCGCGGTTCCACCGCCCCGCTGTGGGTCGGAGCCTCCGACGGCGTCGAGGTGCGCGTACGGGCCGAGGCCCCGCGCTCGGGCGGCACCCCCGCGACGCTGCCGCGCGGTATGCGCATCGAACTCGTCGACCCCGGCGACGAGCCCAGCAGCGAGCCCGCCCGCGAGCCCGCCAGTGAGGACACCGCTCAGGGCCCCGAGATCCCCGAGGGCAACGACACCGGCACCACCACCGGCCAGGCCCCCGCCCCGGCACCGGTGCTGACCCCCGAGGAGTCGGCCGCCTCCGCCGTGAACGCCGAACTCGTGCCGCTCGGCGCGACCGAGATCCCCGAACTGTCCAAGGCCGAGACGGACGCGGCGTTCGCCGACCAGTTCGGCGACGAGGCCATGGCCTCGAAGCCGTACATCGGTCCCCGCCCGCGCATCATCACCCGCAAGGGATGGGGCGCCGACGAGCGGCTGCGCGAACGCAACTTCGTCTACACCAAGTCCGTCCAGGCGGCCTTCCTGCACCACAGCGCCACCGGCAACAACTACACCTGCAAGCAGGTCCCATCCGTTCTGCGCAGTATCTACCGCTACCACGTCAAGAGCAGCGGCTGGCGTGACTTCGGCTACAACTTCGCCGTCGACAAGTGCGGAAACATCTACGAAGGCCGTGCGGGAGGCGTGGCCAAGGCGGTGCTGGGCGCGCACACCCGCGGCTTCAACAGCAACAGCATGGGCATCGCGGTCCTCGGCACGTACAGTCAGTCCACCCCGCCCAAGGCGGCGGTGACCGCCGTCGCACGGCTGACGGCATGGAAGCTCGGCCTGTACGGAAAGGATCCCCGGGGGAAGACCACCCTGACCTCAGGTGGTGGAAACCGGTACAAGAAGGGCGCGAAGGTCAAACTGAACGTCATCTCCGGGCACCGGGACGGCTTCTTGACCGACTGCCCGGGCTCACGGCTCTACGGCAAGCTCGGCACGGCCCGGAAAGCGTCGGCCAAGTACCAGGGCCGGTGACGACGACCGGGGCGGCTGTACCGAACGGTCTGCATACACTGTCCGGTCGTATCGGTCATATGACCGATGTGGCCCATCGACCGGACCCAGCAGGAAGCAGAGACGACAGGTGACAGAAGCGATCCTCCTGGTCGGTGGCAAGGGCACCCGGCTGCGTCCGATGACGGTCAACACGCCCAAGCCCATGGTTCCGGCGGCGGGCGTCCCGTTCCTCACGCACCAACTGGCCCGCGCCCGGGCGGCGGGCGTCGAGCACATCGTGCTGGCGACCTCGTACCTCGCCGAGGTGTTCGAGCCGTACTTCGGCGACGGGTCGTCGCTCGGCCTGCACATCGAGTACGTCACCGAGAAGGAGCCCCTGGGCACGGGCGGCGCCATCCGCAACGTCGCCTCGCGCCTGCACTCGGGACCGGACGAGCCGGTCCTGATCTTCAACGGGGACATCCTGACCGGCCTGGACATCCGGGCCCTGGTGGACACCCACGAGACGTCCGGCGCGGACGTCTCGCTCCACCTCACCCGCGTCGAGGACCCGCGCGCGTTCGGCCTCGTCCCGACCGATGCCACCGGACGGGTCACGGCCTTCCTGGAGAAGCCGCAGACGCCCGAGGAGATCGTCACCGACCAGATCAACGCGGGCGCGTACGTCTTCCGCCGGTCCGTCATCGACACCATCCCGGCGGGCCGCCCCGTCTCGGTCGAACGCGAGACGTTCCCCGACCTGCTCGCGACCGGCGCCCACCTCCAGGGCATGGTCGACTCCACGTACTGGCTGGACCTGGGCACCCCGCAGGCGTTCGTGCGCGGCTCCGCCGACCTCGTGCTCGGCCGCGCCCCGTCCCCGGCGGTGCCCGGCCGGCGCGGCGACCGGCTCGTCCTCGACGGCGCCTCCGTCGCCCGGGACGCCAAGCTCACGGGCGGTACGGTCATCGGCGCCGGCGCGACGGTCGGCGAGGGCGCCCGGGTGGACGGCAGCACGGTCCTGGACGGCGCGGTCGTCGAGGCCGGCGCGGTGATCACCGACTCGCTGATCGGCGAGGGCGCCCGGGTGGGCGCGCGGACGATCCTGCACGGCGCGGTGATCGGCGACCGTGCGCAGGTCGGCGCGGACAACGAACTGCGCGACGGCGTACGCGTCTGGTGCGGGGCCCGGCTGCCGGACGGGGCCGTGCGCTTCTCGTCGGACCAGTGACCACGCCGGGTCTACCCTCATAGGGACCCCGGGACCCCACCGGGGACCCCGACCGTGAGGACCGTACCGACGTGGCAGGCCGTTACGCCCCGCGCCCGACCCGCACCACCGTGCGCGGCGGCCATGTCGCCCTGCCCGCCCAGGCTTCCGGCCCAGGGGCCGTAGCGCCACTCACGCGCACCTGGTCACCGCCGTACCCGCTGGACCTGGGGCTCGCCCTGGGCCCGCTGCGGCGCGGCCCGGGCGACCCCACGTTCCGGACGGCGCCCGACGGGTCGGTGTGGCGGGCCACCCGCACCCCGGCGGGCCCCGGCACGCTGAGGGTCGCGGGGCGCGGCGGCTCCGTCGAGGCGGAGGCGTGGGGCGAGGGCGCGGAGTGGCTCCTGGACCGGCTCCCGGCGCTGCTGGGCGCGGAGGACGACCCGTCGGCGTTCACCCCGCACCACCGGCTGCTGGCCGTGACCGAGCGGCGCCGCCCGGGGCTGCGGCTGACCAGGACCGGGCTCGTCATGGAGTCGCTGATCCCCTCGATCCTGGAGCAGAAGGTCACGACGGACGAGGCGTACCGGGCGTGGCGGCTGCTCGTCACCAGGTTCGGCGAGCCCGCGCCGGGCCCGCACGACCGCCTGTACGTCATGCCGGAGCCGCGTACGTGGGCGCTGATCCCGTCCTGGGAGTGGCACCGCGCGGGCGTCGACGACAAGCGCGCCGCCACGATCCTCCGCGCGGTCCGGGTGGCCCGCCGCCTGGAGGAGGCCGCGGCGATGGACCCGGTGGACGCCCGGCGGCGGCTGGAGCTCATCCCGGGCATCGGCCCCTGGACGTCCGCCGAAACGGTCCAGCGCAGCAACGGCGCCCCCGACGCGGTCACCACCGGCGACTACCACCTGCCGAGCATCGTCGGCTACGCCCTGGCCGGCCGCCGGGACGCCGACGACGAGGAGATGCTGGAGCTCCTCGCCCCCTACACGGGCCAGCGCCACCGCGCCGCCCGCCTCATCCTCCTCAGCGGCCACACCCCACCCCGCCGCGGCCCCCGCTTCACCCCGGGCAACATCGCGGCGCTCTAGGTCGTCTCCGGGGGCGTCACCGCACCTCGACGAACCCCTCCACGTCCCGCGCCGCCCGCGGCCCCGGTACCCGCGCCGGGCGGCCGACCGCCACCGCGCCCATCGGGTCCCAGTCGTCCGGCAGCCCCAGCACGTCCCGTACGACGTCCCGGCAGAACATCGTGGACGACACCCACGCCGACCCCAGCCGCTCACCGGCCAGCGCGACGAGGAAGTTCTGCACGCCCGCCCCGGCCGCGACGACGAACATCTCCCGCTCCGCCCCGTCCCGCCGCGCGTCCCCGTAGCGGTGCGAGCCGTCCATCACCAGGCACGGCACCACCAGGTACGGCGCGCGGCGCAGGACGTCGCCGCGGCGCACCCGGCGGGCGATGGCGTCCTCGCCCAGGCCGTCGGCCCGCAGGTCGGCGACCCACGCGTCCCGCATCGCGTCCAGCAGCCGCACCCGCGATTCCTCCGACTCCAGCAGCACGAACCGCCACGGCGTCGTGTGGTGCGGCGCGGGCGCCGTCAGGGCGGCGGCCACCGCCCGCCGCACCGCGCCCGGGTCCACGGGGTCGTCCGTGAACTCCCGCACCGTGCGCCGCAGCGTGACCGCCTCCCGCACGGCCTCGGACGTCCCGAGCCGGAACATGTCGTCCGCCGCGTCCCGCACCAGCGCCCGCGCGCCCTCCGACCCCTCTTCGACGAGGTGCGCGAGGCCCCGCACGACCGCGACCGGCAGCCCCGCCGCCTTGCCCTTCACCAGGTCACCGGCGGCGGCCAGCTCGTCCGCGCCGGCGACCACGGTGGCCACCAGCGGGTTGCCGTACGCGTCGGTGCCGCCGCGCAGGTCGTCCAGCACCCGGACCCCCGCCGCGCCGATCGCCACATCGGTGACCCCGCTGCGCCACGGCCGCCCGGAGGTGTCGGTGACGATGACGCCGACGTCCACACCGAGGGCGTCCCGCAGCCCCTCGCGGATGGCCCGCGCGGACGCGTCCGGGTCCTCCGGCAGCAGCAGCACCGTGCCCGCCGGGGTGTTCGACGCGTCGACCCCGGCCGCCGCCATGACCAGGCCCTGCCGGTTCTGGACGATGCGGAGGGTGCCGCGCCGGGCCACCACCCGTACCGTCTCGGCGTCGATGGCCGCCTCGCGGTCGTCCGCCGCGACGATCCGCCCCTCCGCCTTGCTGACGACCTTGGATGTGACGAGCAGCACGTCGCCGTCCACGAGCCCCGGTTCGGTGGCCGCGATCAGCTTGGCGAGGTCGTCGCCCGGCCGCACCTCGGGCAGCCCGGGCAGGGCCCACACCCGGTAGGAGGGGGCCGTCACGCGCGTACCTCCTCGGCGAGGGCGAGTGCCTCGCGCGCCATCGCCGCCGTGGCGTCCACGTCCGTCATCATCAGCGGCACTGCCCGGCACCGGATGCCGGCCGCCTCCACCTCGCCGACCGTGCCCGCGTCGGCGGTGTCGACCAGCCAGCCGTCGAGCAGCCCGGAGCCGTAGTGCTGGGCGACCGCCGCGGCCGTGGACTCGACGCCCACGGCCGCGAGCACCTTGTCGGCCATGCCCCGCACCGGCGCGTTCCCGACGATGGGGGAGAGGCCCACGACCGGCACGCCCGCGTCGGCGATCGCCTCGCGGATGCCGGGGACGGCGAGGATGGTGCCGATGGAGACCACCGGGTTGGACGGCGGGAAGAGCACCACATCGGCCTCGCCGATCGCCTCCAGCACGCCGGGCGCCGGCTTGGCCTGCTCGGCGCCGACCGGCACGACGGCCTGCGCGTCCACCGAGGCGCGCAGCTTCACCCAGTACTCCTGGAAGTGGACGGCCTTGCGCTCGCCCTCGACCTCGATGGCGACGTGCGTCTCGACGCGGTCGTCGGACATCGGCAGCAGCCGCACGCCCGGCTTCCACCGGGCGCACAGCGCCTCGGTGACGGCACTCAGCGGGTAGCCGGCGCCCATCATCTGCGTACGGACGATGTGGGTGGCGAAGTCGCGGTCGCCGAGCCCGAACCACTCGGGTCCCACTCCGTACGCGGCGAGTTCGCTCTTGACGGTGAAGGTCTCGTCCGCGCGCCCCCAGCCCTGCTCCTCGTTGATGCCACCGCCCAGGGTGTACATCACCGTGTCGAGGTCGGGGCAGACCTTCAGCCCGAACAGATGGATGTCATCACCGGTGTTGCCGATGACCGTGATGTCCGCGTCGGGCGCGGCCTGCTTGAGGCCGCGCAGAAAACGGGCACCGCCGATGCCGCCGGCCAGAACCACAATGCGCATGGGGCACAGTCTGTCAGCCGAAGGCTGATCGTTTGAGGGGTGGTGGGCGGGGCGACGGGCGGGCCTGTCAGGCGACTACGACATCCCGGGTCTCCGGGGCGGAGCAGGTGGTGCCGTGCATCGGCATGTCGGTCAGCCCCGGGTAGTAGACGTGCAGGCTGACGGCCGGTTCGAGCGAATCGTTGACCACATCGTGCGCGTACCCCGGCGCGAAGACGCGCTGCGCGCCGGCGGTGAGCGACCGCGCGCCCTTTTCCGTACGTTCCGTCAGTTCCCCCTCGAGAACGGTCAGTACGCCGGAGGAGCCGCCGTGATCATGCATACCCGTGCCCTGACCGGGCACCCAGGACAGCAGCCACACCTCGTACCCGGGCCCGGTGCGCAGCCGGTGGTACCAGCGGGTGGTGGCGTCGTACTCGACGAGGTGCGCCCACTGCGCCCGGTCGGCGGCGACGGACCGGGCGAGCCCGGCGAAGTCGGCCACGGTGGACGGGTGCTCCTTGGCGGGCTGGAGCAGGTGCTGTACGGCGAGGATGTCGCCGGCGATCTGGAGGTCGCTGTCGCTGTTCATGGAGTGCGGGGGTTCCTCGGGAGAAACGGATCCGGAACGTCCGGAAACCGGAGGCGGAAAACAGACGCTGGAGGAGGCTGGAGCGCTACGGCATCAACAGCAGGAACAGCGACAGCAACAGAGCGGCTGAAGAGCCGGGGCAGCGCTGCGGGACCCACGGGCGTGGGTCGCGAGGAGCGCTGTGGTTGCTGGCATGCCATCAAAGGTGACCGGCTGGATTACGTCTGTCAACCCAATGCCCGATTTGGCGGCAATGTTTCACCTCATCCGGTTACTCCGTCCGGAGAAAGGTTTGTGCTGGCGAGGGCCAGGACACATGGCGCAGCAACCGCCCGCGCAAACGTCGTCGCGCTCTCGTGACCTGACTGTGATCCGGGTCGCTTCACCGGCTCGACCGCAACAAGATCGAAGCGGCGAACGTCCTCCCTTGAAGAGGTGGTGAAAGGGAGGGTGCGGGCAGGGCGGCGGCATGTGTCTCATTTTTGCTGATTTGAACACTTTCCGCATAGCCTTGGTTCCGCAGAGTGAATACCAGGCCCAATAGCAGATCCCGGCTTGACTGGCCCGGAGCACCACACTTGTAATTTCACTCGTGTCGTTCGGCCGAAAAATTCGACAAACGGCCACATCACGGGGACGCAAAGACCGACGAGGGGCGCACATGACCGAGTTGTTCCAGGAACTGCTGGTCGAGGACGCGGATGAGGAACTCGGCTGGCAGGAGCGCGCGTTGTGCGCCCAGACGGATCCGGAGTCCTTCTTCCCCGAGAAGGGCGGATCCACTCGCGAGGCCAAGAAGGTCTGCCTCGCCTGCGAAGTCCGTTCGGAATGCCTCGAGTACGCGCTCGCCAATGACGAAAGATTCGGAATCTGGGGCGGCCTGTCGGAGCGCGAGCGCCGCCGCCTCAAGAAGGCCGCGGTCTGACCGACCACCGGGCGCGGCCCACCGATCGCGGGACCCCGGCACCACTGCCGGGTGCGCGGGCATCCACCTGCCGCAGCAGCCCTCTACACGCCACCCACATCCCGCACCCGCCGACGGCGCAGGCGGGGCCGTGCAGGGTCGTCCCCGCAGAGCTTGGGGGGAGGCAAGGGGCGGGCTCCCTTACGAGAGACCCAAGGCCGCCGGCCTTGAGGAGTCGAGCCCGGAGGGGCCACGCCCCCACCCGCCGCTCAGGCGCCGCCCCGGGCCGGCCGCGCGCACGCACCGCCTGGGCACCGAGCCCAGCCGACCCACCGGGCCGCACCGCACCGCACCCGCCGCCGCCCCGGCAGCCCGACGCGCAAGCGACCGCGCCCGTAAGTCGACCGCGTCCGTAAGTCGACCGCGCCGGTCATCCACGCACGCCGAGTGGCCAAAGCGTGCACACGTGTACGTAAAGAACGGTCCGCCGACCGTGCTCTGTCCACAGGCGGCGGACCCCTGTCCTGCCAGCCATTAGTGTGGGCCTCCGTCCGAGACGCTCCAACGCCCCCCGCGGGCGACCCCCGGCCGGAGGGCCCGTAACCCGATGTCCGCCACCACGCAGCAGCCCGAGTTCCCGCGGCACGTCGTCACCGCCGTGCTCGTCTCCCACGACGGCGCCCGGTGGCTGCCGGACGTCCTCGCCGGGCTGCTCGGTCAGGAACGCCCCGTACAGAACGTCATCGCCGCCGACACCGGCAGCGCCGACGACTCCGCGCGGCTGGTCGCCGAGGCCATCGGCGACGACCGGGTGCTGCACCTCGCACGCCGTACGGGCTTCGGCGCCGCCGTCGACGAGGCGGCCCGCACCGCGCCCGTCCTCGGCCCCGAGGAGTTGCCGTACCTGAAGCGGCCCAGCGGCTGGGACCCGGTCAGCCGGACGTGGAACGACGACGCCTACGACATGCCGGACCTGCCGCACGGCGAGCCCGTCCAGTGGCTCTGGCTGCTCCACGACGACGCCGCGCCCGAGCCCGGCGCCCTCGCCGAGCTGCTCCGGGTCGCGGACGGCGACGCGTACGCGGCGATCGTCGGACCCAAGCTGCGCGGCTGGTACGACCGCAAGCAGCTCCTCGAAGTGGGCGTGTCCATCGCCAACAGCGGCCGCCGCTGGACCGGCCTGGACCGGCGCGAGCAGGACCAGGGCCAGCACGACCAGGTCAGGCCGGTGCTGTCCGTCTCCAGCGCAGGCATGCTCATCCGCCGTGACGTCTTCGAGGAGCTGGGCGGCTTCGACCGGCGCCTGCCCCTGATGCGCGACGACGTCGACCTGTGCTGGCGTGCCCACTCCGCCGGCCACCGGGTCCTCGTCGCGCCCGACGCCGTCCTCCGCCACGCCGAGGCCTCCGCACGCGAGCGGCGCACCGTCGACTGCGCGGGCCGCTCCGTCGCCAGCCCCCACCGCGTCGACAAGGCGGGTGCCGTCTACACGCTGCTCGCCAACGCGCGCGGCATCGCCTTCCCGTGGGTCCTGCTCCGTCTCGTCGTCGGCACCCTCCTCCGTACGCTCGCCTATCTCGTCGGCAAGGTGCCCGGCCAGGCCGTGGACGAAGTCATGGGCCTGTTCGGCACGTTGCTGCGGCCGGAGCGGATCATCGCGGCCCGCCGCAGAAGAAGCCGAAGGGCCGTCGAAGCGTCCGAACTGCGGCCGCTGTTCCCGCCGCCCGGCGCGACCGTGCGCGCCACGGTCGAGCAGGTCATGTCCAACTTCGGCGGCACGGACGCCGATTCGGGCGGCTCGCGCCACGGCGCGGTCGAGTCGGGCCCCGGCGGGGACGACGCCGACTTCCTGGAGATCGAGCAGTTCGCCCGGCTCAAGAAGATCGCCCGCAAGCCGGGCCCGGTCCTCTTCGTCCTGCTGCTGGTCGCCTCCGTGGTGGCCTGCCGCGGCCTGTTCGGCGGCGGCTCCCTCGCGGGCGGCGCGCTGCTGCCCGTCCCCGACGGAGTCGGGGAGCTGTGGGGGCGGTACGCGGACGCCTGGCATCCCCTCGGCACCGGCGGGACGCAGACCGCCCCGCCGTACCTGGCGGTCCTCGCCGCCCTCTCCGCCGTGTTCCTCGGCTCCACCGGCCTCGCGCTCACCGTGCTGCTGGTCTGCTCGGTGCCGCTGGCCGGTTTCACCGCGTACTTCGCCTCCCGCCCCCTGGTCCAGTCGCGGCTGCTGCGCGCCTGGGGAGCCGTCGCGTACGCCTTCCTGCCCGCCGTGACCGGGGCGCTGGCGACCGGGCGGCTCGGCACGGCCGTCCTGGCCGTCCTGCTGCCGCTGATCGCCCGGGCCGCCGTCGCGGCGCACGGACTGCGCCTGCGCGGGGAGGCACGCGGTAGCTGGCGTGCCACCTGGGCGTACGCCTTCCTGCTCACCTTCACGATGGCGTTCACGCCCGTCGTCTGGCCGCTCGCGGTCGCGCTCGGGCTGGCGGTGCTGGTGCTGCGGCGCGGCGACATCGTCGCGTACGGGCTGCGCTTCCTGGCCGCCGTGGGCACACCGCTGCTGCTGCTCGCGCCCTGGTCGCTGACGCTGCTGTCCGACCCGTCCGCCTTCTTCAGGGAGGCCGGGACGGAGTTCGGTACGGGCGCGGCGTCCCCGCTCGACCTGCTCGGCGTCTCGCCGGGCGGCCCCAGGACCGTCGGCGGGCTCGTCCTGATCGGCCTGGTCCTGGCGGCGCTCGCGGCCCTGCTGCGCGCCGAGCGGCAGTTCGCGATCCGCGCGGCGTGGGTGGTGGCCGTCGTCGCGCTCGTCTTCGCGGTGCTCCTCAACGGCGCGGGCAGCGGCCCGGGCGATGGCTCCGGCTGGGCCGGGCCCGCCACCCTCGTGTACGGCATCGCGCTGCTGGCCGCCGGCATGCTCGGCGCGGAGGGCGGCCGTACCCGCGTCGCCTCCCAGAGCTTCGGCTGGCGCCAGCCCGTCGCCGTGCTGATCGCGCTCGCCGCCGCCGCCGGGCCGGTCGTCTCCGCGGCCAACTGGACGATCGGCGGCGCGGCCGGCCCCCTGGAGCGGCGCGACCCGGTCCAGGTGCCCGCGTTCGTCGCCGAGGAGAGCGACACCCGGGACCAGCCGCGCACCCTGGTGCTGGGCGGCACCTCCACCGCCGAGGTGCCGTACACCCTGGTCCGTGGCTCGGGCGCCCGCCTCGGGGACGCCGAACTGACCGCGGCGGGCGGCGGCGACCCGCGCCTCGACAAGGTCGTGGCCAACCTGGTCGCCGGCTCCGGCGCGGACCAGACGGACCAGCTCAGCGGCTTCGCCATCCGGTACGTCCTCGTACGGGACGGCGCGCCGCGCCAGATGAGCCGCGTCCTGGACGCCACGCCGGGGCTCACCCGGCTCAGCCAGTTGGACGGCAGCGCCCTGTGGCGGGTGGACCGGCAGGTCGCGCGGGCCACCATCGTCCCGGGCGGCGACGGCAAGGGCGAACGGCTGCCGGTGGCCGCCGGTCCCGTCGAGGCGCACACCGAGATCCCGGCGGGCGGCCCCGGCCGCGTGCTGCGCATCGCGGACCGCGCGGACGACGGCTGGCTGGCCACGATCGACGGACGGCCGCTGAAGAAGACGGTCGTCGACGGCTGGGCGCAGGGCTTCGAGCTGCCCGCCGAAGGCGGGCGCCTGGACCTGACGTACGAGGACTCCTTCGGCCACACCGCCTGGCTCTGGACGCAGTCCTTCCTGGCCGTCGTCCTCCTCGTGCTGGCCCTGCCCGGGCGGCGCCGGGACGTGGACGACGACCTGCCGGACGACGAGCCCGTCGTGACCCCCGAGGACCTGGCGGGCGACGGCCGCCGGGCGCGCCGGCTCCGGGCGGCGGCCGCCGCCGAAGCGTCGGAGGCGGGGGACACGGAGACGGCTTCCGACACCGGGCCGAACCCCGCCGCCGGACCCGTACCGGACACCGACCCGTACGCGCACCCGGACGTGCCGCGGCAGCCCGCCTACGGCGAGTGGGACGGCGGCCATACGTACGCCGCCCACCCGGCCGCCCAGCAGCAGTACCAGGCCGACCCGTACGAGCAGTACCCGCAGTCCTACGAGCAGTACCAGCAGCCGCAGCCCTACGAGCAGGGCGGATACGAGCAGGGCGCTCAGCCGCAGGGTGCTCACGAGCAGGGCGGATACGAGCAGGGCCAGTACGACCCGCAGTACCAGCAGCAGTACCAGCAGTACCCGCCGGGGCAGTACGAGCCGCAGCACTACGGCTACGAGGGCTACGAGGGCTACGAGTACGACAACGAGCAGCGTCCCGACGGGAGCAGCAACCAGTGAACCGGACCACCCTCTCCCTCGCCGCCGCCGTCACCGCCCTCGCCGCGGTCACCGGTTTCGCCGCCCTGACCACCCCCGACGGCGACGCCGGTACGCCGACGGCCCTCCCGGCCTCTGTCCGGCTCCCCGTCGAGCGCTCCAGCCTGCTGTGCCCCGCCCCGAGCAACTCCGAGGTCGCCGAGACGGTGTACACGTCGTTCACCCCGGCCGGAGAGGGAAAGGGCAGCGGGCAAGCCGAGCTGAAGCCGTCCGCCGCCACGGCGGACGAGACGACGGCGGACCCCAAGAAGACGAACACCCCGAAGAAGGCACCGGCCGCCGACAAGCCCGTCCTCACCCTGACCCAGCCCGGCAAGCCGGTCTCCGCCGAGGCGGACGGCGGCGACGCGCCCGCCCTGGTCGGTTCGGCCTCCGGACCGCTCGCCCCCGGCTGGACCACCCAGCAGACCACCAAGGTCCCGGCGGGCGGAGGGCGCGGCCTGCTCGGCGTGAGCTGCACCGCGCCCGACACCGACTTCTGGTTCCCCGGCGCCTCGACCGCCAAGCAGCGCGCGGACTACGTGCATCTGACCAACCCCGACGACACGGCCACCGTCGTCGACATCGAGCTGCACGGTCCGCAAGGCCCCCTGAAGTCGCAGCTCACCGAGGGCATCACGGTCCCGGCGCGGTCCAGCGTGCCGGTGCTGCTGTCCACCCTGACGACCGACCCGGCCGCCGAGGACGTCACGGTCCACGTCACCACCCGCAGCGGGCGGGTCGGCGCGGTGGTGCGCTCCGCCGACGAGAAGCTCGGCAGCGACTGGCTGCCCGCGTCCGTCGACCCGGTCGGCACGCTGGTCCTGCCCGGCATCCCGGCCGACGCCACGTCCGTACGGCTGGTGGCGTACGCGCCGGGCGAGGACGACGCCGACCTGAAGATCCAGCTCGCGAGCCCGACCGGCACGATCACCCCGGCCGCGGCCGAGAGCCTGCACGTCAAGTCGGGGATGACCGCGGCCGTCGACCTCAAGGACGTCACGCGCGGCGAGGCCGGGTCGCTGCTGTTGTCCCCGGCGCAGAAGGGCAGGGCCACGCCGGTGGTCGCGGCGCTGCGGGTGGTACGCGGCAAGGGCGACGACCAGGAGGCGGCGTTCATCCCGGCGACCGGTCCGGTGGGGGAGCGGGCGACCGCCGCCGACAACCGGGCCAAGGGCACCACCCTGTCGCTGACCGCACCCGGCGAGACCGCGGAGGTCCGGGTCACCGCGTCGGCGGGCACCGAGGGCGGGACGCCGGCGACGAAGACGTACACGGTCAAGGGCGGTACGACACTGGCGGTCACACCGCCGGTCCCGGCCGGGCTGAAGGGCTCGTACGCGCTGACCGTCGAGACGCTCTCGGGCGGCCCGGTCCACGCGGCCCGCACGCTGGCCGAGCCGGACGACGGCATCCCGATGTTCACGGTGCAGACGCTCGCCGACGACCGGGGCACGGTGGAGGTCCCGGAGGCGCGACAGGACCTGTCGGTGCTCGTCGACTAGCGACTAGCGGCGACCAGCGGCGACCAGCGGTTCCCCGGGAACCGGCTGGGAGCCCGTGGCTCTCGGCCCCCAGCCGGGGGCCGACCAGCGGCGACCAGCGGTTCCCCGGGAACCGGCTGGGCGCCCGCGGCTCTCGGCCCCCAGCCGGGGGTCAGTCCTGTCCGTACCGGGGGTCGACCGACTCGGGGGACAGCCCGAGCAGCTCGGCGACCTGCTCGACCACGACCTCGTGGACGAGCAGGGCACGCTCGTCGCGGTTCTTGGCCCGCAGCTCGACCGGCCGCCGGTAGACGATGACCCGCGCGGGCCGGTCGCGGCCGGCCGGGACCGAGACGCCGAGCGGCACGGACTCGTCGGAGGCCACGGGAACCTCCAGGACGAGGAAGTCGACGTCGGCGAGCTGCGGCCAGCGCCGCTCCAGCCGCTCCACCGAGTCCTGCACCAGATCGCGGAAGGTGTCCGCGCGGGTGGCGGAGAGCGGTACCTGGGGCGGGGCGACGGGCCCGCGCATGCCGCGGCCGTGGCGGTCTCGGCGGCGCGGCCGGGGCTCGGCCGGGCGGGGCGGTACGGGACTGTCCATCACTGAGGCAGGGTAGCTCTCCCCGGCGTATGACGATCGTGCCGCGCGCCACGCCGAGGGCATGTCGTTAATTGAGCATTCCGGCCATGCTTCGGCTCGATTCGGTGCCGGGAGTGGACCGGTCGGCTCGCCAGGATTGACCGGATTCGTTCGGGGTGGTGTTCGGCGCCTCGACCGCCGGCGCCCCCGCCCCACACCTTCCGCGCAGGTCAGTCGAGGCGTTCCCGGGGGCCCTGTGCGGGACGTCACACCGCGACACGGGCGAGTGACCTGGTGGAGAGTCGTCGCGGCCCGCTCAAGAGTGCGGTACCGTCCAACGTCGTGAGCCCTGTACGTCGCTGTTCGCGCACCGCGTGCGGCCGCCCTGCCGTCGCGACACTGACGTACGTCTATGCCGACTCGACTGCGGTCCTCGGCCCGCTCGCCACCTACGCCGAGCCCCACTGCTACGACCTGTGCGCCGAGCACAGCGAGCGCCTGACCGCGCCGCGCGGCTGGGAGGTCGTCCGGCTCTCCGACGGCTCCGCGCCGGCCCGCCCCAGCGGTGACGATCTCGAAGCGCTCGCCAACGCCGTACGGGAAGCGGCCCGCCCCCAGGAGCGCGCCGCGCAGGCCGGCGGCAAGCCCGGCGGCCGTGCCGGGGACCCGGTGGAGGTCGGTCGCCGCGGGCACCTGCGGGTGCTGCGCTCTCCCGACTCCTGACCTCACGCCCCCTACGGGTAGTTTGTGTGCTCCACCGCGGGTGGACACACAGGGCGTGCAGGAGGGTGCGGGGAAGTGGAAGCTGACCAGTCTCGTGATCTGGCTCGGGATCAGTCCCATGATCTGTCGGGGATCGTGAAGGCGTACGACGTCCGCGGAGTGGTGCCGGACCAGTGGGACGAGCCGCTGGCGGAGCTCTTCGGCGCGGCGTTCGTCGAGGTGACCGGCGCCGAGGCCATCGTGGTGGGCCACGACATGCGCCCCTCGTCGCCCGGCCTGTCCGGCGCGTTCGCCCGGGGCGCGGCGCGGCGCGGCGCGGACGTCACGCTGATCGGCCTGTGCTCCACGGACCAGCTCTACTTCGCGTCGGGGCGCCTGGGGCTGCCGGGCGCGATGTTCACGGCGTCGCACAACCCGGCCCAGTACAACGGCATCAAGATGTGCCGCGCGGGCGCGGCGCCCGTCGGCCAGGACACGGGCCTCGCGGACATCCGGGCGCTCGTGGAGAAGTGGCTGGAGACCGGCGCCCCCGAGGCGGCGGCCACCCCCGGCGAGCTGACCGAGCGGGACACGCTCACCGACTACGCCGCCCACCTGAAGACCCTCGTGGACCTCACCTCCATCCGGCCGCTCAAGGTCGTGGTCGACGCGGGCAACGGCATGGGCGGCCACACGGTCCCCACCGTGTTCGACGGCCTGCCGCTGGACCTGGTCCCGATGTACTTCGAGCTGGACGGCACGTTCCCCAACCACGAGGCCAACCCGCTCGACCCGGCCAACCTCGTGGACCTCCAGCAGCGGGTGCGGGCCGAGGGCGCGGACCTGGGCCTGGCGTTCGACGGCGACGCCGACCGGTGCTTCGTGGTGGACGAGAAGGGCGACCCGGTGTCCCCGTCCGCGGTCACGGCGCTCGTGGCGGCGCGCGAGCTGGCCAGGAACGGCGGTACGGGGACGATCATCCACAACCTGATCACGTCGTGGTCCGTCCCCGAGGTCGTCCGCGAGAACGGCGGGACACCGGTGCGCACGCGGGTCGGCCACTCCTTCATCAAGGAGGAGATGGCCCGTACCGGCGCGATCTTCGGCGGCGAGCACTCCGCGCACTACTACTTCCGCGACTTCTGGAACGCCGACACCGGCATGCTGGCCGCCCTCCACGTCCTCGCGGCCCTGGGCGGCCAGACCGGGCCCCTGTCCCGGCTGGTCTCCTCGTACGACCGCTACTCCGGCTCGGGAGAGATCAACTCCACGGTCGCCGACCAGCCCGGCCGCACGGCGGCGGTCCGCGAGGCGTTCGCCTCCCGCGACGGGGTCACGACCGACGACCTCGACGGCCTCACGGTCACGGGCCCCGACTGGTGGTTCAACCTCCGCCCGTCCAACACGGAACCGCTGCTGCGCCTGAACGTCGAGGCCCGCGACGAACCGACGATGACCGCCCTCCGCGACGAGGTCCTCGCCCTCGTCCGCACCACCGCCTGACCCGCCCCGCCGCCGGCCGGGCCCGACACCGACGGGCCCGGCCGGCGTTCCGGTGCCTGGCCGGCCGCCATCCCACCCGCCCCCGCAACATTGCGTGGCGGAAGCCCCCCACCCCGGCGCCCCCGTCCCGCCGCCCTCCACGCCCAACCGCCCCCCCACCCCACCCCGGCAGGCTCGCCCGGGACCGGCTCCCCGGGGACAAGACCCCGCCCCCGCCAAAGCCACATCCCCGGCCCCCCGGCGGTAGGCTGACGTGGCCCGATGCGCACACACCAGCACACCGAGCAGTGCGCCCACAGCCCACCAGACCCGAGACCCGCACCCCCGAAGGGACCGCCCCCATGCCGCTCGAAGCCGGCCTTCTGGAGATCCTCGCCTGCCCGGCCTGCCACGCCCCGCTCAGCGACCGCACGGCAGCCGAGAACCCGGAGCTGATCTGCACCGGCAAGGACTGCGGCCTGGCGTACCCCGTACGGGACGGCATCCCGGTCCTCCTCGTGGACGAGGCCCGCCGCCCCGCCTGACGGCGCACCCGCGAAGGGCGCCGCACACCCCGGCGCCGCGCCGAACCGCACCCACCCAGCACGGCGATCGGAGGCCCCACCTCATGCTCGACGAGACGCTGCTCGACGACCCGGACGCCCTGGCCCGAGTCGACCGCCGCGGTCTCCTCCGCGGGGCCGCCGAAGCCGGCGCGCGCGTACGCACGGCCGCCCGCCACGCCGCCGAAGCCGGCGTCACCGAGCTGAACCCCGAAGGCCGCCCCCGCGCCATCCTCATCGCCGGCCCCGGCACCGCCGCCGCCTGCGTCGCCGACCTGGTGGCCACGCTGGCCGGCGCGTCCGCGCCCGTCGCCCGCCTGCACTCCACCGGCGTGGCAGCCGCCGCGGGCGCCCTCCGCTGGACGCTCCCGGGCTGGGCCGGCTCCGTGGACCTGCTCCTGATCACCACCGCCGACGGCAGCGAACCCGGCCTCGCCCTCCTCGCCGAACAGGCCTACCGCCGTGGCATCACCGTCGTCGCCGTCGCACCCCAGCGCTCCCCGCTCGCCGAGGCCGTCGGGGATACGCACGGCCTCGTCGTCCCGATGGCCACCGCTCCCCACGAGCTGACCGACGAGGAGTCACAGTCGGCGAGCCCTGCCGCCCTGTGGGCCCTGTTCACCCCGCTCCTCGCGCTGCTCGACCGCGTCGGCCTCGTCACCGCGCCGGCCGACGCCCTCCAGAAGGTCGCCGACCGCCTCGACCGCACGGCCGAACGCTGCGGCCCGGCCGTCGCCACGTACAGCAACCCCGCCAAGACCCTCGCCGCCGAACTCGCCGACACGCTCCCGCTGATCTGGACCGAGGGGCTCGCCGCCGCCCCGATCGGCCGCCGGTTCGCCACCGTGCTGGCCGAGCTGGCCGGCCGTCCGGCCTTCGCGGCGGAGCTCCCGGAGGCGCTCGCGGCCCACGGAACCCTCCTGGCGGGCGACTTCGCGGCCGGCGCGGACCCCGAGGACTTCTTCCGCGACCGCGTCGAGGAGGCGCAAGCCCTGCACGCCCGCGTCGTACTGCTCCGCGACCGCCCGGTCGGCGGCCTCACCGCCGCGCCCGCCGCCCGCGAGCTCGCGCTCAGCCACGACACCACCATCAGCGAACTCGAACCCGAGAACGGTACGGCCGACGACGGCACGGCCGACCTCGCGGCGTTCGCGGAGCTCCTCGCGGTGACCGACTTCGCGGCCGTCTACCTGGCGCTGGCGTCCCGCCGCACCCCCACCTGACCCGCCCGCCCTCCCCCCACCGCAAGGCCCAAGACGCAAGGAAAGACGACGCATGGACCGCCTCTCCAACACCGTCCGCCCGTACGCCTGGGGCTCCACGACGGCCATCCCGGAACTGCTCGGCGCCGTCCCCACCGGCGAGCCGCAGGCCGAGATGTGGATGGGCGCCCACCCTGGCGCCCCCTCCCGCGTCACCCGCGCCGGACAGCCGGAGCAACCGCTCTCCGCCCTGATCGAGGCCGACCCGGAACGCGAACTCGGCCCCGCCACCGTCGCGAAGTTCGGCCCACGCCTGCCGTTCCTCCTCAAGATCCTCGCGGCCGCCGCCCCCCTCTCCCTCCAGGTCCACCCGAACCTCACCCAGGCCCAGGAAGGACACGCCGCCGAGGAACGCGCCGGCATCCCCATCGACGCTCCCCACCGCAACTACAAGGACGCCAACCACAAGCCCGAACTGATCTGCGCCCTCACCCCCTTCGAGGGCTTCTGCGGGTTCCGCGCCCCCGACCGGACCGCCGACCTCCTCGCCGCGCTGGACGTCGACTCCCTCAAGCCGTACGTCGACCTCCTCCACGCCCACCCCGAGGACGCCGCCCTCCGCGAGGTCCTCACCGCAGTCCTGTCCGCGGACCCCACCGAGATGGCGGCCACCGTCACCGAGACCGCCGCCGCCTGCGACCGTCTCGGCGGCGCCCACGCCCCGTACGCCGTCCTCGCGCACCACTTCCCCGGCGACCCCGGAGTCCTCGCCGCCATGCTGCTCAACCACGTCCGGCTCCAGCCCGGCGAGGCGCTCTACCTCGGCGCCGGCGTCCCGCACGCGTACCTCGGCGGCCTCGGCGTGGAGATCATGGCGAACTCCGACAACGTCCTGCGCTGCGGACTGACCCCCAAGCACGTCGACGTCCCCGAACTCCTCCGGGTGGTCCGCTTCGAGGCGAACGACCCGGGCATCCTCCGCCCCGAAGCCTCACCCTCCGGCGAAGAGGTGTATGAAACCCCCGTCGACGAGTTCCGCCTCTCCCGTTACGTACGGCCCGAAGGCACCGGCCCCGTCGACATCACCGCCGCCACTCCCCAGATCGTCCTCGCCACCTCCGGCACGCCCCGGGCGAACGACCTGTCCCTCACGCCCGGTCAGTCCGTCTTCATCCCCGCGGGCGAAAAGGCCGAACTGTCCGGTACCGGCACGGTCTTCCGCGCCACAGTGGTGGCCTGACGCACCGCCCGCCTCCGCTGCTGCAACAATGTGCCGCCGTACGAACCACCCCCCACACCCCAGCAGCCGGCAGCATCAGGAAGGACACCCGCACGCATGAGCGCGTCAGGCGGAACCAAGGCGATCGTGGCGGCGCTCGCCGCGAACCTCGCTATCGCGGTGGCCAAATTCGTGGCGTTCCTCTTCAGTGGTTCGTCCTCGATGCTCGCCGAGAGCGTGCACTCGCTCGCCGACTCCGGCAACCAGGGCCTGCTGCTCGTCGGCGGCAAGAAGGCCAAGCGCGAGGCCACGCCCCAGCACCCCTTCGGCTACGGCCGTGAGCGTTACATCTACGCCTTCCTCGTCTCGATCGTCCTCTTCTCCGTCGGTGGCATGTTCGCCATCTACGAGGGCTACGAGAAGATCAAGCACCCGCACGAGATCGAGGCCTGGTACTGGCCGGTCGGCGTGCTCGTCTTCGCGATCATCGCCGAGACCTTCTCCTTCCGTACGGCCATCAAGGAATCCAACGAGGTCCGCGGCAGCCTCTCCTGGAAGGAGTTCGTACGCCGCGCCAAGGCGCCCGAGCTCCCGGTCGTCCTCCTGGAGGACCTCGGCGCGCTGGTCGGTCTGATCCTGGCGCTCGTCGGCGTCAGCCTGGCCATCGCCACCGGCAACGGCGTCTGGGACGGCATCGGCACCCTCTGCATCGGTGTCCTGCTCATCCTCATCGCGATCGTCCTGGCCGCCGAGACCAAGTCCCTGCTGCTCGGCGAGGCCGCCGGCATCGACGAGGTCAAGAAGATCGAAGAGGCGCTCGTCGACAACGAGACCGTCACCGGCATCATCCACATGCGTACGCTGCACCTCGGCCCCGAGGAGCTGCTGGTCGCCGCGAAGATCGCCGTCCGGCACGAGGACACGGCCACCGAGATCGCCGCGGCCATCGACGCCGCCGAGGAGCGCATCCGTACCGCCGTACCGATCGCCCGGGTGATCTACCTGGAGCCCGACATCCACCGGGACACCAAGCCCGCCGCCCCCGCCCAGTGACGGGGCAGAGGTGACAAGGCCCCCGCCCGCGCGCAGCGGACGGGGGCCTTCCTCATGCCTGGGCTCACACCTGGGCTCACACCCGGCCGTGCGGCGCGGGCCGGCGCCCGGTCAGCCACCCCGCGAGCCCCAGCCCGCCGCCGACCAGCAGGGCGATGCCACCGGCGACCGCCCCCACGCCCAGCAGCACCGGAACCGTGCCGCTGTCCAGCACCCGCTCGCTCACCGCCGCCACCGGCACCGTCCCGCCGGGACTGTCGTCCGCGAAGTAGCGCGAGTCCCGGGAGTTCCCCCGGTCGTCCCCGAGCGTGAACAGCCGCCCCTCCGGCACCGTCACGTCGTACCGCATCCCGTCCCCGACCGGATCACCGCCCCGCACGTACGGCTCGGACAGCGGCTCCCCGTTCAGCGTCACCGTCTCGCCGTCACAGACCACCCGGTCGCCGCCGACCCCGATGACGCGCTGCATTACCGGCAGGTCCCCGTACCGCTCCGGCATGCGGTAGAGGACCACATCCCCCCGCCGCACCTCCGAGGGCCCGACCTTCTCGGCAAAGAGCCGACTGCCCCGGCCGTACGTCGGTTCCATCGACGTCGAGGCGACCGTGTGCCCCGCGTACCCGCCCACGAAGCCCACCCCGCACCCCACGAGCAACAACACCCCCACCGGAACCAGCATCCAACCGGCGATCCGCAACCCACGCCCCGGTCTCATCCCCACCTCGCCCCACCCCTTCGTCCGACGGGCTGCCCGTACGCGCCCGAGGGACCCATGATCGGCCCCGCCCCCTCCCGCCCCGCGCGGCCCCCCGCTGCCGGGATACGGCCGGATCCCGGCCCCGGGCGGACTGTGGGTCGCCGAAGCGATCGGTGTAGATTCGTGACCAGAGTCAGACGTCGCTGCTGATGGCGGTCGGGCGGTCCGCGACGGACCGGCCGAGGGAGAGAGGGCCTCCGACGACTGCACTGCGGGTACCGGGCATCCTTGTGTCCAGTTGCCTCGCAGAGCCAGCCGTACCCACCCTCGACCCAACACGAGGAGCAGCTCGAAATGACGACTGTCGACAACCGACAGGACTTCAAGGTCGCCGATCTCTCCCTGGCCGAGTTCGGCCGCAAGGAGATCACCCTCGCCGAGCACGAGATGCCCGGCCTGATGGCGATCCGCAAGGAGTACGCCGAGGCCCAGCCGCTCGCCGGCGCCCGCATCACCGGCTCGCTGCACATGACGGTGCAGACCGCCGTCCTGATCGAGACCCTGGTCGCCCTCGGCGCCGAGGTCCGCTGGGCGTCCTGCAACATCTTCTCCACCCAGGACCACGCCGCCGCCGCCATCGCGGTCGGCCCGAACGGCACCCCGGACAACCCTCAGGGCGTCCCGGTCTTCGCCTGGAAGGGCGAAACCCTGGAGGAGTACTGGTGGTGCACCGAGCAGGCCCTGACCTGGCCGAACACGCCCACCGGCGGCCCGAACATGATCCTGGACGACGGTGGTGACGCCACCCTCCTCGTCCACAAGGGCGTCGAGTTCGAGAAGGCCGGCGAGGCCCCGGACCCCTCCACCGCGGACAGCGAGGAGTACGGCCACATCCTCCGTCTCCTCAACCGCACCCTGACCGAGAACCCCCAGAAGTGGACCCTCCTCGCCTCCGAGATCCGTGGCGTCACGGAGGAGACCACGACGGGCGTCCACCGTCTGTACGAGATGCACCGTGACGGCACGCTGCTGTTCCCGGCGATCAACGTGAACGACGCCGTGACCAAGTCGAAGTTCGACAACAAGTACGGCTGCCGCCACTCGCTGGTCGACGGCATCAACCGCGCCACCGACGTCCTCATCGGCGGCAAGGTCGCCGTGGTCTGCGGCTACGGCGATGTCGGCAAGGGCTGCGCCGAGTCGCTGCGCGGCCAGGGCGCCCGCGTGATCATCACCGAGATCGACCCGATCTGCGCGCTCCAGGCGGCGATGGACGGCTACCAGGTCACCACCCTCGACGACGTCGTCGAGACCGCCGACATCTTCATCACCACGACCGGCAACAAGGACATCATCATGGCCTCGGACATGGCCAGGATGAAGCACCAGGCGATCGTGGGGAACATCGGCCACTTCGACAACGAGATCGACATGGCCGGCCTGGCCAAGATCCCGGGCAT